>NZ_CP064703.1:8282500-8882500 GCF_023101085.1 Bradyrhizobium sp. 170 | reverse complement strand
GAATTCTATGACGAGTATCTCGCGGTGATGGATCTGACGGCGGAGTATTACCTGCAGACCGTCGACCTCGTTTTCGTCAAGCACGCGCTGCCCAAGGGCGAGATGACCCATCGCGGCAAGCTGGTCGATCCGTCGCAAATCCGGCGCGTGGCGCTGATGACGGTGGAAGGCGAGAAAGACGACATCTCCGGGCTCGGCCAGACCGAAGCGACGCACGCATTGTGCCCGCATATTCCCGATCATCGCCGCGTGCATTACGTGCAAAAGGGCGTTGGACATTACGGTGTGTTCAACGGTTCGCGATTCCGTTCCGAAATCGTGCCGCGCATCTCCGATTTCATGATGTCGTCGGCCAATGCCAAGATTTCAGCGGCTATTACCAAGCCGACATTGGTCCGTGCAGCCGAATAGTGCCCGGCGGCATCGATTCCGAGCCGCCGATAAGTTGCTGAGATGATTCAAGCATTCCAGTTTTCGGCCGAATCAAGGGGTGAGTTCAGACTCACTTCTTGAGGCCGTTTTTGACCCCCGGTTCCAGCCAAAATTTTGGGTTCCAACCCCATCCCCTAGAGGCCATTTGCCGCCAAGCCCCTGTATATTGGGCAAATGATTTGTTTTTGCGCCGAGCAATTTAGATGCGATTTCCCTGGCGGCGGATATGGCAGAATCCGGGCGAACTCCTACTCCCCGGACTCCAAGATATGGCTACTCGCGCCCTCCTTTATCGGCGGCCCGCCGAACCCGCGACTCTTTTGGTCAAGCACGGCTCGCAAGTCTTTGCGATCCGGCTGCGGCGGCACCGCCGCGCGCGGCGTTACACCTTGCGCATTCATCCAACGGACCGCGAAGCCATCCTGACGATGCCGCCGCGCGGCACGATCATGGAAGCCAAGGATTTTGCGCAGCTTCATGGCGGCTGGATCGCCGCCCGTCTCGGCCGTTTGCCGAAGGCCGCGCCGTTTCAGGCCGGCACTGTCATACCGCTGCGCGGTGTGCCGCACCGGATCGTGCATCGCGCAGGCGAGCGCGGCACGGTGTGGACCGAAACCCGCGACAGCGGCGAGAAGGTTTTGTGCGTGGCCGGCGACGTCGACCACATGGACCGGCGCGTCCACGACTTTCTCAAGCGCGAAGCGCGCAAGGATCTGCACAAGGCATCGCTCGCCTACGCGGCGGATCTCGGTGTGCGGGTCAGGCGGGTGTCGATCCGCGACCAGTCGAGCCGCTGGGGATCGTGCACCTCGGCCGGTTCATTGTCGTATTCCTGGCGATTGATCCTCGCGCCTCCCTATGTGCTGGACTATCTCGCCGCCCATGAGGTGGCTCATCTGGTCGAGATGAATCACTCACCCAGATTCTGGCGCGTCGTCGGCCGCATCTGCGACCATGTCGAACGCGCCAAGCGCTGGCTCGACACCTACGGCAACGACCTGCATCGTTACGGGGTCGAGGATTAGGCCTCAATCGTAGCCCGGGTGGAGCGAAGCGAAACCCGGGGACGGTCTCGAATGCAGCTAACCCTGTTCCCGGATTGCGCTTCGCTCCATCCGGGCTACTGGCGCCGCCCTACCTTCCAAACAGCCGATCTACCAGCCAGCCATCGAGCCCTGCTGCGGCTTCCGGCCGCGCCGATGGATTCGGCGGCGGCGCCGAAGTTCTTGCCGGCGGTGGCCGGTATCCGCCGCTCTGTGGGACCGGCGCCGACGGCTGCGGCTCGGCGCTGGTCTGCGACGCGGTCTGGAACAGGTTCGACATGAAGCCGCCGCGCTGCGCGTTCGGCAAACCGGCCACCGGAACGCCCTGATGCGCTGACCGCATGAAGCGGGTCCAGACTTCCACCGGCAGGCCGCCGCCGGTCGCCTTCCTGGTCGGCGAATTGTCGTCATTGCCGAGCCAGACGCCGGTGACGAGGTTGGCCGTATAGCCGATGAACCAGGCGTCGCGGAAATCCTGGCTGGTGCCGGTCTTGCCGGCCGCCATCCAGCCCGGAATCTCCGCCTTGCGCGCGGTGCCGCTTAAGAGCGTTTCCTGCATCATCGTGTTCATCATCGCGACATGGCGCGGCTCGATCACCTGGCCGAGCTGATCGGGCTGCCGCGCATACAGCAGCTTGCCCTCACTGGTGCGGATCTTGGTCACGACATGCGGGGAGACGCCGAGACCGCCATTGGCAAACGGCGCATAGGCCCCAACAAGCTCGATGACGGACACTTCCGAGGTGCCTAGCGCGATCGAGGGATTGGCCTCGAGTTTTGATGAAATGCCGAGCCGGTGCGCGGTCCGCACCACGTTCTTCGGTCCGACTTCGAGGCCGACCCGCACCGCGACCGTGTTGAGCGACATCGCCAGCGCCTGTGTCAGCGTCACCGCGCCGAAATATTCATGGGTGTAGTTCTCCGGCCGCCAGCCCTTGAGGTCGAGCGGCGCGTCCTGGCGGATCGATTCCGGCGTCAGGCCGCCTTCGATCGCCGTCAGATAGATGAACGGCTTGAACGCCGAGCCGGGCTGGCGTTTGGCCGTCACGGCGCGGTTGTACTGGCTGTCGGCATAGTTCCGCCCGCCCACCATCGCGCGCACCGCGCCCTCGGGCGTCATCGCCACCAGCGCGCCCTGCGTGACGTTGAACTTCACGCTCTTGGCGGCGAGCTCGTCGATGATGGCGGCTTCCGCGACACTCTGCAGCTTCGGATCGATCGTGGTTTCGACCACGATGCTCTGGTCGATCTGGCCGACGAGATCGTCGAGCACCTCGCCAATCCAGTCGGCGACGTAATTGACCGTGCCGGCGCCGGCCGGCTTCACTTTGTACGAGGGATGTCCGATCGAGGCCTTGGCCTGCGCGGCGCTGATGAATTTGGACTCCGCCATCGCCGCGAGCACGATCTGAGCGCGCGCTTCCGCGCCTTCGGGGTTGCGGTTCGGCGCCAGCCGCGACGGCGACTTGACGAGGCCCGCCAGCATCGCGGCCTCCGCGACCGTGACGTTCTTGGCGGATTTGCCGAAATAGCGCTGCGAAGCCGCCTCGACGCCATAAGCGCCGGAACCGAAATAGACGCGGTTGAGATAGAGCTCGAGAATTTCGTTCTTGGAGTGCTTGCGCTCCAGCCACAGCGCCAGCTCCACTTCCTGCAGCTTGCGCGCCATCGTGCGTTCCTGGGTCAGGAACAGGTTTTTGGCGAGCTGCTGCGTCAGCGTCGAGCCACCCTGCGACACGCCCCGATGCACGACGTTGGCAACCGCGGCGCGCGCAATGCCGACGGGGTCGATGCCGTAATGCGAATAGAAGCGACGGTCTTCGATGGCGATGAAGGCCTTCGGTAGATAGGGCGGCAGGTCCTTCAGCGCGACATTGGTGCCGGCCATTTCGCCGCGCGAGGCCATCAGGCTGCCGTCAACACCGACAATCTGAATCGTCGGCGGACGCTTTGGAATTTCCAGCGACTGAATCGCGGGCAAATGTGCGCCGACCCAGACCACGACGCCGATGATCGCGATCGCCGCCCACAGGCCAAGCACCGCGCCCCAATAGATCAGCCGGCCGAACCTGAACCGGCCGCGCGATTTCGCACGCCGCCTGGCGCCGCCTCTCGCCGCGCGCGGCTTGCGCTCGCGCGGCGGCGGCTCGTCGTCGTCCTCTTCGTGCTTGCGCTTGGGCACTGACTTCTTTGGTTTTTCTTCGTCGACGGCGGCTGGGATGCGATCCTCCGGTGAAAGCCGCAAGTCCGCGAGCGCTGCCGGAAGCCCAAACAGCGGTTCCCTGCGTCCGCCGCTCTTTTTCCGTCCCCACGCCATGACAAACGCCGTTCACACCCGTCCTGCTGCAGGCTAGCGGGGGCTGTTTAAGGGTCGGTTACGGAAAGGTTAATGCAGGATTAGGAGGTGCGGCGGGGCGTGTTAGGATTGGCGCCTGCGACAGCGTTTTCAGGGAAAAGCCGCATGGGCCATATCGATCCGACCAGGGAAGTGTTCGCGCAATTCAAGGCCAATGACCGGCCGGGCCCCATCCACATGCTCAATCTGGTTCGCTTACGCGCGCAGGCCGCCTATCCCGATGGCCGCAAGGCGACCGGCGCGGAAGCCTACGCGGCCTATGGGCGCGAAAGCGGCCCGGTGTTCGAGCGGCTCGGCGGCCGCATCGTCTGGCAGGGCAGGTTCGAACTGATGCTGATCGGGCCCGAGGCGGAGCGCTGGGATCACTGCTTCATCGCCGAATATCCTGATGTCGCGGCCTTCGCCGAGATGATCCGCGATCCCGTCTACCGCGAAGCTGTCAAGCACCGCCAGGCCGCGGTCGAGGATTCCCGCCTGATCCGGCACGCGGTGCTGCCGGTCGGCAAGACGTTCGGCGAGATACCGAAGTAGCGTTCAAAAAAATCGGCGGCCCCGAGGGGCCGCCGATCGCTTCTTTCCGCCGATCGTTTCGATGGGGTCGCCGGGCCTAGCCCGCAGGACCTGCGTCCTCGAGGATCGGGCCGAACATTTCCCAGCGCTCGCCGTTGAACTTCATCATCTGCAACTGCTTGTTGACGCGATAATCGTCCGGCGTGGTGTTGACCGAGATACCCGGCAGCAGCAGGTCGAGCTGAACGTTCTTCAGGCTGGTGGCCTGTTTCAACACGTTCTCGCGGGTCAGATTGTCGCCGCATGCCTTCAGCACATGGATCAGCAATTGCGTGGTCATGTAGCCGTAGGAGTTGAAGCTCGAATCCTTGTCGCCGTCCGGATAGTACTTCGCCATGAACTCGAAATACTTCTTCATGCCCGGGTCGTCCTTCCAGGTCGGATCGAGTGGATCCTTGCCGTAGTTGACGCTGATCACGCCCTTGGAGGCTTCGAGGCCCGCCGGCTTCATCACGGCGCCGACCGAGGTGGCGTTGATGTCGAGGATGTGCACCGGCTTCCAGTTGAGCTCGTGGATCTTCTTGATCGCCTGCGCCGCCGGCTTCGGCGTCGTCGCCGAGAAGAACAGGTCCGCGCCGGCGTCCTTGATCTTGAGGATTTGCGAATCGATGGTCGGATCGGAGACTTCGTAGGAGGCTTCCGCCACCACCATCTTCGCGGCCTTGTCGCCGAGGCCGGCCTTGATGCCGTTCAGGTAATCCTTTCCGAGGTCGTCGTTCTGATAGAGGATTCCGACCTTGGCGTTCGGATATTCTTTCAGGATGTACTGGCCGTAGATGCGCCCCTCGACGAAGTAGTTGGGGTTGAAGCCCATCGTCCACGGAAAATTCTTCGGGTCGGTGAACTTCGACGCGCCGGTCGCGGCGAACAGCTGCGGCACCTTCTTGACGTTGAGATACTTCTGCACCGCCGCGTTCGAGGGCGTGCCGAGGAGTTGGAAGGTGAGCAGCACCTCGTCGCTCTCGACCAGCTTGCGCACCTGCTCGACCGCCTTGGGCGGCGAATAGGCGTCGTCATACTGGACCAGATTGATCTTGCGGCCGTTCACGCCGCCCTGGTCGTTGATCATCTTGATGTAGGCCGCCTGGGTCTTGCCGATCGTGGCATAGGAGGAGGCGGGGCCGCTGAATGGATTGGTCTGACCGATCTTGATCTCGGTGTCGGTCGCGCCGGTATCGTATTTTTTCTGCGCGGACGCCGTCGAGACCGACAGCGCAAGCGCGAACGCCGTGCCGGTCGCCAGATGGAAAATACCCTTCCTCATAATGCTGCATTCCTCATGTGTTTTATGATTGAGCCGATGATCTTCCCGCGAGCTTCATTTTGCCGGCGGACGTCATCGCTGCCACAATAGTGGCGGAAGCCATGTTGCAATGCAAGGCATCGAAAACCCGGATAATTTCGGGATCGAGTTCCGCCTGCTCAAAAAGAATCCATTGCGTGCGCCAGCCGCAAAATGATGCACGGCCCGCGCGGGCGTTGCGGGGTTCAAAACAAGAGCCGCCGGCATCGCAGGTGATGCCGGCGGCTTCTGTCTTGAATCAGGGCAGGGTGCTAACCGGCCGGGCCGGCATCCTCGATGATCGGGCCGAACAGTTCCCAGCGCTCGCCGTTGAATTTCATCATCTGCATCTGCTTGTTGATGCGGTAGTCGGTAGGCGAAGTATTGATGACCATGCCAGGTAGCGACAGGCTGCCAACAACGTTCTTCAGGCTGGTTGCCTGCTTCATGATGTTTTCGCGGGTGAGATCGTCGCCGCATTGCTGCAGAATATGCACCAACAGCTCCGCGGTCCCATAGCCGTAAATGTTGACCGTGTTTTGCTTGTCGCCTTCAGGATAATATTTGTCCATGAAGGCGAAATAGGCCTTCATGCCGGCATCGTCCTTCCACTGCGGATCGCCCGGATCCTTGCCGTAGTTGGTTGAGATGATGTCCTTTGAAATATCGAGGCCAGCGGGCCTGAGCGTCGCGGAGACCGGGCTCGCATTGATGTCGAGGATGTGGACCGGTTTCCAGCCGAGGTCGGCAACCTTCTTGATGGCCTGGGCGGCAAATTTGGGCGTCGAAGCGTCGTAGAGCAGGTCGGCGCCGGCTGCTTTCAATTTGACGATCTGCGAGTCGATGGTCGGATCGGTCAGCTCATAGGAGGTTTCGGCGACGATCATCGACGCGGCCTTGGCGCCGAGGGCTTCCTTCAGGCCGGTGACATAATCGCGGCCGAGATCGTCGTTCTGATAGAGGATGCCGATCTTGGCGTTGGGGTGGTTCTTCAGAATGTACTGCCCGTAGATACGCCCCTCGGACTGGTAGTTGGGATTGTAGCCCATCGTCCAGGGGAAGTTCTTCGGGTCGGTGAATTTCGATGCACCGGTCGCCGCCAATAGCTGCGGCACCTTCTTCGAATTGAGATATTTCTGGACGGCGGCGTTCGACGGCGTGCCGATAATCTGGAAGGTGAGCAGCACCTCGTCGCCCTCGACCAGCTTGCGAACCTGCTCGACGGCCTTCGGCGGCGAGTAGGCGTCGTCATACTGAATGAGGTTGACCTTGCGGCCGTTGATGCCGCCCTTTTCGTTGATCATCCGCATATAGGCAGCCTGCGTCTTGCCGATGCCGGCATAGGCCGACGCCGGGCCTGAGAATGGAACGGTCTGGCCGATCTTGATCTCGGTGTCGCTCGCGCCGGTATCGTACTTCTTCTGCGCGCTTGCGGATGTCGCCGATAGCGCGATCGCAACCGCCGCGCCTGCAAGCAGATGAAGAATGCCACTTCTCATGTCGCTGCCTCCGTTGTGTTGACCGATGATCGTGTCCGGTCATCGGTTCGGATGGCCAGCCGTCATCGTTGCCAGCGAGTGTGGCGGAACGGATTTGGCAACGCAAGGCAGTGACGGAAAGGTGAACCTCTCAAGCCAGCCAGAGCAGGACCAAAGCGAGCGCCGCGGGCGCGGCCTGCACGTAGAGGATCCGGCGGCTGACGGTCGCCGCGCCATAGGCGCCTGCCACGATCACGCAGAGCAGAAAGAACACCTTGATCTGGAAGGCGAAGCCCGGATTGGGGTGGAGCAGGCCCCAGACGAGGCCCGCGGCGAGGAAGCCGTTATACAGGCCCTGGTTGGCGGCCAGCACCGCAGAATCCCTTGCCTTCTCGATTTCGTTGCGGAAGACCTTCAGGCCCAGCGGCTTGTCCCAGAGAAACATCTCCAGCACGAGAAAGAACACATGCAGCGCGGCAACCACCGCGACCAGAAAATTGGCGATGAAGATCATGTTGCGGCCCCCCAACCGGCAGCGGAATTCGGGTGGACGCTAGCACGGCACGCGTGAAAAGTGCGGGACGCCTGCCGATATTTTTCAGGAATGACGATGCCAGAGAGCTTCAACCTCGACCGCCTGCCAACGCCCATCGGGACGGCGCTATTGGTCAGCGATGCGGACGGCCTGCTCCGCGCGCTGGACTGGGAGGATTATGAGCCACGCATGAAGCAGTTGCTGCGCCTGCATTATGGCGCGGTGAATTTGAAGAACGCTCGGGCGCCGCGCGAGCTGCGTGCCGCATTGACCGGCTATTTCAAGGGCGACCTCGACCGTCTCGCCGCGATCGAATGGCGCGTTGCCGGCACGCCGTTCCAGCAAATGTCTGGAACGCGTTGCCCCGGATTCCCGCAGGCACGACGCTGAGCTATGGGGCGCTCGCCGCGAAGCTCAGGATGCCCAAAGCCGTTCGCGCCGTCGGCCACGCCAACGGCTCCAATCCGATCAGCGTCGTCCTGCCCTGTCACCGCCTGATCGGCGCCAACGGGTCGCTGGTGAAGTACGGCGGTGGGCTGGAGCGCAAGCGCTGGCTGTTGCAGCACGAGGGCGCTCGGATTCAAAAAAGGGACGGGTCGATCAAGCGGCTGGGGGGTGTGCTTGAGGGCCCGTCACAAGTTTAATCGAGACTTCAGCTAATCGAGGCTTCGTGTGTTTCGCATGTCCCGCACGATATAGATGAACACAAGAATTGTGGGTGCCCAGGCCAGTATCGCGCCCACCAGCATCGCATACACTGTCGTCATGATCGCTCCTTGGGCGTCCGCTCCACCCCGTGGCCGGATCAGCTTCTTCCCGTGACCGACGGCTCGGGGCATTTGTAGAGCCATTTCCAATAGGCCCGGTTGCGCTCCAGCTGCCGCCGGTAGATCTCGCGGCACTTCGTCGAGCAGAACTGTTCGAAGTACCAGCTGCGCCGAACCAGCCCGAAGGGGCGCTTGCATTCCGGATTTCCGCAGCAATTGGTCATGACGCGACCTCCGCATTCGTACGTCGTATCCAGCGAATGAAATTCTCGTGACCCTTGTCGAGACAGAAGCGTCCGCAGTAGCGTTCACGTACAGGATCCCGCAGCGAGATGATTTTCGGGGCCTCACTGTCGCAATGAGAGCAGCGCGGTTCTAAAAGCATGGCGACCTCCTTCTGAGGAATTGCCACTTGCCGATCAAAATGTGATGCATTGCTGCCGCCTCGTTCTCTCGAGGAGCGACAATGCGAAGTCTCGCGCCGCCACCCTGTTTATTCAACCTGTCTAGATGTTTGGCGAGATCATCCTTGCGTATAGACGGCTCGCGCAGCGCCGGATCGGCTCATTTGCTCGCTGCCGCGCCGTTCTGAGCCAGCGCGGTTTCGAGGCATTCGATCAGGGTCTCCCCGTCGAATGGTTTGCTCAGGAAGCAGGTTGCTCCCGCCTTCAGGGCCCGGTCGCGATCGCTTTCGACGGAAAAGGCCGTGACGAAAATGAAGGGAAAGGTCCGGCCCTTGGCCAGCAGGTGGGCTTGCAGATCGAGCCCGCTCATCTCCGGCATTCTGACATCGGTTATCACGCACGATGTTTCGTTGAGGTGGGGCGATCGCAGGAAATCTCCGGCCGAGGCAAAAGTATGGACGACGTAGCCAAGCGACCTGACGAGATTCCGGGTGGCGGCGCGAACCGAGTCATCATCGTCGATGATCGATATGACTGATGGATTGGACAAGGAGTTTTTTTCCTGGAGGCGACCAGAGGCTGTCCTTTGCCGTGCCGTCGCGTAACGGGCAGAGTGCGCCGCAAATCACGGTCGGAGAATCATACTTAGGTTTGCGGCCCGCGGGATGCGGGCCCGATCCCGAGCATCTCGGCCATTCTCACCAGATCGGGCAGAGATTTCGCGGTCATTTTTCGCATGATGTGCCCGCGGTGTATCTTCACGGTGATCTCGGCAATGCCGATTTCGGCGGCAATCTGCTTGTTCATGAGGCCGGTCGTGACCAGCGCCATCACCTCCCGTTCCCGCGGGGTCAGGGTCGCGAAACGAGCATGCAGGCCGGAGAGCATCCTGGCTTCGTCGCGGCTAACCCGGTCGCGTTCGATTGCCGTCGTTACGGCATCCAGCATGTCCTGGTCGCGGAATGGTTTGGTCAGGAAGTCGACGGCTCCGGCCTTCATCGCCCTGACCGTCATCGGGATATCGCCGTGACCCGTCATGAAGATGATCGGAATGCGGATATCGGCCTTCGCCAGCTCGGCCTGGAAGTCGAGGCCGCTCAACCGGGGCAGCCTGATGTCGAGGATCAGGCAGCCGGCAACGTTCGGAAGCGTGCTCTGCAGAAACTCGTGAGCCGAACCGAACACTTCGACCCGCAAGCCCACCGACCGGAAAAGATTGCTCAGTGCGTCACGCACCGATGCGTCGTCGTCGATAACGAAGACGACCGGTTCCTCGGCGCCTGCGACGGTGGAAGGCGATGCTGGGCGACCGGTCACGTACTGTCCTCCTGATGCAATGGCAAGGTGAACTGAAACGTCGCGCCGGGGCCGGCATTGCCGGAGGCCGATAGCCGCCCTCCGTGTGCGCTGACGATCGAGCGGCAGATCGACAGGCCCATGCCCATGCCGCTGGATTTGGTGGTGAAGAAGGCTTCGAACAGCCGATCGGCATTCTCAGTGGCCACGCCGACACCACAGTCGCTTACCGTAACCAGAATTTGGCGGGTCTCATCATCCTGTCGCGTCCTGATCACCAGATCGCGCGGCCGGTCCTTGACCGGCTGCATCGCTTCAACCCCGTTGATGACGAGGTTGAGGATGACTTGCTGCAGCTGGATCCGGTCGGCGAGGACCGGGGGGAGGGCGGGGGCAAGTTCCAGCCGCAGCGCCACCCGATGGCTGAACAGCTCATGCTGCACGAAGCTGATGACCTCGTTGACGACGTTATTGATCTGGAGCGGCGCCTTCTGATCGGCCGTCTTGTCCACGAGCGCACGGACGCGCTGGATCACTTCACCCGCCCGATTACCGTCCGCGACGATCGATTGCAGGGTGCTGCGCGCTTCTTTCAGGTTGGCGGGCTCGCGGTCGAGCCAGCGCAGGCATGCGGCGGCATTGGTGACGACGGCGGCGAGCGGCTGGTTCACTTCATGGGCGATCGACGCGGCGAGCTCGCCCAGCGCAGTCACGCGCGTGACATGCGCGAGGTTTGCCTGCGCTTCATGCAGCTCTGTCTCGGCTCGCTTGCGGGAGGTGATGTCCGTCACCGCCCCGACAAATTCGATGTCGCCCGACGCATCTGTCACGGCATGCGCGGCGGCATGGACATGTTTGACCGAGCCATCGGGCATCAGCAATCGATATCCGTGCACGAAGTCTTTGCCGTCGCGGGACGCGCGGTCGATGGTCTGTTGCACGCGCGCACGATCATCCGGATGAATACGCTGCATCACCGTGGCGAGCTTGATAGAGGAGGCCTTGTCGTAGCCAAATATTCTGAATGTTTCCTCCGACCAAATGATTTCGCCGCTGGCGACACGCCAGCCGAAGCTGCCGGTGCGGCTCAATCGCTGGGCTTCGGCCAGATACATTTCACTCTGCCGCAAGGCATTTTCAGCCCCCTTGCGTTCGGTAATGTCCTCGCATGCGATCAGCACGATCAATTGATTGTCCAGCCGCCGTACGGCCTTGGCGTTTTCACGAACCCAGAGCGACGAACCGTCCTTGCGAACCTTGCAGATCTCCCAGCTATGGGTTTGGCCGATATTCTTCAGGCATATGGCAACGTTGCTCTGGGCCACATGTTGCTCTTCGGCAGGAAAGACTTTCAACACGGATTGCCCGAGCAATTCGCTGACGGCGTAGCCAAGTTGTGCGGCGCCGAATGTGTTGACGGACAGGACGGTGCCGGCCGCGTCGACCATGAAATACATTACCGGGTTGTGCTCGAACACCTCCTTCCATTGCGCTTCGCTGTGACGCAGCGCTTCTATCGCGTGTTGTTCGGCTTTTGTCCGGCCGTGGAGCACGGCTTCCATCTGCCTGCGGGCAGTGCCCACCCGGCGCATCATGATCAGTGAGGCGAGAAGCGAGGCGATCAGCAATACGACGGCGGTCAAATAGGCCGGGGCCGCCGGTGCGGGGCCGAGAACGAGCCAGATGAAAGCCGCCGCAGCCAACGCCAGCACCATGCCGCCCAGCAGCCATTGCTCGGCCGAGCGCCAGGATTTCATCGTCTGGTTACGCATCATAGGCAGCACAAAAGGCCTGGCCATCCCGGGCCGGCGCTGCGTCGCTAGGTGATCACCATCATCAGCGGCGACAACGTCGCCCTCCTAACATGCCGCATACTAGCAGCTTTTGGACGTCCGGAAGGGTATAAAGATCCGGGCGGTCCCTGCGTGCGCCGATGCGCCTCTCGGGAGCGTCTACCACCCGCCGCGGCCCGGATCGCGATCCCAAACCTAGGTATGATCCTGCCAACCGAATGTAATGTGTGGATCAACCTCCGTTCAATGGTCCGTTTGGTTTCAATGATGAAGCCTGTCGGGTAACCTGATGGCACAATATTTTCTGGAATTGCCCTGCGGGAAAGGCCTTTACGCGAGACCTTCAACCGGACGTCTCGCCGACCGCAAACATCTCGTTGCAGTTGTCAAACCCGTAACCCGGCGCTCGCCGACCGCAAATTTGGGGATTGATATGCCGAAAGCACGCCTGCATTTGATCTGTTGCTCCGATGACATCGGACCCGAGGCAAGGCGCCGGAGATCGGACCGCAGCTTCCGACCTTCCGTGATCGATGGTGGCAAGCGGGCAATCGCCGTGCCGGCAGGGGACCCATGGCAAGCTTTGCTCGAACTGTTCGATCTGGGTCTTCTGGTTTCCCAGACAAATTATCTTGCCTTCGTGGCGGCGAGCCTGACAGCTCTCGAGCATTACGGTTGGGGCGATCCAAAACAGACCAACTAGATCGCGATAGTGATTTGCCTCGCATGCAAGCGCAATCTCGCTCAAGCGCATGCGACAAAGCAACACGACGGGCAAATCACCAAAAGTCTGTCCAGCCCTCCTTGCAAAAATATTCCGCTTAACTTGCAGGCCAAATCAGCGGCATAACCCCGCCCGTCTCACGGCAGATGAGGGGCGTTGGCCATCGTCACGAACGTGCGGTGAGATGCGATGGACGCGAGAGCTGCGACTGACGTGTGTGGCTCGAGCGTACGGCGAAGTCGTGTGGTCCTGACGCCGCGGTGCTGGCGTTAAGTTGCGTGGGGTCCATTCCCTGCGCAGCGACGGTGGCAAGAAAGCCGTTCACCGGGGAGAGCTCGAAGTAAGCCGTAAAGCCATTGCGCAGGGAAGGCCGGAGTGTTTCCGCTGAACCTGTATGCTCGTGTGCGCGTTCTCTGTGCGCCATTGCACGCGAGACCGCGGGTGCAGCGTGCACCCGGTCTTCCCTGCGCCCTCTGATTGGAGAGGGTGGGAAGTTATCCAGCAAACCTCGGACGCAATGCGTCGCGAGATCGCGAAACTATATCCACGTCAGTGCGAGCGCAGCGAAGCAATCCACCTCTCCACTTGCCGCGCCATGGATTGATTCGCTGCGCTCGCAATGACGATCCAGAGACGTTAGTCGATCGTAGGATGGGTGGAGCGCAGCGATACCCATCGCCACCCGCACCGGCATTGATGGGTATCGCTTCGCTCCACCCATCCTACAGGACTGCGTGTCACGCCGCCGGCTGCGCGACGTTGTCTTCGCTGGAGAGCAGATGAATCAGCGCGCTCTTGATCGCGGCCTGCCGGGTCGGCGCGGTGATCTGGGCGCCGAGCAAATCCGTCACGTAGAACACGTCGCGGGCGCGTTCGCCGAAGGTCGCGACATGGGCGGAGGCAATGTTGAGGTTGAGTTTCGAGATCGCGGTCGTGAGCTGATACAACAGGCCGGGGCGGTCGAGGCCGGAAACCTCGATCACGGTGTAGCGGTCCGACCACTGATTGTTGATGGTGACCTCCGGCTCGACCACGAAGGCGCGCACCTTGCCGCGGTTGGCCGCCTTGCGGGCCACCACTTCGGGCAGCCGCAGCTTGCCTTCCAGCACCTGCTCGATCATCTCGCCGATGCGGGTGGCGCGCCGTCCCTCGTCCTCGTCGCGGTCGTACTCCCTGGAGATCGCGATGGTGTCGAGTGCGCGCCCGTCGGTGGTCGTGTAGATCTGCGCGTCGACGATGTTGGCGCCGGCGGATGCGCAGGCGCCTGCAATGATCGACAGCAGCCACGGATGGTCGGTCGCCAGGATCGTCAGTTCGGTGACACCGCGCGCTTCATCGAAACCGACATTGATCGCGAGCTGGTGGCCGGCCTGTTCGCTGGCGCGGATGAAGCGCGCCTGGCGGATTTTTCGTTGCAGGTCGACCTTGAGCCAGTAGGCGGGATAGTGCCGCCCGATATAGGCGTTGAGCTCAGCTTCCGGCCACTCGTTGAACGCGGCGCGGAATTCGGATTGCGCTACCGCGATGCGCTGGGCGCGGTTCACTTCCGAGAAGCCGCCGGTCAGCGCCGGCTCGGTCTCATAATACAGCGTGCGCAGCAACTGCGCCTTCCAGCCGTTCCACACACCGGGGCCGACGCCCCTGATGTCGGCGGTGGTCAGGATGGTCAAAAGCTTCATCTGCTCGACGGACTGTACGACCGCGGCAAAATTCTCGATCGTCTTGCGGTCCGAGAGGTCGCGCGACTGCGCCACCGTGGACATCGTCAGATGCTCTTCGATCAGCCATGCTACCAGCTCGGTGTCGGCGGTGTTGAAGCCGAGCCGCGGGCACAATCGCCGCGCCACTCTGGCGCCCGCGACCGAATGATCCTCCGGCCGGCCCTTGGCGACGTCGTGCAGCAGCGTGGTGATGTAGATCACCGCGCGATGCTCGGGGCGGATCTTGCGGAACAGGTCGCTTGCGACCGTGAACTCGTCATTGCCGCCGCGCTCGATCTCCTGCAGGAAGCCGACGCATCGTATCAAATGTTCGTCCACCGTATAATGGTGATACATGTTGAACTGCATCATCGACACGATCTTGCCGAAGGCGCGGATGAAGTGACCGAGCACGCCGGTCTCGTTCATGCGCCGCAGCACGATCTCCGCGTTGTCGGAAGTCAGGATATCCATGAACAGCCGGTTGGCTTCCGGATTTTCGCGAAGCTGGGTGTTCACCAGTTTCAGCGAGCGCGTCACCGTGCGCATCGCATCGGGGTGGAAGGCGAGGTTGTTCTTCTGCGCCAGCTGGAAGATCCGGATCAGATTGACCGGGTCGTGCTTGAAGACGTCGGGCGCGGCGAGGTTGATGCGGTTGTTGTCGATGATGAAGTCGTCGCTGTCGGGCACCCGCCGCCGCTTGGTGCCCGGCCGCAGCCGCGCCACCATGCGGCTCAAGACCGGCGCCGGCTTGGCCTGCTCGTCTTCCAGCTTGGCGCACAGGATCGCGGTCAGGTCGCCGACGTCCTTGGCGACCAGGAAGTAGTGCTTCATGAAGCGTTCGACATCCTGCATGCCGGGATGCGAAGTATAGCCGAGCCGGACCGCGATCTCGCGCTGCATGTCGAACGACAGCCGCTCTTCGGCGCGCCCCGAGACGAAATGCAAATTGCAGCGCACCGACCACAGGAAGTCGGCGCAGCGGCGGAAGGTGCGGTACTCCTGCGCGTCGAACACGCCGCGTTCGACCAGCTCGTCGGTCTCGCGCACGCGGTAGACGTATTTGGCGATCCAGAACAGGGTGTGCAGGTCGCGCAATCCGCCCTTGCCGTCCTTGACGTTGGGCTCGACCAGATAGCGCGATTGCCCGGCGCGACGGTGGCGTTCTTCGCGCTCGGCGAGTTTGGCGGTGACGAATTCGGAAGCCGTGCCCTGCACGACGTCCTTGTCGAACCGCGCGACCAGTTCGTCATAGAGCGGCTGGTCGCCGGTCAAAAATCGCGTCTCCAGGATCGCGGTGCGGATCGTCATGTCGCCGCGCGCCTGGCGGATACATTCGTCGACCGAGCGCGTGGCGTGGCCGACCTTCAATCCCAGGTCCCACAGGCAATACAGAATGGCTTCCGCGACCTGCTCGCCCCAGGCGGTCTGCTTGTAGGGCAGGATGAACAGCAGATCGATATCGGATTCCGGCGCCATCAGCCCGCGGCCGTAACCGCCGGTGGCGACCACGGCCATGCGCTCGGCGCCGGAGGGCACATGCGAGCGATAGAGATGCCGTGTGGCAGCCGAGTAGAGGATGCGGATGATTTCGTCCTGCATGAAGCACAGCCGCTCCGCGCAGCGGCGGCCGTGGCGATCCTTCAGCAGCACGGCCTGCGCGGTCGCGCGCGCCGCGATCATCTCGGCTTTCAGGAGTTGCGCCAGCGCCGAGCGAAACACGTCCTCGCGGCCGGCGTGTTTTTCGGCCAGGGCATCGACCGCCGCGGTGATCCGCGCGGTATCGAAACGTTCATCCGCTCCGGAGCGGTCCTCAGTCACGACGCTATCCATGATCTATCCCGATATCGGACGGCGCTGGGGCTGTCACGGGCGATTGTACGGTCAAATCAAAGCTATGCCGCCGGGTGCGCGAATGCCAGCCATAACCTGTTGGAAAAACGTGGATTTCCCATGCCGCATGGGTCGGCCGGCGGGAGACCGTGATGACAGCGCGCCGATAGCCCTTTATATCCGATGCACAAACAAAAGTCGGGAGAACAAAATGGACGCCGCCGAACTCCGCGCGATGCAGGCCCCGATCAAGGAACGCTACAAGTCCGACCCCTCGGCCGCGGTCATTACGTTGAAGGCCAAGGGCTCGATCGACAATGAAGGCATCGCCTGCAAGGTAGAGACCGGCCGCGCGCTGGCGGTAGCCGGCCTGCACCCCGCCACCGGCGGCTCCGGCCTGGAGCTCTGCTCCGGCGACATGCTGCTGGAAGCCCTCGTCGCTTGCGCCGGCGTGACGCTGAAGTCGGTGGCAACCGCCGTCGACGTTCCGCTCAGAAGCGGCACCGTCATCGCCGAAGGCGATCTGGATTTTCGCGGCACGCTCGGCGTCGACAAGGAAGCTCCGGTCGGCTTCGAGGAGATTCGCCTGCGCTTCGAGGTGGGAACCGACGCGCCGCAGGACAAGCTCGACCTGCTGTTGAAACTCACCGAACGCTATTGCGTGGTCTATCAGACCATCAGGAACGGCCCGAAGGTCTCGGTGTCGATGAAGCGGGTGTGAGGCAATCTCGGTGTCGTCCCTGCGAACGCAGGGACCCATAACCACTGACGCCAATGGGTGCGGGAAGTACCAACCCACACCTCCCGAACTCGAGAAGCCTCGGCGTATGGGTCCCTGCTTTCGCAGGGACGACGGATAGACCATGTCCCCCGAACTCACCTTTATCCTCACGCTCGGCCTGCGCATGGCGATCACGGCGGCGTTCGTGGTGACGGCTTCCATCGTCACTGAGCGCTCGGGCCCGGTGATCGGCGCGCTGATCGCGACGCTGCCGATCTCGGCGGGGCCGTCCTACGTATTCCTCGCGCTCGATCATGACGCCGCCTTCATCGCCGAGGGTGCGCTGGCGAGCCTGCCGATCAACGCCGCGACGATCTTCCTTGGCCTCACCTATGTCGTGCTGGCGCAGCGCCACGGCGCGCTGCTCAGTTGCTTCGCGGCGGTAGCCGTGTGGCTGTCGCTCGCTGCGATCATCCGCTCGGTGCAATGGTCGTTGGCCGGCGGGCTGATCGCCAATGTCATCGCTTACGCCATCTGCGTCCCGCTGCTCGCCCGCTATCGCCACGCCAAAATGCCGCCGATCAGGCGCCGCTGGTACGACATTCCGCTGCGCGCATCGCTGGTCGCAACGCTGGTGGCGACGGTCGTCACGACGTCGAGCTGGGTCGGACCCAAGGTAAGCGGCATGATCGCGCTGTTCCCGGTCGTGTTCACCTCCATGATGCTGATCCTGCACCCGCGCATCGGCGGCCCGCCGACCGCGGCCGTGCTCGCCAACAGCGCCTGGGGATTGATCGGCCTCGGCATCGCGATTGCGGTGCTGCATGTCGCCGCGCAGCAGTTCGGTTCGGCGATTGCGTTGAGCCTGGCGCTGGCAACCTGCGTGGGATGGAATCTCAGCCTGTGGTGGCTGGGGCGGAGGAAGGCGGCGCGTTGAAGCGTGTAGCCCGGATGAAGCGAAGCGAAATCCGGGGCCGGCCGATCCGCGGGTGAGATTCCCGGATTGCGCTGCGCTCCATCCGGGCTACGGACTCGTTATCCCTTCGGCAATTTCGCCTTCAGCGCATACAACGCCTCCAGCGCCTCGCGCGGGGACATCTCGTCGGGATGCAGCGCCTTCACGGCTTCCATCATTTGCTCGGCCTCGCTCGGCGGCGCGGCTTCCGCGGCGGCGCGGGAAGGGACGGCGAACAGCGGCAAGTCGTCGGCGAGCGCCCGCGCCGTCTGGCCGCGGTCCTGCGCTTCGAGCTTCGCCAGCACCGACTTGGCGCGGGCGATCACGGCGGGCGGGAGGCCTGCGAGTTTCGCGACCTGGATGCCGTAGGAGCGGTCGGCCGAGCCGGGCAGCACCTCGTGCAGGAATACGACGTCGCCCTGCCATTCCTTGACGCGCACGGTGGCGTTGAACATCCTCGGCAGTTTTGCGGAAAGCGCGGTCAGCTCGTGATAATGCGTGGCGAACAATGCGCGGCAGCGGTTGGCTTCATGCAGATGTTCGATCGCGGCCCAGGCGATCGACAGGCCGTCGAAGGTCGCGGTGCCGCGGCCGATTTCATCGAGGATGACCAGCGAGCGTTCGCTGGCCTGGTTGAGGATCACGGCGGTCTCGACCATCTCGACCATGAAGGTGGAGCGGCCGCGCGCAAGATCGTCCGCCGCGCCGACGCGTGAGAACAGGCGGTCGACGACGCCGATACGCGCGCGTGACGCCGGCACGTAAGAACCGATCTGCGCCATCAGCGCGATCAGCGCGTTCTGGCGCAGGAAGGTCGATTTGCCGGCCATGTTCGGGCCGGTGATCAGCCAGATCTGGCCGGATTTCTGAGCGGGGCTGGGCGACAAGTTGCAGGCATTGGCGATGAACGGCTGGCCGTCGCGCTTCAGCGCCTGTTCGACCACGGGATGCCGGCCGCCTTCGACCGCGAAGCCGAGCGAGCCATCGACCTCGGGCCGTACATAATTGTCGTCGACCGCGAGCTTCGCCAGCGCGGTTGCGACATCGAGCAGCGCAAACGCGTGCGCCGCGGCGCGCAGATCGTCGCTGGCGGTAAGCGCCATTGCGCAGAGCCGCTCGAAGATTTCCAGTTCGAGCCCAAGCGCGCGGTCGCCGGCATTGGCGATTTTGGCCTCGATCTCGCCGAGCTCGGACGTGGTGAAGCGAACCTGGCCCGCGAGCGTCTGGCGGTGGATGAACGTGGCATTCAACGGCGGCGCCATCAGCTTGTCGCCGTGCTGCGCCGTCACCTCGACGAAATAGCCGAGCACGTTGTTGTGCCGGATCTTGAGCGCCTTGATGGAGGTCGCGTCGGCATAGCGCGCCTGCATCGCGGCGACGACGAGGCGGGAGGCATCGCGCAGATTGCGGCTCTCATCGAGTGCGGCCTCATAGCCCTCGCGGATGAAGCCGCCGTCGCGCTTGATCAGCGGCAGTTGCTCGGCGAGCGCGCGTTCGAACTCGCGGGCGAGGTCGCGCGAGGGGCGGCGCAAAGCCTCCATCACCGCAATGATTTCCGGCGGCGGCGCGTCGAGCTGCGCAAGCCGCGCCAGCGCCTGGTCCGCGGCAAGGATGCCGTCGCGCAAGCCGGCAAGGTCGCGCGGACCGCCGCGTCCGACCGATAGCCGCGCCAACGCGCGCGACATATCGGGCGCCGCGCGCAACGTGGCTCTGACGTCGTCACGCGCGGCGCTATCGGCGACAAAGGCGGCAATCGCATCCAGCCGCCGTGAGATTCCCGCGCTGTCGGTGAGGGGCGCGGCGAGGCGTTGAGCCAATAGCCGCGAGCCGGCGGCGGTGACCGTGCAATCGATCGCATCGAGCAGCGATCCGCGCCGTTCGCCTGATAGCGTTCGGGTCAATTCGAGATTGGCTCGGGTGGCGGGGTCGATCGCCATCGTCGTTCCGGCCGCCTCGCGGGAGGGCGGCGACAGCGGCGGACGCTTTCCGACCTGCGTGCGGTCGATATAGGTGACGGCGGCGGCTGCCGCGGTGGCCTCCAGCCGCGACATCGCGGACAGGCCATCCATAGTCGCGACCGCGAAATAGTCGCACAGCCGCCGTTCCGCGGTGGCGCCGTCGAAGACGTCGCGGGTTAGCGGCGTCACCGAGGGCAATTCGCGCAGCAGCGGGCCGAGGTCGGCATCGCCATAGAGCGCGTCGGTGACGATCACCTCATTCGGATTGATCCGCGCCAGCGTCGCCGCCAACTCCGCCGTCGAGCATTCCGTCACCATGAATTCAGACGTCGAAATGTCAATCCAGGCGAGGCCAATCCGGTCGCCGCCGGCGGAGGCGCGGGCGCGCGCGATCGCCAGCAGATAATTGTTGGTGCGGGCGTCGAGCAGCGTGTCTTCCGTCAGCGTGCCCGGCGTCACCAGCCGCACCACGCCGCGGGCCACTACGCTCTTGTTGCCGCGGGCGCGTGCCGCGGCGGGATTCTCGGTCTGCTCGCAGACGGCAACGCGGTGGCCGGCGTTGATCAGGCGGTGCAGATAATCCTCGGAGCGCTCCACCGGGACGCCGCACATCGGGATGTCCATGCCCTGGTGCTTGCCGCGCTTGGTCAGCACGATGCCGAGCGTTTTGGAGGCGATCTCGGCGTCCTCGAAGAACAGCTCGTAGAAATCGCCCATCCGGTAGAACAGCAAGAGCCCGGGATGGGCGGCCTTGATTTCAAGGTACTGTTCCATCATCGGCGTAACGCGCGAATTTGCGTCAGCGGCAGGCGCGGCTTCGGGAAGCGCAGGGGCGGGTATGGATCGCTGGATCGTCATCAGAGCGTTTTCAAGTGAAGTGGGTACCGGTTCGCGCAAAGAAAACGCGTCCAAACGAGAGCTGAAGCCGGCCGAGGTTCTAGGGCCAAGGCTCCGGGGGCCGCAAACTACAAAATTTCGCCGCCCGATCCTATTCCCTTACCTGCGTTGTCAGAGTTTTCCACGCATCACGCCAGCGTTGAGGACATGACGGACCTCCCGCGAAAGCACCACCCGGGAACGGCGCCTCGATTGACCTGCCGCGGGCACGCTCCTAAAACTCGCCAACAGTTCCAGCGGGTCAACGCCTAAAGCACGGCATTCAGGGAGAGATTCTATGCGTGATGTATTCATTTGCGATGCCGTCCGGACCCCGATCGGCCGTTTCGGCGGCTCGCTCGCCAAGGTGCGCGCCGACGATCTGGCGGCCGTCCCGATCAAGGCGCTGATGGCGAAGCATCCCAATCTCGACTGGGCGCAGGTGGATGAGGTGTTTTTCGGCTGCGCCAACCAGGCCGGCGAGGACAACCGCAACGTGGCGCGGATGGCGCTGTTGCTGGCGGGCATTCCGGAATCGGTTCCCGGCCAGACCCTCAACCGCCTCTGCGCGTCCGGCCTCGACGCGGTCGGCGCCGCGGGCCGGGCGATTCGATCAGGCGAAATCGATTTCGCGATTGCCGGCGGCGTCGAGTCGATGACCCGCGCGCCGTTCGTGATGGGCAAGGCGCCGGAAGCGTTCGCGCGCTCGGCCGAGATTTACGACACCACGATCGGCTGGCGGTTCATCAATCCACTGATGAAGGCCCAATATGGTGTCGATGCGATGCCGGAAACCGGCGAGAACGTCGCCGAGGAATTCCAGGTGTCGCGCGCCGACCAGGACGCGATGGCGATCCGCTCGCAGCAGCGCGCAGGCGCGGCGATTGCGGCCGGTTATTTCGCCGAGGAAATCACACCGGTGTCGGTGCCGGGCGGCAAGGCCGGGCCCGTCATCGTCGACAGGGACGAGCATCCGCGCCCCGAGACCACGCTGGAGGGCCTGACGAAATTGAAGCCGATCGTGCGCAATCCCGGCACGGTGACGGCGGGCAATGCGTCCGGCGTCAATGACGGCGCGGCGGCGATGATCCTGGCGTCGGAAGCGGCTGTGAAAAAGCACGGGCTGACGCCGCGGGCACGCATCCTCGGCCTCGCCTCGGCTGCGGTGCCGCCGCGCATCATGGGCATCGGCCCGGTGCCGGCGACGAAAAAGCTGATGGAGCGGCTCGGCATCAAGATCAGCGATTTCGATTTGATCGAGCTCAATGAAGCCTTCGCCTCGCAGGGCATAGCCTGTCTGCGGCAACTGGGCGTCAAGGACGACGCTGATTTCGTCAACCCGCATGGCGGCGCGATTGCGCTCGGCCATCCGCTCGGCATGAGCGGCGCGCGGCTGGCGTTGACGGCGGTGCACGGCATGGAGAAGCGGGGCGGGAAGCTTGCCTTGGCAACCATGTGCGTCGGCGTCGGCCAAGGCGTTGCGGTCGCGGTCGAAAAGATTAATTGAAACAACTATTTGGGAGAGTAAAAAACAGCGCTTTCCCAAATTAGTTATGTCATATAATGATCTGGCGGCGCGGCTCAGCGACAAAATTGCAAAGCAATTTTGCGCCGCGAGCGCGATGCGAGGGAGGAATTCGTCATGACATTGGTCTATCCAGTGCAAAGTCTCGCGGCGCATCCGCCGCGGCTGTCCCCCGGCTACAAGAGCACGGTCAAGCGCTCGCCCTCCAGGCCGCTGATTCCGATGCGGCACACGCTGTCGGAATTGACCGGGCCGGTTTACGGCCACGAGACGGTGCGCGCGAACGATCACGACCTCACCGTTCAAGGCAAGGGCGAGCCGCTTGGCGAGCGCATCATCGTGCACGGCCATGTGCTCGACGAAGACGGCCGCGGCGTCCCGAACGCGCTGGTCGAACTGTGGCAGGCCAACGCCTGCGGTCGCTATGTCCACGTCGTCGATCAACATCCCGCGCCGCTCGATCCGAATTTCACCGGGGCCGGCCGCGCGCAGTCGGACGCCCAAGGCTATTACCGCTTCGTCACCATCAAGCCCGGCGCCTATCCCTGGGGCAATCACCACAACGCGTGGCGCCCGGCCCACATCCATTTCTCGGTGTTCGGCCACGCGTTCGTGTCGCGTCTGGTGACGCAGATGTATTTCCCGGGTGACCCGCTGTTCCCGTTCGATCCGATCTTCAATTCGGTGACCGACGAGAAGGCGCGCGACCGGATGATTTCCGCGTTCGATCTGGAGAACACCATGCCGGATTGGGCGCTGTGCTACCGCTTCAACATTGTGCTGCGCGGGCGGAACGCCACGCCGATGGAGAAAAAGTAAGTGCAACAGACCAAGCCCGACGGCCTCACCCCGTCGCAGACCGTCGGCCCCTATTTCGCCTATGGGCTGACCTCGAACGGCCGATACGACTGGAACGACGCGTTCACCAACAATTTGGTGACGGCGGATACGTCAGGCGAACGCATTCGCATCGAGGGGCAGGTGTTCGACGGTGATGGCGCGGTCGTGTCGGATTGCATGCTGGAGATATGGCAGGCGGATGCGCAGGGACGGTTCTCCGATCCGCAGGACAAGCGGGCGCTGGCGAACTCGACGTTCAAGGGGTTTGGCCGGATCGGCACCGATGCGAAGGGCGGTTATGCCTTCGACACCATTAAGCCGGGCCAGGTCGCCGATCCCGACGGCAAGCCGCAGGCGCCGCATGTCGTGCTCGCCGTGTTCGCGCGCGGCATGCTGCTGCACAATTATTCGCGGATCTATTTCGACGGCGAGGCCGCCAATGCCGCCGATCCCGTGCTTGCGCTGGTGCCGGCCGATCGCCGCACGACGCTGATCGCGACGCGGCAGCCGGGTAACGGCAACGCGGTCTATCGGTTCGACATCCATCTGCAGGGCGACAAAGAGACGGTGTTCTTCGACGTGTAAGTTCCGACGTCGCAGCGTTTTCTCGTCGTGGCCGGGCTTGACCCGGCCATCTATCCACTTTCGAAAAAGGCTTCTTGCGAAGAAACGATGGATACACGGGTCAAGCCCGCGTATGACATTGGGGGATATGCCGGGTTGCGCTGCCTCACTGTGGGTTGTCAATGACACCTGACTCCTTGCCGCCGCCGGCAAATGCCGAACGTCTTACCAACGCGCTTCGTAAGTCCGGCGTTCTGGGGCCGGCGCGGGTTTGCAGCGTCGTGAGGATGACACCTCCGATAAAGAAGTTGCGTTCACACACATTCCGGCTGCGCTTGGATTATGGAGGCCGGGCCGGAGACGCCCCGAACTCCGTCATTCTCAAAATGGGTCATCTCGATGATGCGGGTCGTTCGACCTACACGAATGGCCGGGAGATTTCATTCTATCGCGACATCGCCCCCGCGTTATCGGAACGATTGGTGCCGCGCTGTTTTGAGGCCGTCGAGGCGACGGATACCAGCGCGTGGCATCTGCTGCTGGAAGACCTGACGGACTCGCATTTCGTCGCGACTGCGTGGCCATTGCCACCCACGACTCAGCAATCCGAGCAAATCGTGGAGGCTCTCGCGCGTATCCATGCGGCGTGGTGGGACGACCGACGCCTCGGTCATTCGGTCGGGAGCTGGTACGACGCAGATGCCTGGGACAGGATTCTGCGAGATTTCGGAATTCAGTTCGCGCGGTTCACCGACCGGTACGGAGAGATGATACCAGCCGAGCGGCGGAATCTTTACGAGAGATTGCTGGATCGCGGGCCTGAGCTGCTGGCGCGCTACCATGTGCGACGCAACCTGACCATCATCCATGGTGACGCTCACCCATGGAATTTCTTCCTGCCGCGGCCTGATGGAGGCGATAACCCCAGGTTGCTGGATTGGGAGGGCTGGAGCATCAATACGGCGACCGACGACCTAGCCTATATGATGGCGATGCTTTGGTATCCCGATCGCCGGAGGCGTGTCGAGCAGCCTCTTCTGGCCCGCTACCATGCGGCGTTATCGGTTCACGGAGTGAGCGATTATGATCGCCAGTCGCTGAACGATGATTATCGGCTGTCGGTGCTCTGGCTGATCACAAGACCAGTGGCGCAGGCGATGGCTGGTATTGGCGGCGGGGTCTGGTGGAATAATCTTGAGCGGATTTTTCTCGCAGTCGACGATCTCGGCTGTCGGGAGCTGCTCGACTGATGGCCATATTGATCGTAAGCAAGTTACGTCGCAGGTAAGATTTCCATGATGACGCTTCGCCAGGTCGAGGTGATCCGCGCCGTGATGGTGACCGGCACGATCGGCGGCGCGGCGCGGCTTCTCAACGTGTCGGCGCCGGGCATCAGCCGGCTGGTGAAATACACCGAGAAATCGCTCGGCGTCCGCTTCTTCCAGCGCCAGAACGGGCGCTATTTCCCGACGGCGGAAGCCCGCAACATCTTCGAGCAGATCAACGGCGTCTACGAGAAGATGGATGATCTAACCGAGATCATCTCCAAGATCGGACGCGGCGATCTGTCCGAACTGCGCATCGGCTCGGTGCCGAGCATCTCGCAGGTCATGGTGCCGCGTGCGATCGAGCGGGTGCGGCGCCGTTATCCAGAACTGCGGATCGACATCAACATCCTCAAGATCGAGGAAGCCGTCGATTATCTGCTGCTCGGCCGCGGCGATTGCGTCGCCATGAGTTACCGGCTCGAGCATCCCGGCCTCGACTTTCTGCCGCTGGCGTCGGGCGAATTGTTCTGCATCGTGCCGGCGGGGCATGAACTCGCCGGATGCAAGCAGGTCTCGGCCGCGGAGATCATCCGCTATCCCCTGATCGGCATCGACCCCAACGATCCCTATGGACGGATCATGGCGGAGATATTCGCGCGCAACAAACTCGACTACGACATCACCATCCGCGCGCGCTTCGGCACGACCGTGTGTGCGCTGGTCAAGGCCGGCCTTGGCATTGCCGTGATCGACCAGTTTACTGTCGCCCACGGCGGCTATCCCGGCGTCGAATTGCTTAAAATCGTCGAGCCGACCAGGTTCGACACTTACATTGCGGTGAAACGCGGCGCGCCGCTGTCGCTGCACATCGAGCATTTCATCGAATGTCTGCGCTCGGAAATGCGGGCGGTGGGGCCGGGCAAAGTTATGCCGCGAAAGCCCGATTCCAGGCGGCGCAAGAAATAACATGATGTTATCTATCCAGCTTAAATGGGTAATTGTGTTAGGTCGGCAAAACGCTATCGTCTGGGCGGATCGGGGCGTATCCCGAACCGACGCCGCCAACGCGCATTGGGACCGATAACGAGATCATGAGCCCTGCCGCCCGCCCCCTTGCTCCGGCCGACCGCCGCTTTCTCACCGGCCTGATCGGCGCGCCGATTGCGCATTCGGCATCGCCGGCGATGCATGAGCGGGCCGCCGAAGCGCTGGGCGCACATTGCCATTATCAGCTGATCGAAGTTGCGGGCGCTGACCGCGAAGAATTGCGGCTACTACTCGATGGCGTGCGCCGTCTGGGCTTTGCCGGCGTCAACGTCACCTTTCCGTACAAGGAAGCGGTGGTTTCCCTGCTCGATGAATTGTCGCCGGGGGCGCGTGCGATCGGCGCGGTCAACACGGTCGTGGTCAGGGATGGCCGGCTGATCGGATACAACACCGACACAACAGGGTTTGGCCGGGCGGTCGCCGAACTCATCCGGGATCCCGCGCAGAGCCGCGTCGCCGTGATCGGCGCAGGCGGCGTCGGCAAGGCGATCGCCTTCGCACTGGCGGCGACCGGCGTGAGCGAGATCAGGATTTTCGACACCGATCACGCCAAGGCCGAGCAACTCGCCGCGCAGCTCAAGAGCCACGGCGAAGCAAGGTCTGCCGACAGCGTCGAGGACGCGATGAGCGGCGCCACCGGAATCGTCAACGGCTCGCCGGTCGGCATGTTGCCGAACCGCGGCTCGCCGGTGCCGGATGCTCTGTTGCACAAGGACCTTTGGGTAGCGGATGCGGTCTACACACCGCTCTGGACACCGCTGTTGAACGCCGCAAAGGCAAAAGGCGCGGAGGTCATGACCGGGCGCGAGCTTGCGATCTATCAAGCCGCGGACGCATTCGAACTGTTCACGGGATTGAAGCCATCGGCCGTCGAGATGGGAAATGCATTCGACGCCGTGATGGCCAAACGCTACGCTAAAGTGAACGCAGCCTAGAGCATGATCCGGAAAAGTGGGTACCGGTTTTCCGAAAAAATCATGCTCAAATCAAAGAACGCGGCCGGTCACAAGGCCGCTTGTTTTAACGAGAAGAGGGGATGGAAATGAGATCTGGAATTTTCGCAGGACTCCTGCTTGCCACCGTGTCGGCCGCAGCCGCGTTCGCGCAAGGCGGCCCGATCAAGCTCGCCAACGTCGCCGAACTGTCCGGCGGCGGCGCCACCGTCGGCACCAACTGGAAGAACGGCATCGACCTCGCGATCGAGGAGATCAACGCCAAGGGTGGCGTTCTCGGCCGCAAGCTCGAGGTCACGCATGCGGATTCGCAATCGAACCCCGGCGTTGCGCGCGCGCAGGTGCAGAAGGCGCTCGACAATGAGCCCTACGTCCTGCTTGGGCCCGGCTATTCCGGGTCCGTCAAGGTCACGTCGCCGCTCGCAGCCGAAGCCGGCATCGCGCAGATCATGGGTGGCGAAGCGGCCGAACTGACGCAAGGCGGCAACAAGTTTCTGTTCCGCACCTCGTTCGGCCAGCAATCCTCGATGCCGAAGGTCGCCAAATACATCAACGACGAGCTGAAGGCGAAATCGGTCGCGATCGTCTGGGTCAACAACGATTTCGGCAAGGGCGGCCGCGACGTCATCACCAAGGAATTCGCCAAGTACAGCATCAAGGTCGCCGCGGATATTTCCACCGAAGCAGGGCAGGCCGACTTCGCCGCCGACGTCAGCAAGATCAAGGCTGCGGCGCCCGATGCGGTGTTCGTCTATGTCAACGAGGAAGAAAGCGCGCGGATGCTCAAGGAGCTGAAGCGTCAGGCGATCACCGTGCCGCTGATGGGCGAGACGACGCTGGTCGGCCAGAAGGTCGTCGAACTCGCCGGCGATGCCGCGAACGGCGCGCGCGGCCATGTCGGTCTTACGACCGATGCACCGGTCGATCTGGTCAAGGCGTTCCGGGAGAAGTTCGTCAAGAAGTACAATTACGTCCCCGATCATAACGGGCTGAAGGGCTACCTCGCGATCTACATGATCAAGGCCACCACCGAGAAGATGGGCAAGGTCGACGCCAAGGCGTTCGCCGACAATCTGCACGGCCTCACCATCAAGGCCGCGAGCGAGCCCGGCATCCTGATGGATGTGACCTTCGACGAGAAGGGCGACATCGATCGCCAGGGCTTCCTGGTCGAGATCGTCGACGGCAAGCAGGTCGTCAAGCAGGTGCTGCCGAAACTGAACTGAGCCGCGACGGGGCGTGCGCGCGAACGTGCGCCCCGAGATCAGCATGATGAAACGATTGACGCCGTCCGCATGTGACGGGTGAGGGGAGGAGCATGTCCAATCTGCTCGATCTGCTCGTGGCAGGCCTTGCGACCGGGGCGATCTATGCCCTCGTCGCGGTCGGTTTCACGCTGCTGTGGCAGACATCGCAAACCATCAATTTCGCGCAGGGCGAATTCGTGATGCTGCCGGCGTTCCTGATGCTGGCGGTGATGCATGTGGGGGCGCCGTTCTGGCTCGCGATCATTCTCGGCATCCTGCTGTCGCTGCTGCTGCTCGGGCTCGGCTTCAAGCTGCTGCTGGTCGACCCGATGCTGCGCCACGGTGTGCTGCCGCTGGCGATCGCGACCATGGCGCTGGCGATCGGCATGAAGGAGGCGGTGAAGCAGTTCTTCAGCGCGGAGGCGTCGCCCTTCCCTTCCATCGTGCCGGCCGGTGACGTTTCGATCCTTGGCCGGGTGGTCTCGTTGCAGAGTCTCGGTGTGCTCGCGCTTGCGATTGCGGTGGTGATTGGCCTGACTGCGCTGCTGAACCGCACCTCGATCGGCCATCAGATGCAGGCGACCGCGCAGAACCCGACGGTCGCCCGCATCATCGGCGTGCCGGTCGAACGCATGATCCTGATGACGTTCCTGATCAACGCGTTTCTGGTGGCGCTGGCCTCGCTCCTGATCACGCCGATCTATCTCGCCAAATTCTCCTCCGGCGAAGTGCTCGGGCAGGCGGCGTTCATCGCGGCGATCGTCGGTGGCTTTAACCAGGTGCGCGGCGCCATCGCCGGCGGGCTTTTGATCGGCGTGGTGGACAATCTCGCTGCCGCCTATGTGTCGACGCAGTACCGCGCCGCCGTGCCGCTGATCCTCCTGATTGTCATCATCCTGTTCCGTCCGCAGGGACTGCTCGGCCGGCCCGAGGAGCGCACGGTATGACCGCAACGGGAAAATATCTGCGCATCGCGCTTGGCATCGCCGTCATCGCGGCCCTGATCATCGTGCCGATGAACTTCAACCGCTACGGCCTCTACATCCTGAGCCAGTGGGCAGTGATGACGATCGCGGCGATGGGATTGAACCTGACACTGGGATATGCCGGCCAGGTCTCGCTGGCGCAGGGCGCGTTCGTCGGCATCGGCGCCTATGCGGCGGCGATCATGACCGCGCAGGGCTTGCCGCTGGTTGCCGCATTGGGCGTCGCCATCGTGCTGTGCTTTGCGATCGGCTGGATCCTGGGTTACCCGGCGCTGCGCGTGCAGCATCACTACCTTGCCTTCGTCACGCTGGCATTCTCGACGCTCGCCTTCCTGGTGTTCCGCAACGAGGACTGGCTCACCAAGGGCATCTACGGCATCTCCAACATTCCGCGGCCCAATGTTATGGGCTTCGCCACCAACCGGCCGCTGCCGTTCTATTATTTCTGCCTTGGCTCACTCGCGCTCGTCTCGCTGGCGATGTGGTGGCTGATCCGCTCGCCCTGGGGCCGCGCCTTCGTGGCGCTGCGTGAAAATCCGGTCCGGGCGCTGTCGCTCGGCATCGATACGCGGCGCTACACGCTGATGGCGTTCGCGATCGGATCGGCGCTCGGCGGCGTCGCCGGAACGCTCTATGCGCCGCTGACGCAATATATCGATCCGGTTCCCTTCAACCTCTCGCTCTCGCTCGATCTGTTGATGATGGTGATCGTCGGCGGCTCCGGATTCTTCTTCGGGCCGTTCCTGGGCGCCATGATCGCGGTGCTGCTGCCGGAGTGGCTGCGCTTCACGCAAGGCTATTACCTGATGCTCTACGCGGTCGCCGTGATGCTGCTGCTGATTTACTCGCCAACCGGCATCCTCGGCATTCTCGACCGTTATCTGACCGAGCGCCGCACCAAGACGGCATCGGCGCTGCGCGCGGTCGCCAAATCCCGGCTGGAGACGGCGCCATGACCGCGGTCCTCGAAGTCAGCGACATCAAGAAGAGCTTTGGCGGCATCAAGGCGGTCGATGGCGTCAGCTTCGACGTGCAGGAGGGGGAGATCCTCGGCCTGATCGGCCCGAACGGCTGCGGCAAGTCCACGCTGTTCAACTGCATCCTTGGCCAGCTCACGCCTACCGATGGCGAGGTCAAGGTTGACGGCAAGGTCGTCACTGGATTGCGGCCGTCCGAATTGAATCGTCTCGGTGTCAGCCGCACCTTCCAGCTGCTGCAGGTGTTTCCAAAACTGTCGGTGCGGGAGAACCTGATCCTCGCCGGGCAGGAGCATCAGGGCAACATGGTGTCGCGGCTGTTCGGCCCCTCCGACGCCGGATTATCAGCGGCGGCCGACCAGATGATCGGCTTCTTCAAACTCGATCACCTCGCGACCGAAGCCGCCGGCGGCCTGTCCTATGGCCAGCAAAAACTGCTCGATGCCGCCATGGCGTTCATGGGCGGGCCGCGGCTGGTGCTGCTCGATGAGCCCGCCGGCGGCGTCAACCTCACCATGCTCGGCGATCTCAAGGAGCGGCTGGCGGCGATCAACCGCGAGAAGCGCGCCACCTTCGTCGTCATCGAGCACAACATGGAATTCGTGATGTCGCTGTGCACCCGCGTGATGGTGATGGCGGAAGGCAAGCTGCTGGCGATGGGCACACCGGCCGAAGTGCGCGCCAACCCCGCCGTCATCGAAGCCTATCTCGGCCACTGAGGGATCGATCCATGAGCGATACCATCCTGGATGTTCAAGGCCTCGTCGGCGGCTACGGCAAGATGACGATCCTCAACGGCACCAGCTTTTCGGTGCCGGCAGGCTCCATCACCACCGTGATCGGGCCGAACGGCGCGGGAAAATCCACCGTGTTCAAGGCGATCTTCGGCCTGTTGAAGCTGCGCGAAGGCAGGGTCGTATTCAAGGGACGTGACGTCACCGGGCAAAGCCAGCGCGAGTTGCTGACATCAGGCATCTGCTATGTGCCGCAGGGCCGCAATATTTTCCCTGAGCTGTCGGTGCGCGATAACATCCAGCTCGGCGCTGTCGTGGCGGGACGGGACATCACCGACCTGCCTGAGCGGATCGAGGCGGCGCTCGACAAATTCCCGGTGCTGCGCACGAAGGCGACGCAGCAGGCGTCGACGCTGTCGGGCGGCGAGCAGAAGCAGCTCGAAGTCGCCCGCGGCCTGCTGCTCAATCCGCAACTGGTGCTGATCGATGAGCCTTCAATCGGGCTTTCGCCGCTGATGGTGCAGCAGACCTTCAACATTCTGAAAGATCTTCGCGACCGCGGCGTATCGATTCTGATGATCGAACAGAACGCCCGCTCCGCGCTGGAGATTTCCGATTACGGCATCGTGCTCGAACTCGGCCAGACCCGACTCGTCGACACCGCGCAGCGCGTGCTGAACGATCCCCGCATCGGGCAATTGTTCCTGGGCGGTGCCATGACGGAGACGGCCGCATGAACAAGCGCTCGATCGCCACGGTTTCGCTGAGCGGCGCGCTCGATGAAAAGCTGCGCGCGATCGCCGCGGCCGGCTTCGATGCCGTCGAGATTTTTGAGAACGACCTGCTTTCGTTCAGCGGCAGCCCGCGCGACGTCGGTCAGATGTGCCGGGATCTCGGGCTCTCGATCTGCGCGTTCCAGCCATTCCGTGACTTCGAAGGCATGCCGGAGCCGCAGCGTACCCGCAATTTTGCGCGCGCCGAACGCAAGTTTGACCTGATGCAGGAATTGCAGACCGATCTGATGCTGATCTGCAGCAATATTTCGCCGGCCTCGCTCGGCGGCATCGACCGCGCGGCTGCCGATTTCCGCGAACTGGGTGACCGGGCCGCCGCGCGCGGATTGCGCGTCGGCTATGAGGCGCTCGCCTGGGGGCGTCACGTCAACGATTATCGCGATGCCTGGGAAATCGTACGGCGCGCCGATCACAAGTCGATCGGCATCATTCTCGACAGTTTTCATGCGCTGGCGCCATCGTTTCCGACGCTGCCGATCCAATCGATCCCGGCCGACAAGATATTTCTGCTGCAACTGGCCGACGCGCCGAAACTCGGCCTCGACGTGCTGTCCTGGAGCCGGCATTTCCGCTGCTTCCCGGGCCAGGGCGACCTGCCGGTCGCGCAGTTCGTGGAAGCCGTGCTCGCCACCGGCTATGCGGGGCCGCTGTCGCTGGAAATATTCAACGACCAGTTTCGCGCCGGCTCTGCAGTCCGTACGGCGACCGACGGGCTGCGCTCCCTGATTCTGCTCGAGGATGACGTCCGCGGCGCCGCGTCCGGAGCTCCTGCGATGCCGCTGCAGCCGAAGGCTCGCAGCCGCGGCGTCGGCTTCATCGAGTTCGCCGTCAGTGAAGAGAAGGCCAGCGACCTCGCCGCGCTGTTCGGCCAACTCGGCTTTCGCAAGACCGGCGCTCATCGCAGCAAGGATGTCGAACGCTGGTCGCAGGGCCATATTGATCTCGTGATCAATTGCGAGCCTGATGGCTTCGCGCATTCGCACTTTGTCGCGCACGGCCCCGGCGTCTGCGCCATCGCCATTGATGTGGATGACGCCGGCAGGACCATGGCGCGGGCGGAGGCGCTTCAGGCGCGGACCTTCTACCAGCCGGTCGGGCCAGGCGAACTCGAGATTCCGGCAATCCGCGGCGTCGGCGGCAGCCTGCTGTATTTCCTGGAACAGGCCGGCAAGAACTGGGACCTCGATTTCGATCTGCTGCGCAGCGATGCGGCGACCGATCGGCTCGATGCCGTTGATCACATCTCGCAGTCGATGCCTTATGATGAGATGCTGTCGTGGCTGTTGTTCTATACCGGCATTCTCGATCTGGAGCGCCTGCCGCAGATGGAGATCGCGGACCCGGTTGGCCTCGTGCAGAGCCAGGCGCTGATCAATGGCAATCAGAGCCTGCGCGTGGTGCTCAACGGTTCGTCGGCCACCCGCACGCTGTCGGCCCGTTTCATCCACGAATTCTTCGGCTCCGGCGTGCAGCACGTCGCGTTCTCCTGCCGCGATATCTTCGCTGCGGTTGCCGACATGCGCGCGCGCGGCGCGGACTTCCTGAAGATCCCCGACAATTACTACGACGACATCGAAGCCAAATACGGCCTCGACGCCGCGACCATGACCGCGCTTCGCGACAACCAGATTCTCTACGACCGCGAAGGCGACGGCGAGTTCTTCCAGGTCTACACCCACGCCTTCGACGAGCGGTTCTTCTTCGAGATCGTCGAACGGCGCAACTATCACGGCTTCGGCGCCGCCAACGCCGCGATCAGGCTCGCGGCCCAAACCCGGGAATCGCGGCCGCTGACCATGCCCAGGGCCTGACTTGCACAACAAGAAAACCAAAAGGGAAGTGAAACGATGTCGATCACGCGAGGAACGAATATCTCCGCGGCGCTGCTGTTGGCCGCCTGCTGCCATCTGACGCCGGCGTTAGCCGATACGCTTTCCTGCGATGACGGCATCAAGACGGCCTTTCGCCCGGATGCCGATACGTCGGTCGTCGCGGTTCGGCTGGTGAAGAAGGGTGAGGAATTGAAGGCGATCGATGCGCCACAGCCGGTGACGGCGGCGGCCGATCTGTGTCTGGTGAAGCTGCTGGTCGGCCCCGGCGCCACGGCGGAAAAGGACAAGAATGCGCGCTCCTATTCCGAAGGTATCGGCATCGAGGTCTGGCTGCCGACGCACGCCAACTGGAACGAGCGCATCCGCAACTATGGCGGCGGCGGATGGGTCGGCGGCGGCCATCGTTATGCGGACAAGATCGGCAGCAAGGTGCCGGCCATCGTCAACGCCAATATCGGCTACGCGTCCGGCACCACGGACGCGGGCCAGCCCTGGTACCAGGATGGCTCGTTCGCGTTTCTGTCCGACGGCAAGGTCAACGTGGAATCGCTGCGTGATTTCTCGGTGCGAGCCATGGTCGAGCAGGCCGTCAAGACCAAAGCGCTGGTCAACCTCTATTACGGCAAGGCGCCGAAATATGCCTACTATGACGGCCATTCGCAGGGCGGCCGGCAGGGCATGAAGCTCGTGCAGGAATATCCGGAGCTCTACGACGGCTACATGATCGCGCAGCCGGCGCTGAGCATCGCGAAATTCGGAACGGCCGGACTCTATCCGCAGATCGTGATGAAGACCGAACTCGGCTTCACCTCGGCGAACAAGGCGGAGGCCACAGCCTTCGCCGCCAAGGTCGCCGCCGCCAACAAGCGCGCGGTTGCCGCCTGCGACAAGGCGGGGCTTGGTTTCCTGCTCGATCCCTTTGCCTGCGACTACAATCCCGCGCGTGACGCCGACATGCTGTGCGCCGGCGTTGCCGGCGAGGGTGTGACCGGAAGCAATGCCGACGCCGCGGTCTGCATGAGCCTCAAGGAGGCGAACGCGCTGAACAGGATCTGGTACGGCGCCACCAGCGATGGAAGTTTCGACGTTGCCCAAAGCGCCGACGCGCGGTCCGGCAAATCGCTTGGCAAGAACCAGCTCTGGTGGACCTTCACCAAGAGCACCGCCATCGGTACCCTGATCACCAGTGCTTCCGCCTACGGTGTGGCGTTGGCGCTGCAGGATGTCAGCTACGCGCCCGACGCCAGCACCTCATCAGGCGCGCCGATCACGAACGCATCGACCAATGTGCGCAACAAATGGCTGGAGCTGGATTACGCCGGGCTCGCCGACGCCGTGAACAAGGGCGTCGCGTTGCAGCCGACGCTGTTCAGCGACCTCATCACGGACAAGGCCGATCTCGGGAAGCTGCGCGAGCTCGGCCGCAAGGTCGTCGTCTATACCGGTCTGGTCGACGACGCGATCCCGCCTGCCGGCAACATCAATTATCACGAGCGCGTGGTGGCGGCGATGGGCGGACACGCCGAGGTGCAGAAGTTCATGCGGATGTACCTGCTGCCGGGTTCGGCGCACTCTTCGCAGGGCCGGGCCTACACGGTCGGTGGCAAGAACGACACCGTGCCGCTGCCGAAACTGCCCGGCAATGCCAACCAGACGCCGACGCGCGAGCAGGACCAGTTCTTCACCGCACTGGTGGACTGGGTCGAGGAAGGCACGGCGCCGGGTGAAATCCTGCTGACGTCGCGCGACAACAGCGTCAGCTATCCCGTCTGCGTCTATCCGCTGCGGACGACGTGGAGCGGCAACGGGGATGCAAAGCAGGCTTCAAGCTTTAGCTGCCGGTAGCTGTCCTTGCGCCGCCGTGGATTGTCCGAGGTCTCGCCCGGTTACGACGTCGTCGTAATCGGCGCCGGAGCGGCCGGCATGTCGGCTGCGCTTTTTTCCGCCATTCGAGGCGCGAAAACGCTGCTGGTCGAGAAGACCGGGTTCGTCGGCGGTACCTCCGCGCTGTCGGCGGGATCGATCTGGATCCCCAATACGCGCCATGCGTCGGCGCTCGGTGCGACCGATAGCGCAGCGAACGTCGAAAAATATCTGCAGCAGATCGTTGGAAACCATGCCGACGTTGCGCTGCGCGCAGCCTTCCTGAAGGCAGGTCCCGCGGCAGTCGAGGTTCTGGAAAATCATTCCGAAGTGAAATTGCGGGCCTATGCGCGTCATCCCGACTATCGCTCGGAGCTTGCCGGTGCTGCGCTCGCCGGGCGCGCGCTGGAGCCGTACCCATTCGACGGGCGGTTGCTTGGCGAGGCGTTCAAGCTGGTTCGTCCGCCATTGCCGGAGTTCACGCTGCTTGGCGGAATGATGGTCGACAGGGCTGATATCGGTCACCTGTTGTCGTCGACGAAATCGATCGGATCATTGCTGCATTCCACACGGCTGGTTGCGCGTTATGCGCGCGACAGAGTAAGCCATGGCAGAGGCACACGGCTCGTGATGGGCAATGCCCTGATCGGCCGGCTGCTGTATTCCTTGATGCGTCACGACGTGGATATCCTGACGGGCGCGTCGCTCGCGAAGATCATCCGGGAATCCGACGGTGCCGTTACTGCCGCAAGTTTGACTTCGGAGGGAGTATCGCGGGAGATCGGCGTCAATGCCGCGCTGATCTTGGCGGGAGGTGGGTTCAACCGCCATGCCGAGCGGCGTCTCGCGGCGCTTGGAACCGAGGCCGGCTGGTCGTCCGTTGCGCCGGGCTCGAGCGGTGATGCGCAGGACAAGGCCCTCGAGATCGGTGCGCGGCTCAGCGTGCGGGATGTCAGCGCTGCGTTCTGGGCGCCCGCATCGATCCGGCGGCGGCGCGACGGATCACAAGCGGTCTTTCCGCACTTCGTGCTCGACCGTGCCAAACCGGGCACCCTGGTTGTCGACAGCAACGGGCGTCGGTTCGTCAATGAGGCGATCTCCTATCACCAGTTTGCGCTGGAGATGTTGGCGAAGGGAAAATCGGCCATCCCGGCCTTTCTGATCGCGGATGCGGTTTCAGTCCGGAAATATGGTCTTGGCATGGTGCGGCCCGGTGGCTGGGGCGTGAGAGGCGCTGTCGCCGACGGCTATCTCTCTGCCGCCGACACCATCGAGCAGCTTGAGCTGCAATTGAACATCGATCCCGGTCAATTGCGCGAGACGGTCGACAGGATGAACTTCTATGCGCAAACTGGCCGTGATCCCGAATTCGGCAGGGGAAGCACGGTGTATCAACATCACAACGGCGATGCGTCTGCGGGTGGGGCCAATCCCAACCTTGGCCCTATCGCGACGGCCCCCTTCTACGCGGTGCGGCTTTATCCTTCCGATATCGGCACCTCGTCCGGACTTGTCACGGACGAGGCTGCCCGCGTTCTCGATGTCGGCAATCGGCCCATTGCCGGCCTCTACGCTTGCGGAAATGACATGCAGTCGATCATGGGCGGAACCTACCCCGGACCGGGAATCACGCTCGGACCGGCGATCGCGTTTGCCTATATCGCCGTGTCCGATGCGCTCGATGTCCGCATCGGGAGTGTCGAATGATGCCGTCGTTCTCCTTTGCCGCGCTTACCGCGCTCGAACTTGCACCGCTCGAATTGATCGACGTCGCCGCCATCCCGTCTGCGTCTATCCGCTGCGGACGACGTGGAACGGCAATGGGGATGCAAAGCAGGCTTCGAGCTATAGCTGCCGGTAAGCTGGCGGGTTAGGCTCCTGTTCGTCGCCAGAGACGCCAGCACCGGATTGAACATGATCGAACCCAAGGAAGCCGCCAGCAGGGCACGCGAAGTGCTGGGCCTGCTCGGCTTTCTGCTGGTGGCAACCGCGCAGGTCTCCAACATGATTCTGGCGCGCGGCGTTGCCGGGAGCGTTCCGCCGTTCTCGATCGCCTTCTTTCGCTGGAGCATTGTGGCGCTCGGCCTGCTGCCGGCTGTCGTGATGGCGCTGCGCGAAAAGCCCGGCGTGTTGAACGGGCAGACGCCCGGCATCATCGTGGCTGGTTTCCTCGGCATGTTCGTCTGCGGCGGCCCGGTCTATGTCGCCGGTGTCACGACCTCAGCGATCAACCTGGCGCTGATCATGTCACTCGCGCCGCTCGTGGTACTGCTGTTTTCTTTCGTGTCGGGCCAGGAACCCATCCATCGACGCCAGATCATCGGCGTGCTGCTGTCGCTGGCGGGCGCCGCGTTGATCATTACCAGGGGGCAAGCCGCCGTCGGGGCCGGCGTGGCGCCCGGCGATCTGCTCGCACTGATGGCGATGCTGGGTTGGGCGGGGTACACCCTGCTGCAGAACCGTGTGGGCAGCGGCGTGAGCTTTCTGGCGCGGATCGGCCTGTTCGCGGCCGCAGGCGCGCTGTTCTCGCTGCCGTTCGCCGTCCACGAAATGTGGTCTGTGCCTGCCGCCGCGTTCAGCGGGCGTGCGGCGCTGGTCTATCTCTTCGCTGGGCTCGTCCCCGGCCTTTTTGCCTATTCGGCCTATGCTTATCTCGGCTCGAAATTCGGCGCGGTGTCGACCTCCCTCAGCCTCTATCTCGGGCCGATCGTCAGCGCCGTGCTGTCAATGCTCTTTCTTGGCGAGGCGCCGACCATGATCCATCTGATCGGCGGCGTGCTGTCGCTTGGCGGCATGTGGTTGAGCCTGCAGGCCAAGCAGAGCATATCGCCACCATAACGCAACGCCGGCGCGATTGCCGTGACTGGAAATGCATTCGACGCGATCACGGCCAAGCGCTACGCTGATGTGCAGCGGGGTAGAACCCGCCCGATAACAGAGGGCAGGCGATGCGCGGAGCAGGTTTTCTGGCCATCTGGAGCGACGTTGAGCGAAAAGACCTGACCGATTATCGCCATTGGCTGACGCGCGGGCACACGACGAAGCGCGTAACCGCCAGCGGGTTTCTTGCGACACGCGTATTCCAGGCGCGGCGCACCTTCGCGCTTGATGGCCGCATTACGAGTGTCGAATGATGCCGTCGTTCTCCCTTGCCGCGCTTACCGCGCTCGAACTTGCACCACTCGAATTGATCGACGTCGCCACCGCCTGCGGCTACGACCACGTCGGACTCCGTCTTCTGCCGGCGATGCCTGGAGGCGTTGCCTATCCGCTGATGGAAGATGACGCGGCCATGCGGGAAACCATCGCGCGGTTGGATGCGACCGGCGTGACCGTCGCGGACCTGGAGGTGGTCGCCATCCGGCCTGAAACGGAGATCGCTGCCTTCTCCGCGTTTTTCGAAGCGGGTGCGCGTCTCCGCGCAAAGCATATTCTGGTCGCGGCATACGATCCCGATCTGGACCGGTTTGCGGATCGCTTTGCCGGATTTTGCGAGGCTGCTGCGCCCTATGGATTGACGGCGGATCTCGAGTTCATGCCATGGACGACCGTGCCTGATCTGGAGACTGCCAGACGAATCGTCGAACGGGTTGCGCAAGCAAATGCCGGGGTTCTCGTCGATGCCCTGCATTTCGACCGGTCGCAAAGCTCGGTCGTCGACATCGCAAGGATCCCCGCCGGCAAGCTTCACTATTGGCAATTATGCGACGCCCCGGCCGAACGGCCGGCGACACCAGAGGAAATGATCCACGCCGCTCGCAACGAGCGGATGTTTCCCGGAGAGGGCGGCCTCGATCTTGTTTCGCTGGCGCGCTCCATGCCGCCGGATATCGCCATCAGCATCGAGGTCCCGACCGCGACGCTCGCGCGGACGGTGGGTGCTGAGGCGCGGGCCCGGCGCGCACTCGAAGGGGCGAAGCGCATCGTCGCGGCGGCAAGGTAATCGCTCGGAATCTCGGGTTGACAATCGTTATCAGTTATATAATAAGTTAGTTATATAACTGATACGAGATATACGATGTCGAACCTGGACGCTGCCTTTTCCGCACTGGCTGACCCAACGCGTCGGGCGATCCTGGCGCGTCTCGCGTTGGGCGAGGCAACCGTCATGGAACTGGCCCAGCCGTTCGAGATGACGCAACCCGCCATCTCCCGACACCTCAAGGTGCTCGAAGGCGCAGGTCTCATCCTCCGGCGTGTCGAAGGCACGAAGCGGCCGTGCCGGCTGGCGCCGACGGCCGTTGCCGAGATCGACGAATGGCTCGGGATGCTGCGACAGACCCTGACGGCGAACTACAACCGGTTGGACGACGTTCTGGCCGCCATGAAAACCGAAGAGTGAAAGGCAGTCCGATGAGCAAGTTGACGTTGAAGACCGAAGGCGACACCAACGTCGTTGTAACCAGGCAGTTCGCCGCCGCGCCAGAGGCTGTGTATCGCGCGCATACCGAACCCGCGCTGATCCAGAAGTGGCTGCTCGGTCCGGAGGGCTGGACGATGCCGGTCTGCATCAACGAGGCGCGCCCCGGCGGCAAGATCCGGTACGAATGGAGCGACGGCAAGGGTGGCGGCTTCTACCTGACCGGAGAGTTTATTGAGACGGTGCCGTTCAGCCGGCTCGTTCACGTCGAACGGATGCATCTGCCTGACCCGACACCGGACAATCATGTCGAAACAAATTTTGCACCCGACGGCACCGGCACGCTGATGACCATGCGGATGACGTTGCCTGATGCAGCGACGCGCGCCACGATGCTGGCGACCGGCATGGAGGATGGAATGGAAGCGAGCTACGCGCGGCTTGAGACAACTCTCAAATCATAAGCAGCGCCCCATCAGCGACGCATGCACCGCGCTCTACGTCCGCCGAGTGAAACGCGCGAGAACGCTCGTTTCACTCTACCATCTCAAATCCGGAGACCAGCCGTGATCGAACCGCTTCGCGTCCTTCAAACCAAGCCGCAACTCACGGCCTTGATTCCGATCAAGGTTCCGCGCGAAGACATTCGCAAGGTCATGGGACCCGGCCTTGCTGAACTAAAGGCCGCCGTCGCCGCGCAGAACGTTGCGATCGTCGGCCCTTGGTTCACTCACCACCTTCGCAATCCCGGTGAGATTTTCGATTTCGAGATATGCCTGCCCGTCGCCGCACCCGTCGCGCCGGCAAATCGCGTGAAGCCAGGACAGTGGTCTGCCATGAATATCGTCCAGACCACCTATCATGGCGGCTACGAAAGCCTCGGTGGTGCGTGGGGCGAATTCATCGGCATGATCAAGGCCGCGGGACACCGAACCGTGGATGGTCTTTATGAATCCTACGACGTCGGTCCGGAGGCGAGCACGGATCCGAGCGAGTGGCGGACGGTGCTCAGCAAGGAACTGGTGGAGGAATAAACTAGCTTCGAAGCGGAGAAAATTCGCGGCGAAAAGTTCTACTCCATCACCGCATGATCCGGCGCGGCCGACTGTTCGCGCAGCGTCGCCTTGGTCGAGCCGATCATGATGGCAAGCGGAATCGCGCAGGCGGTGAAGATCATCACCATCTGGTAGTCGTACGAGAACGCGATGATCTGCGCCTGCACCTTGACCATCATATCAGCCATGGCGCGGCCCTTGTCGGTGGCGAGATCGATCAGGCCGCGCACCTCGGGCATCTGCAGGGCGTGATTGAACGGATTGATGTGCTCCGACAGGACCGCGTAGCTGTAGCGCGTGCCCTGCGTCAGTTGCGAGATCACGAGCGAGATCCCGATCGAGCTCGCGACGTTGCGCATCAGGGTCAGCATCGAGGTGCCGTCGGTGCGCAGATGATCGGGCAGCGTCAGGAACGCCACCGTGGAGAGCGGCACGAACACCAGGCCGAAACCAAAGCCCTGGACCACGCTGATGATCACGATCTCTGTCACGCCGGTCTGGTCGGTCCAGCCGGTCATGTAGAACAGCGACAGGCAGGTGATGCCGAGGCCTGCGATGATCAGCGTTCGTGCCTCGATATGGTTCATCATGCGGCCGACCAGCATCATCGCCACGAACGTGCCGCAACCGCGGCTCGCCAGCAGAAGGCCTGCCGTGATGATGGGATAGCCGATCACGTTCTGCAGGAACGGCGAGGAAAGGGCCATGGTGGAAAATAGCACCAGCCCCATCACGGCCATGAACACGCAGCCGGCGACGAAATTCTTGTCCTTGAACAGTGCGAACTGGATGAACGGCTGCGGCGTCGTCAGCGAATGCGCGAGGAAATAGTAGAAGCCGATGCCGGCGATGATGAATTCTGCGATGATCTCGTTGGATTCCAGCCAGCCGAGCTGCTCGCCGCGGTCGAGCGCCAGCTGCAGCGAGCCGATGGCGATTGCGAGCGCGGTGAAGCCGAACCAGTCGAAGCGCAGCTCGAGGGCCTTCTTCGTCTCGTCCATGAAGATAATGAGGCCGAGCACGGTAAAGACGCCGAACGGCAGGTTGACGAAGAACACCCAGTGCCAGGAATAGGTCTCGGTGAGCCAGGCGCCCAGCGACGGGCCCATGATCGGCCCCATCATCACGCCCATACCCCAGATCGCCATCGCCTTGGCGCGCTCATGCAGCGCGTAGGAGTCGAGCATCACCGCCTGCGACAGCGGCACCAGCGCTGCCCCGAAGACGCCCTGCAACAACCGAAACACCACCATCTGGCCGATGTCCTGCGCCAGCCCGCACATCACGGAAGCAATGGTGAAGCCGGCCGAGCAGATGATGAAGATGCGCTTGCGGCCGAAGCGGTTGGCGATCCATCCCACAGGCGCGGTCATGATCGCGGCGGCGACGATGTAGGAGGTCAGGACCCAGTTGATCTGGTCCTGAGAGGCCGACAGCGTGCCCTGCATGTACGGCAGGGCGACGTTGGCAATGGTGGTGTCCAGCGCCTGCATGATGGTCGCCGTCATGGCGCAGATCGTCACCATGTTCCGGCGGAGACCCGGAACGGCAGCCGATGGTGCGCCCGGCGTCGCCATGGCGCTAATCGTGGTCCTGGTTCGCCACCGCCGGCGACAGGCCGAGCAGGGCGGGCAGCGAGCGGCGATGGTTGGTGTCGATCGTGGCGTAGACGCTCATGCCGGCCTTCAGCTTGCGGACGAACTTGTCGTTCTTGTCGAAATAGATCCGCACCGGAACGCGCTGAACCACCTTGACGAAATTGCCCGACGCGTTCTGCGGCGGCAGGATCGCGAATTGCGCGCCGGTGCCGGGCGACAGCGAGCCGACCGTACCCTTGAACGGGTGGTTCGGGAACGCATCGACCTCGAGCGTGACGGACTGGCCGACTGCGACATGGGTGAAATCGGATTCCTTCGGATTGGCGTCGACCCATGGATTCGAGGTGTCGATGATGCTGAACACCGGCGCGCCCGCCATCACGAAGCGGCCGAGCTGAATCTGCTCCACCTGCGTGGCAATGCCCGCCATCGGCGCGCGCATCACCGTGTGGTCGAGATTGCGCTGGGCCTGGTCGAGCGCCGCCTTGGCCTGGGCATAGGGCGGGAATTCGCCGAGCGGCAGCTCGGGATTGCCGAGCAGTTGCGCTTTTGCGGTGGCAATCTTCTGCTGCAGCAACTGGAACTGCGCGCTCGCGGTGACGAGAGCGGTGGAAGCGTTGTCGAGGTCGAGCTGTGAACCGAAATTGTTCTTCACCAGTGAAGACTTGCGTTCGACGTCACGCCGCTTCAGGTCCATGCCCTGCTGCGAAAGCTCGCTCATCTGGCCGTAGATCCTGAGGTCGGCGATCAAATTGTCATAGGTGACCTTGGCCTGCGCGAGATTGGCCTTGGCCTGCGCCACAGCGAGGCGGAACGGGACGGGATCGATCTCGAACAGCACATCGCCCGGACCGACCTGCTGGCCCTCTTTCACCACGACCTTCTCGATCTTGCCTGATATGTCGGGCGTGATCAGAACCTTCTGCGCGCCGACATAGGCGTCGTCGGTGGTCACGTAGCGGCCGCCATTGAGATAGAACGTCACGCCAGCCACCAGCGCGACCAGTGGCAACACCACCAGCAGCAGGAAACGGCGGTAGCGGCGCATGCCGGCCATCAGCCGGCGGCGCGGCTCGGCCGCGAGTTTCGGCCGCGGCGTCGCAGGATTGCCCTTCTGTTCGGGCGGGAATTTGAGCACGGGATCAGCCATAGCGCTGCTCCTTTCGCGGAGGCTCGTTCGCCGGATTCTGGATCGCGTTGCGAACGTTTTCCTTGATCAGGTCGAGTTGGTCGAGCAGGCGGTGGGCGTCGGCGGGGTTGATGCCGTCGAGCGCGGTCGCCGTCAGTTCGGAGCGCAGCCCGGCGAGCTTGCCGAGCAGCGGGCGCGCGGCCTTGCGCAGATAAAGGCGGTTGACGCGGCGGTCGTTCTCGTCGCCGCGGCGTTCGATCCAGCCATTGCCGCAGAGCTTGTCGATCAGCCGCGTCAGCGTGATCGGCTGCATCTCCATCTGTTCGGCGAGTTCCGATTGCTTCAGGCCTTCAGTTCGCTCGACCTTGGCCAGAACGGCCCATTGCGCGCGGGTGATGCCGTAGCGCGCCGCCTGCCGGTCGGCATAGGCGCGCACCATCCGCTGCACCTCGCCGAGCGTAAACAGGAAGTTCATATCCACGGAACCGCGCATGATCCTCGCCTCCATAAGCTTGCGATATAATAAGCTTGCTTATGAATTCTGCATGGCGAGTTAACAATGGCCTGATCCGCTTCCAGCACATGGCTGGGAACCAAGGAGCTTTGGGATTGGCCCTCGAACTGATACAAAAGCCCGACATGACCCTGACGAAGCCGACATTCCCCGCGCCTGACCACGATCACGGCCGCTGCACTGCGGAAGCGATCGCGCATGCCGAACAGGTTTGCGCGCGGCGGGCGCAGAAATTCACGCCGATCCGGCGCCAGGTGCTGCAGGCGCTGCTGTCGAGCCACCGCCCGCTCGGCGCCTATGAGGTGATCGACGAACTCGCCAAATCGATGCCTCGGCCGGCGCCGATCACGGTCTATCGCGCGCTCGATTTTTTGATGGAAAACGGCCTCGTCCACCGGATCGAAAGCCGCAACGCTTTCCTCGCCTGCGCGCATGACCATGACGAGACCTCGATGGTGGCGTTCCTGATCTGCGATCATTGCGGCTCCGTCGGCGAAATTCCCGCGGCCCCCGTGGCGCAAAGCCTCAATGCCGCGGCGCGTGCGTCGGGTTTCGCGCCAAAGCTCTCCGTCGTCGAGATCGCCGGCACCTGCGCGCACTGTCAAAAATAACAAGAACACGGCGGCCAGGCCGGCCACGAGGATAGATGTCGTCGAACAAAGTGATTTCTGCGGCCGGGCGTGCGCTCACCCCGGGCGCCATCGCATTGATGCTGATGCTGTGCCTGAGCTGGGGGTTCAACCAGATTGCGGTGAAGCTGGTGTTGCCGGACGTTCCGCCGATGCTGCAGGCATTGGCCCGCTCCATCGGCGCGTTGCCGGTGCTGCTCGTGATTGGCTGGTTTCGCGGCGTTAAATTCTTCGAGCGTGATGGCACGCTGTGGCCCGGCGTGATCGCGGGCGTCATCTTCGGTATTGAATTCGTGTTGATCTATCGCGGCTTGCTGCTGACGTCGGCGTCGCGTGCGGTGGTGTTTCTGTATGTGGCGCCATTCTTCGTCGCGCTCGGCTCGTATGTCTTTCTCCGCGAACGGCTGCGGGCGCCGCAGTGGGGTGGCCTGGCCCTGAGTTTCGTCGGCGTCGCGCTGGCCATCGGGGTCCCCCAGACCAATGTCGATGCGACGGTTTTGCTGGGCGACCTCCTGATCGTCGCCGGCGGCGCGCTCTGGGCGGCCACGACGCTGATCGTCAAGACGACGGCGCTGATCAAGGCTCCGGCGGAAAAGGGGCTCGGCTATCAGGTGGCGATATCGATCCCGATTCTCGCGCTTGCCGCGTGGATATCGGGCGAAACCATCACCCATGTTCCCGGGCCGCTGTCGCTGTCGCTGCTGGCCTATCAGGCGTTCTGGGTGGTGGGCCTGACGTTCCTGTTGTGGTTCGCTTTGGTCAAAACCTATTCGGCCAGCAAACTGTCAGCGTTCACCTTCGTCACGCCGCTGTTCGGCGTCGCCGCCAGCTATTTCATCCTGCACGATACGCTGACCATCGCCTTCGGTGCCGCGGCGCTGCTGGTCATTGCCGGGCTCTATCTCGTGAACAAGCCGGATCCGAAGGTCGTGCCGGATCCTAACGTGCCGGCGTGACTCTCCGTCATTGCGAGCGAAGCGAAGCAATCCATCTCACCGCGCGCGCTGAAAGATGGATTGCTTCGTCGCTATCGCTCCCTTGCGCAAACGCTTCGCGTTTGTCGCAGGCAATGACGCGGCGAGAGCCTAACCCGTCTCGATCGGCAGCGACGTATCCTTGGCCCATTCGCCCATCGAGCCATCGTAAAGGGTAAGGTTGTCGTAACCGAGCCGATGCAGCAGGAACAAGTCGACCGTCGCGGAAATGCCGCCGCCGCAATAGGCGACCACACGCTTGTCTTTCGTAATGCCCTGCGCCTTGAATTTGGCTTCTGCCTCGCCAAGCGGGACGAAGGCCTTGGTCCGGGGATCAAGCAATGTCGCCGCCGACACGTTGCAACTGCCGGGCACTCGGCCGGGCCGGCCGTAGCGGCTCGGCTCGAGGCCCTTGTGAAACTGCGGTCCGAGCGCGTTGACCACGACAGTGCCTCGATCGGACGAGGCAGCGAGCGTTTCGTGCTTGTCGACGAAAAATCCCGGCTTCGGCTTGGCCATGAACGTTGCCGGCTTATATCCCTTCGCCGGCCCGGTTTCGAGCGGGCGGCCTTCGAGCTTCCATTTGTCGAGGCCGCCGTCGAGCACCGCGACGTTCTCGAAGCCGAGCGATGTGAGCATCCACCAGAACCGCGTCGCCCACATCGGCGTGCCGATGCTGTACAGAACCACCCGGCTTCCGTTGGATACGCCGTGGCGGCCGAACGCAGCTTCGAGATACGCAACATCCGGCATCATGAAGCGAAGCTCGGTGTTGGGATTGGAGAACTCGCCCTGCAGATCGAGAAAATCCGCGCCGGGAATATGCCCGGCTTCGAACGTGTGACGTCCGGGGACCGCGAGATAGGGCTGACTGCTGCCTTCGGGCGCGGGTTCGAGGTAGGTGGTGCAGTCGAACAGGCGCAGGTCGGCCTGGCCCAGAATATCAGCGAGTTCCGCCGTGGAGATGAGCCCGTTATGCCCCGACATTTGTTGGCCTCCCGTTATTTTAGCCCGATGCTAAGATCCGCATCGGGCTATGAAAAGGCGGCCGGGACGTGCGGGCGCCCTTTCAATTCGGCGATTCCTGTCCAATATAGCGGTTAACGGAAGTTGCGGTATTCCGGCCTGCTTCCGGCCGCCGTCATCGGCCTAAACTGTTGAATATACAACGTAAAAATCCCTGTGTGACGGGGCGCACAGCGCTTTCGCCGCCCCCTTGGTGAATGTCACCAAAACCTGATATTCGAGGCCCCATGAACAAGCCCGAAATAATTCCGCAAGACGACGTCGCTGGTCCCCGCGCCCGGCATAAAACCACCCAGGTCATGGTCGGCAATGTGGCCGTCGGCGGGGGTGCGCCGATCGTCGTGCAGTCGATGACCAATACCGACACTGCCGATGTCGATGGCACGATCGCGCAAGTCGCGGCGCTGTCGCGCGCCGGATCGGAAATGGTGCGCATCACGGTCGACCGCGACGAGGCCGCTGCCGCCGTTCCGCATATCCGCGACGGCCTGCGCAAGCGCGGCATCACCACGCCCCTGATCGGCGACTTCCACTATATCGGCCACAAGCTGCTCGCCGAATATCCTGATTGCGCCGAGGCGCTCGACAAGTATCGCATCAATCCCGGCAATGTCGGCTTCAAGAACAAGCGCGACACCCAATTCGCCGACATCATCGAGATCGCCAACAAGAACAACAAGGCGGTCCGCATCGGCGCCAACTGGGGTTCGCTCGATCAGGAACTGCTGACCAAGCTGATGGACGAGAACACGGCTTCAGCGAACCCGCGCGATGCACGCGCGGTGACCCGCGAAGCCATGGTGCAGTCGGCGCTGTTGTCGGCGGCGCGGGCGCAAGAGCTCGGCATGCCCAAGAACAAGATGATTCTTTCGGCGAAGGTTTCCGCCGTGCAGGACCTGATCGCGGTCTATCAGACGCTCGCCTCGCGCTCGGATTACGCGATCCACCTCGGCCTCACCGAAGCCGGCATGGGATCAAAGGGCATCGTCGCCTCTTCGGCCGCGCTCGGCATCCTGCTGCAGGACGGCATCGGCGACACCATCCGCATTTCGCTGACGCCCGAACCCGGCGGCGACCGCACGCTGGAAGTTCAGGTTGCGCAGGAATTGCTGCAGACCATGGGCTTCCGCACCTTCGTGCCGCTGGTTGCGGCATGCCCGGGCTGCGGCCGCACCACCTCGACCACCTTCCAGGAACTGGCGCGCTCGATCCAGGATTTCATCCGCGAGGAAATGCCGGGCTGGAAGACGCAATATCCCGGCGTCGAAACGCTCAACGTCGCGGTCATGGGCTGCATCGTCAACGGCCCCGGCGAATCCAAGCACGCCAATATCGGCATCTCCTTGCCCGGCACCGGCGAAGCGCCGGCCGCGCCCGTATTTGTTGACGGCAAGAAATTCCGCACCCTGCGCGGCCCGAGCATTGCGGCCGACTTCAAGGCGCTGGTGATCGATTATATTGATCAGCGGTATGGGGCGGGCGCCAAGGCGCCGGAGACGACAGCCGCGGAGTAAACTCTTTCCGTCGTCCCCGCCTAGTGCGCAATTGCGCACGGGGCGCGGGAACCCATAACCACAGAATTTTGTGGTTATGCCGGGCTGTAGCTACAGCTTTTCTCCGCCACCAACTCCTGTGGTTATGGGTCCCTGCGTTCGCAGGGACGACGAACCACATGCATTGCACTTCGTATCGCCTGAGCTACGATGCGCCCCAATCAAGAACGATTGGGAGAGCGCCCATGTCTTCGCTGTCCGGCAAGCAAGGTCCTCGTTACAGGCACACCGCCGGCGAATCCGACCCGTACGAAACCATCAGCGTCGAAAAACTCACCCCGATCATCGGCGCGGAAATCTCCGGCGTCGATATCGGCAAGCTCGTCTCGGACGATGCGCGCTCTAATCGGCAGATGGACGAGATCCACCGTGCGCTCGCCGAAAATCTCGTGATCTTCTTCCGCGACCAGCACATCAACTCCGACCAACACCTCGCCTTCGGCCGCAAGTTCGGCGAATTGCATGTGCATCCGGCGGCGCCCAACGAGGGCGACCCGGCGCTGATGAAGATCTATGCCGACAAGGATTCGCCGCGCGCCAATGGCGAGGGCTGGCACACCGACGTCTCCTGCGACGTCGAGCCGCCGATGGGCTCGATCCTCTACATCAAGCAGTGCCCGCCGCGCGGCGGCGACACGCTGTTCGCCAACATGTACGCCGCTTATGAGGCGCTGTCGGATCGGATGAAGGCCTATCTTGACGGGCTCACCGCGCTGCACGACGGCGAGCAGACCTACCGCGGGCTCTACGCCAATTACGGCGTCGCCGACCGGGTGGAATATCCGCGTGCCGAACATCCGGTGATCCGCACGCATCCCGTGACGGGCAGGAAGGCGCTCTACGTCAACCGCGGCTTCACCCGCTTTATCGTCGGCATCCCGCGCGACGAGAGCGACGCCATGCTGGCCTATCTCTACCAGCACGCGGAGAACCCGCTGTTCCAGTGCCGCTTCCGCTGGACGGAAAACGCCATCGCCTTCTGGGACAACCGCTGCGCCCAGCACCGCGCGATGTGGGACTACTGGCCCCACACCCGATCAGGCACGCGGGTGACGGTGAAGGGCGAGCGGCCGGTGTAAATTTCGTAGGGCGGATTTGCGAAGCGTAATCCGTCAATCATCGCAAAGGCGGCGGGTTACGCTACGCTAACCCGCCCTACGGCGTTGCATTACGGCTATTGCGCATTCGCGTTGACGTATCGCGCCTCCTGCGCCAAGCTTGGCCAAAAGCAATAACAATCGGAGGTCGCCCATGCTCCGCGCCGAAGACAACAAATTCCTCACCGAAAGCGGTGCAGGCACCGGAATGGGCGAACTGCTGCGCCGCTTCTGGATCCCGGTGCTGCTGTCGGAGGAATTGCCCGAGGCCGACGGGCCACCGAAGAAGATCGTCGTGATGGGCGAGGAGCTGCTCGCCTTCCGCGACACCCGCGGTGTGGTCGGTGTTATCGATCAGTACTGCCCGCACCGCGGCGCCAATCTCTGGCTCGGCCGCAACGAGGAATGCGGGATCCGCTGCGTCTATCACGGCTGGAAGTTCGATACCGACGGGCGCTGCGTCGACATGCCGACATCCTATCCCGATCTCAACGCCAAGGATCTGATCCGCATCAAGTCCTATCCGGTTCGCGAGTGGGGCGACATGATTTGGGCCTATATGGGCCCGGCGGAGCAGGTGCCCGAATTGCCTGATCTGGAAATGGCGCTGGTGCCGGCCTCGCATCGCTATGTCTCGAAGAAATGGCAGGACTGCAATTGGGTGCAGGCGCTGGAAGGCTCGATCGACACCGCGCATTTCACGTTCGCGCATCTCTCTTTCGAAAAAGAAGAGAACGAGATCCTCGACATCAAGAAACACTTTGTGAATCCGCTGACGCGGGTCGCGACCGATCACATGCGCTGGATTGCCGAAGACCCGCGCCCCGTGATCAAGATCAATCCGCACGAGGCCGGCCTGACGGTCGCGGGCGGGCGGTTGACCGGCTCCGACAATATCTACTGGCGCATCGCCCAGTTCCTGATGCCGGTGCATGCCTATGCGCCGAGCTCGATGCCGGGTGAGAATATTTTCGGTCAGAGCTTCATTCCGGTGACCGATACCAGCTGCTGGATCTTCACCTATGCCTGGAATCCGGAGCGCCCGCTGACGCAGGCCGAGCGCGATGGGTACGACCGCGGCAACGGCGTGATGTCGGAGGTTGACGAGAATTATATTCCGCTGCGCAACAAGTCGAACGATTACCTGATCGATCGCAAACTGCAGAAGACCAACAGCTACACCGGCATCAAGGGCGTTTCCGAACAGGACGCCGCCGTGCAGGACAGCCAGGGGCCGATCGCCGACCGTACCCGCGAACATCTCGGTCCGACCGATCTCGGCATCATGCATTTCCGGAAACTGGTGATGGATGCCGCCCGCGCGCTGCAGAAGGGCGAGGCGCCGCCACACCTCAAGCATCAGGATCGCTATGCGGTGCGCTCCGGCGCCTGCGTCACCAGCAAGGCCAAGGACCTCACAACAGTCATGATCGAGCGGTTCGGCGATGCGGCCGGCTATGTCGGCCGTCCCGGCAGGAATGCGGCGGCGGAGTAGCTGCGCTCTCTCGGCGAGTCGTCCCCGCGAACGCGGGGACCCATAACCACAGGCTTGCGTTGTGGAAGAAAGGCGTCGACCGACGTGCCTGATAATTACCGCCGCGGCGTATGGGTCCCGGCTCGCGCTGCGCTTGGCCGGGACGACAACTATAGCGCGATCCTTCGGTACTCCCGATTGCTCAGGCTTGCTTCCTCCAGATCGAGGTCGCGTTCGATCCGCCGCCGCGTTTCGTCGGTGATCTTGCCGTCGCGCAGCAGGACGTGGATGAATTTCCGCTCGGCCGCGATCAATTCCCGTGTCAGGGCGGTGCCGGCCGCCGAAACGTCGTGGGTTTCGGGATCGAGCGAATCCGGGAGCTGATTGCTGCGGATCTCGTGGCGTGCCCTGAGTAGCTTCACGACTTCATCGGAGAGTTCGCGGTCGTCGGTGATGGCGTCGAGCGACTTGAGCGCGGCATCAAGCGCCTCGCGCCGGGCCGTGATCTCGGCCTCATGTTCCGTGACATGCTCGCTGCGGCCGTCCTTGGCGATCCCGAGCCATCGCACCACCGCCGGCAATCCAAGCCCCAATCCCACCAGGGTGATGAAGATGACGCCGAAGGCGACGAACAGGATCATGTCGCGGTGGGGAAAGCCCTCACCGCCGGGCAGTGCCAATGGCAACGCCAGCGCCGCTGCGAGCGACACCGCGCCGCGCACACCGGTGAAGGCCACCACAAACACGGTCTGCCAGGATGGCGGCGGATCACGTTCACGGATTCGTCTGCTGATCAGACGCGGCAGATAGGTTGCGGGGTAGACCCAGGCAAAGCGGGCCAGGATGACGATGATTGCGACCAGCGCGGTGGCGAACAGGATATCCTGCAGCGGAAACGCCTTCGATTTCTCGAACAGCAGCCGCATCTGGAATCCCGTCAGCAGGAACAGCGAGCCCTCGACCAGATAGATCACGAGGTCCCAGAAGAAGATGCCCTGCAGGCGCGTCGCCGATGAAATCAAAAGCGGTCCGTTCCAGCTTATGTAGAGCCCGCAGGCTACCGTTGCGATCACGCCGGAACCGCCGAGATGTTCGGGGATCCAGAAGGCGAGGTAGGGGGTGATCAGCGACAGCGTGATCTCGACCTGAGGGTCCCGCGCACGATGGCGTGCGCGCAACGAGAGCCATCCGACTGCGACACCGAACAGGATTTCGCCGACCACGATGACGGCAAAGGTGCCGGTGGCCTTCGGCAGCGAGAACAGCCCGGTCGAAATCGCCGCCACCGCGAACCGGTAGAGGATCAATGCGGTGGCGTCGTTGGCTAGCCCCTCGCCCTCGAGCACGACGAGGATGCGGCGGGGCATGCCGAGCTTGCGCGCAATCGCCAGCGGCGCCACCACGTCCGGCGGTGCGACGATGGCCCCCAGCAGGAAGCCGACGCCCCAGGGCAGCCCGATCAGATAATGCGTCGCGGTCGCGACCGCGAAGGCGGTGAAGATCACGCAGCCGACCGACAGCAGGATGATCGGGCGGAGATTGGATTTGAATTCGCGCCAGCTCATGGCGACGCTCGCCGAATAGATCAGCGGCGGCAGGAATACGAGCAGCACCAATTCGGGCGGCAATTCCACCGTCGGCATGCCGGGCACGAAGGCGAGCGCGATGCCGGCGAGCAGCAGCAGGATGGCCGGCGCGACATTGATCCGCCGCGCCAGCAGCGCGGTCCCTGCCAGCACCGCGAGCAGGATCAAAAAGATCTGAAACTTGGCTTCCATGATCGCCCCCATTCGCAGGGAAAAACCGCAAGGTCAATGCGCAAGGCGCGCGCGTTCACGGGCGAAGGGCGAAGCGGTTTCAGGCCGTCACGATGCAAGGCTGGCGACCGCCTTTCTTGAGGTCGCCTATCTGGAGGCGCCGCCGACGCGGCTGCTGCAACCGGCCGTCGTGATGTGCGTAATCCGGGGCAATTTGGGCCGCCGCAGCGGCGGTACGGAAGCTGCGCCGGCGGGTGCCCAAGCCTGAGTGGATATTACTCGCGCAGATCGTAGCGGTAAGACTTCGAGACGATCTTCCAGCCGTCGCTCAGTTTCATCGCCACCAGATAGTCGGTGAAATAACGCGGCGGCAACTGGCAGCGCACCTTGATGAAGGCGGTCTGATCGTCGGAGCGGTCGATCATGACGATAAAATCCTCGCGCGGCTTGCCTTCCGCTTTCGCCGACGGCCGCTTCCTCATCCAGTTCAGCCAGGCAGGCAAGTGAAGAACCTGCAGTTCGCCTTTTTCCAGCGAACGCAGGTCGGCGGAGGGATGGAAGATCGCGCCCAGCTTGTCGGCGTCCCCCTCGTACACGGCATCAAAATAGTGTTGGACGACCGCCTCGACGGTAGAACGATCAAGAGCCACGATTTGTCCTCCCGCAGGTTGGTTCTACTCGGTTCACAGAGCCTTACTCGCGCAGATCGTAGCGGTAGGATTTGGAGACGATCTTCCAGCCGTCGCGCAGTTTCATTGCCACCAGATAGTCGGTGAAATAGCGCGGCGGCAACTGGCAGCGTACCTTGATGAAGGCGGTCTGATCGTCGGAGCGGTCGATGGTGACGATGAAATCCTCGCGCGGCTTGCCCTCGGCCTTGCCGGACGGGCGCTTGCGCACGCGATCGAGCCAGTCCGGCACGGTCAGCACTTGCAACTCGCCCTTCTCCAGCCAGCGCAAATCGGCGGTGGCATCGAAGATCGCGCCGAGCTTGTCGGCATCACCTTCATACAGGCCATCGAAATAATTCTTGACCACGGCTTCCACGGTCGATCGGTCGTGACTCACGGCAGTTCCTCCCGGCGAAAAGAAATTTGTTCGAGCTGAATTAAGCCACGAACCGCTTCATTGCGCTAGGCTGACTTCATCACGGTTGCGAGGAGTTGCAGGTGGCGGGTTCAGCAAAATCGAATGCTCGCATTCTTGCCGGAGAATGCTTTTGCCGCGCGGTCAGCTACGCGGTGGCTGACGAGTTCGGCTACGCCTTGAATTGCCATTGTTCGAATTGCCGGCGCACTACCGGTGCGGCATTCAAGCCGTTCGCCGGCATCGCGCGCGACAAATTCAGCGTCACCAAAGGCGAGGACGATCTCATGATCTATGGCGACGAGGCCGGCCACGACGCGCATTGCCGAAAATGCGGCTCGTTGCTCTATTCGGTGGTGCGTGAAGGCGCTTTCGTCCATGTCGCCATGGGCACGCTGGTCGACGATCCCTCGATCCGCCCGACCGCTCACATCTTTGTCGGCTCCAAGGCATCGTGGTTCGCGATCACGGACGACCTGCCGCAATACCGGGAGCATGTCGTGCCGGGTTGAGCGGCTTATGCTGCTCGGGGAATACATGCTCGTCGCCGGAGGTTTATATCTGGACGGGAACCCGGCGGAAAAGGTGATAGGCCATGGCGAACCGACGGGGGCGCTGGCCCGACTAAGGATAAGGCGATGGCGCGATTTCACATCAGCGTGGTTCGTGACTTAACTCACAAAGCCGGACCCTGGCTTCTGATAGGCAGGCCGGTGTGGTAAAAAAGTACAGGACTCCGGAGGAGTCACGATGATGTCTGGATCGCAAAAGTTGTGCCGATGGGCACTTGCAGCCGCCGCTTTCCTGCTGGTGAGCGAGCCGGCGTTTGCCGAAAAGCGCGTGGCGCTGGTGCTCGGCAATTCCAACTACCAGAATGTCGCACCGCTGGCCAATCCGGTGAACGACAGCGCCAGGATCGCGGCGACGCTAAAGGACGCCGGCTTCGACGTCGTTGACTCCCGCAGGGATCTCTCCGCCGCCGACACAAGGCGCGCGCTACGCGACTTTGCCGACCGCTCCCGCGATGCCGATATCGCCGTCGTCTATTACGCCGGCCACGGCATCGAGGTGGACGGCGGAAATTACCTCATCCCGGTGGATGCACGGCTGGAACGCGACACAGACGTCTATGACGAAGCGCTGTCGCTTGACCGCATCCTGGTCGCGATCGAGCCGGCCAAGAAACTGCGGCTCGTGATCCTCGACGCCTGCCGCGACAATCCGTTTTCCAGGACCATGAAGCGGACGGTGGCTTCGCGCGCGATCGGCCAGGGCCTGGCCAAGGTCGAGCCGACCAGCCCGAACGTCCTGATTGCCTATTCGGCCAAGGCCGGCTCCACGGCCGCCGATGGCGACGGCAAGAACAGCCCGTTCACATCAGCGCTGTCGCACCATCTCACGAAGCCCGGACTCGACGTGCGCCGGGCCTTCGGCTTTGTCCGCGACGAGGTGCTCAAGACCACGGGCAACAGGCAGGAACCTTTTGTGTACGGTTCGCTGGGTGGCGAAGACGTGCCACTGGTACCGGCGCCCCGTGCAGCGCCCGCGGTGGCCCCTGCGCCAGCCCCCAGCGCGCAGGCCGAAGCCCGCCGCGATTACGAACTCGCGCTGCAGATCGGCAACAAGAGCGCGCTCAACGCTTTCCTCGCGCAATATCCCGATGGTTTCTACGCCAGCCTTGCCAAGCTTCAGCTCGACAAGATCGCCGCCGAGGAAACGCGTGTCGCGGCGACCGAAAAAGCGCGGCAGGCCGAACAGGAGCGGGCGCGGCTCGCCGCTGAGGGTGCCCAGAAGTCGCAACAGGCCAAGGCCGAGGCGGATGTCAAAGCCGCCGAGCGGGCGCGCGTCGCGGCTGAAAAGGCCAAGCAGGTGGCGCAGGACCAGGCGGCCGCAGCCGAACAGAAGCGCGTCGCCGCCGAAAGCGCCCCCGCTGACAAGGACAAGGCGGTGAACGTGGCCACGCTCGCCGCGGGGCCGCCGCAAGCCGATGTCACCAAGTCGGTGCAGGCCGAATTGCGGCGTGTCGGCTGCCTGACCGGCAACGCCGATGGCAACTGGAACAACGCCTCGCAGCGCTCGCTGACGCAGTTCAACCGTTACGCCGGAACCAGGCTCGACACCAAGGTCGCCAGCGTCGATACGCTCGATACGATCAAGCTGAAATCGTCACGGGTGTGCCCGCTGGTCTGCGAACACGGCTTCCAGGCCGATGGCGACCGCTGCACCAAAATCACCTGCGCCGAGGGCTCGTTCCTCAACGACGATAATGAATGCGAGAAGCGTCGCGCCAAAAAGCCGGTGGCAACGCGCGAAAGGCCGGAATCACGACGCGTTTACGAAGCAAGGCCGGTTCCGCAAGCAACCAAGAGAGTCTTTATCACGCGTTCCCAAACACCGGGTGGTCCAGGGATGTCATCTACGGGCCAGCCGCTTACCGGCGATCAACGTCTGTTGGGTTGTAACTCGCGGGAAGCCATAATGTCGGGAAAGTGCCCCTAACCGATCCAAACAGCATCGTCCCCGCCAAAAGCGGGGACGATGGCTTTCAGATCGCACTCCCGGCAATATTCACCATCAACGCGATCAGCGCGGTGTTGAACACGAACGAGATGACGCCGTGCACGGTCGCGGTGCGGCGGATGACCCGGTCGGTGATGCCGACGTCGGAAACCTGCGCGGTCATGCCGATCACGAACGAGAAGTAGACGAAGTCCCAGTAATCGGCCTCGGCATGGGCGTCGCCGCTCGGAAACTGCAAGCCGCCGGGCTTGCCGCCGCGATAGAACTCGTGCGCGTAGTGCAGCGAGAAGGCCGTGTGAACGGTCGCCCATGACAGCACGATCGTCACCGTGGCCAGGATCAGCCCGGACGAGCTTCCCTTCGAGGCGCCGAGCTCGAGCACGATCGCGGCGAGGCTCGCGAAGGCGCCGAGCGCGGTCAACAGCAGCAGCAGGAAACGCCCGTCGTCCTGCAGCACCGCGCTGCGGCGGATATGGGCGACGTCACAGCGCAGCATCATGATGTAGGCGAGCACGAGGTACAGCGCGGTGAATGCGTCCCAGCCGACGACAAGCCGCGTCGGCAGCCGCAGCGTGCCGGGCAGCAGCAGGAACGCGATGACGCCGACCGCGAGCGCGATGAAAGTGCGGGGCCTGCCGTAGACCACGCGGACCGGCAGCGGCAGATTGCGGAACCGAACAAGGTGCTCTTCGAATTCCTTGCTCATCCGATGCCTTCGATTCGCGCTAGTTTTTGCGCTCGGCGACGAAGCGTGCGGCTGCCCGCAATGTGTCGCCCTTCGCCCCGAAGATCGACAGCGCGGAATCGGCCCGCGCCAGCAGATCGCGCACGCGCTGCTTGGCGCCGTCGATGCCGAGCTGGGTGACGAAGGTGGTCTTGCCGAGCGCCGCATCCTGGCCGGTTTGCTTGCCGAGCGCCGCGGCGTCGCCTTCGACGTCGAGCAGGTCGTCGGCAATCTGGAAGGCCTCGCCGAGCGCGCGGCCGTAATCGTCTAGAGCCTGATACTCGCTCGGAGTGGACTGGCCGAGGATCGCGCCTGCGATGCAGCCATAGCGCAACAGCGCGCCGGTCTTCATCTGCTGCAGCCGCGCCACGTCGACCGGTTCCCGGTCGCCGAAGCGGCCTTCGCCGGCGAGGTCGAGGATCTGGCCGCCGACCATGCCGCCGATGCCGGAGGCGCGCGCCAGCGCCCGCGTCAGCAACAGGCGCACATTGGCGTCCTTGTGGATCTCGTCGCGGGTGACGATGTCGAACGCCAGCGTCAGCAAGCCATCGCCGGCGAGGATCGCGGTGGCGTCATCGGTCCTCTTGTGCAACGTCGGCCGGCCGCGGCGCAGGTCGCTGTTGTCCATCGCCGGCAAATCGTCATGGATCAGGGAATAGCAATGGATGCATTCCAGAGCCGCGCCGACCAGCAGGGCAGCGTCCCGCGGAACCCCGAACACGGCCGAACTTTCGACCACCAGAAAAGGGCGCAGTCGCTTGCCGCCGTTGAGGCTGGAATAGCGCATCGCGTCCATCAGCCGTTTCGGCCGGACGATCTCGTCCGGCACGAGCGTGTCGGAGAGCAGCTTTGCCAGCAGCGCTTCGGTATCGTCCGCGGTCTGGTCCAGGCGTTTGGTAAAATCGGCAGTGGCGGTGGTCATTAAGAATAGCTCCAGATCAATTTGGCCGGACAATCGTTGATGGCAACGGCTTCGTCAATTCCATGACCCCGGTCACAAAAGCGCTGGAAAACGCACGAAATATCATGGAGATGTCACATGGGTGGGGCCAATTCGTCGGCCCCGGGCCGGCCTGGGCTGAACCGGAAGCGTCCAATTTGCGCATTGTCCGAATTTTGCTGCTGATCCTGCTCGCGGTGCTGTTGCTGCCTTATCTGGTGACGCCGTTCTACCGAACCGGCCATCCGGTGTCGGCGCTGATGGCCTTGCGCTGGCTCAAGGGCGCGCCGGTATCCCGGCAATGGGTCGATTTCAACGCGATTTCGCCTTACCTGCCGCGCTCGGTGGTGGGCTCCGAAGACGCCAAATTCTGCAGCCATCGCGGGGTCGATTGGGGCGCGTTGCAGGATGCGATCGACGATGCCGAGGACGGTGAGCCCGCCCGCGGCGGTTCGACCATCACCCAGCAGGTGGCCAAGAACCTGTTCCTGTGGCCGGGCCGCAGCGTGGTCCGCAAGGCGCTGGAACTGCCCTTGGCGATGTGGATCGATCTGGTGCTGCCCAAGCAGCGGATTCTGGAAATCTATCTCAACATCGCTGAACTCGGCCCATCCGGGCAGTTCGGGGCTGAGGCCGCTTCGATGTATGCGTTCGGCCGTTCGGCCGCGACGCTTTCGGCGCGCGAGGCGGCCTTGCTGGCGGCGATCCTGCCCAATCCCGTCAGGCGCAGCGCCCGCAATCCCGGGCCCGGGGTACGCCGTCTGGCCGGGACCTATATGGCGCGGGCCAACGCGGCGGCACTGCAGCGCTGCTGGAGCGAAAATCGTGCTTTTTGAGCCAATTTTCGGTCCCTTTAACCGCAAGCCGGCCTAGCTTTACGCCATCCCATCCTCTATAAGCGCGGCCTTATCGGCATCGCAGCCCGCGCGCGCAGCGCTGGGCCGTCCGGTTTCGGACGATGCCTCCGACAACACCCCTAGAGGACCGTTATGGCCGTTCCCAGAAGAAAAACATCGCCCTCGCGGCGTGGCATGCGCCGCTCGGCGGATGCGCTGAAGAAGCCGACCTATGCCGAGGACAAGGATTCCGGCGAACTGCGCCGTCCGCATCACCTCGACCTGAAGACCGGCATGTACAAGGGCCGGCAGGTGCTGAAAAAGAAGGAATCCTGATCGGATTCGGGGATAAGGCGCCGCTTCTGGCGGCGTCTGCCCGAATTTGGCCAACGAGTGGGCCAACGGTTCCACGGGGCGGAGCGATGCTTCGCCCGGGGACATTCCGGTTTTCCTAGGAAGGCGCGATACCCATGGTCGGTTTTCCGCTGCTTCTGATTCCGCTCGCGATCTACAACATCATCGTCTTCCTGATGCCCGGCGTATCCTTCACCGATCCGCTGGTGAAGCTGACCTTGGTGTCGGGCGCGGAACTGGCCGTGACGCTGAGCGACGTGCTGCTCACGCTTGGCATCCTGCTGCTGCTTGCCGAAGTCATCAAAGGCGCGCGCCCCGGCGCGAAGTATCTCACCGACCATCTGCTGTCGCTGATCGTGTTCGGCGCGGCCGCGGCCGAATTCGTGCTGTGGCCGAAGTTCGGCACCTCGACCTATTTCCTTCTGACGGCACTCGCGCTGGTGGATTTCCTCTCCGGCCTCGCATTGCGAACGCGGCGCCGTGCCGTTGCGGTAGCGCCTGCGCCTGCGCCTGCGCCAAAAGCCGCCGAACCACCGCCAAAGGCCGCCGAAAAAGTCGAGGCACCGGCGGCCGAGCCCCATATCGACCCCGCGCCGGCCGCCGCACCTGCGCCTCTTGCGCCGGTGCCGCCGGCAGTCTCTGTTGCCGAATCCGTGTTGAAGGATCTCGCCGAGCCGAAACCGGCGCAGACCGAGCTGAAACCGGTGCAGCCCGAGCCAAAACCGGTGCAGCCCGCCGTCGTGCCCGAGGCGGTCCCGCCGAAAACGCCGTCTCCGGAAGTCCATTCGCCGGAAGTCCCGTCGCCCGAGGTCCAGTCACCGGAGGTCCCGTCACCGGGACTGCAGCCGGGCCCAGGCTTTCCGCCATCGCCGGATAAGCCGGATAAGCCGGACACGCCTCAGCGCTGACTCATAGCGTTTTCGGATCGAAGCATGCCCTCGGACTTGATCCGGGGTGGATCCCGGTTCGCGTAAAGAAAACGCGTCAAAACAAGAAGCTAGATGGTTTGCCGCGTCCGGAAGCCGGTGCCGCAACGGCGGATCTGGCTGGCGCCATAGGCCGTCTGTGCATCCGCCAGCGAAGCCCGCCGCAGGCTCCGGGTTTGCGGCGCCCGGTCGGCGGTCGCGATCAACTGCGCGACGAAGGTTGGATCGGGCCTCGGCGCGGGCCTCGGCGACCAGTGCACGGACTGGGTCACCGGCACCAGCTCGGTGCTGGCCGGCTCGTCGAGGTTGACGAACTCGCCGTCCAAGATTTCGTCTGATCGATCGATATCCAGCATCGCACACCGTAACCGGCTAACTGTCACGTTTTGGGACGTTACGCCCCCACTGCGATCTGACCTCGCAAGGCCTATGCCGCTTCCTCCCGTTTCGTTCCCGCCGGGTCAGGGAAGTCCGTGAAACATGGTTTCCGGATTATTTATGAACTTGGCCTAGCCTCGTGTTCAAGAGAGCCACTATCCTTAGCGGTGGGAATCACCCCGGCGGTGTCCCGAATCGAGGCGTCCCGATGCCCCCTGTCCCGCAAGCCTCAAGCATCCTTGCCTCGCTAGGTCAGGCGGCCTTCCTGTGGGACCTGACGGCGGACACCATCGACTGGAGCGACAATGCCGGCGCGGTCTTCACCGACATTCCGGCGGAGGCGCTGGTCAGCGGCTCCGCCTTCGCCCGGTTGATCGAACCCTCCCGTTCGATCCGCAACGAGGCGCTCGCTCAATCTGCACCCGCGCGGACCGGCGAAGAAGGCGTCGCCTACCGGATCGAATATGGCGTTCGCGCCGCGGCCTCGGCGCCCATGATCTGGATCGAGGAGACCGGTTGCTGGTTTGGAGGGCCCGACGGCAAGCCGGTGCGCGCGCAAGGCATCGTCCGTGTCAACAACGAGCGCCACGCCCGCGACGAACAGCTCATGCGGCTTTCGAGGCACGATCCGCTGACCGGTGAACTCAATCGCACGCATCTCGTCGCCGCGCTGGCGGAAACGATCGAAGAAACCATGCGTTTCCGATCGTCCTGCGCCTTCATGCTGATCGGCATCGATCATCTGGCGCGCGTCAACGACGCCTTTGGCTTCGACGTGGCGGACGCCGTGATCGCCGAGGTCGGAAAACGCATCCGCGCCAAGCTGCGTGGGGGCGACGTGCTCGGCCGGTTCTCCGGCAACAAGTTCGGGCTGATCTTGAGGAACTGTACGGTCGACGACACCAATACTGCGGCCGAACGCTTCCTGGCAGGAATCCGCGACGAGGTGATCCCGACCAAATCCGGCCCGGTCTCGGTGACGGCCTCGATCGGCGCGGTCACCATCCCGCGTTACGCCCGCAATGCCGATGAGGCCATCAACCGCGCCCAGGAAACACTCGACGGCGCCAAGCGCCGCCGTGCCGGATCGTTCTCGCTGTGGCGTCCGAATGTCGAACGCGATGCCCAGCGCCGCGTCAACATCCGCGTCACCGACGAGATAGTCACCGCGCTCAACGAGCGCCGCATCGTCGCGGCGTTCGAGCCGGTGGTTGAAGCGCGCTCGCGACAGCCGGCGTTCTATGAGTGCCTGGTGCGGATGGAGCAGGAGGACGGGCAGGCGCTGCTGGCGCCCGATATCGTTCCGGTCGCGGAGCGATTGGGCCTGATCCGGCTGGTCGATCACCGCGTGCTCGAACTTGCGATCGCCGAACTCGCGGCGTCGCCGAACGTGCGGCTCAGCCTCAACATCTCGCCCGACACCACGATGGACCCGGACTGGTGGACTTCGATCGAATCGCTGATGCAGGCGCATCCCGGCGCCGGCGAGCGGCTGATCGTCGAAATCACCGAAACGGTCGCGATCCAGGATATCGACGATGTCCGCGGCTTCGTGACCCGTCTGAAGAACTTCGGCAGTCAGATCGCGATCGACGATTTCGGCGCCGGCTACACTTCATTCCGAAATTTGCGCAAGCTCGGCGTCGATATCGTGAAGATCGACGGCGCCTTCGTGCAGAACATCGCACGCTCGGCGGACGATCGCGCCTTCGTGCATACGCTGATCGATCTGGCGAACCGCCTGCAGATCAAGACGGTGGCGGAATGGGTGCAGGACGAGGAAGCCGCCGTGATGCTGCGCGAATGGGGCTGCGATTACATCCAGGGTCGCCTGATCGGGCTGGCCTCGCCGGAACGGCCGTGGAGCACGGCGGCAGAGACGGTGCTGCCGGCGGCGGGTTAGACTGTCTTCTCGTACTGAAAAATCTCTTCGTCGTCCCCGCGTTCGCGGGGACGACGAGGGGAGTGAACCCTGTTACTCTTCCTTCTTCGGCTCTTTCGACATGCGCTCGAGGCGATCCTGCATGTCTTTCATTTGGCGGCGAAGGTCGTCGATATTGTCTTCGTCAGCCGCCGGCTCCGGCACTTTCTCCGGCTCTGACGACGTCGATCCGTTGCGCGGCGGCACGAACGGCTTGAACATCGAGAACGTCTGCTGAAACAATTCCATGTTGCGGCGGACATGTTCTTCGAGCGGCGCAAACGGCGTTCCGCTGAACGTGTTGGTGAGCTGCTTGCGGAATTTTTCCTGTTCGCGCGTCAGCGTGTCGATCGACTGCTCCAGATATTTCGGCACCACCATCTGCATGCTGTCGCCGTAGAACCGGATCAACTGCCGCAGGAAGGTGGTCGGCAACAAATTCTGGCCGGCCTTGTTTTCCTGTTCGAAGATGATCTGCGCCAGCACCGAGCGGGTAATGTCGTCGCCGGTCTTGGCGTCGTAGACGAGAAAATCCTCGCCGTCCTTCACCATCGCCGCGAGATCCTCGAGCGTCACATAGGTGCTGGTGCCGGTATTATAGAGCCGCCGGTTGGCGTATTTCTTGATGGTCGTAGGTTGGTCTGACTTTGCCATAAGCTCACACATCAACACCGAGAGCGGGGAACCCGACGGCATTGCCGACGGGCAGACGAGCAACGCAACGCAGCAAAGTAAGCATTTTCAATGCGGTTCGGCTACCGTTTTGTGCGGCACGGTTAATTCCAAGGCATGGACGCTGCTATGGAAACCCTCACGGGGATCAATTTGAATGCGCCGCGGAAGGAATTTGGGCCCTGGCCAATTGACATGGGTCAACGGGGTTAACAGGATGAGGTGAGAGACAGGCACGCCATCCGGCAGCCCGCCGTCGAAGAAAACCTCAAGCCAAGAAACCCTAATAGGAGATGTCCATGTCAGACGATGTCGTCATCGTCAGCGCCGCCCGCACCCCGGTCGGCAGCTTCAACGGCGCGTTCGCCACCACCCCGGCGCATGACCTCGGCGCCGTCGCCATCAAGGCTGCGCTGGAGCGGGCCGGCATCGAGCCGGGCCGCGTCTCCGAAGTCATCATGGGGCAGATCCTGACCGCTGCCCAAGGCCAGAACCCGGCTCGCCAGGCCTCGATCGCCGCCGGTATTCCGGTGGAAAGCCCGGCCTGGGGCGTTAACCAGCTCTGCGGAAGCGGCCTGCGCACGGTGGCACTCGGCTACCAGGCGCTGCTCAACGGCGATTCCGAAATCGTCGTCGCCGGCGGCCAGGAATCCATGAGCATGGCCCCGCACGCGCAGTATCTGCGCGGCGGCGTCAAGATGGGCGGCCTCGAGCTGGTCGACACCATGATCAAGGACGGCCTGTGGGACGCCTTCAACGGCTACCACATGGGCAACACCGCCGAGAACGTCGCGCGCCAGTACCAGATCACCCGCGCGCAGCAGGATGAGTTCGCGGTTTTCTCGCAGAACAAGGCCGAGGCGGCGCAGAAGGCCGGCAAGTTCAAGGACGAGATCGTTCCCGTCACCATCAAGACCCGCAAGGGCGACATCATCGTCAGCGACGACGAATATCCGCGCCATGGCGCCACCATCGATTCGATGGCGAAGCTGAAGCCCGCCTTCGAAAAGGACGGCACCGTCACCGCCGGCAGCGCATCCGGCATCAATGACGGCGCCGCCGCCGTGGTGCTGATGACCGCCAAGCAGGCCGCCAAGGAAGGCAAGAAAGTGCTTGGCCGCATCGTGTCGTGGGGCCAGGCCGGTGTCGATCCCAAGATCATGGGCACCGGGCCGATCCCGGCTTCCCGCGCCGCGCTGAAGAAGGCCGGCTGGAACATCGGCGACCTCGACCTGATCGAGGCCAACGAGGCGTTCGCCGCGCAGGCCTGCGCAGTCAACAAGGACCTCGGCTGGGATACCGGCAAGGTCAACGTCAATGGCGGCGCGATCGCGATCGGTCACCCGGTCGGCGCCTCCGGCGCGCGCGTGCTGGTGACGCTGCTGCACGAGATGCAGAAGCGCGACGCCAAGAAGGGCCTCGCCACGCTGTGCATCGGCGGCGGCATGGGCATCGCCATGTGCATCGCACGCGACTGAACTAAAGGCAGAGTGACTGGTTGAATGATGAAAAGATCATCTGTCAACCGCGGCTCGAATTGGTAAGGATGAAATGCCCGGTCTCGCGCCGGGCATTTTCATCTTACGCAAGCGTTTTCAACAACGCTTCAAACCAAAGGCTGAGCTTCGTCAAAAGACCGGGACAATTCCGGCATAGAAAGAAGGCCACCAAGGAGGACTACGATATGGCACGTGTTGCATTGGTTACGGGGGGTACAAGGGGCATTGGCGCGGCGATCAGCAAGGCGCTGAAGGCTGCGGGCTATACGGTCGCGGCGAGCTACGCCGGCAACGACGCCGCAGCCGAAAAATTCAAATCGGAGACCGGCATTCCGGTCTACAAATGGGACGTCAGCTCGTTCGACGACTGCGCTGCCGGCGTCAAGAAGGTCGAAGCCGACCTCGGCCCGGTCGACGTGCTGATCAACAATGCCGGCATCACCAAGGACGGCGCCTTCCACAAGATGACGCTCGATCAGTGGAACGCGGTCATCAACACCAATCTCGGCTCGCTGTTCAACATGACGCGCCAGGTGATCGAAGGCATGCGCGCCCGCAAGTTCGGTCGCGTCATCAACATCTCCTCGATCAACGGCCAGAAGGGACAGTTCGGTCAGGTCAACTATTCCGCGGCCAAAGCCGGCGACATCGGCTTCACCAAGGCGCTCGCGCTGGAGAATGCCAAGGGCGGCATCACCGTGAATGCGATCTGCCCCGGCTACATCAACACCGAAATGGTGCAGGCGGTGCCGAAGGACGTGCTGGAGAAAAGCATTCTGCCGCTGATCCCGGTCAATCGCCTCGGCGAGCCCGAGGAAATCGCCCGCGCCGTGGTGTTCCTCGCCGCCGACGAGGCCGGAGGCATCACCGGCTCGACGATGACGGTCAACGGCGGGCAGTACATGGTGTGATGGCGTCTCGTCATCGCATGGCTGTTGCATGTCGCAACGGCTCATAAAAAGTCGTCATGCCCGGGCTTGTCCCGGGCATCCACGTCTTTACAACCAGCGGCAAGAAAGACGTGGATGGCCGGGACAAACCCGGCCATGACGGAAAGTGTTCTGCCAATGACTCCCCGTGCCGCCACACTGATCGGACTGACTGCGATCCTGATGTGGTCGCTGCTGTCGGTGTTGACGGTTGCGACCGGAAAGATCCCCGCGTTCCAGCTCGCCGCGATGACATTTGCGATCGGCGCGGCAGTGGCGTTCGTGAGCTTCCTGTTCCGGCCGTCCGCCTTCAACGCGCTGAAGCAGCCGCCGGTCGCCTGGGTCGTCGGCGTCGGCGGCCTGTTCGGCTACCACGCGCTCTATTTCCTCGCGCTGCGTTTCGCACCGCCGGCGGAAGCCGGCCTGTTGAACTATCTCTGGCCCCTCCTGATCGTGCTGTTCTCCTCGCTGCTGCCGGGCGAGCGGCTGGCGCCGCATCACATCGTCGGCGCCGTGGTGGGATTGGCCGGAACGGTGCTGCTGTTCGCCGGCAACACTGGCGGCTTTACGCCGGGTCAGATACCGGGCCTGGCCGCAGCCTTCGTCGCCGCCTTTGTGTGGGCGGCCTATTCGGTGATGTCGCGCAAGCTGAAAGCCGTGCCAACCGATGCGGTCGCAGGCTTTTGTCTCGTTACCGCGCTGCTTGCTACCCTCGTCCACGGCATGGTTGAGACCACGGTGTGGCCGGAAACAATCGGGCAGTGGCTGGCGATCATTGCGCTCGGCATTGGCCCCGTGGGGGCCGCGTTCTTTGTCTGGGACATCGGCATGAAACGCGGCGATATCCGCGTGCTCGGTGCCGCCTCTTACGCGACGCCATTGCTGTCGACATTGTTCCTGATACTGGCCGGCTTTGCGCAGCCGACCGCCACGATCGCCTTCGCCGCGATCCTGATCGCCGGCGGCGGCCTGATTGCAGCGAAAGATATGGTGTGGAGGAAGTATTAAACTGCCGGCTTCCAGCCGGGCGGCTTGTACATGGCTTCCGGAATCTGCCCGAGTTCGGAGCGCTGCAGTTTCTCCGGCGTCAGGCCGTAAAATTGCTGGAAGCTCATGATCAGCGGCCGCCATTTGTCGGGATCGACGCGGTTGGGCTGTCCTTCCATCATGATTCCCGGATGTGCATGGACGCGCGTGATCCGCACCTCGATCGCCGTGATGTTGCCGCGCCAGACACTATCCTCCTGCGCCATTTTATGGACCTGCGCGACCTTGGCTTCGATCTGCACCGGACATTCCAGCGCGCGCGGTGCCGCGACGGTTTCGCCTGGCATCGCCGTCAGGCCGCACAGGCCGAACTTGTCGCGCGTGTGTCGATAGCCGCGCATGATCTTGCCCGGCGGCACCGGGTCCGAACCAGTGGTGCGCGCCAGTCGATCGACAGCGCCGACGAGCGCAGCCGACGGCAGGTTGAGCACGCATTCGCCCGACCTGATCATGTTCTCGGTGGTCTTTGAGTTGGTTGCCAACCCCAGCATGCAGCGCCACCCGACCCACCATGCCGACGACATCGGCGCGAGGTTGAACGAACTGTCTTCGTTGGTTGATCCGATCAGAACCACCGGCGTGCCGAAATAGAGAATCGCCGGCTCGATCTGATTTGAAACGCTGAATGTCCCGTGCACTTTTCCGCTCCTCTTGCTGCGAGGCCAGAAACTATGTGCGCGGGCGTGTGAAACCCACCCGATTTCCGATCGGCTGTTTCAGCGCGGAGGAGTCCAATCCTTTGGCGCGAGTTCGAATTTCGCAAATTCGAATCCGGGTGCAACAGTGCAGCCGACTAACGTCCAGTCGCCGGTGCTTTCGGCTGCCTGCCACGCATGCGCGGGCACGACCGCCTGCGGGGTTTCGCCGGCCGTGAGATTGGTGCCGAGTTTGATGCTGCGTTCGCCGTTCTCGTCCGCGATTCGCAGCGTCAGGGCGCTGCCCGCATAGTAGTGCCAGGTCTCCACGGCGTCGATGCGATGCCAGTGCGAGTGTTCGCCACGCGCCAGCAGGAAATAGATCGCGGTCGATCGCGAGCGTCCATCGGCGTCCACGCTGATATCGCGAAACGTCTCGCGATAATGGCCGCCTTCCGGATGCGGCTTCAGCTCGAGCCGCGCGATGATGTCGGCGGCTTTCTTCGGCAGCGCCATCAGGACTTGTTCTTGCGTTCGCGGAGTTCGCCGAATACCTCGGCCGCGCTGGCGCCCTTCATGTGCAGCTTCGCCGCCACCGACGGCTCGTCGGCGCGCAGGAAGACGTTGGTCTTCTTCTCCTCACCCAGCAGCACCGGGATCGTCGGCTTGTTCTCCGCACGCAGCCGCGTCACTTCCTCGGCGCGCGCCTTCAGTGCGGGATTGTCGGTATCGACTGTCAGCGCGAACTTGACGTTAGATGCCGTATACTCGTGACCGCAATAGAGTTTGAAATCGTCCGGCAGCGCGCGGAGCTTCAGCAGCGAATCCCACATCATGGGATAGGTGCCCTCGAACACCCGGCCGCAGCCGATCGAGAACAGCGTGTCGGCGGCAAACAGCGCCTTATCGGTATCGAACACGTAGGAGATATGATCGAGCGTATGGCCGGGCGTTTCCAGCACCCGCGCCAGCAGGCTGCCCACCTTGATCACGTCGCCATGGGCCGCGCGCAGGTCGACATTGGCGATCTTGGTGGACTTGTCGTTGGGGGCAACGACTCGGCAATTATATTTCTGCTTCAGTTCGGCGACGCCGCCGACATGGTCGTGATGGTGGTGGGTGACGAGAATATCGGTCAGCGTCCAGCCCTCGCGCTCCAGCGCCTTGATGATCGGGGCGGCTTCCGGCGCGTCGATCGATGCGGTGGCCTTGGTTGCGGGATCGTGGATCAAATAGCCGAAATTGTCGTTGAGACAGGTGAAGGTGCGAATTTCCGCGGCCATGATAGCTCCGTGGTTAAGGCTTTCGGCCCCATTAATTCCAAAGAAATATGGCGTTAACGCTTGCGCGGCAATGCCATTTTCGGCGCGCCGCAACGAAACGCCCTGTGGTAGATTGATGCCATGACCATCGACGTCATCGACCTCCGCGATTTCTATTCGCGACGCCTCGGCATCGTGGCGCGCCAGCTGATCAACCGCGGCATCCGGGCGCGCTGGCCCGATGCGGCGGGGCAGCGCGTGCTCGGGCTCGGTTACCCGACGCCCTATCTCGGCCTGTTTCGCGAGGATTCCGAACGCTGCATCGCCTTCATGCCGGCGGCGCAGGGCGTGTTGAAATGGCCGACCGCGCGGCCTGCGCTGGCGACCCTGATCGATGAATTTTCGATGCCGCTGCCGGACGCCGCGGTGGATCGGATCCTGCTGGTCCACGCGCTGGAAATGTCTGACGATCCGGAGCGCTTGCTGCGCGAGGTGTGGCGGGTGCTGGCGCCGTCCGGCCGGCTGATCGCGGTGATCCCGAACCGGCGCGGCGTATGGACGCGCACCGACAATACGCCGTTCGGTCACGGCCGGCCCTATTCGCGTGCGCAGATCACGCAATTGCTGCGGCAGACCTGGTTCACGCCGGCTTCGTGGGGCGAGGCGCTGTTCCTGCCGCCGGTCGGCAATAGCTGGTTTTTGCGCTCGGCGATGGCGTGGGAGCGCGTTGGAGCAGCACTGTCGCTGCCGTTCGCTGGCGTCCATATCGTGGAAGCGACCAAACAGGTCTATCGCGCGATCCCCGCGGGCCGCGAACGCACGCGGTTGATTCCATCGCTGGAGCCGGTGCTGGTGCCGTCATCGACGGCGACGAGGGATAAGGTGTAATCTCAGAATCGTAGGGTGGGCAAAGGCGCGCATGCGCCGTGCCCACCAGCTTATTCGGGATATTTGCGAGAAAGTTGGTGGGCACGCTTACGCTTTGCCCACCCTACGAAACCTGTCCGAAGCTACTCATTCCCCGGATTGAAATCTTCGCTGGGCGCGGCAGGCGCGGCCATGCCGTCGGGACGCGGACCATGCGGCCGGCGGCGCCGGCGCGGGAAACGCTCGCCGCCACGGCCCTCTTCATACCCGCCGGGCGTGCCGTTCACCTGCGGCTGCGGGCCGGTGATGAAGGAGGGCAGGCGATCGACGCCGCCGGTATCGGCAATCACCGGCTGCGGCTGGGGTTGCGGCTGATATTGCGGCTGCGGACGATGCTCGCGTTGCTCGCGTTCGCGGTGATGCTCGCGCGGCTGCTGGTCGCGCTGGTAGGACTGACCTTCGCCGCGCTGTTCACGCGGATTGTTGTCGCGGATGTAGGGCTGCGGCTGCTGCGGGACGAAGCCCGGCTCCTGGCCGAAATGCGAGAAGCTCTCGCCCTCGTCGTCGCCATCTTCCGTCGCCGGCGCCTCGTTGTCGACGCGCGGCTGCGGCTGGTTCTGCCGGAACTGCTCCTGGGCGGCTGCGATCAGGCGGAAATAGTGTTCGGCGTGCTGGTAGTAGTTCTCGGCCGCGACCGGGTCGCCGGAAGAGCGCGCGTCACGCGCCAGCTGAACGTATTTTTCGGCGACGTGCGAGGCGGTGCCGCGGATCTTGATATCGGGCCCGTTCGATTCGAACACCCGGGTCATAGGGTTTTGACCGCGCCGGTTATTATTGTTGCTGTTATTGTTGTTATTATTCCGGTTACGCATCCGCTTGTTGTTCTGACCGTTTCTCATGTCTCGCCTTTATTCCAGCCCTGAAGTTATGCAGTTGCCGTCGTAGCCTGATCCGACCCGGCGCGCTCAGGCGCACCGAATCACGATGCCGTTCGAATTCATGTCGTCGATTTCGCCAACCATCGCGTTCAACAAAGACGCGTTCCCCAACCGGCCGCGTTCACCGCGCGCCGGACCAAATCATTCAGCCTGCCAAAACCAGCCTAATCGTCTTGCGTGACGGCTTCGCGTGAGTGGCTGTTGCGTAAGTCTTCAAGCGCAATATCAGGCTTTCGTTCGCTTTGCGGTCGAGAGCAGCACAGCTCCAGCTATTGCGCTCAATTCGACCTGCGTTTTGGAACCTTTCATCCGGCGGGCTCTCGTTTCGAGAACTCTGGCCTCACCCGTGTAAACTTACGGGGCCAGCGACCCTGGACCGATGTTGTAAGCGGAACGTAGTCGCTCCCGGGGAATATTCCAAGGGGTTTTTTTGCGTTCCAAAAGGACTTTATCGGGCCATTTTGTGGCCCGCGACGGCCCTCGGAATGCCTGCCAGATCGGCTTTGGGGGCGATCACAGGCATTAACCCTGCGGCAGCCATCAAAGCCTGGATAGGGCCGCTTTGGCCTTGTCCGGCTTCCACAACGAGGGGGGCGCCTGCTGCCAGAAGGCGCGCCGCCTGAGGGATCAGCGCGCGGTAGGCGTCCAGCCCGTCGGGGCCGCCATCGAGTGCGGCCAGGGGATCGTGATTCCGCACCTCCGCCGCCAGACCATCGATGTCCGCCGAGCGGATATAGGGCGGATTCGAAACGATCAGGTCAAACGGGCCGGTTAGTCCGTTCGCATAGTCGCACGCGATGAACGTCGCGCGATCCGACAGCCCCGCGCGAACTGCATTGGTCCCGGCGGTTTGCAAGGCGGCTTGCGAAATGTCGGTCCCGAATCCTCGCGCCGCCGGCAGCTCGGACAAAAGCGCCAGCAGGATTGCGCCGGAGCCGGTGCCGAGATCGGCGATGCGCAATCGGCGATCGAGGTTCCCGCCGGCGCGCAACAGTTCCAGCGCCAGTTCGACCACCGTCTCGGTATCGGGCCGCGGCACCAGCGTCGCGGGCGAGAGTTGCAGCGGCAGACCCCAGAACTCCTTCTCGCCGAGAATGCGGGCGACCGGTTCACCGGCGAGGCGACGGCGGGCGAATGCTTCGATGCTCGCCGATTCGTCCGGCGTGAGTTGGCGCTGTGCGGCCGTGATCAAGCCGGTCAAGTCGAGGCCGAGTGCGTGACCGATCAGAAGCCGCGCGTCGAGCTCGGCGGATTCGATGGCGGCGGATTTGAACTGCGCGGCGAGGACACGCCGGGCGGTCTCGATGGTCTGGTGGGCGAAATCGTTCATGTGGCGGGCCACAATCTCGACGTCGTCCCTGCGAATGCAGGAACCCATAACCACAAGCATTTATTGTTACGGGAGGTGTCGACCACCGCCCATATTGAGAGGCCGCGGCGTATGGGTCCCCGCTTTCGCGGGGACGACGAGGAGGCGGTCCTCACGCCGCCGCGCCCTGTGCCGCAAGCTGGGCGGCCTGGTGCTCGGTCGTCAGCGCGTCGATCAGTTCACCCAGCGCTTCGCCCGAAATCACCTGCGGCAATTTGTAGAGCGTCAGGTTGATGCGGTGGTCGGTGACGCGGCCTTGCGGGAAATTATAGGTGCGGATGCGCTCGCTTCGGTCGCCGGAGCCGACCTTCTCCTTGCGGTCCGCGGAGCGCGCCGCGTCGACGCGCTGGCGCTCGGCGTCGTAGATGCGCGAGCGCAGGATGTTCATCGCGGAGGCGCGGTTTTTGTGCTGCGAGCGGCTGTCCTGCATCATGACCACGATGCCGGTCGGGATGTGGGTGATCCGGATCGCTGATTCGGTCTTGTTGACGTGCTGACCGCCGGCGCCCTGCGCGCGCATGGTCTCGATCCGCAAATCGTCGTTCTTGATGTCGACGTCGACGTCCTCGACCTCGGGCAGCACGGCGACGGTCGCGGCGGAGGTGTGAATGCGCCCCTGCGTCTCGGTATCAGGTACACGCTGCACGCGGTGCACGCCGGATTCGAATTTCAGCTTGGCGAACGCGCCGCGGCCCTGCACCTCGGCGATGATTTCCTTGAAGCCGCCCATGGTGCCCTCGGAGGCCGAGATCACCTCGACCTTCCAGCCCTGCAAGGCGGCAAACCGCTCATACATCCGGAACAGGTCGCCGGCGAACAATGATGCTTCGTCACCGCCGGTGCCGGCGCGGATTTCCAGCATCACGTTGCGGTCGTCCATGGCGTCTTTCGGCAATAGCGCCACGCGAATCTTCTGCTCCAGTTCGGCCACGCGCGCCTGCAGCGTTTCGAGCTCGGCTTCGGCCATGCTGCGCATTTCCGGATCGGTGGCGGAATCCGCCAGCAGCTGTTCGGCGCCCGCAATCTCGGCCCGTGCCGCGCGATAATCTTTCGCCGCGTCGATCAGCGGGTTGAGCTCGGCAAGTTCGCGCGTGATCTGGACGTATTTCTCGGAATTCAACTGACCCAGCAGCTCAGCTTCCAGCGAGGCGTGGTGGGCGAGCAAGATATCGAGTTTGGCTTCGGGTAGCATGGCATGGTTCTCACGGGGCGAAAGGGAAGGTGGCGTTGTCGGGACCGAGCCTCGCTACAACGACAGCCCCTCGGCTTCCGCGAATTCCGTCAGTTTCTTCCGGATCGAGACGCTGCCGGCCGGCGCGTCGAGCAGCGGCATGATGACAGCCTCGGCCTTCTTGGCGTCGAGGTCGAGGATCATGGCCTTCACCGGACCGTGCCCGGTGGCGGACAGCGACAGCGAGCGGTAACCCAGCGCAATCAGGGCCAGCGCGCCGAGCGGCTTTGAGGCCATCTCGCCGCAGAGCGACGCCGTCTTCTTCGCCGCATCGGCCTTGCGCACGATGTCGCGCAGCGCACGCATGATCGGCGCCGACATGGTGTCGAACCGTTCGGAAACCTTGGCGTTGCCGCGATCGACCGCGAACATGAACTGGAACAGGTCGTTCGATCCGACGGAGACGAAATCGACCTTCTTCAAGAGTTCGTCGAGCTGATAGAGCAGCGCCGGCACTTCCACCATGGTGCCGACGTCGATCCGTTCCGGCAGCGCATGGCCGTGCTGGCGCAAATAGGTCAGCTCGCGCTCGACAATCGCCTTGGCCTGGTCGAATTCGGCGACATCGGAAATCATCGGGAACATGATCTTCAGCGCGCGGCCGCCGCCGGCCCGCAGCAACGCGCGGATCTGGCCGCGCAATAGCCCTGGCCGGTCCAGCCCGAGCCGGATCGCCCGCCAGCCGAGCGCGGGATTTTCCTCGACCACGGTCTCCATATAGGGCAGCGCCTTGTCGCCGCCGATATCGAGGGTGCGGAACGTCACCGGCTTGGAGCCCGCGGCATCCAGCACGGTGCGATAGAGCGCCAACTGGTCCGAGCTGCGCGGCAGGCTCTGGCCGACCATGAACTGCAACTCGGTGCGGAACAGCCCAATGCCGGCGCTACCGGTGTCGTCGATATGCGGCAGGTCGATCACGAGACCCGCATTGATCATCAGCTCGACCTTTTGGCCGTCCTTGGTCACGCAGGGCATGTCGCGCAGCGCGGCATATTGCGCCTGGCGGCGGGCGCGGAACCGCACCCGCTCGGCATAGGCCGATTCGATCTCGGCCGACGGGCGGACATAGATCGAGCCCGAGGTGCCGTCGACGATGATGGCGTCGCCGGGATCGGCGATGCCGGGGGCGTTCGGCACTTCGCCGACGGCGGGAATGCCGAGCGCGCGCGCCACGATCGAGACGTGGGAGTTTGCGGTGCCTTCCTCCAGCACCAGTCCGCGCAGGCGTTTGCGGTCATAGTCGAGCAGCGCCGCCGGTCCCATCGCGCGCGCGATCAGGATGGCGTTCTCGGGAAGCTGTTCACGCGACGGCGCATGATCCTGTCCCACCAATTGCCGCATCAGGCGATGGCCGAGGTCTTCCAGATCGTGCAGGCGGTCGCGCAGGTAAGGATCAGTCGAGCGCAGCATGCGGGCGCGGGTGTCCGACTGCACGCGCTCGACGGCGGCTTCCGCGGTAAGGCCGGTCGCGACCGCCTCATGCAGCTTGTGCGACCAGCCGTGGTCGTTGGCGAACATCCGGTAGGCTTCCAGCACATCGCGGTGCTCGCCGCTGTCGGCGACATCGCCGCGCTCCAGCATGCGGTCGAGGTCGGCGCGCAGCTTGGTCAGCGCCGCGTCGAGCTTCTTGATTTCCTTCGGCAGGTCCTCGGCGATGTAGTTGGTGATGACGACGCGCGGCTCGTGCAGCACGACGTGGCCGAGCGCGATGCCGTCGGAGAGGATCGCGCCTGTTTTGTGCAGGGAATGCCGCGCCGCCGGTTCCGCGCCGGGCTGCGCCAGCGCCGCCAGTTCGCCGGAGGCGATCATTTCCGCCAGCACCATGGCGGTGGTCTGCAGCGCCTCGACCTCTTCCTCGACATAGGTGCGCTTGGCGCGGTTCTGGACGACCAGCACGCCGAGCGTATTGCCGGCCCGCAGGATCGGCACGCCGAGGAACGAATGGTAGATTTCTTCGCCGGTTTCAGGCCGGAACGAGAACGCCGGGTGGTTTTGCGCATCCGAGAGGTTGAGCGGGCTCGCCTCACTGGCGACCAGGCCGACCAGGCCCTCATGCGCGTTCAGCACCGTCCGGTGCACCGCGTCGCGGTTTAGACCTTCGGTGGCATAAAGTTCGAGCGTATTATCGATGCGCAGCACGTAACAGGAGCAGACCTCGGCCACCATGTTGGCCGCGATCAGCACCACGATCTTGTCCAGGCGTTCCTGGGCCGAGACCTGCTCCGCCATGGTTTCGCGGAGCCGTCTCAACAAGACGCGGGGGCCTCCCGAAGCGCTCCGCATGTGCTGGTATCCTCCCCCGCGAGTCCAGGCCGCCGGGTCGCCGGCGGCTGGCGTGAAACGCACGAAAAACAACAATTTTATTCATTCGGCGCGGCCGCAAGCACCTGATCCCGGCCGAATCGGGATCGCCAAAACCGCGGTGCAGTTTGCGGCAACCCACCTCACAGGCCGTATAGCCAATCGAGGCTTGCTTTGCCAAGCAAAACGCCTGCCAGAAGCAATAACGTGTGTGTCAGAGCCAATGCTGCGCCAGCGAAGCGCAGGGGCTGCCAAAACGCCACCGGTTCGGCGATCAGATCATGCGCTTAATTTGAGAGAAAATCGTCCTAGGCCTGGTCGAGCCCGTAGAGCGTGTGCAGCGTGCGCACCGCAAGTTCGGTGTAGGCGGCGTCGATCAGCACCGAAAACTTGATCTCGGAGGTGGTAATGGCGCGGATGTTGATATTGCGTTCGGACAACGCCTTGAACGCCTTCGCCGCGACGCCGGCATGGCTGCGCATGCCGCTGCCGATCACCGAGACCTTGGAGACGTCGGTGGCGCTGTCGAGCCTGATATAGCCGATCTTGCCCTTCGACGCGGTGATGGTGTCGCGGGCGCGGTTATAGTCGGAGGCCGGAACGGTGAAGGTAAGATCGGTGGTCTTGCCGTCCTCGGAGACGTTCTGGACGATCATGTCGACATTGATGTTGGCATCCGCCAGCGGCCCGAAGATGGCGGCCGCAACGCCGGGCTTGTCCTCGATCTGGCGCAGGGAAATCTGGGCTTCGTCTTTGGTGAAGGCGATGCCGGTGACGACGTGGCTTTCCATGATTTCCTCCTCGCTGCAGATCAGCGTGCCCGGCGGCGTGCCGTGCGGGTCGATATCCTCGGGCTTGTCGAAGCTGGAACGGACGAACACGGGCATGTTGTGCACCATGCCGAGTTCCACCGAGCGCACCTGCAGGACCTTGGCGCCCAGCGACGCCAGTTCCAGCATATCCTCGAAGGCGATCTTGTCGAGCCGCCGCGCCTTGGGAACCACCCGCGGATCGGTGGTGTAGACGCCGTCCACGTCGGTATAGATGTCGCAGCGGTCGGCGCGGATCGCGGCCGCAATGGCCACCGCCGAGGTGTCCGAGCCGCCGCGCCCGAGCGTGGTGATTCGGTTGGTCTGTGGATTGATGCCCTGAAAGCCGGCAATAACGGCGACTTCCTTGCGATCCTTGAAACGGGCACTGATCTCGGTGCCGTCGATCTCCAGAATCCGCGCCGAGGCGTGGGCGTCGGAGGTCAGAATCGGGATCTGCCAGCCCTGCCAGGACCGGGCCTGGATGCCCATGCCCTGCAGCGTGATCGCGAGCAGGCCCGAGGTCACTTGTTCACCGGACGCCACCACGGCGTCATATTCGCGCGCATCATGCATCGGTGAGGCGTCGCGGCACCACTCCACCAGCTCGTTGGTCTTGCCGGCCATGGCCGACACGACGACAGCGACATCGTGCCCGGCGTCGACTTCGCGCTTGACGTGACGCGCGACGTTGCGGATTCGGTCGATATTGGCGACGGACGTACCGCCGAATTTCATCACGAGGCGGCCCATGACGACGCGTGCATTCCCTGTGAGGATAAGTTAGGTGACCCGCACGGAAAGTGGAGCGCCCGGGCCGAAAGCGGCGTATACATAGCGGCGCGGTCCGGAGCAAGCAACCAGCTTCGTTTTCGGCCCAAAATGGCGCAAATGGCTGTGGTAGCGGGTTAATTCAAGGCAGGCGTATGGGCCGTTATATCGATGATATCCTGCAGCCCGGCGAGAAGGTGCTGTATTCGACCAACGCGCACTGGATATTTTTCCTGTCTGCGATCGTGGGCTGGGTCGTGGCGATCGCGTTTCTGGTGCTCTCCCGCCTGGTCACGGCCGACACGCCGATGTTGCTGTGCCTGTCGATGGCCGCGATAGCCGCGATTTTCGCGCTGTACAAAACGGCCATCGCCTGGTTCCACCGCTGGACCACCGAGACTGACGTTACGAATATGCGCGTGGTCCACAAGACCGGCTTTATCAAGCGGCAAACGTTCGAGATGAGCCTCGACAAGGTCGAGAGCGTCGACGTCAACCAGAGCATTCTCGGCCGCATCCTCAATTACGGCGATGTGTCGATCTTCGGAGTCGGCGAGGGCAACAAGACTATCGACACCATTGCGTCGCCGCTGGCGTTTCGCAATGCCATCACGACGCGACCGGTCGGCACCTGAACCATGGCCATGCAGCAAAATTCCTCCCCGGGTTTCTCGGGTTCCTCGGTCGACCCCGCCGAAGTCGCAAAGTTCTCAAAATTGTCGGACGAGTGGTGGGACCCCAAAGGCAAGATGGCCCCGCTGCACAAGATCAATCCGCTGCGGCTTGCCTATATCCGCGACGCCGCATGCCGCAAGTTCGACCGCAACGCCAGGAGCCTGAGTTGCCTGTCGGGCCTGCGCATCCTCGATATCGGTTGCGGCGCGGGTCTGTTGTGCGAGCCGTTCACGCGGCTGGGCGCGCAGGTGATCGGGATCGATCCTTCGGCGACCAACATCGCCGCAGCCAGGCTGCATGCCGACAAGGGCCATCTGTCGATCGACTATCGCTGCACCACCGTCGAGACGATGGACGTGCGCGAGCGGTTCGACGTCGTGCTGGCGATGGAAGTGATCGAGCATGTCACCGATGTCGGCGCGTTCCTCGCCCGCTGCGCGGCGATGGTCAAGCCGGGCGGTTTGATGGTGGTCTCGACGCTGAACCGCAACTGGAAGAGCTTTGCGCTCGCGATCGTCGGCGCGGAATATGTGCTGCGCTGGCTGCCGCGCGGCACCCATCAGTGGGACAAGTTCGTCACCCCCGACGAACTCGCCCAGCATCTCGCCCACAATCGCCTCACCATCACCGAACAGGCCGGCGTGGTCTATAACCCGCTTGCCGACCGATGGAGCATCTCGTCCGACATGGACGTGAACTACATGGTGGTGGCCGAGGGGGCGTAGTTAGCCTCAGATCCATCGTCGTCCCTGCGAACGCAGGGACCCATACCGCGTTGTCCTATCGATAAAAGCGAGATGGCTGACCTCTTCCAAAACAATTGGTGCCGCGGCGTATGGTCCCTGCGTCCGCAGGGACGACTGTTTGCGGTGCGCGCGCAATACTGTCATGACGGCGGTTCTGTTGACCTGACGCATCCCGCCCGGCACGGTGCGGCAGCTTCCTGCCGGTACCCCCCATGCTCTCCGTCGTCACGCTCTGGATTCCCTTCACTATCATCGCTGCGCTGGGCCAGGTCGCCCGCAATGCGATGCAGCGCTCGTTGACGGGGCCGCTCGGGACCTGGGGCGCGACCAATATCCGCTTCCTGTTCGGCTTCCCCTTCTCGATCATCTTCTTCGCGGTCGTGGTGGCGGTGACCGGCGACCCCATACCGTTGCCGACGGCCGCGTTCTGGCCTTGGCTGCTGCTGGGCGCGCTCAGTCAGATCGTGGCCACCGGTCTGATGCTGGTCGCGATGAACGATCGCTCGTTCGTCGTGACCACGGCGTATATCAAGACCGAGGCGATCCAGACCGCGATCTTCGGATTCATCTTTCTCGGCGATCATTTGACGCTGCTGAAAGTGATCGCGATCGTGATCGCCACTATCGGCGTGGTCATCACGGCGCTCCGGCCGGGCGGCGAAAAGGGCTTTGCGGAGTTGAAGCCGACCATCATCGGCCTGGTCGCCGCGGCGGGCTTTGCGCTGTCGGCCGTCGGCTTTCGCGGCGCGGTCATCGTGGTGCCCGGCGTCTCCTTTGTGACGGCGGCGTCCTACACGCTGGTGTTTGGCCTGTTCGTGCAGACACTGGTGTTGACGATTTATCTGCTCGTCCGCGCGCCTGATGTGCTGATGAAGATTCTCGGACTATGGCGGCCCTCGATGCTCGCGGGCTTCATGGGCGCGTTCGCTTCGCAATTCTGGTTTCTGGCCTTGGCGCTGACGGTGGCTGCGAACGTGCGCACGCTGGCGCTGGTCGAGGTGCTGTTCGCGCAGGCGGTGGCGTATTATTCGTTCAAGCAGCAGCTGTCGGCGCGTGAACTGTCCGGCATCGCGCTGATCGTGGTGGGCGTGGCGCTGCTGGTGGCGGTTTGATGGGAAAATCGTAGGGTGGGCAAAGGCGCGTTTGCGCCGTGTCCACCATCTTTAGCCCCGAAGTATCACCGTGAGATGGTGGGCACGCTTCGCTTTGCCCACCCTACGGAATCGCGGTTTGTATCAATTCCGGTCGTCCGGCAGCACCGGCAGCGGGGAGACTTCGACGCCTTCGTCGATCAACGAGCGCGCTTCATCCGGCGAGGCCTCGCCGTAGATCGGGCGATGCTCGATATCGCCGTAGTGCATCTTGCGCGCTTCGCTGGGGAAGCGCTCGCCGACATTGTCGGCATTCTTCACGATGTGATCGCGCAATTCCTTCAGCTTGGCGCGCAGCTCGCGCTCCTGCGCCATCAACAGCGGCGTCGATTCCGATGACGCCGTTACTTCCGCGGGCGCGGTCGGCGCAGACGGGGCGGCCTCGCGGCCCTTCTTGCTCACGATCTGCGGAGCCATGATGGCGCGCTCGACCTTGACCGAGCCGCAGGCAGGGCAGCTCACCAGCCTGCGTTTCTCCTGGCTCTCATAAGCCGTGGAGCTTTGAAACCAGCTTTCGAACGCATGGCCCTTCTCGCAGCGAAGGTTGTACCGGATCATGCCGAACCCCGGACGAGATGCAGATGCTCCGGCCCAGCCTTGGGATCGGCGATGCCGAAGCGCCGTCCGTGCTGGAGCGATGGCACGGCCTTGCGTGCGGTTTCAACCTTCGCGGGGTCGATCTGCGCAAGGAACACGCCAGGCTCGACGCCGCCCTCGGCAAGAATCTCGCCCCAGGGGGCGATGATCAGCGAATGCCCGAAGGTCTCACGCTTGTTCTCGTGCATGCCGCATTGCGCCGCCGCGAAGACGAAGCAACCGGTTTCGATGGCGCGGGCGCGGAGCAGCGTGTGCCAATGCGCCTCGCCGGTCTTTCTGGTGAAGGCTGACGGCACCGTGAGGAACGACGCGCCGGCTTCAGCCAATGCGCGATAGAGCGCGGGAAAACGCACGTCGTAGCAGATCGTCAGCCCGATCCGGCCCCACGGCAGATCCGAGATCACGGCCGTCTCGCCCGGCTGGTAATTGGCTGACTCGCGATAGCTCTCGCCGCCGGGCAGATCGATATCGAACATGTGGATCTTGTCGTAGCTGGCGAGCAAATTGCCGTCGGGCCCGAGCAGGAAGGACCTGTTGACCGCGCGCTCCGGCGAATAGCGCAGCGCCAGCGAGCCGATATGGAGATGGATCTTCAATTCCGCGGCGAGCGCGCGATAGGCTTTCAGCGAGAGATCGTCTTCCTCTGACGCGAGATGCTCGAACAGCGCCTTGCGGTTCAGCTGCATCATGTTGCTCACCTCGGGCGTGAGCACGTAATCGGCGCCTTGCGCTGCGGCCTCGCGGATCAGCTTGATGCCCTGCTCAAGGCTCGGCTCGGGCAACAGCCCGGTACGCATCTGCACCATGGCAGCGGTAAAAATGGAGCCAGCGCTCATGAGGAGGCCTCTTCTCCCGCCAGCATGGCGTCGAGCTTGCCCGCGCGATCCAGCGCGTAGAGCTCGTCGCAGCCGCCGACATGGGTTGTGCCGATGAAGATCTGAGGAAAGGTCGAGCCGTGGCCCGCGCGGTCGTACATCTGGTCGCGATAGGCCGGGTCGGTTGCCACGTTCAATTCGGAGAACGCGGCGTTCTTGCGCGTCAGTAGCGATTTGGCGGCGGTGCAATAGCCGCAGCCCGGGCGGGTATAGATTTCAATGGCAGTCATGGCGCGCTCTGATTTGACAAGTGCTTGAATTATATGGGAGCCCGGTGGCTGTCCACAACCCGCGCGAATACCAGCACATCGACCTGCGCGGCTTTGGCGCGCAGCAGGGCGCGGGCGCAGGCGTCGGTCGTGGCGCCTGACGTCAGCACATCGTCGATCAGGACGATGCGGCGGCCCTGGATATCAGCCATGCGATCGGGAGCGACCTTGAAGGCGCCCTGCACATTGCTGGCGCGCTGCGGCCGGGACAGGCCGATTTGCTGCTCGGTCGCGCGAATGCGGCGAAGCGCCTCAGAGGCCAGTTTGACGCCGGTTTGCTGCGAAATCACCCGCGCCAGCGCGCCGGACTGGTTGTAGCGGCGGCTCCAGCCGCGCCGCCAGTGCAGGGGAACCGGCACCAGCACGTCGGCCTCATCGAGCAATTCCTGGCCCGCGCGCGCCATCCAGCGGCCCATCGCGGGCGCCAGATCCGTGCGGTCCTGGTATTTCAGCGAATGAACCAGCGTGCGGGCAATGTCGTCATAGCGCACCGCGGCCCGGGCGCGCTGGTAGGTTGGTGGGCTGGCGATCGCCTCCATCGACAGCAATTCCGGACCGGGATCATACACAAAAGGGATGCCGAGCCGCGGACAGAACGGCTGAGCGATGAACGACAGCTTCGCCCAGCACGCCGCGCAGACGCCCTCGCCATCGACCGGCTCGCGGCAGGAAACGCATAAGCTCGGCAGCGCGACGTCGAGCGCGAGCCGCGGAAGATGCGCGAATGCGTCGCGGCAGGCGCTCAACGCGCCGCGCAGTTGGCTGGAGATGGAGCGTGATGGTGATGCCTCGGCGTCCATGGGGCGAGGCTAGCGCCAATGGGCAGCGTGCTCAAGCGCAGGATTGCCAGAGACAGGGCAGCCAGCGTACCAACCGGCATGGCTTCGAACCCGACCGCCGCACCGATCCTGTTCGACCGCGCACTGTTGCGCGCGCGGATGGAACGCGCGCGGCGTGCCGGGCCGGTGACGTTCCTGCTTGATCGCGTCAGGGAAGACATGGAGGAGCGGCTGCAGGCGGTGATGCGGAATTTTGCCGATGTCGCCGATATCTGGACGCCGGGCGAATTGCTGCGAAAGCCCATCGCCGATCGTTTCCAATCGATCGCCCGCATCGATCTCGATCCATCGGAAATTCTGCCGCTGCAACCGCAATCGCTCGACCTAGCCGTTTCCGCGCTGGCGTTCCAGTTCGTCGACGATCTCCCCGGCGTGCTGGCGCAGATCCGCCGCGCGCTCAAGCCGGACGGACTGTTGCTGGCGGCGATGATCGGCGGCGATACGCTGACGGAGCTCAGGCAATCCTTTGCCGCGGCGGAAGCCGAGTGCGAGGGTGGGGTATCGCCGCGCGTCGCGCCGTTTGCGGATTTGCGCGATGTTGGCAGCCTGTTGCAGCGTGCGGGCCTGGCGCTGCCGGTCACCGACGTCGATCGCGTCGTAGTGCGCTACGACAGCGCGTTCGCGCTGATGCAGGATCTAAGGCGCATGGGTGCTGCCAATATCCTGATAGAGCGGCGGCGCACGCCGACCCGCCGCTCCACCATGTTGCGGATGGCGGAGATTTACGGCGAGCGCTTTGCCGATGCCGACGGCCGCATTCGCGCGACCTTCGACGTGATCTGGCTGTCCGGCTGGGCGCCGCATGAAAGCCAGCAGCAGCCGTTGCGGCCAGGTTCGGCGAAGGCGAGTTTGGAAGCGGCGGTGAAGAAAACTGCTCCCAAATAGACAACCTAAAGCGGGATTAGGCCGTGTACCGATAACCCGTTGGCGTGACGCGACGAAGGCTATGTCCACTTTGCCTAGTTTGCGACCGGGCTCGTGCAGCGGCGCAATTTGTCGCGAAGGGCCAATAGCAGAAGTGATGCTTACCGTCGTAGAACCAAGCCGCTGGCAGTGTAGCAGCCTATATCGGAGCTTGCGAAAACTAACAGGCGGACGTGATTCGCTCGCGCACGCATTGCAGTGGATGCTTATGCTGGCATGCCAGGTCAAGTACCTCTGTCACCTTCGCGTCAGCGACGTGGAGGGGATAGACACCGCACGCACCGACACCCTCGTTATGGATCTCAAGCATGATCCGAGTGGCGGTCTCGCGGTCCTTACCGAATACCCACTCCAATACGTAAGCCACGAACTCCATCGGAGTGTAGTCGTCATTCAGGAGCCGTACTTCGCTCAATAGTCCCGAGGCTAGGTCCGAGATGCTGTGACGTTCGGTTTCTTTCGTCTCCATCCGTTTCGGCGCGGCGCGGTCGCCATTCTGGTGCAGTACAAGTCCATCCACCGCGCCCTCGGGATTGCGCTTAAAGGTCATGCTGATTCCGGCGACCCTGGCGAAAAACTCGTTGGGCGCGGACGGGAAAATGGGGATCGCATCTTGTCCGATCGCCTGGGTATATAGCCTGTCGTTCATCCGGAACACCTTCAGCGGGAAATTGTCGGCAAGCTTGTAGATTCCCACATATTCATCAAGCAACGCACTGGGCAGAACCGTCGCCTTATATGCAGGCGCAAGCGGCGCATCCGCGTCGAGCGTGGCGAAACCCAGATCATCAGGGTCCGCGGACGTGTTAGTCAGGATGATAACGCCTCGTTCCCGATTAGCTGTGAAACCGAGAAAGCTTCTGTACCCGCCAGTCCCGCCGTTGTGCCAGACGATCCCTTTATCGGTCGTCACCCAGGCCAGGCCGACGCGTATAGTTTTTGCCATGTCGCTGCGCGGCTGTTGCGCGAAGTTCATCGCGGCGGCCAATGGCGACTGACCGATGCCCATGTTGGCCTTCAGATAGCGCAGCATGTCATTAGCCGTGGATCGGAGGGCGCCCGCGCCTGCTAATGCGTCGAGGTCCCAATTCTTCGCCGCTTTGCCTGTGTCGTCGTGACCGGGAGCGAGATGGGCGCGCATTGCGTCGGTGAACGCCGTACCGCTCATCGTCATGCCGAGCGGCTTCAGAATTTCCTCGTTGGTTAGGGTGCCATAGGTCGTGGGTACAAATTGCGCAAGCGCATGGCCCAAGAGCCCGAACCCCAAATTGGAGTATTCGTAGGAGGCCCCTGGATCGCGCGGTAGTTGGTATCCCGCAAGAAACACCTTCAGCTTCGCCGCATCGTAGTCGGCATAGGGATTGGCTGGGTCCTTCGGCGTGAAGTTAGACGGCATCCGCGGCAAGCCGGAGTGATGCGTGGCAAGATCGCCGAGCGTAATTTCCTTGTCACCGCCGGACGGGATTTTGAAGTCCGCCAGAAGTTGTGCCACCGGCGTGTCGAGCATCAAGCGCCCTGAGAGCACTGCCTGTGCCAAGAGTGTGGCTGTGAAGGTCTTTGTTATCGAACCAATTTCATAAACCGTCTCGCCATCGGGCGCCTTGCCATCATGGAGCTTGCCGAAGGCCACAACCTCGCTCTTGTCACCATCCACGACGCCGAACACCAGCGTCGGGTAGGTGCCCGCCGCAATCCGTTCCTGCGCGGCCTTTTCGACGCGATCGGGTAGAGGTCCTGCGTTCGCCGACGTGCTCGTGCTCGTCATGAAGCATAATCCAGAAAACATACCGCGATCCGGCAATGAAGGCACGCGCCATAGAGAAACACAAGTTTCATGGCCGATGAATATAGCGAAGAAAAACGAGTCATAATGCCTGGCACGTCCGAAGCTGCCCGCTCATTGTTCCGGCGAGGAAGAACTTCCAGATGCAAAAAGCTGGCGCTATCGCAGAGCGACCAGTCTATGTCCGCTTTGGAGCGCATCCCGGCCTCAGCGCCGTGCTTTTTTTTGCTCAAACGGGGCATGTCGCTTCAGGTCAAAAGCGCCGTTCTAGTCGCCGCTAGTCACTTCCGGTCTGCTCCGATTGACGGACGATTGGGGGCCCGCCCATGCGCAATCGCGCGAGGTTGATCCCCGGGGCGGTCCAATCGCGTACCACCCAATTTTCATGTGTGCTACCTAGTTCGGCAGCAAGATGGTCAGGAGAAGCCGATCATGACTGACGATCAGGTCAATCTCGTCGTTCAGCACCTTTGCGAGCAATTGCACTTGGCGCTCCGATTGAAGGACAGCGAGGCACATCCACCAAACGCCAAGGATATTGGATTTGATCCTGCCTCTGTAAGAACTGTATTGCTGACCGGGTTGCGTTCGGCGGGTGTCACGACCCACCACGAGGCAGCCGCCGGGGCGAGCGAAGAGCCGCCGCGGTCCTAAACGCAAAACGCGGGACAGAAGCCCCGCGCCGATGTCGACGGATCATCTTTCTTCTCGTGCCCCGGACGCAAGCAGCACGGGAGCGGCGAGCCGGCCCCATTCTACTTTGCATGGGGTTGTTTTCGCGATTTTGTGTCTGGGCTCTGCGTGCCGCCGAAGAGGCGCTGCGCTGGAAGACTCTTTGAGTTGATGGATGCCCGGATCAAGTCCGGGCATGACAGTGATATGCGTCCCCTCACATCAACAAATCGATCAAATGCGGGATCAGCGGAATGTCCGCGGGCGGCATCGGGTAGTCGCGCAGCTTGTTGGCGCGGACCCAGGCCAGTTGCTGGCCCTCGCGGGCGATCACCAAGCCTTCCCAGCGCCGGCAGATATAGAGCGGCATCAGCAGATGGAAGCTGTCATAGGCGTGGCTCGCAAAGGTCAGCGGCGCCAGGCATGGCTCGCTGACGTCGATCCCGATCTCTTCATGCAGTTCGCGGATCAGCGTCTGCTCTGGCCGTTCGCCGGGCTCGACCTTGCCGCCGGGAAATTCCCAGAGCCCCGCGAGCGCCTTGCCTTCCGGGCGCTGCGCGAGCAGCACGCGCTTGTCGGCATCGACGAGGGCGCAGGCGACGACGAGGGTGAGCTTGATGTCAGCCATGCGCCGCTGTCTCGCTCATGACCGGTAGTCGCCGTTGATCGCGACATATTCCTTGGTGAGGTCGCAGGTCAGCACGCGATCGCGGCCCTTGCCGAGGCCGAGCGCGACTTTGATCTGGATCTTCGGATTTTTCATCACTTCGGAAACTTCCGCCTCGTTGTAGGATGGATCGCGCGCGCCGCTTTTCGCGACGCGAATGCCGTTGAACGAGATCGAAAGCTTGTCGCGGTTGGCGGGCTCGCCGGCTTTGCCGACCGCCATCACCACGCGGCCCCAATTGGCATCCTCACCGGCGATCGCCGTCTTCACCAGCGGCGAGTTCGCGATCGACATGGCGATCTTGCGCGCCGAGGCCTTGGTGGTCGCGCCTTCGACGATCACCTCGACCAGCTTGCGCGCGCCTTCGCCGTCGCGGGCCACCTGTTCGGCGAGGTTGGCCAGCACCCCGTAAAAGGCCTTGGCGAACGCCTTCAGCCTGGGATCGCTGGCGCGGCTGATCTTCGGCGCGCCGTCGGCCGTGGCCGCGCCAGTGGCGAAAGCCAGCAGCGTATCGGAAGTCGAAGTGTCGCTGTCGATGGTGACGGCATTGAAGGTGTCCTCGACGCCGCTCTTGAGCAGCGACTGCAGCACCGCCGGCGACAGCGGCGCGTCGGTGAACACGAATGACAGCATGGTCGCCATATCTGGCATGATCATCCCCGCACCCTTGGCCATGCCGTTGATGGTCACCTTGGCCTTGCCGAGCTTGACGGTGGCGGTTGCGACCTTCGGGAAGGTATCGGTGGTCATGATGGCCTTGGCAGCGGCCATCCAGTGGTCGGGCGTGGCGGCCTCGGCCAGCGTCGTCAGCACGCCGTCGAATTTGGTGGCGTCGAGCGGCTCGCCGATCACGCCGGTGGAGGCGAGGAACACGTCGCCGATGGTGCAGCCGACTGCCTTCGCTGCGGTTTGCGCGGTCAGCGCCGTCGACTGCTTGCCGGTCTTGCCGGTGAATGCGTTGGCGTTACCGGAATTCACCACCAGCGCGCGGGCCTGCCCCCGGCCGAGCTTGGCGCGGCACCATTCAACGGGAGCGGACGGGCATTTCGATTTGGTGAACACGCCGGCGACCGTGGTGCCCTTGTCCATGACGGCGAGCAGCACGTCGGTACGCCCCTTGTAGCGGATGCCGGCGGCGGCGGTCGCGAGCTTCACGCCCGCAATCGCGGGCATCTCGGGGACATCGGTCGGGGCGAGGGGGGAGATGGTGGTGGACATGCGGGCACCTTCTTCGACCAGATTCAATCGTAGCCGGACCTGGCCCGGCCATCCACGCCTTGAGAGCCGGTCGCCAAGGTCCCCAGACATGGAACGGCCGGGCGCTTCGGCCCGGCCATGACGACGGTAGATACTATCGGTCTGAAAGAAGTAACAGCGATTTTTTACTTCTTCGCCGGCGGCGCCATCTTGGAATCCGCGGGCTTGGCGGCGTCCGGCTTGGCGGCTTCGGCCGGCTTGTCCATGCGCTCGACCTTGGCGGCTTCACGCAGCTTGGCGACGTATTCGGCCTGGGCCTTGCGCGTCACATAGGTCTCGATCTGGGCCTTTACCTGCTCGAAGTCCGGCGCCTTGCGGCTGCGCTTTTCCTCGACCTTGATGATGTGCCAGCCGAATTGCGACTTCACGGGATCCGAGACCTTGCCGGGTTCGAGCGTGAAGGCGACGGCGGAGAATTCCGGCACCATCTGTTCCTTGGTGAAGAAGCCGAGATCGCCACCATCGGAGGCGCCGGGGTCCTTGGACTTCTTCTTCGCCAGTTCGGCGAAGTCGCCGCCCTTCTTCAGCTCTTCCGCGATCGCCTTGGCCTCGTCCTCGGTCTCGACCAGAATGTGCCGGGCGTGAACTTCCATTTCGCCAGTGATTTGCTTGGAGGCCTCCTCATAGACCTTCTTCATGGCGTCGTCGGTGGTCGCCGCCTTGCCTTCGGTGGCGAGCAGGCTGTCCATCAGCAGGCGGCTGCGGGTGAAGGCCAGGCGCTTCTTGAAGTCCTCGGAATTCTCGACCTTCTTGTCCTCGGCGGCCTTGGCGACGATTTTCAGGTCGATCAGGAAGGCCAGCACGTTGTCCTTCTTGGTCGCCGGGTCCATCTGCGCGAGGCTGGGGCCGAGTTCCTCTTCCGCGAGCGCCACATCGCTCTGGCGGATCTCAACACCGTTAACCTTGGCGAGAACGGGGTTGTCCTGGGCACGAACCGGCAGGCTGGCGGCCAGAATCGCAGCCAGGCAGGCCGTTGCGGCCAGGGAGGCGAGGCCGAAGCGCAGGCCGGTTTTCGTTTCCGGGAACGAGGTGGTCATGGAAAATCCTTGTCTTGAAGAAGGGGGCGGCAAAGGCGGCGGGACACTCGCCCAATCATGCGGCCTTGGCAACGCGAAAAGTCTGTCAAAATGATGAATTCCTTGACAGATGGACCCACGTTGACAAGGGCCCAACCCAGCCATATCTGTGCCCGATCGTACGGCGGCGATAGCGCTTATTTTGCTGCGTTTTTTGCCGTTGAACCTAGGATTGCTTAATTCCCACTCATTAGGCGGATGATGCCCCGGAACGGGGGTATTTGCCGCGATGCGTCACGGTGAGTTGATAAGCAACTTGGTGGACCACGTCACGGCTTGCAACGCAAGTAACGGCAAAGGCAGGAATTGGCATGATCGGCGCGCTCGCCCGCAAGTTTTTCGGCTCCGCCAACGACCGGCGGGTGAAGGGATATCAGTCCCGCGTCAACGACATCAACGCGCTTGAGCCCGAGCTCGCCGCGCTGTCGGACGAGGCGCTGAAAGCCCGCACCGCCGAATTCCGCCAGCAGCTTGCCGACGGCAAGACGCTCGACGACATCCTGGTTCCGGCCTTCGCCACCGTGCGCGAGGCCGCCAAGCGCACCCTCGGCCAACGGCATTTCGACGTTCAGCTGATCGGCGGCATGGTGCTGCATGAGGGCGACATCGCCGAGATGAAGACCGGCGAAGGCAAGACGCTGGTGGCAACGCTAGCGGTCTATCTCAACGCGCTCGCCAGCAAAGGCGTCCATGTCGTTACCGTCAACGACTACCTCGCCCGCCGCGATAGCGAATGGATGGGCCAGATCTATAATTTCCTCGGGCTGACCGTCGGCGTCATCGTCCACGGCCTCGACGATGCCGAGCGCAAGGAAGCCTATTCGCGCGACATCACCTACGGCACCAACAACGAATACGGTTTCGACTATCTGCGCGACAACATGAAGTACCGGCTCGAGGACATGGTCCAGCGCAGCCACTTCTACGCCATCGTCGACGAAGTCGACTCGATCCTGATCGACGAGGCGCGCACGCCGCTGATCATCTCCGGCCCGCTCGACGACCGCTCGGATTTCTACAACACCATCGACACCTTCTTCCCCAAGCTCGACAAGACGGATTACGAGGTCGACGAGAAGCAGCGCACGGTGACGCTGACCGAAGGCGGCATGGAGAAGCTCGAAAACCTGCTTCGCGATGCCGGCCAGCTCAAGGGCGAGTCGCTCTACGACGTCGAAAACGTCTCCGTGGTCCACCACGTCAACCAGGCCCTGCGGGCGCATACGCTGTTCAACCGCGACAAGGACTACATCGTCCGCGACGGCGAAGTCATCATCATCGACGAATTCACCGGCCGCATGATGCAGGGCCGCCGCTATTCCGAAGGCTTGCACCAGGCGCTGGAAGCCAAGGAGCACGTCCAGGTCCAGCCGGAAAACCAGACGCTGGCCTCGATCACGTTCCAGAACTATTTCCGGATGTACCAAAAGCTCGCCGGCATGACCGGTACGGCGCTGACCGAAGCCGACGAATTGTTCGACATCTACAAGCTCGAGGTCGTGGAAATCCCGACCAACGTTCAGGTGGCGCGTCTCGACGAGGACGATGAGGTCTACCGCACCCAGAATGAGAAATACGCCGCGATCCTGGCCGAGATTGAACGCGCCAACAAGCGGCTGCAGCCGGTGCTGGTCGGCACCGCCTCGATCGAGAAGTCGGAAGTGTTGGCCGATTATCTGAAGAAGCACGGCTACAAGCAGATCGATTTCGGCGCGGAATCCGGGATGGAGAAGCTCTACGCCGCGGCGCGTGCGGGCAAGCCTGCAAAACTGTTTGCTGTGCTGAACGCGCGCTTCCACGAACAGGAAGCTTATATCGTCGCCGAAGCCGGCGTCCCCGGCGCGATCACGATCGCCACCAACATGGCCGGCCGCGGTACCGACATCAAGCTCGGCGGTTCGCTCGATATGCGGATCCAGCAGGAGACCGCCAACATTACCGACGAGGCCGAGAAGGCCAAAAAGATCGAGCAGATCAAGGCCGACATCGAACGTTTCCGCGAGATCGTGCTGAAGGCCGAGGACGTGGTCGAGGTCGAGCCCGCCAAGGGCAACAAGCCGGCCAAGACCATCAGCAAGCCGGGTGGGCTCTACATCATGGGCTCGGAGCGGCATGAATCCCGTCGTATCGACAACCAGTTGCGCGGCCGTTCCGGCCGTCAGGGCGACCCCGGCCGCTCAAAATTCTTCCTGTCGCTGGAAGACGATCTGATGCGGATCTTCGGGTCCGACCGGCTCGACAGCATGCTGCAGCGGCTCGGCCTGAAAGAGGGCGAGGCCATCATCCATCCCTGGATCAACAAGGCGCTGGAAAAGGCGCAGCAGAAGGTCGAAGCCCGCAACTTCGACATCCGCAAGAACCTGCTCAAGTTCGACAACGTCCAGAACGACCAGCGCAAGGTGATCTTCGACCAGCGCATCGAGCTGATGAAGAGCGACAGCGTGGCCGAAATGGTCGCGGACATGCGTCATGATTTCATCGACGACATCGTCGTCAAGCATGTGCCGGAACACGCCTATGCCGAGCAGTGGGATGTCGCGGGCCTCAAGGAAGAGCTGAAGCGCGTGCTCGACGTCGACCTGCCGGTCGACGAGTGGGCGAAGGAAGAGGGCATCGCCGACGAGGAGTTGCTGACGCGGATCGAACAGCGCGTCGACGAGCACATGGCGGCCAAGGTGGCGCAGTGGGGCCCCGACGTGATGCGCTACGTCGAGAAGACCATCCTGCTGCAGACGCTGGATCACCTCTGGCGCGAGCACCTGATCATGCTCGATCATCTGCGTCAGGTGATCGGCTTGCGCGGCTATGGCCAGCGCGATCCGTTGCAGGAGTACAAGTCGGAAGCCTTCGGCCTGTATGAGGCGATGACCGCGCATCTGCGCGAAGCGGTGACCGCGCAATTGATGCGCGTCGAGATCGTGCCGCCGGAAGAGCAGCAACCGTTGCCGGCGATGGAAGCGCACAAGTTCGATCCGAATACCGGCGAAGACGAGATGGCCTTCGCCAACGTCTCGCTGGTGCCGGAAGCCGTCGCCGTCGATCGCGATCCGAAGAATCCCGCAAGCTGGGGCAAGGTCGGCCGCAACGAGGATTGCCCCTGCGGAAGCGGCAAGAAGTACAAGCACTGCCACGGCAAATACGGGTGATTTCTTCGGTGATGGCGCGCTGACGCCATCACGCGCCGCTGTCGGCTGTCGTCCTCCGCGAAAGCGGATGATCCAGTACGCCGCACCGCTTCGGTTCTTCCAATACGCGTTAAGGAACACCCGCTTTCGCGGGGCGTGACGGCCATTGTGCTGTTGTGCAGTCCGGGGAGCCGCGTCGCGCTTCTTACTTCACCGCTCCGAAGCGGCTGTCGAACGAGTTCGTCGACACGATCGGCGCGGAGCCCGAGACCTGATTGTCCTTGGCGGCGGGGGCGGCCGGCGCATCCGACACGGAGGCTCTCAGCGGCGGGCGGGCGGTGGCCTGTTTGACGTCATGCTTTGGCGTCGTGCTCTTCGGCGCCGACGCCTCGGGACGAGGCGCGGTTTGCTTGGCCTCGGCCGCCTTCGGCTTCGAGGGCGGCGTGCTGGCGGTAGCGTCGGCCGCGCCGCCGATACCGACCTTGCGGGCGAGGTTGGAGAAGAACCCGTCATTCTGGGCCGGCGGCGCCGCATTGGCGACGCGCGTCGGTGCCGCTGCAGGGGTGGGCGCTGGGGCTGCGGCAAGCTTCGGCGGTTCCGGCGCACCCATCAGCAGATTATCGGAGGGCGCCTTGGGCGGATTGACGTGGGAGGGAACGGTGCCGGGGGCGCGCGCCATCAGCGACAGGCTCGAGCCGTCACCGGGTTCCGAAAGACCAGTGCTGGCCTCAGGCACGCGGGCGGCAAACACCCGGTGCATGCCGCCGTCGATGCCGGTGTTGGTCCGGGCGACCGGCGTTCCCTTTGCAATCAGGCGGGCGGTTTCGGCGAGATCGGTGGCCTGCTTTTCGCGGACGGCGTCGGCGACCTCGTCGGGAATCACATAGGCCGGGCACTTCGCCGAAGCATCGAATACCAGGTCACGCGTGGCGTTCGGCGGCTTGGCGGCATCGAACACGTATTTCTTCTCGCAGAAATCGACCTTCGGCTCCTGCTTCGTCACCTCGAAATGATCATTGCCTTCCTTGATCATCTTCCAGAACGGCATGTTCGGGTTGTTGCGGTGCTTGGCCATGTTGGCCGCCGTCATCTTGAACGGATAGGCCTGCAGCTGGAACGATTTCTGGCCGCCGAAGAAGGATTCGCGGCCCAGCGAATAGATTTCCGCGATCTGCTCGTCGGTCATTGCGTAGCAGCCGCGCGATGAGCAGTCGCCATGCACCATCAGCTGCGAGCCGGTACGCCCCAGCGCCTTGTCGAAGGCGTTCGGATAGCCGGTGTTGAAGGAGAGATAATAGGCCGACTGCGGGTTCATCTGCGCCGGCGAAATCGCATAGAAGCCTTCCGGCGCCTGGCGGTCGCCCTCGCGGACCTTGGGCCCGAGATCGCCCGACCAGCGGCAGATCGGATAGGTTTTCAGGAGCGCGAAACGGCCGGAGCGGTCCTGCTTCCAGATCTCCAGTTCGGCTTCCTGTTTGAACAGGCGAACCAGGATTGGCGACTGCAGATCCATGTCTTTCGCCGTCATGTCGGCGATCAGTTTTGGCGGGACCGGCTGGTTGGCCTTGGCGTTGTTGGCGAGCGAGATGTCGTCGCCATTGCAACTGGCCAACAGCGCGCCTGCGCCCGCGAGAGCAGCCGACGTGACGAGCGCGCGAACCAGCGAACGGTTAATCAAAGGCTAAGCTCCACACCCACTGGGCATTTTCGCACCCCAAATCACAGCGAACATGCCCTGAAGCCAATGCATAAAATAGTACCCTTTGACCTTCCGCGCCGCAACCCGAACGCGATGCGCCGGCCGCTTCCACGGCAGGCATGGTCAATAGAGTTTAAAGACCGGGTCTGGGCCTAATTAGGGCCGAATCAAGTGATCCGACGAAATAAAGCACCTTTAAGGCAGCGCTAACCAATGCACGGCCGGGGCCGGCCGGCCGATCAAGGGGAAAGGAAAGGACAAGGGTCGATCAGCCGAGCTTGCGGCCGATATCGAGAAATTTCTGCCGTCGCTGCCGGCGGACGCCGTCCGCGTCCAGATTGCGGAAGTCGTTGAAGGCCTCGGCAATCGCATCGCCCGTGGCCGAGATCATGGCGGCGGAATCGCGGTGGGCGCCGCCGGAGGGTTCTCTCAGGATCTGGTCGATCACGCCGAAGCGCAGCATGTCCTGGGCCGTGATCTTCATGCCGTTGGCGACTTCCTGGGCCTTGGTGCCGTCGCGCCACAGGATCGAGGAGGCCGCCTCCGGCGAGATCACGCTGTAGATCGCGTGTTCCAGCATCAGCACCCGGTTGGCGGTTGTAATGGCGATGGCGCCGCCCGACATACCCTCGCCGGTGATGATCGCGACATTGGGGACGCCGAGCGAGAGGCATGTGTCGGTCGAGCGTGCGATGGCTTCCGCCACGCCGCGCTCCTCGGCGCCGATGCCGGGATAGGCGCCGGCGGAATCGACGATCGACAGCACGGGAATGCCAAAACGGTCGGCCATTTCCATCAGCCGCACCGCCTTGCGATAGCCCTCGGGCCGCGCCATGCCGAAATTGTGCTTGATACGGCTGTCGGTGGTGGCGCCCTTTTCCTGGCCCATCACGCAGATCGCCTCGCCGCGGAAGCGGCCGAAGCCGCCCATCAGCGCCTCGTCCTCGGCGAATTTGCGGTCGCCCGCCATCGGGGTGAATTCAGTGATCAGCGCGTTGACGAAATCGCTGAAGTGCGGGCGCTGCGGATGGCGCGCCACCAGCGTTTTCTGCCACGGCGTCAAATTGGCATAGAGGTCGATCAGCGCCTGGGACGCCTTGTCCTCTATGCGCGCGATCTCGTCGCCGATGTCGCTGCCCGACGCCGCCAGCGCGCGCAGTTCATCGACCTTGGCCTCTAGTTCGGCAACTGGTTTTTCAAAGTCGAGATAACTGCGCATCTGATCCGGCATCGAGACAATATAGGTAACAACGTGCTTTGAGGCGAAGCGGTTTCGATTCGCTTAAGGAAAGCACGCATCTTCAATGATTTAGCGCGCATCTCGGTCCGGATGACCCGGTTTGCCGAAAGCGCGCCAAACAAGGCCGCGGGGGCGGGAGACGGCTGTTTCGGGGGAGATCGCTCGGAAGTCAAGGCGGCAGGCTCAGCTCTCCGCGAACAAATCCATTCTCGTAGCCCGGATGGAGCGAAGCGCAATCCGGGACTCGGGCTGCTTGTGGGAAGAACCCCGGATTTCGCTTCGCTGCATCCGGGCTACGTCGACTTATTTTTCCGCCAGCGGATGCAGGTCGCGCACCAGGCTTTTCAGCCGCTCCTCGACCACATGGGTATAGATCTGCGTAGTCGAGATGTCGGTATGGCCGAGCAGCGTCTGCACGATGCGCAGGTCGGCGCCGTTATGCAGCAGGTGGCTGGCAAAGGCGTGGCGCAGCACGTGCGGCGAGACCAGCCGCGGCGCGAGGCCCGATGCCGCCGCCAGCTCCTTCAGGTCGCGGGCAAAATGCTGCCGCGTCAGATGGCCGCTCTCGCCGAAGGAGGGAAACAGCCATTTCGAGGGGCTGGCGTTCTTCTTCTTCTCGGGCTTGAGCGCTTCCATCGCCGCGAGGTAATCGGCCATCGCCTGCCGCGACGCTTCGTTGAGCGGCACCAGCCGTTCCTTGTTGCCCTTGCCACGCACCACGATCATGCGGGCGTCGCGCCGCGAGGCCGACAGCGGCAGCGCCACCAGTTCCGAGACGCGCAAGCCCGTGGCGTAGAGCACCTCCAGCAGGCAATACAGCCGCATCGCGCGCAGCCGCTGCTGCGGCGAAGCGTTCTGGCCTAGCGTCAATTCCTTGGCCCGCGTCAGCATGCGATCGACATCCGCTATCGACAGCACCTTCGGCAAGCCCCGGCCGCGTTTCGGGCCGGACAGGATCGCCGCCGGATCGTCGCTGCGGATGCGCTCGTTCAAGAGGAAGCGGAACAGATGCCGCATCGCCGACAGCCGGCGGGCCACGCTGGAGGATTTGAAGCCGCGGGTGTCGAGGTCGGCGAGGTAGTCCCGCAGCTCATCCGTCCCGGCGCCGGCAAAGTTTTGTCCCGCTCGGCCGAGAAATTCGGAAAAATCCGTGAGGTCGCGGCGATAGGCGTCGAGCGTGTTGTCGCCCGCGCCCTGTTCCGCCGCGAGCATGTCGAGGAACAGGTTGGTCAGTTTCGTATCTGAAGGTGTGGTGCGCATTCGCTTTGATAGCGCATGATCGGGGCGGGACGGAGACTTTTCAAACACGCGGTTAGAGATTGCAGGGAAGCTAGGGCATCGGGCTGACCGCGGTGGCCTGCGACCAGACCACCACCCATTGTCCATCGCGATGTTCGTAGGTGTCGGTGTGCCAGTAATCACCCGGCGCAACCCGGTGGCCGCCGAACACCACTTCGAGCCTGGCGCGATACCGGATCACCGCGTGGCTCTGGTGATGCCGCACGGCGATAGGTCCAGGCTCCCAGGCGAGATATTTGATCTGTCCACTCGCAATCGCTCCCAGATAATCGTTCTTGGACAAGGCCATTCCGATCGGCGTAATCAACTGGAACTCGGTCGCATGAAGTCGCCCGGCCGCCTCGATGTCGCCTTCAACCAGCGCGCGAAGTCGGGCGCGCTCGGTGTCGCGGATGAATTCGGCTTCGGGCGATGGGTCCTGATCAGCCGTATACGTGGACATTACGTGTGCTCCTTGATCGTGTGATTCGTGAAAGGGCTATCGTGACGGGATGGGGCGGCAGCCCCCGATCTAGGCTACTGCGATGAGACCGTGGTCGATCAGGCTGTGCGCAGTGGCGCGGATGCAATCCTCGTCGGGCCGCGCCTTCCAGTTCAGTACCCGCTGCGCCTTGGCGGCGCTTACGCTGAGGTCGCGGTTGAGCTCGTGAACGATCATGCGCGAACGCGCGCTGAAGGGGGCCATCGCCCTCACCATCCAGTCGGGCACTTCGCCTGATGGCAAATGCGCAGCGTGCGCCGGAAACGACTTTGCCAGCACCGCGGCCAATTCTCTCAACCAGAAAAACCGCCCGCCGACGATGAAGCGCTGGCCGGACGCGTCCGGGTGGGTCATTGCCCGGACATGGGCGTCGGCTGCGTCTCGCACATCGACAACCGAAAAGCCGAAACGCGGAACACGCCGGAGCTGGCCGCTCATCATTTGCCTGATCAGCCCAACCGACGTGCCGTGTTCCGGGCCGAGCAGCGGCCCAAAGATGGTGGCGGGATTGATGACAGCAAGATCAAGTCCGGTTTCCCTCGCAAGGGTCCAAGCTGCCTGCTCGGCGAGCGTTTTCGACCGGTAGTAGGGCGTCGCCCGGGCGCTGGCCGGATCCGTCCAGTCGTTCTCGGTGAAGGGGGCCTGCCCGTTGCCATGATTGGTGGCTGCGATCGACGATGTTAGCACCACGCGCGCTACGCCGGCTTCGTGGGCCGCCCGCAGCACACGTAGCGTCCCTTCCCGCGCGGTTCGGATCATTACGTTCGCGTCCTTTGGCAGGGTCGCTGGAAAAGGCGAGGCCGAGTGAATTACGTAGCGGCATCCCCTGAGCGCGACATCCCATCCAGCATCGGAGCAAAGATCCGCCTCGACAAAGCTAACCGCTTCGGTCGCCGTATCGGGACAAAGCTGGCGCCTGATCCTGTCGCTAACGCCAATGCTGCGCACACTGCCTCGAACGCGATAGCCGGCTGCCAGCAATTGCTTGGCGATGTGTCCGCCGAGGAATCCGCTGATACCCGTGACGAGAACAGTGGCGGGCGCGGGGTCGTTCAATTTGGAAGGCATTTATCAACTCCTCGGCCGGCGGAAGTGCTTGACCGTGCCTGCATTAGACACTTGGACAATTACTGTCTAGTTGTTTTTGACGAATTGGACGAAAAGTGTCAGAATGCTTAGATGGATCAGAACGACCAGAAATCCGAGGCAATTCTTGACGCAGCGCTACCGGTTTTTGTTCGTCACGGTTTTCGCAAGACATCCATGGCCGATATCGCGCGCGCAGCGCGCATGTCGCGCGCGGCGCTCTATCTAAGCTTCAGCAGCAAGGAGGAGCTGTTCCGGGCAGGGTCTGCGCGTGCGCATGCTCGGACTATGCACAACGTCGAGGCGGCGCTCGCTGCCGAAGGCGACGTTTTCAGCCGGATCGAGTCGGCGCTCGCGGCTTTCCAGCGAGAACTGGTTGCGCCGTTCGCAGGTAGCGCCGACGCGGCAGAGCTGTTCGACGTCAACATGACGTTGGCCAGGGACATTACCCTTGGGGCACGGGCCAAGCTGGTGGCTCTGCTCGCCCAAGCTCTGTCCGATGCAGAAGCAAACGGCGCCATATCCATGCAGGTCCTCGAGGCCAAGCCTGCCGATGTGGCCGGCATGATCGTCGCGGCAATAGAGGGCATTAAAGACGCGAAAGAAGTTGGCCAGAGCCTGGATGAGGGCACCCGACTTTTCATGCGCCTGCTACGTACAGCGCTAAGTCGGAATATGCCGAGAAGCTGACCCCGCGGGTCGCTCCAAGGCTTACCTCTTGAGGAACTTGTCTGCGGGAATGGTGACCGTCATTTCCCTGGGCTTCGGCGTGACGAAGTTCGCCAGCGAAAAAATCACGCCATAGATCACCCCGGCGATGATGCCGACGACCGTCAGAAAGCGGAACAAACTGGGCATAGGGGGCTCAGGGCGGCGAATTAACTAATGAAATCATCCAACATGTTCCCATCCCCGTGGCAAGAGTCTCTGGCGGGGGCGTCAATGGGGGTAGTATAGGTGTCGCAGCGTGAAGCAAGTCCCGCAAAACGACCGAGTTTTTGATGTCCGAGACCGCCGCACCGGCACAAACGAGCCCCACCCAGGACGCCGACATCACGTCGGCGCTGGGAAGGCGTTCGGTCGTGCTGGTCGGCATGATGGGCGCCGGCAAGTCCACCATCGGCCGGCGGCTGGCGGCCCGGCTGCGGCTGCCGTTTCTCGACGCCGATATCGAGATCGAGGCGGCGGCCGGGATGTCGATCCCGGACATTTTCGAAACCCATGGCGAGCCGCATTTCCGGGACGGCGAGGCGCGGGTGATCGCGCGGCTGCTCGATGGCGGCCCGGCCGTGATCGCCACCGGCGGCGGCGCCTTCATGCGTGAGGAGACCCGCAACCGCATCCGCGACAAGGCGGTCTCGATCTGGCTCAAGGCGGATGTCGAAATCATCATGAAGCGCGTCAAGCGCCGCGCCGACCGGCCGTTGCTGCAGACCGAGGATCCGACGGCGACCGTCAGCCGTCTGCTGGAAGCGCGCGAGCCGGTCTACCAGACCGCCGACCTGACGATAGGTTCGCGCGACGTGCCGCATGACCGCGTCGTCGACGAATGTATCGATGCCCTGCGCGCCCGGCTGTGCGCAGGCAGCCCTTCTGCCCAGCCAACAACCGACGGGATGAGCGTTAAGCCATGACTGCGCCACTGAAACATTCCGCCGATATCACGGTCGACGTCGCCCTCGGCGACCGCGCCTATGACATCGTGATCGGCCGCGGCGTGCTGGCCTCGCTCGGCGCGCGCGTCGCCGCGTTGCGCCCCGGTGTGCGGACCGCCATCGTCACTGACCGCACCGTGGCAAAGCACTGGCTGGAGCAAACCGAGCGTTCGCTTTCCGAAGCAGGCATCCCGACCTCGCGCGTCATCGTCGAGGAAGGCGAAGTGTCGAAGACCTATGCCGGTCTCGAAAAGGTCTCTGAGGCGCTGATCGCCGCCAGGATCGAACGCAACGATCTGGTGATCGCGCTCGGCGGCGGCGTGGTCGGCGATCTCGCCGGCTTCGCGGCGGCGATCCTGCGCCGTGGCGTCGATTTCGTGCAGGTGCCGACCTCGCTCCTGGCGCAGGTGGACTCTTCGGTCGGTGGCAAGACCGGCATCAACTCGCCGCAGGGCAAGAACCTGCTCGGCGCGTTTCATCAGCCGGTGCTTGTGATCGCCGATACCTCGGTGCTCGACACGCTGTCGCCGCGCCAGTTCCGCGCCGGCTACGCCGAGGTCGCAAAATATGGCGTGCTCGGCGACGAAGCCTTTTTCACCTGGCTCGAGGCCAACTATACCGACATCTTCTCCGGCGGTGCAGCGCGCGAGCACGCGATTGCGACCTCCTGCCGCGCCAAAGCCGCGATCGTCTCCCGCGACGAGCGCGAGAACGGTGAGCGCGCGCTGCTCAATCTCGGCCACACTTTCGGCCATGCGCTGGAAGCCGCGACCGGCTTTTCCGATCGCCTGTTCCACGGTGAAGGCGTCTCCATCGGCATGGTGCTGGCGGCAGAATTTTCCGCGCAACTCGGCATGATCTCCGGGGCCGATGCTGCTCGCGTCCAGCGCCATCTTGCTACCGTCGGCCTGCCGACCCATTTGCAGGACATCGCGGGCTTCACCCAGGAGGGGCTTGCGGATGCCGACGCCCTGATGGCGCTGATGGCACAGGACAAGAAGGTCAAGCGCGGCAAGCTGACCTTCATCCTGCTGCAGGCGATTGGCCGCGCGGTGGTCGCAAACGACGTCGAGCCGGCGCTGGTGCGCGATTTCCTGCAACAGAAGTTGTCGGGATGAGAACGGGATTGTCGAGAGGCAGCTTGGCGCAGGCGTCGCGCGGGGGCGGGGCCGTCACGAGGCATACATGAGTTCGACCGCGTTCAATCTGCTGCTCGCGATCCTGCTGCTCGCGGCGAACGCATTCTACGTGGCCGCCGAGTTTGCGCTGGTCAAGAGCCGTGGCTTTCGCATCCGGGCGATGGTCGAGCAGGACCGGTTCGGCGCGCGCCTGCTGCACAGCATGATGGGCAACATCGAGGCCTATCTCGCCTGCTGCCAGCTCGGCATCACCATGGCCTCGCTCGGGCTCGGCTGGGTCGGCGAACCCACGGTTTCGGCGCTGCTCGAACCGGTGCTTATGCCGCTCGGCATGTCGGAACGCACCCTGCACTTCGTATCGTTTCTGGCCGGGTTCCTGGTGTTCTCGTCATTGCACATTGTGATCGGCGAGCAGGTGCCGAAGACGCTCGCGATCCGCCAGCCGATGCCGGTCTCGCAATGGATCGCCTATCCGCTTCATTTGTCCTATCTGGTGTTCTGGCCGCTGAACTGGCTGCTTAACAGCGCCTCACGCGGGATTCTGCGCCTGCTCGGCGTGCAGGAATCCTCGCAACATGAAATCCTCACGGACTCCGAGATCGAAGGGCTGGTGGAAGAATCGGCCGAGCACGGCGGAATCGAAAGCGGTGAGGCCGAATACATTCAAAATGTCTTCCGCTTTGGCGACCTAGCCGTGTCCGACGTGATGGTTCATCGCACCGCGATGGTGATGCTCAACGCCGACCTGCCGCCGGACGAGCTGGTGCGCGAGGTGCTGGCGACCGAATACACCCGCATCCCGCTGTGGCGCGACAAGCCGGAAAACATCATCGGCGTGCTACACGCCAAGGATCTGCTGCGCGCGATCCGCGCTTCCGAAGACGACACCTCGCGGATCAACGTTTCGGCGATCATGCTGCCGCCCTGGTTCGTGCCGGAGATGCGGCCCTTGTCCGAACAGTTGAAGGCGTTCCGCCGCCGCAAGACCCACTTCGCGCTCGTCGTCGACGAGTATGGCGAGGTCGAAGGCATGGTGACGCTGGAAGACGTTCTGGAGGAAATCGTCGGCGACATTTCCGATGAGCACGACGTGGTGGTGGCCGGCGTCCGCGCCCAGTCCGACGGCTCGGTGGTGGTCGACGGCTCGGTGCCGATCCGCGATCTCAACCGCGCCATGAACTGGCATCTGCCCGACGAGGAGGCGACCACCGTTGCCGGGCTGGTGATTCACGAGGCGCGCTCGATCCCGGAGCGCGGCCAGAGTTTTACCTTCTACGGTTTCCGTTTCCGCGTGCTTCGCCGCGAGCGCAACCGCATCACGGCGCTCAAGATCACGCCGCTGCCGCGTGAAGCCGAGGCGGAGGATCCGAAGCCGAAGCGGGCGGGGACGGCGTTCTGAGCGTCCACACCGTTATTCGATATCGATGGTGATGCCGCTGAGCTTCCACTGGCCGTCGGAGGGGATGAATCCGAGCTGGTACTTCACCTTCTTAGGGTTCGTGTCGAAACGGCCCTTGAGGCGCAACACGCCCTTCTCGTCGATTTTGGCTTCTTCCTCGGGAATGACCGGACTGGCGACGATCGCGTCAAACACGGCGTGCTTCTCGACCAGGTCCTTAAAGACGGCCCGCAGCTTCTCGGGCGGAAACTGATCGCGGAACGGCTTTGAAATCTTGGCGTGGAGTACCGTGAAATTATCCGATGTGACCGCGTCGTTGAGGGTCACCAGAATGCTCTTGATCAGCACTTCCTGGACAAAGGGGCTCGGCATATCCAGCGCGCGCGCCCTGATCGGGGAGGTCGCAACCACCAGCGCCACGGCGGCGGCCCATCTGAAGCGTGTCCAATATCGCATCGGACGACCCCATCGACCTGCGATGGCCTCGGGGTCAGCCCGACCCCGCGTCCGAATGGAACCTGATCCACCGCGTTGGCGATTGTCTCACAGTTGCGAGAACGGTTCTACCGTCTCTGCCGATCTTCACAGGAAGCTGGCGGCGTCCGCGACCAACCGTTCGGCCGGGTGTGCCGAAATATCCATCGTCAGCGGATGCTCATATTCTTGCGGCAGGTTTGCCAAATTACCGGCCGGCGGTTTCTCCCGGCGCCTGCGCCTTGATGGCGAGCGCATGGACGGAGCCCTTGAGTTCCGCTTCAAGCGTCGCATTTACCATACGATGGCGCTCGATCCGGCTCTTCCCTTCGAAGGCCGGAGATACGATATAGACCCTGAAATGCGTCTCGCCGCCCGGCCGGTGGCCCGCATGGCCCTCATGCAAATGAGATTCGTCCGTAACGTCGAGGCTTTCCGGCAAGAAAGCTTCACGCAACTTGTTTATGATAGCGTCTTTGGTGCTCATGATGGCGGCAGATAATTCTGTTGTCGGCTTTCCGTCAATGACGCATCCGAACAGAGGTATTCGCAATGTCAAGACTTGAAGCCTAGGGCATTGCGTAGTCAAAGTCAGCCATGGCAATTGATTCATCCAAATTCTTCGATTCCATTCGCATCAAGCCGAACAAGCTGAGCGCGAAGCAGCAGGCGCAGGCGCGCGAAGAAGCCGCCATGTGCGAGTGGGCGGGCTGCCAGAACAAGGGCCCGCACCGCGCGCCCAAGGGCCGGGAGAATTCGCGGGAGTATTTTCACTTCTGTCTCAATCACGTCCGCGAATACAACCAGAACTACAACTTCTTCCAGGGCATGAATGCCGACGCCGTCGCGCGCTACCAGAAGGATGCGCTGACCGGCCATCGTCCGACCTGGAAGATGGGCGCCAACACGGCCGGCAAGAAGGGCAAGCAGGCCGCCGAGGATTTTGACGGCGCCTCAGATCCCTTCAGCATGTTCTCCGAGCTCAACGGCCGCGGCCGTTGGCGCCCCGGACCGGGCGCCGAGGCCAAGGCCGAAACCCGCAAGGTGATGAACGCCGAGCGCAAGGCGCTGCAGGTGATGGGCCTCACCGCCGAAGCCACCCTCGAGGACGTCAAGGCGAAGTACAAGGCGCTGGTCAAGCAGCACCATCCCGACGCCAACGGCGGCGACCGCTCCACCGAGGACCGCCTGATCGAAATCATCAAGGCGTATAATTATCTGAAGACCGTGGTACGCGGCGCATAGCCACAGTCTCGCGTCGTCCCTGCGAAGACCCATACGCCGCGGCTTCTCAATTTTTATTCGGCTAGTCGTCGGCTTTCGCGCAACAACTACCGCCCGTGGTTATGGGTCCCTGCTTTCGCAGGGACGACAGCTCGTAGCCCGGATGGAGCGCAGCGCAATCCGGGATTCTCTCATCCGCTGATCGACCGGTCCCGGATTACGCTTCGCTCCATCCGGGCTACGGTTGCTGGTCACGCAGGCATCGCCCCGATATAAGCCGAACTCGGCCGGATTAATCTGCCGCCGCGCTGCTGCTCGCGGGCGTGTGCGGTCCAGCCGGCGGCGCGGGCCACGGCGAAGATCGGCGTAAACGCCTGCCGCGGGATTTTCAGCGCGTCGAGCAGGATCGCGGTGAAGAACTCCACATTGGTGTCGAGCGGGCGGTCCGGATTCTTTATCCGCAACGCGCTGCGGATATAGGCTTCGACCTCGCCGGCGAAGGGTAGGTCGGCGCCGTCCCCGGCGAGCCGCTCGATCGCACCCTTCAGCACATCGGCGCGCGGATCGCGGACGCGATAGACGCGGTGCCCGAATCCCATCAGCCGCTCGCCGCGCGCCAGCGCACTGTCGACCCAGGGCTTGATGCGCTCGCTAGAGCCGATCGCGTCAAGCATTTCCAGAACCGGCTCCGGTGCGCCGCCATGCAGCGGCCCTGTCAGCGCGCAATAGCCGGCGGTGACGGCTGCGAACAAATCCGCCTGCGTCGAGGCCACTACCCGCGTCGTAAATGTCGATGCGTTCATGCCGTGGTCGCACACCGTGACGAAATAGGCATCCAGCGCCGCTGCCTCGCGCGCGTCGGGCTTGCGGCCGAGCATCATCGACAGCGTGTCGGCGGCATGGCTCGCAGTTGGATCGGGTGCGACGGGGTCGTTCCCCTTCACGCGCTGCACCAGCGCGCCGGCGATGACCGGAAACGCGCCGACGATGGTGGCCTCGTGCGCGAGGCCGGCTTCCGCGCGCAGCCCCGCAACTGCCGCGCGAAATCCGTCGATGATCGATAGGCCGCGCGTGATGCCCAAGAGATCTGGCAGTCGGGCGAAGGCGCGTTCGCGGCCCGCACCGAGGGCGGCGCGTACCGCGGCTTCGCCGACCGGCTGGCCGGTTCCGCCGCTCCACAGCCGGGCGGTCACGCCCTCAAAACCGGTCTTGCGAGCGAGGTCGCCGACCCGCTCGCCGGCGATGATCAGTTCGCCGCGCTCGCCATCGACATGGCTGAGCACGGTTTCGGCGGCGGGAACCCCGTCCAGGCCGATCGGGGTCTTTGAAAGCTGCATATTCATGAGGGCTCTCCTTTGTCGCTTCCAAAGGTCGGGCCTCTCGACAGATTGATCAATCTTGATTATGTAAATCAATATGAAAAAATCCGCCGGCCTTTATCTCTCGGCCCGCGAGGCCTCCGCTGAACTGGCGATCTCGCAGGCAACCCTCTACGCCTATGTCAGCCGCGGGCTGATCCGCTCGGAGCCGTCGCAGGATTCGCGCAGCCACCGCTACCGGGCCGAGGACGTCCGCACGCTGAAGGAACGGCGCACGCCGTCGCCGGAGCCGCGGGGCCTGCGCAGCTTCGACGCCGATTTGCCGGTGATGGATTCGGCGGTCGCGACCATCACCGAGGACGGGCCGATCTATCGCGGCGTCAATTGCGTCGACCTCGCCGAGCGCGATACGCTCGAACATGCGGCGACGCTGCTATGGGATGTCACCGGCGCCGATCCGTTCGAGCAGGACAATTGCCCCGTCGTGTCGGACGAAATGCGTGCCGTCGCCGAAGCTGCGCGCGGGGCCAATGCGATCGATCGCACGATCGCCGTGCTGGCGTTGGCGGCCAGCGCGGACCCGCGGGCGTTCACCCGGGCGCCCGAAGGCCGCGCGATGCTCGGCGGCCGCATCATGCGGCTCGTGGTCGCGACCATGCTGAATGCAAAATCCTCGGCGAAACCGCTTCATTTGCAGGTCGCGCGCGTCTGGGCGCCGGAGCACAAGCACGCGGCCGATTTGATCCGCCGCGCGCTGGTGCTGCTGGCCGATCATGAGCTGAACGCGTCGACCTTCACCGTGCGCTGCGCGGCCTCGACCGGATTAAACCTCTACGATGCGATCATCGCCGGGCTCGTCGCGCTCAAAGGCCCCAAGCACGGCGGCGCGGGCGTGCTCGCGGCGCAGCTTCTGAAGACGCTCGCCAATGGCGAGGTCGCCCCCGTCATCCGCGAGCGCGTCGCGCTTGGCGAACGCTTCGCGGGCTTTGGCCATGGCGTCTACAAGCATGGCGATCCGCGCGCGCGGGCGCTATTGGAAGCACTGGCGCGCTCCGGCGCGGATCGCAAACTCACCCACGAAATTCCCGAGCGCATCGCGGAGGCGACCGGCGAGTTCGTTAATATCGACTATGCCCTTGCGGTGCTGGTGCACACGCTAGGCCTGCCGCCCGGCCATGAACTGGTGCTGTTTTCCATGGCGCGCACGGTGGGGTGGATCGCGCATGCCTGCGAGCAGTTGCAGCACGGCCGGCTGATCCGGCCCCGCGCCCGCTATGTCGGTCCGGCACCCGGACGCAGCCCCGTCCGGGCCTGACGGCGGCGCAGCGTCCAAACGCCGAGCGCGATGATCGCCGCGGCAAATACAGCCAGAATCCAAAGATGCTTGCCGATGTGCTGGTGATGCGGAAAACCGGCATAGTGGTGCAGCGCCGAGACCGCGAACACGCCCGGCAGCACGTGCGCTAAAGCCCATGCAAGGACCGCCGCAATGTTGACGCCGTAGAACCGGACCGGCCGCATCCCGAGCGCACCCGCCGTGATCGGAACGAAGGCGCGGATCGGCGGCACGAAGCGGGCGAAGAAAACCGCCAGCGTGCCCCAGCGGATGAAGAACGCCTCGCTCTGTGCCATGATGCCGGGATACCCAGACATCGGCCAGGCACCAAGGATTTCGCGCTGCGAACGATGGCCGGCCCAGAATGCCGAGCCGTCGCCGAGCAGGGCGCCGGCAACGGCTGCCGCCAGCACGCCCCACAGGTTCAATTCGCCACCGGGCACGAGCGCGCTCAGGGCAAGGATGATGGTCGAGCCCGGCACCAGCGCCCCCACCACCGGGATCGCCTCCAGCAGCGCCGCGAGAAACAGCGTCAGATAGGCCGCCCACGGATGGGCCGAAACGAATGCAATCACGGGATCGAGGAATGAAGTCACAATCTTGCTGTCCGGTAAGGGCCTGAACCAGAGCTACCAAGCCCGGGCGGGGGCCGAAAGTGCCGGCCAACCTCCGGTTTTAAGGCTGGCGGGGCGGCCAAGGCGGCAAAAGTGCGGCGTGATTCGCAGGGCAGCCCTCCAAAAACCTGATACACGGCCTATCTCAATGATAAGGCAACGGAACTTTGATTGTGCCGCGGGCTTCTGCCGGCCCTTGCTCTCTGCTAGGTTCGCAATAGCCCCCATCCGCAGCCATTCAACAGATCTGGTTTCGGGAACGCCCGGGACCTCGGAGGATTGATGACGACCGCCGCCATGAGCAAAGTTTCGGAGCCCGCCGGTTTGCCCGACATGAAGGTGTCGGTCCGGCAGGTTTTCGGTATCGACAGCGATCTCGAAGTGCCGGCCTATTCCGAAGTCGACCCGCATGTGCCGGAAGTCGATTCGGATTACCGCTTCGACCGCGCCACCACGCTCGCGATCCTCGCCGGTTTTGCCAAGAACCGCCGCGTCATGGTCACCGGCTATCACGGCACCGGCAAATCGACCCACATCGAGCAGGTCGCAGCAAGGCTGAACTGGCCGTGCGTGCGCGTCAACCTCGACAGCCACATCAGCCGTATCGACCTCGTCGGCAAGGACTCGATCGTCGTCCGGGACGGCAAGCAGGTCACCGAATTCCGCGACGGCATCCTGCCCTGGGCGCTGCAGCACAATATCGCGCTGGTGTTCGACGAGTATGACGCCGGCCGCCCTGACGTGATGTTCGTGATCCAGCGCGTGCTGGAAGTTTCGGGCCGCCTGACGCTGCTGGACCAGAACAAGGTGATCAAGCCGCACCCGTCGTTCCGGCTGTTCTCGACCGCCAACACGGTGGGCCTCGGCGATACGTCGGGCCTCTATCACGGCACCCAGCAGATCAACCAGGGCCAGATGGACCGCTGGTCGATCGTCACCACGCTGAACTACCTGGCGCATGACGAGGAAGTCGAGATCGTGCTCGCCAAGGCGAAGCACTACCGCACGCAGGAAGGCCGCGACATCGTCAACAAGATGGTGCGGCTCGCCGACCTGACCCGTAACGCCTTCGCCAATGGCGATCTGTCGACGGTGATGAGCCCGCGCACGGTGATCACCTGGGCCGAGAACGCCGATATCTTCAGCGATATCGGCTTTGCGTTCCGAGTCACTTTCCTCAACAAGTGCGACGAACTGGAGCGGCCGCTGGTGGCCGAATTCTACCAGCGTTGCTTCAATGCGGAGCTGCCCGAGAGTTCGGTGAACGTGGCGCTCTCGTAGTCGTCGTCCCCGCGAACGCGGGGACCCATACGCCGCGGCGTTTCGGTAGGATGATGGTGCTAGAGATCGGCAGAACAATAATCGCCGGTGGTTATGGGTCCCTGCGTTCGCAGGGACGACGGCGGTGAGGTGGCAATGACGACATCCAACTCCAAATTCCGTACCGGATCCAAGGAAGCGCCGACCGAGCCGTTCAAGCGCGCGGTGACCTCGTGCCTGCGCGCGATCGCAAAGGCGCCGGAACTGGAAGTGACGTTTGCGGCCGAGCGCCCGGGTCTCGCGCCGGGAAAGGCGCGGCTGCCGGAGCCCGCCCGCAAGATGACCAAGCGGGACGCGGCGATCGTGCGCGGCCATGCCGATTCGATCGCGCTGAAGCTCGCCTGTCACGATCCCAAGGTGCACCGCAAGCTGATGCCGGGAAATCCGCAGGCGCGCGGCGTGTTCGAAGCCGTCGAGCAGGCGCGCGTCGAGGCGATCGGCTCGCGCCGGATGTCAGGCGTTGCGAAAAACCTGACCGCGATGCTCGACGATCATTTTCATCGTGGCAAATACGACGAGATCACCGACCGCGCCGATGCGCCGCTGTCGGATGCGCTGGCGATGCTGGTGCGCGAACGGTTGACGGGGCTCGCCCCGCCCACGGCAGCCAAGAAGATGGTCGACCTCTGGCGGTCGGTGCTGGAAGACAAGATCGGCACCCGGCTCGACAAGCTCAGCCGCGTCACCGAAGACCAGGCCAAGTTCGGCGATCTCGTGCACGATTTGCTGTCGGCGCTGGACCTCGGCGACGACCGCGATGCCGACGCCGATGACGACGAAAACGACGACGAGAATCAGGACGGCGAGAACGATCAGTCCGGTGCCGAGGGGTCGCCCGACTCCGACTCCGCGCAGGAAATGAGCGCCGATCAGGCGCAGGCTTCCACCGACGAAATGTCGGAGAGCGCCATGGAGAGCGCGCAGGCCTCGACATCAGACACATTCGACGATGGCGAACTTGGCGACGACGAGACGCCGGGCGAGGCGACGCGGCCGAATACGCGCGGCGCCAACGAGCCGCGCGGGCCGGAATATCATGCGTTCGCGCCGAAGTTCGACGAGGTGATCGCGGCCGAAGATCTCTGCGACCATGACGAGCTTGAACGCTTGCGCAGCTACCTCGACAAGCAGCTCGCGCATCTGCAGGGCATCGTCGCGCGGCTCGCGAACCGGCTGCAGCGCCGCCTGATGGCGCAGCAGAACCGCGCCTGGGAGTTCGATCTCGAGGAAGGCATCCTCGATCCCGCCCGGTTGTCGCGCGTCGTCACCGATCCCTATCATCCGCTGTCCTTCATGCATGAGAAAGAAGCGACGTTCCGCGACACCGTGGTGACGCTGCTGCTGGACAATTCCGGTTCGATGCGCGGACGCCCCATTACGGTGGCGGCGACCTGCGCCGATATTCTCGCGCGCACGCTGGAGCGCTGCGGCGTCAAGGTCGAGATTCTGGGCTTCACGACGCGCGCCTGGAAGGGCGGGCAGTCGCGCGAGGCGTGGCTTGCCGCCGGCAAGCCGGCCAATCCGGGCCGGCTGAACGATTTGCGCCACATCATCTACAAATCCGCCGATGCGCCCTGGCGGCGCTCGCGCAAGAATCTTGGCCTGATGATGCGCGAGGGGCTGCTGAAGGAGAATATCGACGGTGAGGCGCTGGACTGGGCGCACAAGCGGCTGCTCGGCCGGGCCGAACAGCGCAAGATCCTGATGATGATTTCGGACGGCGCGCCGGTCGACGATTCCACGCTGTCGGTCAATCCCGGCAATTACCTCGAGCGGCACCTGCGCCACATCATCGAGGAGATCGAGACCCGTTCGCCGGTCGAGCTGATCGCGATCGGCATCGGTCACGACGTCACGCGCTATTATCGCCGCGCGGTCACCATCGTCGATGCCGAGGAGCTCGGCGGCGCCATCACCGAAAAGCTCGCCGAACTGTTCAGCGAGACCCACGGCGCCGCGCCCGCCACGGGCCACCACCGGCCGCGCCGCCTGCACTCGTGAGCGCATGCGCCCGCCCATAGCCCGCCGCCGGCTGTTGAAATATGCAGCGGCGGCGCTTTCGGTAGCGGCCGTGCCTGCGGCGGCGCTGGCGCAAACGGCCGTTCAGCGGCCGCCGAAGCCGGCCGTTCCCGACGAATTCTCGGTCACAACGCCGGTCTCGATCGAGGTCAATGCCAGGCCGCTGCCCTCGTTCGACACCCGCGACCGCTCGCGGCTGCGGTTTGGCGAGCTCGAATATCGCAGTGGCCTCATCCTGACCTCGCGGTTTCGCGGCTTCGGCGGCTTGTCGGGCTTCCGCCTTGATGCAAAGGGCGAGCGCTTCATCTCGATCAGCGACAAGGGTGGCTGGTTCACCGGCCGCATCGTCTACAAGGGCCGCGAGATGACCGGGCTCGACGACGTCGAGGCCTCGCCGATGCTCGGGCCCGACGGCAAGCCGATCACCTCGCGCGGCTGGTTCGATACCGAGGCGCTCGCGCTCGACGGCTCGCTGGTCTATGTCGGTCTCGAACGCGTCAATCAGATACTGCGGTTCGACTTCGCCAAGGGATTTACGCGCGCGCATGGCGAATTGATTCAGTTGCCGCTGGGCGTGCGCAAGCTGCCCTACAACAAGGGCATCGAGGCGCTTGTCGTGGTGCCCAAGGGCTTGCCGCTGGCGGGAACGCTGATCGCGATCTCCGAGCGCGGGCTCGACGCCCAGGGCAACATCACAGCCTTCCTGATCGGCAAGACGCTGGGGCTGTTCAGCATTCGACGCACCGAAAATTTCGATGCCAGCGACGCGGTGCTGCTGCCGTCCGGCAGCCTGTTGCTGCTGGAGCGAAAATTCTCCTGGCTCGGCGGGATCGGCATCCGCATCCGCCGCATTGCGCTTGCCTCGATTATCCCCGGCGCGGTCATCGACGGGCCCTCGATCTTCGAGGCCGATCTCGGCCACGAGATCGACAACATGGAAGGCATCGACGCCCACGTCACGCCGGAGGGCGAAACCGTGCTGACGCTGGTCTCCGACGACAATTTCTCGATGATCCAGCGCAATCTGCTGCTGCAATTCACGCTGGTGGAGTGACAGGCGAATAGCGGAACGGTTCTTGCAGCGCTCCGGGCGATGAAACCGGAGCTTTTGATGAACAAGTCCCTTCGCGTTATTTGCGTATTGGCCAGCTTTTGGGCGGCCACGGCTGCACAGGCCGAAGGCTGGCCGTCGCGGCTGATCAAGGCGACCATTCCGTTCGGGGCCGGTAGCGCGGCCGACGTCGTGCCGCGGCTTGTGTTCGAACGTATCTCCGCCGAACTTGGCCAGCCGATCGTGATCGAAAACCGCGCCGGCGCCGGCGGTGCGCTCGGTTCGGCGCTGGTCGCGAAAGCCGAGCCCGATGGCTACAGCATTCTTGCCCAGTCGTCGGCGCTGGCGATTGCGCCGGCGATTTTTCCCAGTGCGACCTTCGACGCCACCCGGGATCTCGCCTCGGTGCTGATGATCGGATCCAGCGCCAACGTGATGATCGTGCCGAACGCGCGGCCCTGGAAAACCATCCAGGACTTCATCGCCGACGCCAGGGCCAAACCCGGCTCGATCGCGTTCGGTTCGGTCGGTATTGGCAGCGCCGTGCATATCAGCACCGAGAAATTCCGCTTTGCCGCCGGTATCGAGGCCACGCATGTGCCCTATCGCGCAGGTCCGGAAGTGATTGCCGACATCATCGGTGGGCGGATCGACCTGTATTTCTGCCCGCTTGCGACCGCGCTGCCCCTGATCCGCGCCGGCCAGGTGCGTGCGCTCGTGGTCTCGACGCCGAAACGCGTCGCCGATCTGCCTGATGTGCCGACGCCGGTCGAGATCGGATTGAAGGACGCCGACAGCGCGATCTGGTTCGGCGTATTCGCCCCGGCGAAGACGCCGCGCGACATTGTCGAGCGGCTGCATGCGGCCGGCGCGAAGGTGCTGACCGATCCGGCCATGCAGGCGAGCCTGACGAAGCTCGGCATCGAGCCGATGCCGATGAAGCCGGCGGAGATGGACGAGCTCGTGAAGCGCGAGACGGCGGCCAATCTGGAGCTGATCAAGGCGGCGGGCATCAAGCCGTAGGGGGAGGGTTGCAATCCCGGCGGGTTGAGGAGAGGGGAGCGGCTCGCTAGACATGGCGGGTCGCTTTTCCTCCGGTCCGGATTCCTTAGCCCATGAGTGCTCTGTTTACCCCGATCAAGCTGCGCGGCCTCAACCTTGCCAACCGCATCATGGTGGCGCCGATGTGCCAGTATTCGTCCGTCGATGGCGAGGCCAATGACTGGCACTTCACCCACATCAATTCGCTGGCGCTGTCGGGGGCCGCGATCTTCTGCATCGAGGCGACCGCGGTGGAGGCGAGCGGCCGCATCACGCCGGGCTGCCTCGGCCTCTACAACGACGCCACCGAAGCCGCGCTGAAGCCCATTCTCGCTTCGGTGCGCAAGCGCTCGAAGGCGGCGGTGATGATCCAGCTTGCGCATGCCGGCCGCAAGGCCTCGAGCCACACGCCATGGGACGGCGGGCAACTGATCCCGCTTGCCGAAGGCGGCTGGCGGGCGGAGGGGCCCTCGGCGATCCCGCACAAGGAGAGCGAGACGCCGCCTTTGGCGTTCGACGCGGCGGGACTGAAGCGCGTGCGCGAGGCGTTCGTGGCGGGGGCAAAGCGCGCCGATCGGCTCGGCATCGATGCCATCGAGGTGCACTCCGCGCACGGCTATCTCCTGCATCAGTTCCTGTCGCCGATCGCGAACCGGCGCACCGATCAATATGGCGGCTCGTTGGCGAACCGCATGCGCTTTCCGCTCGAAGTGTTCGACGCGGTGCGCGCGGCGTTTCCGCAACCCAAGCCGGTGGGATTGCGCGTCTCCTGCACCGACTGGGTCGAGGGCGGCTGGGACCTCGCGCAGACCATTCAATTCGCGCACGAGCTCAAGGCGCGCGGCGTTGACTGGATCGACGCGTCCTCGGGCGGCGTGTCGCCGCTGCAAAAAATTCCGCTCGGCCCCGGCTACCAGGTGCCGTTCGCGCAGGCGATCCGCGAGGCGACCGGGCTTCCCACCATCGCCGTCGGCCTGATCACGGAAGCGAAGCAGGCCGAGGAGATCGTGGCGTCGGGAAAGGCCGACATGGTCGCGCTCGCCCGCGCCATGCTCTACGACCCGCGCTGGGGCTGGCACGCCGCAGCCGAACTCGGCGGCGAGGTTTCCGCCCCGCCGCAATACTGGCGCTCGCAGCCCTCGACGCAGAAGGCGCTGTTCGGCGCGACCACGTTCGGGACGAGGTAGTGTGCGTTTCGTAGCCCGGATGGAGCAAAGCGCAATCCGGGATTCTCGCAGCCTGATAGACCTATCCCGGATTTCGCTTCGCTCCATCCGGGCTACATTCTTCGACGTCGCTCGCAATGACGCGCCGTCCTCAATTCGGCTTCGGCGGCGCGTCGGCGGCGCGGACTTGCCAGAATTTCAGCAGGCGGCGGGCGCTTTCGACCGTCAGCTTGGCGTATTGCTCTTTCGCTTTCGCAAGTTCATGGCGGCCCATGCTCCCCGAAGCGAAGCGGCTGTCGAGCACGGCTGCGACCGTATCCCAATTCAACCCGGCGACGCGGCAGGGGATCAGCACGCCGTCATCGCGCAGGCTCTGCATCACAGGGCGGATCACCTCGATGGTCGAGCCTGACAGCTCGGCAAGCGCCGCAACCGTCTCGGCGTATTTCCGCTCTTTCGCAAAAGCCAATAGCGCCGGCTCGCTGAGCTTGCCGTGCCTGGCTAGCGCTGCGACGAAGCGGCGGGCCGCGGTGAAATCGCGTGTGCGCGACATTTCGCGGTTGGCGCCGGCGGCGGCGAGCGCGATCGCGTTCCTGATTTCCTCGAACAGATGCGGCGGCGCGCGCGACAACAGCCGCGTGCGCACGGCTTCGGTGGCGCTGCGCAACAATTGCAGGCGCTGCTCGGGCGGCAGGTCGACGCGAATGCCGGTCTCGACGGCGAGATCAGGATCGCTCTCCGCCTGCTTCAGCACGATCGCATAACCACTCGCCGACATCCGCGCGCCGGGATTGGTGACGAGCCGCCGGCTGACCGAAGGATAATGCCGCTTCAACAGCGCGTCGGTGACGATCTCGGTCAGCCACCAGCGCCCGGAGATCGCGAGCAGATGCTGCTCGCCCTTGGTTTGCGCGAGCTCGACCAGGTCGTCGGCCGTCAGCCGCGCCGATTCGGTCAGCACGGGCCGTGCGATCGAAATCTCGTCATTGTGCGCGAGGCGGCGGACCACGGCCGGCGGCGCCTGCTTGATGGAGGCGAGCTGCGTGCTCATTTCGGCGAGCGCAATGCGCGCGGAGACATCGGCCAGCGCGCGCAGCTCGACGGTCCGGATCAGCCGTTCGAGCACGTCGCCGAACAGCTCGATCTGTTCGCCGGAATAGCCGTCGGCGGACACCAGAAACAGATCGGTGACCTGTCTCAGCGTATCCAGATGTTTTTCCGTCGAGCCGGCCTTGATGGCCGCCTCGACCTCGTCGGCGATCGATCGTTCCAACATCGCTCGTCCTGAGCGTTTCAAGCCGGTTCTGGCAGCAGACGCGCCAGAATAGGGTGCAGAGTTGAACGATTCGTAAACCATTTGGGTCCCGGGTGGGCTGGATTGTGGCCGCAAGATTGCGGGTGAGGTCGGCCAATGGCCGAGTGATGGAGGCTTCGAACGCCGATGAATGCACGAGGTCGTCATACCCCGCGAAGGCGGGGTATCCAGTACGCTGCGGCTTTTCGGTTTAGTCATTGACGTCTCTGGAATACTGGATCACCCGCCTGCGCGGGTGATGACGACTGAGTATGACTTAGCGATCTCGCCGCATCATCTGCCCGAGCTTTGCCATCAACCTTGTCGCCCTCAGTAAGAGGGCGCAGGGAATGCCGGGTGCCGGCTGGCACCCGCGGTCTCGTGTGCGATGTGCACGAGGAAGTGCGCACACGAGCATACAGGTACAGCCGGAGCAGCCCGGCATTCCCTGCGCAGTGGGTTTACGGCTTATAGCGCGCTCTCCCCGGAGACGAATTCCTTTTGCCTCCGTCGCCGGCGGATTGAAGATCCTGCGAAGCCCGGTTGGGTTCGCAACATCTCCGCCGGCTTGACGCCAGCAACGGGCGCCAGGACCACACGGCTTTGCCGTCCGCTTCAGCGCCGTTCGCCGGCGCGCGGCCTTCGCTCATGAGCAAGCTCACCCTGCGAAGACTTGTTGCGCGCCCGGCGCTGCCGCGGCCACCGCTCCCCGCACCCTACGTCCGTGACGATCGCGATACGCCCCTCTTGTGGGCGCGGGATGACTGATGTTGTAGGGTTGATTTGGGGCGAACGCGAAGCGGAATATTTTTCATGCGAGGGCTGGACAGGTTTTGAGTGATTTGCCCGTCGGGCAGTCACACAGTGCGTCACAGATGCCGGATTGTAGGGTGGGCAAAGCGCAGCGTGCCCACCATCGGCTCCGCGTCGGGAATGGTGGGCACGCTTCGCTTTGCCCACCCTACGAATCCTCCTCCGTCTCCGCGCTCGCATGCGCCGGCGGCACCGGCATCGGAAACTTCTCATACTGCTTCGGCAAATTCACCGGCCGGTAGCTCGGCATCGCGTCCATCCGCAAAAGCGCGGATTCGTGGATGGTGGCGCCGTCGGGAATCAAGCGCGGTTCGGCGTCGGGAATGTAATAACCGAAATGTGCTTTCCGCGCCGGCCACTCCTTGTAGCTCGCGCTCTTCGGGATGTATTCGAGAATCCACCACGCCCCCCGCAGCGACTCGTGCAGCTCGCCGCGCACATCAGGCACGACATAGGAGAACGGTGAACCCTTGCGCTGGATGCCCCAGGCGAGCTGGTTGACGGTGGCCTGGTTGACCTGCAGCCCGCATTTTGTCGCCTCGTCGATCATCCAGAGCAGCGGATATTTCGAAAGCCCGCTTTCCTTTTCCGGATAGCCGCCGCCGATATCGCCATGCACGCCGGCGAACCACACCTGCAAGATATCCTGCGGCTCGGCATGCGCATCGTTGAAGCGGTTGTGCTTGAAGGTCTGCGGATCATCCCACTTCTTGAGGCGGAACATGCAGCGCCGCTCGTCCATCGAGATCGCCTGACGAAACGTCTGCACGCTCGGGTTCGATATCGTGAACGCCAGCTCCTCCAGGCTCGGCCAATAGAACCGATCGGGCCGCGGCACGATCACGCTCGCCACCGTATCCCAGACGCCGACGAAGCGGATGGTGGGCCAGCGCGTCGAGGTGATGCGCGCGAATTGCGCCGCGTTGTCGAACGCCGTCTGCGGAGCTGCGTCTTCCGCGGCGACGGCATCGATGGCCGACTTGAACCTCGCCCGCAGCTTCGGCGCCTCGTCGGAGGAGAACTGCTTGTAGGCGATCAGGCCAGAGCCTGCGAGATTGACCTGCTCCGGCGAGATCAGGCCAATTTTGTGGATCAGCCCCGCCAGCACCCGCACGGTATAGGCGCCGCGGGAAAAGCCGAACAGATAGATCTGGTCGCCGGCCTGATAATTGTGGACCAGGAAGGCATAGGCCGCGAGCACGTTGTCATCGAGCCCATAGCCGGTGGCTAAGCCCAGGATGGCGTTGAAATCCTGCTTGAGCTTGTGCCACGGGTCCGGCCGCTCCAGCGTGCCGACTCCCGGATCGTAAAACACGAGCTGCCGCGGCTGCGTCTTCTCCGTCTTGCGCAGGCAGCGATAGAGCTTCAGCACATTGGAGATGTTCTCGGAAATCTCGTTGCCGGTGCCGTCGCAGCAGATGATGATGTTGCGCATGGTGATGCTCCCCCGGTGCTACCTCAGCGAGTATAGCGCAGTTTGGGGATTTTGGATGACGCCGTGAGCGCCGGACGCGTTTCGTCCACGGTATTCCGGGCGTGAGGCCGTTGTCAGGCCGCCTCGGTGACCGCGCGCGAATCTTCAGGTGCACGCCGGTCTCCTCCTGCAATGTGCCGATGACGCCGAGCAGGTTCTCGGCGGTGGGATTGCCGTCCGGCCCGAACATCCGCATCAGGCTCTTGGGCGAACGCCCGAGCACCTCGCCCAACCGGTCGAAACCGACAGTGGCGTTGATATAGGCCCGCAGCGCCGCGCGGCCCTGATCGGTCTCGCCCTGCAGCAGCGTCTGCACCGCCTCCTGAAACAGCGCCCTGCGAAAGGCAGGCTCGCGCTCCGCCCGCGCCCGCACCGTGTCGCGAAAATTCCGGGTCAGTGGCATGGCGTCATCCTTCACAGCGCTTGCGCTTCTTGTAATCGCGCCAGCGGCGGAGCGTGGCCGCGAGTGCTGCAGTGCCGCCGGTGATGTCATTTATGTTCGTAGTGTCACAGGCTGCGTAAGAGACTGATATAAGGTCGTAACGTTCTCGTGCCTGAGTTGAACGCTCAGAGCGTAGCGCTGCTTTTCAATCCCGGGGGGCGCCCACCGTCGCGCGCACCACACAGCGATGTAATACTTGTCGCCATATCGGCTTATGTCCCGTTTTCCCGTGTAGGTGCCGACTTGGAGTGTGCCGGACTCCCGTAGGTCTGGCCCGATGTCCGTTGGGCAGATTAATCGAGGGGGAAATTCTGGAGGCTTTCCTTCCTCCTTTGTCCATTTCCTATAGCGGTCGAAAACGTCTTCTTCATCGGTCCCGCGCACCAGCCGCCACCCCATAGTGACCCCAAGATAATCCGCCCGTGTATGACGGACAGGCGGGTCAAATGCCAGCGCAACCTTGATTTCACGTGTTCCTTTTTCCGTCTGAAACTCAGATGGTATCGGCACTTCAAAGACCGCGAAATGATCCAGGGCTAGTTCGTCCTCGGCAAACAGCACGACGCGACCATCATCAGAAAGCGCGGCGCTTTCCGGGTCTGCAACTCCGTATCCGCAAACCATCGGAGCGACTTTTTCGTTGAGTCCACGCGGTCGTATAGCTACGGCTCTTGGAATATTCGCAGATAGAACGAGAAGCGATCGGAGTAAGTTAGCCGACGCGCTGGGAAAATGAGTGAGCAACAAGCCTGCCTTATAGGCGATGTTCGGGGCAGCAAATGACGTGCCCGATCTGGATCTAAACAGCTTTTCGACAGGCTTGTGATGCATAGTCCATATGCCCGCTGCCTCTTTCTGGTTTCCGTTGACCAGCGTCCCGGTTGGTCCGTCCCAAACGGCATTTCCTCCAAAATCGACTAGGTCCGGCTTAATCATCCCCCGAACCCCTGGGCCAGATCTTGTGAATGGAGAGGGTTCGTCAGTGCTGCAGATAGGGCGCACGCCAGCAAGTTCTTCGTCCGCATCCTCTAGACCATTGCCTTGCGCAATTGCTCCGACAGAAAGCGCTATCGCGGCGGTTGCGGGGTCTATTATTCGGGAGGCGGCGGATAAGAGATACTGAGGATACGCGGTCACGATTCCATCGTGGAACGAATTAGTTAGGTCTTCCCGATTACCTGCGGAAACAATTATGAGGACATCGAGTTCGCGCGCCAATGCGTCGAGGGTTGCTGCCCACGGTTCCGGCTTTCCACCATTGTAAGTCTTCTTCGGATTTCCAAGGGATATATTGAAAATGCGACACCCGTAGCTGGCATGCAACGTCTTGATGGCAGTTTCCATCAAGGCGGGTACCGAAGTTTGTTTCGGGAATTGCCCTAAGTCATCCAGAACTCTGGCGCTAGCGATCCAAAACTGAGCATCGAAATTTTTTGCAGATACGCGAGCCGCAATATCTCCAAATGCGGCAATCGATGCGACCGACGTCCCGTGCCCTACGACGTCGGATACGCTCCACGCTGGGTCAATTGAGATCGTTCCAGCCTCCGTATTTGCGAGCAAAGGATGTCCAAAATTTACCCCGCTATCAATGATGCCGATGACTATTGCGTCTTCGGCAGGTGGATTGCCGACTGTCAAATCCCCGACATCTATCTCCGTGAAACTCTCGGAAATAACATCTGGTTGCGGAGGCATATCCGCAACCGCGACTTCCGGAAGGGCTAGGGCGGCGCGCACCGCAGCACCGGTGCATTCAATTCGCGCGATTATGATCTGATACCCAGTGTAGGCGCTTAAAATTGCTCCTCGCGATGCTATGGCTTGCTTTAGGCGATAGATAAATATCTCCGCTTCCTCTTTTTTGGGAGGAAAGAACAGTTCTACGTCCAACAAATAAGTCTCTGTATCGAGAAAATCGTTTGGATCGGCAAAACCAGCCGCTCTTAGGTCGGGCCCAATTCTGTCTGATGCATTCAGAAGAGCTACGGATTCAATCGCCGCTATGAGGCCCGCGAAGGGTGGGGCCTTTTGTCCGAGCGGCAGCTCTCCTTGGTATGCCTCCACCTTGTTGCGAAAATCCTGCAAAGATTTGTCGTCAGCAAATAACACTACTGACTTGTCGCCATCGACCGACAAGACAGTCAGGCCGATCTTTCGCCATTCGTCTTCATCGATGTTTCCGGCGACAGAGACCTTAAGGATCAGTGAAGGATCAATGCCATCGATGGCTGGAAGATCCCCGTAGGAAGATACGACTTGTTCAATTTCTGTTTGGATACGGGCGCCGTGCTGTTTAGCTTCACGAGAAGGTGCGAGACCGAAACCGTGAACGCGACGCTCAAGAACACCTTCGAGCCGCTTTAGCGGCAAGTGATCGTAAGTCGGCATATTCCCCCCGGAATATCTTACGAATTTGTTCGAACTCGTTGGCTAATGGAAATACGTCGTTTTTCAGCATCGATCGCATGCTCAAATAGCCGCGCAGGAACCGCAGTATCTCGGGCCAAAATGGAGGCCTTTATTGCGCTGAGGCAAATTCGTTCGATTTCTGCGAAGGACATTCCTTCGAGATGTTCGGCGTAGTCTGAGGCATCAAACTCCAATGGAAAATTACGTGTTTTTAGTCGTAGGGTCGATTTGATTTGATGCAATGTTGGGCGATCGAACAACATAACTTCATCAAAACGCCGCCATGCGGCATAGTCGATTGAGCTTTCAAGATTGGTTGCCGCGATAAGTAATCCTTTTCCCGCAAAGCGGTCGATCATCATCAAGAGGCTATTGACGACGCGCCGGATTTCGTTGTGCTCCAGAGGGTCGGTTCTTGCGCGGGCGAGAGCGTCAAATTCATCGAGAAACAAAACGGCAGGCAATTGAACAGCCGCTTCGAACACCTTCCTAAGATTGCTCGCCGTCGCGCCAAGGTACTGGGAAATGATCTCGTCTAGTCGAGCGATCAGCAACGGAAGTTTTAATTCCCGGGCCAGAACTTCGGCGCAGAGTGTTTTCCCGCAGCCAGGTGGCCCACAAAACAGAAGCCTTGATCGTGGAGACAGGCCGTGCCGTCGCAGTTCCTCACCTCGGCGGATTTCGTTTACGATTTCGGCCAGTGTTTGATAGTTGTCCGAGTTAATTATCAGGTCCGTAGGAGTACGCTGAGGGTCGACCAATTCGAGCAAGCCAGATGCCGTCAATTGAGCTCTGGCTAATGCGGCCAATCGAGACTCAGGCGTTCTTACTCTTCCGCTAGTCTTCTTTCTTGAAGACGCGTCTGCTTGGTCGCTTCCGAGGACTTGAATTGCAGGCGGATCGTCGTCGGCATCCGATGAGCGAGTCGCAAAAGAGAATCCGCGAAGTTTAGCGCTCATCCTGCCTACCGGCCGCTAATTGTGTGAGTTTTGTGCTGCCAACCTGACCACAGCGCGCAGAGTGCGCTCCGCTTCTAGAATTGGCAAGCTTCGTAGAGAACTGCCCCCAAAACAAAACAGCCGGATCGTGTGATCCGACTGTCCAATGCACGCGGTCAGAATAGATTTGGCAGACGAAGCTCAGCTCGCCTTCTTCACGAACACGGGCTTGCCGACCTTCTTCTCGATCGCGCGTTTGAGATCCAGCGCGCGGGGGGAGAGCACGTCGGCCTTGGCCTTGATCAAATACTTATCGAGGCCGCCATTGTGGTCGACGCTCTTGAGCGCATTGGTCGAGACGCGCAGGCGCACGTTGCGGGCGAGGGCGTCCGAGATGAAGGTGACGTTGACCAGGTTCGGCAGGAAGCGCCGCTTGGTCTTGATGTTCGAGTGGCTCACCTTGTGGCCCGTCTGGGGGCCCTTGGCCGTCAGTTCGCAGCGCCGGGACATTGCAAAATCCTCTTCCATCCCCGCCATAGGCAAGCGCATCTCGCGGCTGCGCGGGGGTCCAAAATCGCGTCCATTTCCAGGAACTGCGGTCGTATAGGGGGAGACGGCCGAACCGTCAAGGTTTTTGGGCGGCGTGGAGCCCGTTCCGACCAGCCCAAGCCCCTTGTTTTGACGCGTTTTCTTCACGCGAACCGGAAATCCGCTCCTGGCCCCAAGTCCGCGCAGGCTTCGTTCGAAAGCGCTGGGGTCCGGACCGCGGAATTGGGCCGGTTTGTAAGGGGTTCCAGCCACTTAAGGCATCATATAAAGGGCGCAATCCCCGCCGACACCATGGCTTTCGTTAAGGGGTAAGGCCTTGGCCTTCCGCACAGAGGCGGGCGGCGATGCGAGGCCCTGATCAAGGCGTGGTTTTCGCGAAAGCACGCGTTGTTTGCCGGATATTTCTGCCTAAATGAACATCAGCTCGCGCCGATCCCGGGACAATCCATTCGTGACCGCAAAACGCGCCGTTTCGCCCCTCTCGAGGCTCGGTTTCAGCCTGTGCGCCCTGGTGTTCGCGGCGCTGGCGCCGCAGGCCGCATCCGCGCAGGGCCGGCTCGATGCGCAATACGAGGCGACGCTGGCGGGCATCCCGGTCGGCAAGGGCGCCTGGACCATCGAAATCGGCGACGACACGTTTTCGGCCTCCGCCCAGGGCGGCACCGCCGGCCTGTTGAAGGCGTTTTCGGGCGGCACGGGTTCCGGCTCCAGCCAGGGCCGCGTCGTGGGCGGCGCGCTGGTGGCGAATGCCTATACCGCCACCACCACGACGCAGAAGAAGTCCGAAACCATCCGCCTGGTGCTGGCCAACGGCAACGTGAAGGATTTTTCGATCGATCCGGCGCCGCCGGTCGATCCTGATCGCATCGTCGTTACCGACGCGCACCGGAAGAACGTGCTCGATCCCATGACCGGCTCGATGCTGCGCGTTCCCGGCAATGGCGAGGTGCTGTCGCCGGATTCCTGCCGCACCGGCGCGGGGATTTTTGACGGACGGCTGCGCTACGACCTCAAGCTTGATTACAAGCGCATGGAAACGGTGAAGGCCGAGAAGGGCTATCACGGGCCGGCGCTGGTCTGCGCGATCTATTTCACCCCGATCGCGGGCTACATCCCCGATCGCCCCGTGATCAAATATCTCGCCACCGAACGCCGGATCGAGATCGCCTTCGTGCCGATCGCGGGAACCCGCATCCTGATTCCGTTCCGCATGACAATCCCGACGCCGTTCGGGCCGGCGATGCTGGAGGCGACGTCGTTCGTGACGACCGCGGCCCCGCCGAGGGTGGCGAAGACGAATTGAGGGTTCGGGCGGCGCCCGCGCTCTGCCGTCGTCCCTGCGAACGCAGGGACCCATACGCCGCGGCCGTGCGGATTGAGGGACTCGGAGTTGCTGGCGGCGCCAACCAATGAACGCCTGTGGTTATGGGTCCCTGCGTTCGCAGGGACGACGAAGTAGCGGAATCCAGTTGACTCTTGCCCGGTTCTGATTCGACTCCGCTCTTTAAGAATTCGACCGCCAAACCGTCGCTTGTGGAGCCCGTGTAAACTTGATCTAGTGCCGCCCCGGGCGTGTCAGCGCGAGATGTTGCGGTGAACGTATCGGGTTTCGGGAAGAGTCAGCGATTCGGGCGCGTTTCGTTCCAGACTCGTTCCAGAGCTTAAGCCGCGACCGCATCGCCGTCGCAAAGTGAAACAGAATCGGCCGAATTGACGCCATGCGACCAGAAAGGCTTCCGTCATCGAAGCGAAGCAATCCATAGCGCGGCATAGGAACCATGGATTGCTTCGTCGCTTCGCTCCTCGCAATGACGAACGCATAGAAGAAACACCTGCACATAATGGCTTTCTCACCTTCCACGTTCGCGGCTGATCGCGCGCCCGGCGCCGGCGTTACCGCCGTGCTCGGGCCGACCAACACCGGCAAGACGCATCTGGCGATCGAGCGGATGCTGGGGCATTCCTCCGGCGTGATCGGCCTGCCGCTGCGGCTGCTCGCGCGCGAGGTCTACAACAAGATCGCGGATCGTGCGGGTGCCGAGAGCGTTGCGCTGATCACGGGCGAGGAGAAGATCAAGCCGAAGAACCCGCGCTACTGGGTCTCCACTGTGGAAGCGATGCCCAGGGATCTCGACGTGTCGTTTCTCGCCGTCGATGAAATCCAGATCGCGGCCGATCTCGAGCGCGGGCACGTTTTCACCGACCGCATCCTGCACCGCCGCGGCCGCGACGAGACGCTGCTGCTGGGCGCCGCCACCATGCGCCCGATCATCGAGCGGCTATTGCCCGGCGCGTCCATCATCACACGGCCGCGGCTGTCGCAGCTCGAATTCGCCGGCGACCGCAAGATCACGCGCCAACCCAGACGTACCGCGATCGTCGCGTTCTCGGCCGATGAAGTCTACGCCATTGCCGAACTGATCCGCCGTCAGCATGGCGGCGCTGCCGTCGTATTGGGCTCGCTTAGCCCACGCACACGCAATGCGCAGGTGGCGATGTTCCAGAATGGCGACGTCGATTATCTCGTCGCCACCGACGCCGTCGGCATGGGGCTGAACCTCGATGTCGATCACGTCGCGTTCGCCTCCGACCGCAAATACGACGGCTACCAGTTCCGAAGGCTCAATCCGTCCGAGTTCGCGCAGATCGCGGGCCGTGCGGGGCGCGCCACGCGCAACGGCACCTTCGGCACCACGGGCCGCTGCGCGCCGTTCGAGCCGGAACTGGTGAACGCGCTGCAGAACCACACGTTCGACAGCGTCAAAATGCTGCAGTGGCGCAACTCAAAACTGGACTTCGCCTCGCTCGGCGCGCTTCAGGTGTCGCTGGCGCTGTCGCCGGGGCATGAGGCCTTGACCCGCGCGCCGATTGCCGAAGATTTGCGCGTGCTCGATCATGCGGCGCGCGACGGCGAGGTGAGGGACATGGCCCACGGCGCGGCCGCCGTGGAACGGCTGTGGGACGCCTGCCAGATCCCGGATTACCGCAAGATCGCACCCGCTGCCCACGCCGAGCTCGTGACCACGCTTTATGCATTCCTGATGAAAAAGGGCCGCATACCGGACGCCTGGTTCGCCGCCCAGGTCGACCAGGCCGACCGCGTCACCGGCGATATCGACACGCTGTCGGGCCGGATTGCGCAAATCCGCACCTGGACCTTCGTCGCCAACCGCCCGGACTGGCTGTCCGACCCCGACCACTGGCAGGGGATCGCCCGGGAGGTCGAAAATAAATTATCCGATGCGCTGCATGAACGGCTTACGGAGCGTTTCGTTGACCGCCGTACCAGTGTATTGATGCGCCGCCTGCGGGAGAACTCAGTTTTGAATACGGAAATTGGCAAGACCGGCGAAGTGATTGTGGAAGGCCACGCGATCGGCCGGCTCGATGGATTTACCTTTGCGCCCGATGCGGCGGAAGCCGGCTCGGACGCCAAGGCGTTGCAGGCGGCCGCCCAGCAGGTGCTCGCCAGCGAGATCGATGCGCGCGCTACAAAACTTGCCGCAGCGCCCGACGATCAGTTCGTGCTGACGTCAGACGGCACCATTCGCTGGACCGGCGATGCGGTCGCAAAGCTGGTCGCGGCCGACGACGCGCTGCATCCGCGATTGCGTATCATTGCCGACGACCGCCTCAACGGCGCGCCGCGCGAGGCCGTGCAGGCGCGGCTCGATCTCTGGCTGAAGACGCATATCGAAAAGCTGCTCGGCCCGCTGTTCGGGCTGTCGAAGGCCGAGGACATCACCGGCATCGGGCGCGGCATCGCGTTCCAACTGGTCGAGAGCCTCGGCGTGCTGGAGCGCGCAAAGATTTCTGCCGAGATGAAGGATCTCGACCAGGCCTCGCGCGCCACCTTGCGCAAATACGGCGTGCGGTTCGGCGCCTATCACATCTATTTCCCCGGGCTCCTGAAGCCCGCCGCGCGCGCGCTGGCTTCGCTGCTGTGGGCCGAGAAGCAGGACAATGTCGACATGTCCGCGCTCTCTGGCGCGCAGCATCTGGCGAGCTCGGGCCGCACCTCGTTCCCGGTCGACAAGGCGTTGCACCGCGACGCCTATCGCCTGCTCGGCTATCGCCAGTGCGGCGAGCGCGCGGTGCGCGTCGATATTCTGGAACGGCTCGCCGATCTCATTCGTCCGGCGCTGGCGTGGCGCGCGAGCTCGCCCGGCGAAAAGCCGACCGGCGCGTTCGATGGCCGCGGCTTTGTGGTGACGCAGGCGATGACCTCGCTGACGGGATCTGCCGGCGAGGATTTTGCCTCGATCCTGCGCGCGCTCGGCTACCGCATGGACAAGCGCCCGCCGCTGCCGCCGAAGCCCGCGCCTGAGGTCGTTGTCGAGACCGTCTCCGCCGAGACGCCGCCGGTTGAGGCGAGTGCCGAGGTAGCGGCAGAGATGTCGGCAGAAGAAGTCGCGGCCGAATTGCCTGTTGCGAGCGAGCCCGTGTCATCGGCCTCGCTGCTGCCGGAGGTCTCGCTGGCCCCGGCTGCCAGCGAAGAGCCCGCTTCTGCCGTCGAGACGGCGCCCGCCGAGACCACGCCGGCAGAAGCCGCGATCGCGGACGCGCCCCCGGAACAGGAGGCGATGGACACGATCAGCGCCGCGGAAGCTGCCGCCGAGCCTGCAACTGCGAGCGAAGCTCCTAGTGAAGGCGCTGCCGCAGAAGCCGCTCCCGTCGAGGCCGCTGGCACAGAGACAAAACCCGAGACGCCGGCCGAGCCGCAGTTCGTCGAAGTCTGGCGGCCCGGCGGCCGTTCCGACGAGCGCCGCCCGCATCACGACCGCAACCGCCAGCGTCATCACGGCCGCCCGGCCGAAGGCGCGCCAGCCGCCAGCGGCGAAGGCGCCGAGGGCGCGCCGCGCGAGCAGCGTCATCGGCGCGGTCGCCGCAATGACTTCCGCAAACCCCGCGAAGGTGCGCCGGCGGATGCCACGGCTGCCCCGGTGGCGGCTGAGGGCGCACCGGCGGCGGCTGAAGTGCGTCAGGACCGTCCACCCCGCGAGCGTTTTGAAGGCAAGGGCCGCGACGGCGACCGCCGCGACAAGTTCGATCGCAACAAGGGCGACCGCAACAAGGGTGGTGGCCGCGACAAGGGCGAGCGCGGCGGCCGTGATTTCGGCGGCCGCGACAAGGGCGGCCGCGACAAGCGCGACTCAGGGCCATCGCACCGTCAGTGGGCGACCAGTGCGGCGCCGCGTGAGCGCGACCGTCCGGTCGATCCCAATTCGCCATTTGCAAAACTGGCGGCGCTGAAGGAACAGCTCGCCGGCAATCGCAAGGAATAGTCGAGCAGATATTTGGAGCGGCAGCGTCTCGATAAGTGGCTGTGGCACGCGCGGGTGGTGAAGGCCCGCACCTCCGCTGCCGCGCTCGTCGAGGCCGGCCACGTCCGCATCAACGGCGTGCGCGAGAAGGCGCCGGGCCATTCGGTGAAAGTCGGCGACGTGCTGACGATCGGGCTCGATCGCACCGTGCGCGTTCTCAAGGTGATCGGATTCTCCGAGCGGCGGGGCGACGCTGCGGCCGCGCGCGTGCTCTATGATGATTTGCAGAACGGCAAACAATAACTATCTGCATTGAGCTCGCGGGAACGCCTGAAAAACGGCGGTTTGCGGCCTTCCGCTTCCCTTGCGGCAGCGCACCGCATGCGCTACGCAGACCCCGGAAAACTGATCCGTCTCGGAGCCTTGTTCGGAGCCCTGGATGACTTACGTCGTCACTGAAGCCTGCATCAAATGCAAATATACCGACTGCGTTGAGGTCTGCCCCGTCGACTGCTTCTACGAGGGCGAGAACATGCTGGTCATCCATCCGGACGAATGCATCGACTGCGGCGTCTGCGAACCCGAATGTCCCGCCGACGCCATCAAGCCGGACACCGAGCCCGGCCTGGAGAAGTGGCTCGAGGTCAACACCGAGTACGCCAAGAGCTGGCCCAACATCACTCAGAAGAAGGACATGCCGCCCGACGCGAAAGAATTCGAGGGTGTGGAAGGCAAGTTCGAGAAATATTTTTCCAAGGAGCCCGGTAGCGGCGACTAGGCTGTGGATAAGTTAAGGGCTCGTTGAGCCTGTTTTCGGCCCCAAACTGAACCGAACCAGCTTGGCGGATTTAACCCTGTTAACGGACTTATGGCGGAACCGGCCCTGTAAAGGCCCGGAACCCGGCGTAAATCATTGATTTTTGCGGAAAATGTGCTATATTGGGCACATTACAAGCCGATCCTGGCCATGCGTAACTTTGGCCCCGGTGGGTTCCCGTAAAACATCGAACAGGGGCGTGGCAGTTCCGCGCGCAGGCTGTGTCACAGAAAACGCGTAAAAAGAGTGCTTCCAAGACCACGAAAAAAGCCGCTCCGGCCAGCCGCAGCGCAACCAAAGGCCGTGCCAAGGCGACCGTAAAGGCTGCCAGGAAGGTTGCGGCCACAAAGTCCTCAAAGAACAAAAGAAGCGCAATGCCAGAAAAGACTGCCAAGACTGCCGCGAAAGCGACGGGTTCGAAGACCACTGCGTCGAAAGTTGCTGCCAAGGCTCCTGTGAAGACCCCTGTGAAGGCTGCGCCCCCGAAAGCCGCCGTTGCTGCGCCGAAGGCTCCCGTCAAGCCGGCCGCCGCCGCGCCGCGCGTCGAGGAGCCGAAGAAGGTCGTGACCCAGCGTCAGGGCTTCAAGGCCAATGAATTTGTGGTCTATCCCGCCCACGGCGTCGGCCAGATCCTGGCCATCGAGGAGCAGGAGATCGCGGGCGCCAAGCTCGAGCTGTTCGTGATCAATTTCATGAAGGACAAGATGACGCTCCGCGTGCCGACCGCCAAGGTCGCCAATGTCGGCATGCGCAAGCTGTCCGAGCCGGCGCTGGTCAAGAAGGCGCTGGAGACGCTCAAGGGCCGTGCGCGCGTCAAGCGGACCATGTGGTCGCGCCGGGCGCAGGAATACGAAGCCAAGATCAATTCGGGCGACATCGTCGCGATCGCCGAAGTGGTCCGCGACCTCTACCGTTCGGAATCGCAACCCGAGCAGTCCTACAGCGAGCGTCAGCTTTATGAAGCAGCGCTTGATCGCCTGTCGCGCGAAATCGCCGTCGTCCAGCATTCGACGGAGACCGAAGCGGTCAAGGAAATCGAAAGCCAGCTCGCCAAGAGCCCGCGCCGCGGCGCCAAGACTGAGGCGACCGGAGCTGACGGCGAAGCCGACGAAGCCGATGTCGAAGCCGACGGCGACGACGCTGCCGTGGCGGATGAGGCTGCCTGAAAGGATCCCAATTCCAGGGATTGAAACGAAAAGCCCGGTCGCAAGACCGGGCTTTTTGTTTGAGTTGCGCTGGTTTCCTGCCCTCGCGCCGCTTCCTTCTGCACCAGAAAACACGGTCGAACTCATTGCGGCAACATGAGCGCCCGCGGGTTAACCCCTTGTTAACCATAAGTGCTCAGCATCCGGCATTACAAAGAGTCGCCAAGGCTTGGCCTGAAGGCGGTCTTCGTTGTTCATCCGGGGGCTTGCGGGGGCTCCAAGGAGTAACGCCATGTCGTTACCTGATGTGCGACCCCAAGCAAATCTGCTCTCCGAGTTCGCCCTGGCTACGCTCAGCGCATTTGGTTTGGGCTTGCCGGTTGCGGTCGCGATCATCTGGATCTGTTCCTGATCCCGGTGTCGCTTGACGCAGTCGGACGGCGAACAATTCCTCCGCACTCGCAATGATAGATAGTTGCCGCCGCGACTCAACCCATCGTGCCGCCGTTCGCCCGGAATGTGGCCAAATTTTCGGCCATTTGTGACCAAATTTAAAAGTGAGGCTTCTGTCCACATCTAATTGAACCGCAGGGGTGTTCAATGAAGACGCAAATTCTGTTGGTCTTTTTAGCCGCTTGTATCGCTGTCCTCATGCCAACCGGCGTGGCAAATGCGAAGGCCATGGAATGCAGTGTCGCTCGGCCATCGAGCCCGCAAGGATATTGGTCCTGGCGCCTGATCGATGGGCGAAAATGCTGGTACGCCGGCAAGACCATGATCTCGAAATCGCTGTTGCAGTGGCCGCCCGCGAAGGCGTCAGTGCAAGCGAAAGCCGATACAGCGCCAGTGCCAGTAACCGTCGCCCCGGGAACCGTCGCCACGGAGAAGCGCAGTGATCCACGCGACGCGCAAGCGCGGCTGCTCGACTACGCCAACAGTTTCGAGGCGCGGTGGCGCGCGCGGGCGATCCCCGACTAGAGCGCGATGACTTTTCTTCGAATCGTCATCCCGCTCTATCTCTTTGATTTGAGCATGATCTCCGCGCAAACGCGTTCCGCGTTTGTCGCGAGGGAAAACCGGTACCCACTTTTCCGGATCATGCTCTAGGCTTGGTCACGAAGCCGCGGGAAAGTAAGTCGGCGAATGCGTGCGTCCGGCGGGCAGTGTCCGCGCCCTTTGATGGGGCCACCGCCACCGAGATCATCCCAGATGGCGTTTTGAGGGCGTTGACGTGGAAGCCAGCCAGATTTTCGACCTCATATGACCAGAATAGAAGGCGAAGTTGCTCCCGCGCTCAACTAGCCGCAGGGGGAGTGACCGATGAAGGTGCAGATCCGGTTTATCTTTTTCGCCGTTTGCATTGCTGCGCTCGTACCGATTGGCGTGCTGACCGCGCAAGCCAAAGTGCAGATCAAGGAATGCCGTGCTTCGCCATCAAAGGTGCAAGGGCACTGGTCTTGGCGCCTGATCGACGGGCGAAAATGCTGGTACGCCGGCAAGACCGTGATCTCGAAATCATCGTTGCGGTGGGCCGCTGTGGCGCCTGCGCAAGCCAAGGCGGAAGCGGCGCCCGTCGTTGTAGCTACGGAGAAACGTAGCAGCCCCCTGGATGCACAGGCGCGAATGCTCGACGACGATAGTTTCGAGTCGCGGTGGCGTGCGCGTGTGAGTGCGGAGTAGGCGAGGCCGGAGCGAATGACGCTGCTTGCCCTTCTCCCACAAGGGGAGAAGGAAAACGGCGTCGCTGAATGACGTTGTCTGGCCCCGCCTCAATCCACCACGATCTTCACGCGATCCCTTGGCTTGACCTGCGCGTGCTGATCGAGGCCGTTGAGGATGCGGAAGCGCTCGGTGGGGCGGTCGACGCCGGACATGCGGTGGGCGAGGGATTCCACGGTATCGCCGGGCTGCGCGGTGATGACCTTGATGCGCAGCGGGCGCGCGGCCTGGATTTCTTCCAGCGTCAGGCGACGGAACGAGTTGACGGTCTCGCGCGCATTGCGCTCGCTCTCGGTGTTGCGCTGCTTGGCGGCGAAGATGAAACGGTAGACGTCGCTGCCGTAGCGCAGCGCATAGACCTTGAATTGCCACTGATCGCCGTTCGCGGAAGCCGAAGCCACCGGGAATCCGTTGATCATCATGTCTTCGGTGGAGCCCTTGTCGACGCCTTCCATCCAGCCGGAGTTGAGATAATCGGCGAGCGACTGTTCGCCCGGCACGCGCACCACGTCGAAGCGCATCGCCTGCGTGCCGCCCTCGCGCACGCCGATCACGGCCTGCGCGGTGTTATCCAGCGTGAACGTATCGGGGGCTGCGAAGGTGAAGCCGAGTTTCGGATGCAGGAAGCGCCGGCCGCGCACAAAGCCTTCGCTGGGGTCTTCGCCATAGACGATGTTGTCGATCGCGGCGAGATAGGTCTCGCGGTCGCGCTCGGCGCTCTGCGGCGAGGTGTATTGCCGGGCGCTCGCCTGCGCGTTCTGCACGCGCTCGGGCGTCGCCGGATGCGAGGACAGGAAATCCTGCGCGCGGGGATCGAGCGAGGTCTTGCCGGCCTTCATCGCCGCATTGCGCTCCATCGCGGCGAGGAAGCGCGCCGCGCCATAGGGATCGAAACGGGCACGGGCCGCAATGCCGACGCCGATGCCGTCGGCCTCGAATTCCTGTGCGCGCGAGAAGCTCGCCATCGTCAGTTTCGTTTTCGCCAGCGCCAGCGCCGTCAGATCGGGGTCGTTGCTCATGTCGGTGACGACACGGGTCACCACCGCAGCCTGCCGCGCCTGGTCTTCCCGGATCGAGGCGTGTTTTGCGATGACATGCGCCATCTCGTGGCTCAGCACCGAGGACAATTCGGAGGTATCGCTGGCGAGCGCCACCAGGCCGCGCGTCACATAGAGCTGGCCGGTCGGCAGCGCGAAGGCGTTGACCGCGCCGGAATTGAGGATGGTCACCCGGTAGGGCTGCTCGGGACGGTCGGAGGCCGCGACCAGCCGGTCGACGGTCTTGCCGATCAGGGTCGCGAGTTTCGGATCGTCATAGGCGCCGCCATAGGAGGCGAGAATGCGCTCATGCTCGCGCTCGCTCGCAGGCGTCTGCGCGACGGCGCGGCTCGGCTTCGGCGCCGCCACCGTCGGTGCGGGGGTCTCGAGTTTTCCGAGATTTCCACAGGAAGCAACCGTAAGCGCGGCGCACAGCAGCGCCGGCGCAGCCAAGAGGCGGCAGCCCATGTTTCCTTCGCGCCGTTTTCCACGATGCGTCAAATCAGCCACTGGACCCACGATCCGACTAGGATCGTCGATCTCATCCCTGTTTTGCGCCTGATCCAAACGAAAACCGGTGCCCAGCCTTCGGATCAAGCGCTATTTCCCGCCCAGCACCTCAATTTGCCCCACCCTGAGCAGCTCGATCCGTGGTCCTCCCCGCGACGAGACAACGCCGCGGACACGAATCCGTCGATTTTCGAGCGACTTGGGTCCAAGGTTGGCGCTCTCGAACGCCGGAATGATGCGCCTTGAAATAGTCGCAGCAAAGTCCCGTGTCCAGTTCCGCCCGAAATTCAGGTAGGTAATTGCCCCCGCCTGCCGAACGGACAGAACTCTGCCCTCGACCACCGTAAACTGCCCAACCGCGGACAGAATATCGCCCGGACTTTCCGCGTTTTTTATGGCCGTGGTTTCAGCCCAAATGCCCAATTTGGCATCCCGCGCCGCGTTCTCGGCGGCGGCCAGTGCTGCAGCGCAATTTTTTTCGGATGTGTCGCTCGAAACCAACACCTCACCGCGGCGCAGCAACTCGCTTTGCACCGAGTGTTCCGAGCCGGTCACGAATACGAAGGCCGGTTGGCGGCCATAGCGATCCGGCGTGTCGTCGTCGCCATGCAGCGTCACCTCGCGGCCGGCGGCGATGGCGGACAAAGCGGCCCTGCCGCTGGCCCTGTCGGTTCCACCACGCTCGAGGCCGGCGAGACGGACTTCGCGGCCGTCTTCGAGGCGAAGGCTGCGCGCATCGATCACGGCGACGACACGGCCTGCGCCCTGCGGCTCAAGCGCGCAATCGGCGGCGTCGGCCCACCCCATGGACCCCAGCACCAGAAGTGATGCGGCGCATGCCGGGAGCGAAGTGCTGCCACGCGATGCCGGACGAGTCATAACGCCGCTCTCCGTCCCGGGTGTTCCTGTATGCTCAACATCAACCGGAATTGCTACCAGAGATTGCCATGCAGGGGGAGACAATGGAAGTCAACGGCATTGCACATATTTTTCTCACCGCCTCGAATTACCAACGCTCGCGCGACTTCTATCGCAAGCTGCTGCCGTTTCTTGGGCTGAAGCCGGTGATCGACACCGAGACGACTTATTATTGCGTCGGCGGCCGGACCGCGGTCGGCATCAGCGCGCCGTCAGCCGAGCATAAAGGCGCGGCATTCGAGCAGAAGCGTGTCGGCTTGCATCACCTCTGCTTCCGCGCCCGCGAGCGCGCCGACGTCGACGAACTGCACGGCTTTCTGCAGACGCTCGGAGCCAAAATCATCCGCGCGCCACGCGAGGATCAATGGGCGCCGGGATATTATTCGATTTTGTTCGAGGACCCCGACGGCATCAGGCTTGAGCTCAATCATGTGCCGGGGAAAGGGCTGTTGGGGTAGTTCACGCGATGCGTGGCGCCGTAGGATGGGTAGAGCGCAGCGAAACCCATCAAACACCATAGGCGGCAGCGATGGGTTTCGCTTCGCTCTACCCATCCTACGGGCTATGGGCTGCATCGTCATGTCATGCGCTGCTTGGTAGCGAGCACTGTAGCCGAGCACCGCTTTCGCAAGAAATAGAGAGCTAATCGCTGCATCAAGGCGTGCCATCAGAGGGGCATTGGGATAAGTTTTCGGCGCCGTGGCCCAACATTCGGCCTGCTGTCAACCACACAATCCGGTGGAGCCAATGCAGCAGATTTCAGACTGGCTCGAGAAGCTTGGCCTTGAACAATACGCGTTGCGTTTTGCCGAGAACGGGATCGATCTTGGTGTCCTTCCCGAACTGACGGACCATGACTTCGACAGGCTCGGTGTCCTGCTCGGCCATCGACGTAAGATGCTGCGCGCGATCGCCGAACTCAATCAAGGCGAAGTGGTCGCCGAGCCGGCGCTTCAGCATGATGCCGAGCGACGCCACCTCACCGTCATGTTCTGCGATCTGGTAGGCTCGACTGCGCTCTCGGCTCGCCTCGATCCCGAGGACATGTGGGAAGTGATCCGCGCCTATCGGGCCGCTCGAGACGCGATCGGAACGGGTCGAGGTGCGGATAGCGATCGCGACCGGGCTGGTGGTGGTTGGCGACCTCATCAGCGGAGGCGCGTCAGAGCTGCAGGCAATGGTCGGCGATACACCGAACGTCGCTGCCCGGCTCCAGGGCCTGGCAGAGCCGGGGGCGGTCGTCGTTGCGGCGTCGACGCGCGAGCTGCTCGGCGATCTGTTCATTTTTCGCAACCTCGGCCTCCGCGAGGTCAAGGGCATCTCCGATCCCATCGCGGTCTGGGCGGTCGAAGGTGGAGCTGCATCGGAGAGCCGCTTCGAGGCGGTGCGCACCGCCCGCTCGATGGGCTTTGTCGGCCGCAAGGCAGAGATCGAATTCGTGCTCCTGCGTCAGCAACTGGGGTGGCAGGGCCACGGCCAAATGGTGCTGATTTCCGGCGAGGCTGGGATCGGCAAATCGCGCATTGTGGCAACGCTCTCCGAGAGCCTCGCGCTGGGAACGCACCGCCGGATACGGTACCAGTGCTCGCCTTACCACACGAACAGCGCGCTCCATCCCTTTGTCGCCCAGCTCGAGCGCGCTGCCGGCATCGTTTCCCAGGACACGTCCGAGCAAAAGCTCGACAAGCTTGAGGCAATGCTTGCGCTTGGAACGGATCAGGTCGCTAACGCGACGCCGCTCATTGCCGCGCTGCTTTCGATTCCCTCCGGTGAGCGCTATCCGCCGCTCGGCTTGAGTCCGGTGCAGCAGCGGCGACAGACATTTGCTGCCCTTCTCGACCAGCTTGAGGGTTTGGCGCGGCAGCAACCTGTGTTGATTGTCTGCGAGGACATGCATTGGGCTGATGCCACGACGCTTGAGCTGTTCGATCTTACCGTCGACCGGATCAGGGGACTGCCGATACTGGTGCTGATGACCTTCCGGCCCGAGTTCGAGCCACCCTGGGCGGGTCTTCCCAATGTCAGCCTGCTGCAGCTCGATCGGCTTGATCGGCAGGACGCGCGCGCTCTGGTCGAGCAGGTGACCGTCGGCCGGCATCTGCCAGGCGAAATGATGAAGCAGATCATCGACAGGACGGATGGCATCCCGCTGTTTGTCGAGGAATTGACCAAGATGGTGCTGGAGTCCGGACTGCTCGTGGAAGATGCCGGGCGCTATCGCCTCGATAGTCCGCTACCGCCGCTCGCCATTCCCGCGACGCTGCAGGATTCGCTGATGGCGCGGCTTGACCGGCTGGCGCCGGTCAAGGAGGTGGCACAGATAGGCGCTGCCATTGGCCGCGACTTCTCATACACGCTGTTGCGAAGTGTGGCGGGGCGCGATGATCTGACGCTGAGCGCCGCGCTAGGGCAGCTCGAAGAGGCCGAGCTGCTATCGCGCCGCGGGACACCGCCGGAAGCGAGCTATAGCTTCAAGCATGCGCTGGTTCAGGAAGCGGCTTACGAGAGCCTGCTCAAGAGCCGCCGGCAATTGCTGCATAGGCAAATCGGCGATGTCCTGCGTGAGAAATTTCCGATCGTCGCTGAGACCGAGCCGGAACTGCTGGCATATCACTTCACTGAGGCGGGTCTGAGCGGAATAGCTCTCGAGTGGTGGCGCAAGGCGGGTCAGCAGGCGCTGAAACGCTCGGCCTATACCGAGGCGATCGCACATTTCGGCAAGGCGGTCGCCATCGCCGATGCGTTGCCCGATAGACCGGGCCGGACCATGAACCGGCTCCATCTCCAAATCGCCTATGGCCGCGCGCTGCGGGGCAGCCTTGGCCACAGCGCCCCCGAAACGGTGGCCGCATGGAAGCGGGCCCGACAGCTCGCAGCCGACATCAATGATCCGGTCGAACTGGCGCCGATCCATTCGGGCCTGTTCAATGCCTGCCTGACCCACGGCGAGATCGCGCCGATGCGGGAGTTGACGGAGGCGATCATGGGCGTTGCCAGGCAGCGACCGGAATCGCCGGTGGCCGCAGTCGTCGCACACTGGACAACCGGCGTGACCTGCTGGTTCGGCGGCGACTACCTGAATGCGCGACTGCATCTCGAGCGCGCGCTTGCGATCTATGAGGCTGAGCCTGATCCGGCGGCCTTCAAGGCATCGGCGCTGGACCTGCCTTTCGTCATCATGAGGTTTCTTGCTCTGGTGTTTTGGCCGATCGGCAGGATTGATCGATCGCGCCGGCTCGCCGCCGACGCAGTGCGCGCTACCGGAGATAAGCCGGCGCTTTCTCAAGCCAATGCGCTCGTTCACAAGGCGGTCTTCGATGGACTATGCGGGGGCATGTTGCAGGAAACAGAGACGATACTGGCTCTCGGCCTCGCGCGCGAGCATACGATGCCGTTGTATGTAGCCGCTGGCAGCTACCTGAACGGCCTGGCAAGGTGGCGCGCCGGCGACCGGACGGGTGGGCTTTCGGAAATGCAACGGGGCTGGACACTGCTTCACGAGAATGACTGCTACCTCTGCGAACCGTTTTGGGGGATGCAGGTGGCCGCGGCGAATGCGGAGGCCGGGCAACCTGAGGCTGGCTTGGAAATCTTGCGGGAGTTGATCTCCTCGACAGAACAATCCGGCCAGCATTGGCTCGATGCCGAACTCCATCGCAGCCAGGGCGAGCTTTTGTTGCGCCTTGGCCCGCCGAACGTTTCCATGGCCGAAGACACGTTCCGCAGAGCCCTGGAAATCGCCCGAACCCAACAAACGAAAACTTTCGAGCTGCGCAGCGCAATTGGACTTGCGCACCTCTATTGTGCAAACGGGCGAGCCGAGGCAATACCCGAGCTGCTCGCACCAGTTCTTGCGGATTTCGACACGGAGCGAGATCTCCCCGAAATCGCAGAAGCGGAAACCTTGCTCAAGCGGGGACAAGTGGCCGGGCCCGGCAACTGGTGACTCGCTCCGTCAGTCATTCCGTTTAGCGGAAAACGTCAGCGCCTTGCCGCTAATGATGCCATGAGCCATGATCGCGGCGAGCAAAATTCAAAGCCGCAGGCAAGCCGCAGCCGACAAGGGAGGCCTTCCATGAAGAGAGCAATCACAGGCATTGTCGCCGCGGTTCTGGCGATGTCGGCGAGTGCCGCACTGGCGCAAGGCAAGCCGCCGCTCAAGCTCGGCGGCATCCTCGACATGTCCGGGCTTTACGCCGATATCACCGGAGCGGGCTCGGAAACCGCCGCGAAGATGGCGGTGGAGGATTTTGGTGGCGAGGTGCTGGGACGCAAGGTCGAGATCGTGGCGGCTGATCATCTCAACAAGGCCGACCTTGCCGCCAGCATCGCGCGCGACATGCTCGACAACCAGGGCGTCGAGATGCTGTACGACGTGGCGGCGTCCGCGACCGCGCTTGCCGCCGGCGAGATTGCGAAAGCGCGCAACAAGATCGTGATGTATAGCGGCCCGGCCTCCATCCGCCTGAGCAACGAGGCCTGCGGTCCCTACACCGTGCATTATTCCTACGACACGTTCGCCCAGGCCAACGTCACCGGGCTTGCCACCGTCAAGTCAGGTTTCGAGACCTGGTACTTCCTCACCGCTGACTATGCGTTCGGCCAGGACCTGGAAAAGGACACCACCAATGTGGTGGTGAAGGCCGGCGGCAAGGTGCTCGGCGGCGTCAAGCATCCGCTCAACACGTCGGATTTCTCCTCGTTCCTGCTGCAGGCGCAGAGTTCGAAGGCGAAAGTGGTGGGGTTAGCGAATGCCGGCGGCGATACCATCAACGCGATCAAGCAGGCGGCGGAATTCGGGCTGACCAAGAGTGGCGGCCAAAAGCTCTCGCCGCTGCTCGCCTTCGTGACCGACATCGACAGCGTTGGCCTGGAAACGGCGCAGGGCCTGTTGCTGGCGGAGGCGTTTTATTGGGACCTCAACGACGACACCCGCGCGTTCTCAAAACGCTTCGTGGAGCGCGTCAAGCGGCCGCCGACCGCGGCGCAGGCCAGCGTCTACTCTTCCGTCGGTCATTACCTGAAAGCGGTGAAGGCCGCGGGCACGACGGATGCCGCCGCCGTGATGAAGGTGATGAAGGAGACGCCGGTCAACGACATGTTCGCCAGGAACGGCAAGATCCGCGAAGACGGCCGCATGGTGCACGACATGTACCTGTTCGAGGTCAAGAAGCCGTCTGAATCGAAGGCACGCTGGGACTATTACAAGCTGCTGGCCACGATCCCCGGCAGCGAGGCATTCCAGCCGCTGGAAGCCTCGCGCTGTCCGCTGGTGAAGAAGTAGGACGCATCTTCGTAGGGTGGGCAAAGCGCAGCGTGCCCACCCATCCCAGCGGCAAAGTTGGTGGGCACGGCGCAAGCGCGCCTTTGCCCACCCTACCTCACCGTCGCAATGACGATGGAATTCACGACAACCAACAACAACGAAAGCACGACACATGAGCGCAAACGAAATGGTCCTCCAGAAACTCGATTCCGGCTTGCTCACCATCACCATGAACCGCCCCGACCGGCGCAACGCGCTCAATCCGGACATGACGCGCGGGCTGGTGGAGGCGGCGCGGCGCGCGGCGGAGGATCACGAGGTGCGCGCGGTGTTGATCAAGGGCGCGGGCGGCACGTTCTGCGTCGGCGGTGACGTCAAGTCGATGGCGGAGGGCAGGGCGCCGCTCGGCTTCGAGGCCAAGATGGCCAATCTGCGCCGCGGCATGGAAGTGTCGCGCATCCTGCACCAGACGCCCAAGCCCGTGGTGGCGCAGCTCGATGGCGCGGCCGCCGGCGCAGGCCTCTCGATCGCGCTGTCCTGCGACATGCGTATCGCCAGCGCGTCCTGCAAGATCACGACGGCTTTTGCAAAAGTCGGATTATCGGGCGATTACGGCGGAACGTACTTCCTGACCCAGATGCTCGGCAGCGCCAGGGCGCGTGAGCTTTATCTGATGTCGCCGGTGCTGTCGGCGCAGGAGGCCTACAATCTCGGCATGGTGACGAAAGTGGTGCCGGACGCCGACATCGATGCCGAGGCGCATGATCTCGCGATGTCGCTGGCGCAGGGGCCGTCGGTGACGCTGGGCTACATCAAGCGCAACATCAACAACGCCGAGACGATGTCGCTGGAAGCCTGCTTCGACGCCGAAGCGATCCATCACTCGCGCTCGGGCGACACCGCCGATCACAAGGAAGCGGCAAAAGCCTTTGTCGAGAAACGCAAGCCCGTGTTTTCAGGCCATTGAAAATGGCCGAGGGCAGTGAGATGGCCGGATATCTCAGGCTGCGGCAGATCTGCCTGGTGGCGCCGCATCTGGCGCCGGTGATCGCGGACATTTCCGAAATCATGGGGCTCAATGTCTGCTACCGCGACGGCAACGTCGCCAAATACGGGCTGGAGAACGCGCTGCTGCCGGTGGACACGATCCTGCTGGAAGTGGTGGCGCCGTTCCAGCCGGGCACCGCGGCCGGGCGCTTTCTCGACAAGACCGGCGGGCGCGGCGGCTACATGGCGATCTTCTGCTGCGACGATCCTGACGCGCGCGGCAAGCACGCCAACGGGATGGGTGTGCGGACCGCCAACGTGATCACGCACGCGCCCTATCACGGCGTGCAACTGCACCCGCGCGATTGTCGCGCGGCCTTCATCGAGTTCAATCACACCACAGACAGCGATGATGTGCTGGGACCCTATCCGCCGGCGGGGCCGGATTGGCAGAAGTCGATTCGGAAAGATGTGACGCTGGCGCTGTTAGGGGTCGAGATGCAGAGCCCGGATCCGCTGGGGTTGGCCGAGCACTGGGGGAAGATCACGGGGATTGCCGTAAGCAAGGCTGCCGGCGGTGAGCCTGAGTTGAAATTGCCCAATGCCAGCTTTCGCTTCGTCAAGGGCGCGAGCGATCTGATGAGCGGGCTGACGTTCAGGGTTGCCGACGTTGGTAAAGTGCGCGACGCGGCCAAGGCGAAGGGCTGCAAGGTGTCGGGCGATACGTTCGACCTTTGCGGGGTGACGTTCAGCCTGGTGGCGTAGCGAGATCTATCAACGGGTCGTCCCTGCGAACGCAGGGACCCATAACCACCGACGTTTGTGGTGTAGCGAGACGTCTACGCACGTGCCTCTTTCGCGGGCCGCGGCGTATGGGTCCCTGCTTTCGCAGGGACGACGGGTTGAGAGACGTGCGTGCGCCCTACCGCCCCTTGAAATTCGCCGCGCGGCGCTCCGCTGTCGCCTTGACGCCTTCCTTGAAGTCCTCCGTCGCGCGGAGTTTTGTCTGCTCGGCCAGCTCGTGGTTGGTGGCGGCCATGACGCGGTCGGCGAGGCCGGCGCGCATGGTGGCGCGGGTCGAGATCAGGCCGAGCGGCGAGCATTCGGCGATCTCGGCGGCGAGCTTCATCGCTTCGGCGCGGACCTGATCCTGCGGCACGCAGATGTTGGCGAGGCCCATGCGGGTGGCTTCCTCGCCGGTGACGCGGCGGCTGGTGTAGAAGATCAATTCCGCATTGTTCTTGCCGACCAGTTCGGGAAGCGTCGCGGTCAGGCCGAAGCCGGGATGGAAGCCGAGTTTTGTGAAATTGGCGGCGAAGCGCGCCTCGGGGCAGGTGACGCGGAAGTCGGCGGATACGGCGAGGCCCAGCCCGCCGCCGATGGCGGCGCCATGGATGGCGGCGACGACCGGCTTCTTGTTGCGGAAGATGCGCACGGCCTGAACGTAGAGATGGTTGATCGGCAAATTGGCTGCCGGGTCCTTTTGCGCGCTCTCTTCCTGTTCCTGCCGCTTCGGATCGGAGAAGTCGGCGCCGGCGCAGAACGCCTTGCCTTGCGCGGCCAGCACCGAGGCGCGGATTTCGATGTCCTTGTCGAACTCTTCCAGCGCATCCGCGATCTGGTTGATCAGCGAGACGTCGAAGAAGTTCAGGGGCGGTTTGCGGATTTCGATCAGGCCGACATGGCCGTGCTTCTCGACGCCGATATCAGTGTATTTGCTCATAAAGGTTTCCTCGTTGAATTAGCGCAAGCCAAGCCCGCGCGCTCAGCGCAGACCAAGCCCGCGGGCGATGATGCCGCGCAGCACTTCGGTGGTGCCGCCCTGGATCGTCAGCTTGGGCGCGGTCTTGATGGCGAAGTCGAGCTGCTTTTCCAGCGTCTCGCGGTTGGTGGCGGTTTCCTCGACGAAGGCGGCGAGGTCGCGCACGCGGTGCGGCAGTTGCTGCTCCCACACCGTGCCGATGTCTTTTACGATGGAGGCTTCCACGACCGGCTCCTTGCCGGCCTGCAGCATGCCGGCGACTGAGACCGACATGCGCCGCATGGTGTGAACCTGCGCCACCAGCCGCCCGATGCCTTCGGCGCTGCGGGTGTCCGGGTTGTTGCCGACGGCGCGGACCAGTTCGGTCAGCACGTAATAGGTTTCGAGAAATCGTTCCGGGCCCGACCGTTCATAGGCGAGCTCGCTGGTTGCCTGCTTCCAGGCGCCGTCGATTTCGCCGAGCACGTGATCGTCGGGAACGAAAAAGTCGGTGAAAACCACCTCGTTGAATTCATACTGCCCGGTGATCTGGCCGATCGGGTTCACCTGGATGCCGGGCTGCTTCATCTTGACCAGGAACTGCGTCAGGCCGTGGCGGCGGTTCTCTTTCGTGGGCGGTGACGTCCGGAAAATCGCGATCATGTAGTCGGCGATATGGGCCGAAGAGGTCCAGATCTTGGTGCCGTTGATCAGATAGCCGCCGTCGGTCTTGGTCGCGCGCGTCTTTGCGGCAAACAAATCGGAGCCGGAATTCGGCTCGCTCATGCCGATCGCGAAACATACTTCGCCGCGGCAGATGCGCGGCAGGATGTCCATCTTGATGTTCTCGGGCGCGTATTTCAAAAGCACCGGACCGCTTTGCCGGTCGGCGACGAAGAAGCGCCGCGTCGGCGCATTCGCCACGCGCATTTCCTCGGTCACCACATAGCGCTCGAGGAACGAACGCTCGTGGCCGCCATATTTCTTCGGCCAAGTCATGCCGAGCCAGCCCCGCGCGCCGACCTTTCGGGAAAATTCCGGCACGTCGGTGTCTTCGCGGTTCGGCTTGTGCGGATCGAAGGTGCCGGCGGCGATTTCTTCCGCGAGGAAGGCGCGCACTTCCTTGCGCAACTGCTCGCATTCGCTAGGCAGGCGGATCGGATCGAAACGGAGGGCTGCGGTCATTTAATGTCTCGACTTCTGTGCGGGCAAATCGGTGTTGATGTCAGCGCGAGGCCACCAGCGGCCACAATTCATCGGCGCCGCGGTTGCAGACGAGCTTGCCGAGCTCGACCGCCCAAAAACTTTCGGAACCGAAATCGTCGCGCCAGGCCAGCGCGCGCAGCGAATAGCGGTGCAGGATGTGCTCGTTGGTGAAGCCGATCGCGCCGTGCACCTGATGGGCGATGGCGCCGCCTTTTTCCGCCGCTTCCGCGCAGCGGATTTTGGCCGCCACCGCTTCGAGAAACACTTCGTCGTTGAAGGACGTCGCGTTGGCAATGGCGTCGGCGGCCGAGGTGGCCGCGGCAAGTGCCGCCGCCGACTCGCCGGCGAGCCGCGCCAGATTGTGCTGCACCGCCTGGAATTTCGAGATCTTCTTCTCAAAGGCGACGCGCTCGTTGGAATAGCGCACGGAAATTTCCAGCATCGATTCCAGCGCACCGGCGATCTGCAGGGATCGCGCGACGCCGCCCATCAGCATCAGCCGGGTCTGGTCGAAACCTTGCGGCGCGGGCTTGATCGTCAGCGGCTGCACCTTGTCCAGCGTCACGGTGTCCGAATTGTCACCGCCGAGATTGAGCCCGGTCTCGATCCGGCATTTTGTGGTATCGACCAGCGCGATCGAGACGCTGCCCTTCGCATTGCTGGCGAGCACCGCGAAGTGCTTTGCCGCCTTGGCAAACGGCACGCCGCGGGCCTTGCCGGAAAGGCTGCCATCGGCATTGACGGTAATCCGGTCCTTCGGGCTCGCGGGCACCACCGTCATTTCGCCATCGGGCGAAGCGATCCTGGCCTGCGCCAGCAGCCAGCCTGCCAGCATGGTCTCTGCCAACGGCACCGCGACCGCAAAGCGACCGGCCGCGCTCAACACGCTGAAACCTTCGGCGAGAGAAGCGCCCGAGCCGCCGCAATCTTCGTCCACCCATGACAGCGGCAGGCCGGCTTCAGTCAGCGCCTGCCAAAGCGGGGCTTTCCATGCGCCCTGGTTGTCGCGATTGATGGTTTGGGCGTCGGCAAGATCGGCGAAGATTTTCTCCGCGGTCTCGGCAACGATGTTCTCACTCTCCGCCACAGCGTTCCCCGATTTGAAATTGGCATGCCAATCCCAACGGTTATGCCGGGCTCGGCTGCGGTCTTTTTCTTGCGCTTTATGATGGGCAAAAGCCATAGCCGTGACAAGCGCTGTCCGCAGGGCGGCATGTGGCGGTGGCATGAAGGCCATCAGGCAAAGAATAAATTCCGCGCAACGGATTTCCCGAGTTTGCACGCCATTCATCGCGGGATATGGTAGCCGTGAAGCCTGTCCACGGGCGGTTCGAAACCCAGCCAAAAGCAACAAGAGGAAATGCGGATGTCGAAGGATGGTTTGTGCGCGATTGTCACCGGTTCTGCCTCGGGCCTCGGGGCCGCCACCGCCGCCATTCTGGCAAAGGGCGGCGCGCGCATCGTCGTCAACTATTCCAACAGCAAGGCGGAAGCTGAAGCGACCGCCGATCTCTGCCGCAGCGCCGGCGCCGAAGTCGTGGTCGTGCAGGGCGACGTATCGCGCGATGAAGACTGCAGGAAGATTGCGGCGGCGGCCGCAGCCTGGGGCCGTCTCGATGTGCTGGTCAACAATGCCGGCACCACCAAGCATGTGCCGCATCACGATCTCGACGGGCTTTCGGCGGAAGATTTTCAGCGCATCTACGCGGTGAACACGATCGGCCCGTTCCAGATGATCCGCGCGGCGCGCGGGCTGCTCGAGGCCGGCGCGAAAGCGTCAGCCCTGCCGTCGGCCGTGGTCAACGTTTCATCGGTCGCCGGAATTTCCGGCGGCGGCTCCTCGGTGGCTTACGCCGCAAGCAAGGGGGCGCTCAACACCATGACGCAATCGCTGGCGCGCGCGCTGGCGCCCTTGATCCGCGTCAACACGGTGTGCCCCGGCTATATCGATACGCCCTGGTTCACCAAGGGCCGCGGCGAGGCCGGCGCCAAGGCGGTGCGCGACGCCGTGGTGGCGAAGGTGCCGCTGAAGGTCGCCTCGACGGCCGAAGACATTGCGCAACTGGTGTGCTTCCTGGCCTCGCCGGCGTCGAGCAACATGACCGGCGAGTTCGTCCGCATGGATGCGGGGATGCATCTGGTATTGTGACGCGCGGACGTCATTGTAAAATTGTAGGGTGGGCAAGGCGAAGCGTGCCCACCATCATCACCGCAAGAAAAATGGTGGGCACGGCGCAAGTGCGCCTTTGCCCACCCTACGCAGCGACGATGGCGGAGAGCACCGTCACCTGTTTCCCGGATCGGAAATCATGCCCCTCGCCACCAGCCGGTTCCAGATGAACAGCACCACCAGCGCGCCGATGGTGGCGGTGATGAAGCCGGCGCCCTGATCGGGGCCGTAGTGGCCGATCGCCTGGCCGATCCAGGTCGCCAGAAACGCGCCGGCGATGCCGAGCACCGTGGTCAGGATAAAGCCGGTCGGGTTGTTCTGGCCCGGCGAAAGGATGCGTGCGATGATGCCGGCGAAGAAGCCGACGACGATGATCCAGATGATGCCGCTCATGGCTGTCCCTCTCCGATGCGTCGATGATGAAGCAGAGCGGCGCGGACCGCGCGCCGCTTAAACGGCGTCAGATCCGTTCCGACAGTTCGTTCTCGCTCGGCAGGCGTCCGTCCGGCGTCAAGTGATTGACGACGTCGGGCAAGAACTGGCTGAGGCCCTGCAGCAAATCGTTGCGCGAGAGGCCGCTTTGGGAGGCGAGGGACTCGATCTGGTCAGCGCCGAGCGCGTTGGCGAGGTCGCCGGGTGAGACCTGCTTGTTGGGGCTGTTGCTGACCCACGAGTCGGCCTGATCGCCCAGCCCGTTCTGCTGGAACTGTTTCAGGAGATCGCCAAGGCCGCCGCTCAGAATGGTACCGGCCGCGCCGCCCGCAAGCAGACCGCCCAATCCGCCCTTGAGCATGTCGCTCATACCGCCCGCGCCGCCGCCGGGCATGCCGGCAGTCACATTGCCGGGTGTGGGAGCGGGCGCCGGTTGCGGCGCGGAGCCGGTCTGGTTGCCGCTGAAATGCTTGATGCCTTTCCAGGCCAGTAGCGCCAGGATCGCCATGGTGAGGGGCGACATCCCGCCGCCGTCTTCCTTCGCGCTGGGGGTGCTCGGGCCGCGCGGGCCGTTCTGCATGCCGTTGAGTACGTCGAGTAAACCCATGGTCGTCTCCTCTGCGTAGCCCCGCGTGGAACATAACGGTGGCGTATGACGGTTACAAGGAGCGGGCGGCCAGCACTGCGATAGTCACGGCCCCCGCGCTCTGCTATCTGAAAGCGCGGTGCAACGCGTTGGGTGACGAAATGGTTTCGGGCCAAACGATCGGTATTGCAGGGGCCGGCAGCATCGGCTGCTTCGTCGGCGGCATGCTGGCGACCGGCGGCCGCCGCATTGCGCTGCTGGCACGTCCGCGCGTGATCGCTGAAATCGAAGCCCAGGGCCTGCGGCCGACGAGTTTTGAAGGTTTGGACCAAACCATCATGCGCGATCGGTTCGCATTGTCGGAAAATCCGTCGATATTTGAGGACGCCGGCATCGTGCTCGTCACGGTCAAGAGCGCGGATACCGCTGCGATGGCCGATATCATCGCCAGGCACGCACCATCGGATGCCGTCATCGTCAGCCTCCAAAACGGCGTCGGCAATGCCGCCATCCTGCGTCATCATCTGCCGGGGCGGCGCGTGCTCGGCGGCATGGTGCCGTTCAACGTGATGGCGCTGGGCGAGGGGCGGTTTCATCGTGCGACCTCAGGCGACATCGTCATCGAGCAGGATGAGGCGCGCACCGCCGACAAGCTATCGGTGCACGGCCTGACGATGCGGCCGACCAACAACATTGACGGCGTGCAATGGGGCAAGCTCCTGCTCAATCTCAACAACGCGCTCAATGCGCTGGCCGACCTGCCGCTGCGCCGGCAACTCAGCTCACGGCCATGGCGGCGATTATTCGCCGATCAGCTGGCGGAAGGTCTGGCTGCGATCCGCGCCGAGGGCATCAAGCCGGTCTCGCCGACGCCGATCCCGCCTGCGTTGATGCCGTCGCTGCTGCGCCTGCCCAATATCATCTTCGAACCGATGCTGGGACGGACGATGAAGATCGATCCTGAGGCCCGCTCGTCGATGTGGGAGGATCTGAAACAGGGCCGGCGCACCGAGATCGATTATCTGCAGGGCGTCATCACCGAGATCGCCGACCGGCGTGGGCTCGCGGCGCCGCTGTCGCGCCGGATCGTGGAACTGATCCGGCAGGCCGAGCGCGACGCCAAGGGCTCGCCCGGCCTGACGCCGGAGCAGATTCGCGCGGGCTGAGCGGACGTGCTTGCCTTGAATTGCCGCCGGTCCAACGGGACCCTAGAATGGGCGCGAGGGAGGCCCCTGCCTTCTGGTGGCGGGGACGCATCATGCGAGTTGTTTGGACAATTGTCGGGTGGGCTGTCGGACTCGGGTTATTCGCCGCACTGATTACGGTAGTAATTCCGTACATCGCGAACGAACGATGCAAAGAACGCTGGTCGCCACTTCGGCTCGAAGGGGTTTGGGTATTCGAAACTGGGTGCATGGTGCGGGTTGGGCGTAGTCTTATTCGAGAGGAATACGTCACTCTCGCGCCGGTGAACCCGACGTCCCCGCAAGTGAATCAACGAAAGTAGGCCGTTATCGATTTCAAATTAGGCCACCAGAGATCGAAACAAACCAGTACCCGAGGGACAAGCGAATGAAACGGACAGGTCTGGCGCTGATCGCGATTGCCCTTGCCGGCTGGGCGTCACTGATCCCCGCCCACGCCGTGCCGCCGACGGCGACGCCGTCGCCGGGTTATGACGCGCGGTTGCAGGAGCAGCGGGCGGCGTCACGGGCAGCCGCAGCGCCGGTCGTCAAGCCGCGTCGCGTCAAGAAGCCGCGCGCGCATTGAGGTCGATGTCGCCGCGTGAGTACGCCCACGTCGTCCCTGCGAACGCAGGGACCCATACCGCGTGATCTATCGATAAGGCAGAGTGGCCGACACCTTCTGTCGCAACGACGGCCGGTGGCTATGGGTCCCTGCGTTCGCAGGGACGACAGAAGTGTCAGCCCTTCTTCTGCTTGGCCGCCGCTTGCTGCTGCTGTGGGTTGAGCAGCCTTTTCAGCTCGTTGACTTTCTCTGAAAGCCGCGGCCATTCACACGAGAACTGGTTCTTGGCGCATTGGGCAGCCCTGATGCGCGCCGCCTGCTTGACCGGACTTGCCACCGGCACCGGCACCTTTTCGGTTTCAGCCGGCGGAGGAGAGCCCTGTTCGCTGCGCAGCGAGACCTGCTGCCACCCCTGCGCCGGCGGCGGCTCTGGCTGTTGCTGCTTGGCCGCCAGCGCCGCGGCGATGTGACTGCGCCGCTCGCGCTCGAGGTAGGCGGTATATTGCTCGTCGATTTTCTTCTGCTCTTCCGGCGTCGGGTTGGGGCCTGCGATGTCGAAGGTCCGGTCCTGCATGAAGTCGTAATAGGTGTAGCCGCCGCCGGGCTTGCGGCGGCCGGCGAATTTCGCGTTGCATTCGGCGAGCTTCGCCGTCTTTTCTTCCTTGGTCTTCGCCTTCTCGGCTACATCGGCGCAGGATTCGAAATCGACAGGCGCGCTGCGCCACCACTGCGCGTCGCAGCGCACCGGGGCCAGCACGACGAGGCTCCCGATGGTGGCAACAACAAACGTAGATGCACGTGAGGCGATCACGGACGGCACTCTCCAGGCGAATTCTCTAGGGAACTTTGATTGAGTCGATTGTCATCATTTTGGCAGCGCTGTCACCCCGAAATTGCACGGCTTTCCCGCTGTCGTTGTAACCTTATTCGGTGGATGTGACCGATGGAACACAGTGCTATGTCGTTGAAAATTATTGAATAAATTCAACGACAAATCGCGCTGCGCACACGATGCTGCAGTGATTCTAAATGCCACATCTGAGAGCGAGCGGATAAGCACGCCACATTGTGGCAAGAATCAGTCGGTTCCTCGCGCGCGGGCCAGGGTGCGCGATGCCGTTTCATGGAACGTCGCGCGATAGAGCCTTGCAAACTCGCCCATGTGATGGAAGCCGTTGGCTCGGGCGCACGACGTCACGGTGATGGCGTCGGACCCTTTGACGAGTTGTGCGCGGGCCGACCAAAGCTGCTTGAGACGCAGATAGCGATGCAGGCTCATGCCGCGAACGCTCGCCACCGCCGTGCCCAGCGTTCTGACCGACACGCCGCATTGTTCGGCGAGGTCGGCACTGTAGATCGCCGAGGCGGCATGAAAGGCGACATAGTCATCGATCAAGCGAACGAGGCGGCAATAGCTCCTGCTGGCAAGCCGGCCCGCCACTTCCGGTGGCCTGCTGCGGCGGAACATCTCGTCGATGGCGAGCAGCAGGCTTTCCTGGACAGCAAGCGCCGAGCGTGGCTCCTGCAACAGGTCGGGTCTGGCGGAAGCCATCTGCAAAATACCTGTCGTGACGGACCTGGCCGTCGCCAGCACGTCGGGGTCCGGCGTGAACGGGCACAGCTCGTCCGGCGTGTCGAACCATTCCCGATCCTGCAGGCCGGCGCCAAGGGTGATGATCGCGTGCAGCGATCCACGGGGTTCGACGAACTGCAAATCCAGATTGCCGCGCATGCCGATAAAGGTCGGACGGTTTACGGACATGCCGTTAACAGACACCTCGTAGGCATCCTCGAGCTGGAAGATGACGACGCCATGCGCCGCGCGGTAGCTGACATCGACAATGCGGGGAAACGAGGTGAGCACGGCGATCTGGCAGAAAGGCAACTGCACCATCGCGCGCGCGGTATGGAAATTCGCCAGATTCAGCGGGACGCTGCGCGCATCGGCGACAAACTCGACCGGCCGGAAGGCATCGATGTCGGAAAATTGGACGATCGAAAGTGCCGACGAGGGCTGAAGGCTCTGGAACTGCATCGTGAGGTGACCGGCGGCGCGAATCTTCGAATGCCAGCCTCGACCGGCGTGGTTAAGAGCATGTTAAGAAGTGTGGCCTGCGTGAAGATTTCAGCCGGCCTGCACGGTCGCCAGGAGCTTCGAACCTCGTTACGCAACATTTCCGACTGCCGCGACAATCCGCTGGCGGATTCGAGTGCGTTGGACGCCGTGACGTCGGCCGGACGCGCAGGTCCGGGGAGCGGTCGCCCGACCCATCCAAATCCCTTATACCTGCTCAAGCGGAATGCTAATTGTTTTGCGGCAATCGAAGCCATCATGTGGCGGCGAATCCGGACCGGTGTGCCGGGCACGCCACTGCCGCCAGGGAGCAACCGTCCTTATGAGCATCACCACGGCCATGACGAGCGTGCCGAAGCCCGCACCTGAACTGATCGAGGCGTTCAGGGGCGCGCCGACCTCCGTGATCAGTGACAATCTTGCCCGGCTGCCGGGCGCGGTGGGCCTGCGGCCGTTCCATCGCGGCAGCAAGCTCGTGGGCGTAGCCTTCACCGTGCGCACGCGGCCGGGTGACAATCTTGCGATCCATCGCGCGCTCGAACTGGTCGGGCCGGGCGACGTCATCGTGGTCGATGGCGGCGGCGACGAGACGCGGGCGCTGGTCGGCGAGATCATGAAGAACATCGCCGAATACAGGGGCGCCGCGGGCTATGTGATCGACGGCGCCATCCGCGACGTCGCGGCATTCGCCGCATCCGACTTTCCCTGCTTTGCCCGCACGGCGATCCACCGCGGGCCCTACAAGAGCGGACCCGGCGAAATCAACGTCCCGGTTTCGATCGGCGGCTCGGTGATCGCGCCCGGCGATATCGTGGTCGGCGACGAGGACGGCGTGGTGTCGTTCCCTGCCGCGATTGCAGCCACGGTGTTGGAGGCGGTGCGCGCCCAGATCGCGCGCGAGGAGGATACGCTGCTCGCGATCCGCGAAGGCCGGTACCAGGGCAGCTACGGCAAGTCTTGAAGCGCCGAAATGGAAGCGCAACTGCGCTTGAGGGAGAAACGATGAGTCAGAAGGACGAGTTTCACAATCTGGATAACCCGGCCGACGGCCTGTTTCGCGAACTCGCATCCGGGGTCACAACGCGAATTTTCTCCGGCGAGCACGCGATGCTGTCGGTGGTGACGCTGGCGCCGCACGCGCAAGGCACCCTGCATCATCATCCCGAGGAACAATGGGGCGTGCTGCTCGATGGCTCGGCCATCCGGGTTCAGGGTGGTGAGGAAATTCCGGTCAAGAAAGGCGATTTCTGGCGCACGCCGGGGAATGTGCCGCACACGATGCGGGCTGGACCGGACGGCGCCCGCGTGCTTGACATCTTCAGCCCGCCGCGGCCCGAGTACAAAAAGGCCGGGTCCGGCTTCGGCACTTAAAGACAAGTCTGCGAACAAAAACAAAAAGCGCAGTCATAAATCGGGAGGAGACACTTGGTGAAAATTACCAGACGCAATCTGCTGGCGGCGTCGGCCGCGTTCGCGGTCACGCCGGCATTGGCGCAGCCGGCAAAGAACATGACCCTGGTGGTGCCGTTCCCGCCGGGCGGCTCCACCGACGCGCTGGCGCGGCTATTGCAGTCTCACCTGCAGACGAAGCTCGGCCGGACCGTGCTGGTGGAGAACAAATCCGGCGCGGCCGGCTCGCTCGGCGCAATACAGGCCGCCAAGAGCGCGCCAGACGGCTCAACATTCCTCGTGACGTTCGACTCGCACGCGGTGATTCCCTCGATCCTCGAAAAGCCGGGGCTCGATGTCGAGAAGGATCTGGTGCCGGTGTTCCTGGTCGGCACCGCGCCTTACGTCCTCGCCGCGAACGCCGAGCGGCCGTACAAGACTTTTGCCGACGTCGTCGCCGCCTGCAAGGCAAGTCCCGGCGCGGTGAAATACGCCTCCGTCGGCATCGGCACGCTCGGCCATCTCGCGATGACGGTGCTCGGCAAGAAGGCCGGCGTCGAGATCACGCATGTGCCCTACCGCGGCGGTGGCCCGGCGATGAACGATGTGCTCGGCGGCCATGTCGACATGATCATCGGGTCGGCGGCGCTGATCACGGCGCAACTCGGCACCGACAGGCTGCGTCCCATCCTGCAATTGGGGCGCGAGCGGATGGCTGCGCTCAAGGACACGCAGACCGCGATCGAGGCAGGCTTCCCCGATTTCGAGACGCTGGCCTGGTGGGGCATTTTCGCGCCAAAGGACACGCCGCCCGACATCATCGCCAGCATGGCGAAATCGGTAAAGGAGATTCTGAGCGAGCCGGCGGTGGCATCGCAACTGCGCGAGACGCAGCAGATGACGCTGCTGCTCGCCGACGGCAAGGAGTTCTCGACGTTCTTCGCCAGGCAGGTCAGCATCTGGGGGCAGGTCGTGCGGGAGAATAATATCAAGGCGTAGCGGGCCGTTACGCGAAGGCCGGCATGCTGGCAGGAGCCGTCGGTGGACGGCTCCTGTTGGCTTTCGCGATCAAATATCCCGAGCGTCCTCCGATGGAGGAACCCGGCCTTGTTCAATGTGGGCCCGAGAACGGTCCGGAGGGCTGGCGATGACGCGCCCGCTTTGCTATGAAGCGGCCAAGCACCTGCTTACGCAAGCGGGTCCGCGGTCCCGTAGCTCAGCCGGATAGAGCGACGGTTTCCTAAACCGTAGGTCGCATGTTCGAGTCATGCCGGGATCGCCAGTTTCAGAATCCAACGACCCAATAATGACGGGCATTTCTCGTCGTGGGCGCATGGCAGGCGGCGCATTCAAGATCGATTTTGCCGGCGATAAAATGGTTGGCCCCGATCTCGCCGAGGACCGTGCCAACCGGATCAAGGCCGTGTTGCAAGGTTATGGCGCCGTGATGAATGATGAGCGGGATCCGGTCGGCATGCTGACCGCTGCAGTCACGAAGCCGCCGATACTTGAACTTCTGAAAGCGGACACCGCTCTTTCTCAAGACGCGTGGCTTGAGGAAAAGGCCAAAAAGGGTCCGCTCGATCCAGGTTCCTTGTTTTCGCGAAGCGCCTGATCATTCGTCGGTATCTTTCCGAGTGGTTGATCACGGCTTGCCCTGTACTTGGGATCTGCCCGACGCGCGCATGTCAGGCGGTCGGCGGGACCCGCTCGAACAGATGCTCGTAATGCAGCACCAGTCCGGTATCGTCGACCACCAGATCCGCTTCAAAGCCGAATGACAGCCCAAGATCGACGTAGCGTACCCGCCCGGGGCCTTGCCGGTCGTAGCGCTGGCGCGACCGCGCCACCGTCAGCGCCGGCCCATCGATGAAGGCTGTATCGAGCGGCAGGCTGTCTCCTGCGCCAAGGGGCGTCCTGCGGATCGGGAAGGTGTTGCAGAATGGCGTGATCGACAAGTCCGGCTCCTCGGCGCCTTCGAGGTCCGGCCGCAGCACGCCGTCGACCCGCCAGCCCGTTCCGGCGCGTTCCAGACGCAGGAGACCATGGCCTTGCGAGTTCCAACGCTCCACGGTGACGGTCAGCGCGTGCCATTCGGGATCGAGCCGCCAGCGGTGGTCGATGCGATAGCCGCCGGCTTCGAGGCAGATCGTGGTGGCGGTGGCCGTGACCTGGTCAGGCTCGATTGCTAGTTCCAGGCGTTCGAGGCCCTCGATATCGGTCCGGCGCCAAAACAGGGCGGATGTGCTCATGGCAAGTCTCCTTCCTTTCCCCAGCCTTTATCCTACGGGGGCAAGGATCATGCGTTACGCCGCCGCGGATCGAACACGCACACGTGTTCGAAGCCTTTCCATGAAGTGAGTCGGTTTCCTAAACCGTAGGTCGCAAGTTCGAGTCTTCCCGGGATCGCCATTTTTCAAGCACTTAACGCGACCTGCGGTTCGCTTTTTCGTTTTGGTTCTCCAATTCATCTATCGTGACGTGTGCGGCCCTTGCTATAGAATGGAGCCAGCACGCGGGGGCGTTTTTGCATGACGGATTTTTGGTACTACGACGAAGGAGGTCAGGCGCGTGGTCCGCTGTCGCACGCTGAATTGATCCCACTGCTTGCGCGTATTGCCGATCCGCGGCGCGTCCTGATCTGGCGCGATGGCTTCGAGGATTGGAAGGCGGTCGAGGATGTGCACGAGGTCGCACAGCAACTGTTCCCTCCGCCACCATCAGGATCTGCTCCGCCGCCGGCTGTTCGCGAGCCCGTAGTCGACGCGGGTGACGCGGCTGAATTCAAAAACGTGAAGCCGGAATTGACCGGCATCGGTGGTTGGCTCGCGCTCCTGGCGTTGGGGCAAGTGGTGGGAATTCTGCGAGTGCTGGCGTCGCTGGGGCAATATTACCCCACGATCTCTGACGAACTCTGGAAGCGATTTCCCGAAGCGCTCTGGGGCGAAGCTGCCCTGAATGCCGCGATGGTTTGTTTGGCGGTGTACACGACGGTGCTGCTGTTCCGGCACTCTCGACATTTCCCGAGCTTCTTCATTTGGCAAACGATTTTCGTAATCGTGATGCCGCTCATTAATCTCGTGTGGCTCGCGTTGATCTTTTCGCTCGCAACGAACAAGTCGATTTCCGAATTCCTCACCCTTGAGGCCAAGGAGGGCGCGCAGATGCTCGCCGCCGTGATCGGCGCGGCCATCTGGATTCCGTACATCCTGCGTTCCCGCCGGGTCGCGAACACATTCACCCAGTGATCCCCGAAAGGTCACGAAAGGGCGCCCAGTGCGACGTCACTTTCAGGATGACGTCGAGGTGCCGTCTCCGTGCGGTATCCGGTGGCGCATGTCGCTCGGAGTCATGCCGAAGCGGCGGCGGAAGGCGCGGTGAAAATAGGACACGTCGTTGAAGCCGGCGAGATACGCGATATCGCTGACCTTGCGCGCAAGGTGTCGCGGATCGCGCAGCAGCCGGGCGGCGCGGACCATCCGGTCCTAACCGGACTCCGGATGGATTTGCAGGAACGCCATCGTTGTGTCCCGCGCCCGTCGCGCAATCTCGGCGGCGCTTGGGCGATCGGCCACCTGAAGCAGCAGGCCGGTCATCAGGTCGCCCGAGAGTAGCCCCAAAAATTTTTCGGTCATCGCGTCGGGATCGCCAACGACAAGCCCGGCTGATTTGGCATTTGCCATGATCGTGCGCAATGCATCGCGCGTGGGTTTGCGCGCGATCGATTCCAGCGCTTGCGCGACTTTTGGCGCGTGCACGGTTTCTGATATTGCCAAGCGAAATACCGCGACGACGACCGGATCGGTCGTTTCCGTCAGAAGTCTTGTTCCAAAAGCGGTCAGCACTTCGGTCAGGATTTTTCTGTCGCGCAGTTCGGGGAGATCGGCGGGTGCTTTCAACCGCTGGGCGCGCTCGGTGATGCAGGCTACGAGCATCGCTTCCTTGTTGCCGAACAGCGCGTAAAGCTCCCGCTTCGAAACGCGCGCGCGCGTCGCAATCTCCAGCGTGCTGGTCTGCGCATAGCCGCCCTCCATGAACGCCGAAAGGGCCGCGCCGAGGATCCGCTTCCGGACCTCGGTCCCAGCGGTTTCCTCCTCGCGCGCCTTCATCCTTGGACTCATCGCCTGATTTTTCCGCTTGACTTGGTACCAGCAGGTACCATATTTCGATTTATCCGGTACCGGATCGTACCAAACCGAACCCGGATGTAAAGGACGGGAGATCATGAACAGACGCCAACTATTGGCTGCGGCACTGGCGCCGCTCGCATGGCGAACTGCCTCTGACGCGCTCCCATCAAAGGCATTTGCTGCAACAGCGGAGCGCGATGGAAAGATGAGCAAGACAACGCAACGCATCATCGAATGCAACGGGATCCACATCAACATCGCCGAGCAGGGCGAGGGGCCGCTGGTGCTGCTGGTGCACGGTTTCCCTGAATCCTGGTTCTCGTGGCGGCATCAGATCGACGCGCTTGCTGCCGCCGGCTTCCGTGTTGTCGCCCCCGATATGCGCGGCTACGGCAAGAGTGACGCGCCGCAGACGATCGACCAATATACGATCCTGCATCTCGTCGGCGACATGGTCGGCATTCTCGATGCCCTGGGTGCGGCGACCGCGGTCATCGTCGGTCACGATTGGGGCGCCAGCGTCGCCTGGCAGGCCGCTCTGATGCGGCCCGACCGCTTCAGGGCGGTGGCAGCACTCAGCGTGCCGTTCCGGCCGCGCGGCAAGGTGCCGCCGACAAGCCTGATGCCCCGCACCGAGAATGCGCAATTCTATCAGCTCTATTTCCAGGAGCCGGGGCCGGCGGAGGCGGAGCTGGGCCGCGATCCGCGCGCGACCATTCGCAACATGCTGTTCGGAGCGTCCGGCGATGGCGTGGCCGCAGCCCGCGCGGCCGCCGCTGCCGGCGGGCTTGCACCGAACCTCGGCATGGTGCCGAAGGGCGGCGGATTCTTGCAGGGACCCGGGGCGCCGAAAACCCTGCCGTCCTGGCTAACCGAAAGCGACATCGATTTTTATGGCGAGGAGTTCAAGCGCAGCGGCTTCCGCGGCGCGCTCAACTACTACCGCAACATCGATCGCAACTGGGAAATCACGGGCGCGATGGCCGGCCTGCAGGTGACGGTGCCGGCGCTCTTCATCGCGGGCGATCGCGATTTTGTGGTGTCGTTCCCCGGCACGGACCAATTGCTCGCAAACCTGAAGAGCTTCGTTCCCGGCTTGCGCAAGATCGAGATGCTTCCCGGTTGCGGCCACTGGACCCAGCAGGAGCGGCCGAACGAAGTCAGCGCCGCGCTTGTGGACTTCATTCGAGCCGGGCCGAGCCGCTCATGACAACGCTGACATCCCACCAATCCCTGTCGCCAGGAAATCAAGCGGCGCAGGTCAAACAAATGGCGATGCTCGACGGCCCGGTGCTGCCGACGCTCCTGAAGCTCGCCTTGCCGACCGTCGTGGTGCTGGTCGTGCAAACGCTTGTCGGCGTTGCGGAGACCTATTTCGTCAGCTTCCTCGGGACGGAAGCCTTGGCCGGCGTCAGCCTGGTGTTTCCCATCTTCATGCTGATGCAGATGATGTCGAACGGCGGCATCGGCGGCGGCGTCGCATCGTCGATCGCGCGTGCGATCGGGGCAGGCAAAGTGGCCGAGGCCGAGGCGCTCGCGCTGAACGCCCTGGTTCTTGCCGCCGTCCTCGGGATCATCTTTGCGGGCGCCGAATTGCTGTTTGGCGAGGCCGCCTACCGGTTGCTCGGCGGTCAGGCGGGAGCGCTCGGCGCGGCCCTCGAATATGGGCACGTCATCTTTTCCGGCGCGGTCTTTGTCTGGATCGTCAGCCTGCTGGCGGCGGCGCTTCGCGGCGCCGGCAACACGGTGGTGCCGGCGGCCGTCATTCTGCTGGGCGTGTTCGTGCTGCTTCCGCTTTCGCCGGCGCTGATTTTCGGCTGGGGCCTTTTTCCCCGGCTGGGCGTTATGGGAGCCGGCCTCGCCGTCGTCGTCTACTATCTCGGCGGCGCGATTGTGCTGATCGTCTACATGCGTTCCGCCTCGGCCTCGTTGCGCCTGCCTTTCGACGCTACGCTCATCAAGTGGCGGCTGCTCGGCGATATCCTTCGCGTCGGCGGATTGTCGGCCATCGGCACCATCCAGGCCAATTTGACGGTGGTGCTGGTCACGGGCGCGGTCGGGTTGTTCGGCACCGACGCCATCGCAGGCTACGGAATCGCTTCGCGACTCGACTACATCCAGATCCCGCTCCTGTTCGCGCTCGGCAGTGCGGCGCTCACCATGGTCGGCGTGAATATCGGAGCCGGTCAGGTCAGGCGGGCAGAACGCATCGCGTGGGTCGCCGCGTTTTTCGCGGCCGGCGTCACCGGGATCCTCGGATTTTTCGTGGCGCTGTTTCCCCATGTCTGGCTGACGCTGTTCAGCACCAATGCCGAGGTTCTCGCGGCCGGTTCGATCTATTTTCGTACCGTGGCGCCATTCTACGGAATATCAGGTCTCGGGATGCTGCTGTACTTCGCGGGTCAGGGGGCAGGTCGCGTGATGTGGCCGGTTCTCGGCGGAACCGTTCGGCTGTTGATCGCGGCCGGCATCGGCTGGATCATTGTCGTCGATCTTGGCGGAGGATTGCGCGAGCTCTTCATGGCAGGCGCCGCCGGCTCGATCGTTTCCGCTGCCATTGTCGCCGGCGCGCTTTGGCTTCGCGGCTGGGGCCCGGCCGGGGAGGTTTCGAAATAGTTTTCGGCATGCGACGGCTTCGCTTGCTGCGGCTCGCGATGTCGCGGCCTACACGCCCTTTTCCAGCAGCACCTTGAAATCCACCCGTGCGCGTTGCGCTTCGCGTTTGGCGGTCTCCGACGCCTCGCCGAGGCCGAAATAGCCGTGGATCAGGCCAAGGCCGTCGTAATAGCTGGTCGGAACGCCGGCGGCGGCAAGCGCATCGGCGTAGGCCTTACCCTCGTCGCGCAGCGGATCGAACCAGGCGGTCGCAACGATCGCCGGTGCTACGCCTGCAAGGTTTTTGGCGCGCAGCGGCGACACGCGCCAGTCGGTGCCGTGCGTCTTGTCGGCGAGGTAATGGCCGCAAAACCATTCCATGGTGACGCGGGTGAGGAAATAGCCTTCCGCGTTCTCGTTGCGCGAGGGAAAGCGCGCGTTTTCTTTTGCATCGGCGAAGTTTCCGAAAACGTCGGTGACGGGATAGGCCAGCAATTGCGCCGCCAGTTTGATGCCGGCGTCGCGGCAGGCGATCGCGGTGCTGGCCGCCAGATTGCCGCCGGCGCTGTCACCGGCCACGCCGACGCGCTTTTCGTCGCCGCCGAATTCGGCGATGCGGGCGACGATGTCCTTTGTCGCCGCGAAGGCATCCTCAAAGGCGCCGGGAAAGCGCACCTCGGGCGGGCGGCGATAATCGACCGAGATGACGACCGCGCCGGTCTCGATCGCAAGCCAGCGCGCCTGCCGGTCATGGGTGTCGAGATCGCCGGCGACCCAGCCGCCGCCGTGAAAGAACACCACGGTTGGTGATTTCTCGCTCGAGTTGCGGTAGGCCCGCGCGTTGAGGAACCCGGCGGCGCCTTTCACCTTGATGTCCTCCGCGCTCATCACCGGCGGCGGCGGAACCGCCGCGCGCGCAGCCGCCAGCGCGCGCAGCGCTTCGCGCGCGCTCTGCGGCGTCATCGTCGTGGCATCGCGCAGCGGCAACAGCGGAATGATCTGGGCGACGACGGGATCGAGCGGTGGAATCATGCAGGGCGCCTCACATGGAACGAGGCGGCAGCATAGGTAACGGGCGCGGGCGCCGCAATCGCGGCGTGGGGCCTGATCAGACCGGCCGATTTCCTTCAATTGATTATGAGTCCTGCAAGCAGATGCGCGGGCCACGCGTTGATAGAATCGTGCTCCGTTTACTTTTCGTTATCCATAAACGGGCGCGCGCGGGGAACGGGCGGGCGCGCCGCTCATTACTCCGTTCAGAGGGAGTGGTGCGATGGATCAAATTGCCGGAGTGGATCGGGCGCTCGACGAAATGCTGGTGCAACTCGGCGGGATGGTCCTGAGGCTGTCCAGCCCGCAGGTGACGCGGACCGCCGAAGAGCGGCACGCGCTGGCGTGTTCGGTCAACCAATATTCGGTGTGCGCGGCGCGCTCGGGTGATCCGCGCGTGCATCAGCTCAAGGTCGAGCTGGAAGAGACGATCAAGCCGCATCTGCGGCTGGTTGCCAGCCGGTAAGCGCGCCGCCTGATCCATCTGCGACGCGCATTTGCGGTTGAAATAGCGGGCCGGGCGGAGCCCGGCCGCGGTTGTGTGCGGATAACCTCAAAGCGTCTTGAGGTATTCGATCAGCGCCTTTCGATCGCTCTCCGACAGCGCCGGCCCGATCACGCCTTTGATTTCCTTGTCCTTGTTATAGTCCTTCCTGAACTCGTGGCCTCTGTTCGAGTTGCCGCGAATGGAAGTGTCGAATACGAAACCGTTGGTGATCGGGTCGGTCTTGTAGCCGAGCTTCACGGGGTCGTATTCGCGGCTGCCGAGATAGAATGTCGGCGGCCTTTTATCCGGGTCGCCGAGCAGATCATCGATGGTCGGCACTGAACCGTTGTGCAAATAGGGCGGCGTCGCCCAGACGCCATTCAGCGGACGAACCTTGTAGGCAAGCTCACCCCGGAGTTCGTTCGGCATATAGCCGTCGATCCGCTTCCGCTCCGCGGGGCTCGCGGGCGGCTTCTTCTGGTCGAAGACATAGTTGACGGTTTTCTCGACCAGCTCGCCCAGCGCGAACGCGAAACTGCTGCTCTTGATCCCGAGATTTTCAGGCACCGCGACCGTTCGGTTGAGCATGTCTGCCGCCTGTGCGGGATCGGTTCCGATATGCGAGATCGGAATATTCTCGACCTTGAGGATCAGCTCGCCGGCCTGGTTCCTGGTCCACCAATCCTTGTTGTTGAAGTCGTAGAAGGCTTCGCTCGTCACCGGCGGGCGGTGGCATTCCTGGCAATGGGTCTTGTAGAGCTCGGCGCCCTTGTCGGCCAGCTTCTGGTCGAACGGCGGCAGAATGTCGGCCGGCCATTTCGGAGATCTCAGGCCCGGAAAACCAGTCTTGGCGTTCGGCTGCGTGTCACCCTTGATCATCTGCTCCATCTTGAACAGCTGATCCACGTCCACGCTCGATTTATACAGTCCCTTCGACGGCTCGGTGAGATTGAGCTCCGCCGACACGCCGAGCGACTCGCCGGCGTTGCGCACCATCGGCTGCATGATGGAGCCGTTATACTGCACCCAGTCGAACCACGGCGTGTTCCAGATCCGTGGGTAATGCACCGGTGCGGAGGAGCCGGCGTAGTTTTCCGGCTTCTTCAGGTCGATTGAAAACACCTGGTTGCCGATCCGGTTGAGGGCGTCCAGCCGTCCGTAACCTTCCTGGATGCTTTGGGAGGCGACGCGCTCTTCCAGGTTCTTGACCTGCTTGTACTGATTGAGAGCCTGCTCGAGCTGGTTCTTCAGCGTTTCGCGGTCGTCGAGCGTGGCGTCCGGTCCCAGGATGCGCTCGGCGAAGCGGTCGAACCGGCCGGGCCAGTAGCGCGTCAGCAAGAGCGAGATGCCCATGCCCTGCTTCATCGCGAAGAGATTGGTGAGCGCCGGTCCGCCGTCGATGACGACGGCGGTGTCCTTGTAGGTGAAGCTGCCGGTGTGGCAGGCCGCGCAGGTCAGGCCGACGCCGATCATCTCCTTCTTGGTGCGCGGGTTACGCCATACCGCGCCCGTAGAATCGAGCATCGGGGTGCCTTTCGCGAACCCGATCGGAAGCGCCTCCTTGCCGGGGATGATGGTATCCGCGATGAAGCCATAGCGATCGAGATAGGCGGTGTCGCTGAAGAGACCGACCTTGGTGAAGGGCAGCCACGAAATTGTCGGCTGCTCCAGCGCCATGAACCACTCATAGGGGAAGCCGAAGGTCCGCGTTCCCTGGTCGGCGTGATAGAACCAGCTCAGTTTGTCCTTAGCGATGCCCTGGTCGAGCCAGACGGTTTTCTTCGGTGTGGGATGCTCCACGATCTTCACATGCAGATCTTGCCAGAGCTTGGCGATATCGTCCTTCAAGGCGCTGTAAGCGATGCCGACGATCGCCAGCGCGATCACAATTTTCGCAATCCTCTTGCCACGCATGGCCTGCCCCTTTTCAAAACCGCGTCGATTGCGCGCAATATCGGTCTATTATCAAAAAACGCCGGAAGGCGAATCACCCTCGGCGTGCGGTTGAATATGATGCCATCTTATAGTGGCGCTACAGGTCTGTCCATAAATCCGATTCCTCGGGCCGGGACGCGGTCGGCTGGGTCATCGCTCGCCCGGCTTTTTCCAGTATAGAGTCCCGATCGTGCAGCAGAGTGTCGGATAGATCACATGAAGGCAGCCGAGCCGGAATTGCTCCGAATTGAGATTGGGCCCAATGAGGCGGTCTCCGGGTTGGTGATGCGGCCGCCGCAGGCGCGCGCGTGTTACGTGTTCGCGCACGGCGCCGGTGCAGGCATGACTCATGCGTCGATGGAAACGGTTGCGGGTGGCCTGGCCGGGCGCGGCATTGCGACGCTGCGTTATCAATTTCCCTACATGGAAAAAGGCAGCAAGCGGCCCGATGCGCCCGCGGTCGCGCACGCCGCGGTGCGAGCGGCGGTGGCGGAAGCCGGGCGGCGCTGTCCCGCACTGCCGCTGATCGCCGGTGGCCGATCGTTCGGCGGACGAATGACGTCGCAGGCGCAGGCGCTTTCGCCCTTGCCCGGCGTTCGCGGGCTGGCGTTTCTCGGTTTTCCGCTGCATCCGGCCGGAAAGCCTTCCAGCGATCGGGCCAGGCATCTCGCCGATGTCAAAATCCCGACGCTGTTCCTGCAAGGCACGCGCGATGCGCTGGCGGAATTGAGTCTGCTCGAGCCTGTCGCCAAAGGCCTTGGATCGCGGGCGGCGCTGCATTTGCTTGATGGCGCCGATCATTCCTTCCATGTGCTGAGGAGTTCGGGGCGGAATGATCGCGAGGTGATGGATGAGGCGCTGGATGCGTTCGTGGCGTGGGTGGATGGGATTATCGGCTAGCTCAGGCGTCGTCCCTGCGAACGCAGGGACCCATAACCACAGCAGTTCATTGTTGAAGTATGCCGTCTCCCCTTGTGCCCTTTCCGCAAGGCCGCGGCGTATGGGTCCCTGCGTTCGCAGGGACGACGGATGATAGAGTTGCGCCGTTCGCCATCCCGGCTACGATGCATCCATGACAAAAATCCTGATCGTCAATCCGAACACGACCGCCTCGATGACCGAAACGATCGGCGCCGCAGCGCGCGCCGTCGCTAGCCCCGGCACCGAAATCTCCGCCGTCACGTCGGCGATGGGGCCGGTATCGATCGAGGGCTATTACGATGAGGCGTTCGCCGTGCCCGGCCTGATCCAGGCGCTCCTCAATGCGCCGGACGCTGACGCGGCGATCGTCGCCTGTTTCGACGACACCGGCCTCGACGCCGCCCGGACCGCCGCGCGTTTTCCGGTGGTCGGCATCTGCGAGGCGGCACTGGTGACCGCGGGCCAGATTGCCAAGCGGATCGCCGTCGTCACCACGCTGCCGCGCTCCATTGTGCCGCTCGAGGAACTGGTGCGCCGCTACGGCTTTGCTGAAAGGGCACAGGTCACCGCCTGCGACGTCGCGGTGCTCGATCTCGACAAGCCCGGCTCCGGTGCGGAAGTGAAACTTGAGGCCGAGATTGCCCGCGCACTCGAAAAGGGCGCGGAAGCGATCGTGCTGGGCTGCGCGGGGATGGCTGATCTCGCACAAAAACTGTCGCAGAAATTCGGCGTTCCCGTCGTCGACGGCGTTGCGGCTGCGGTAAAACAGGCCGAGGCGCTGGCCGGCCTGAAGCTCATGACATCGCGCCGCGGTTCATATGCGTCACCGGGTGTGAAAAAATACGACGGCATATTGGCGCCGTTCGCGCCAAAGACGTCAAGCTGATTGCGGCGCGCCGTAGATCTTGTCGCGCAGCCGGCGCATGCCGGTGATCCAGCGGTCGTGATTGGACGCCTTGCGCTGCATGTATTCGGCGACCTGCGGGTGCGACAGGATGAGAAAGCGTTCTTGCTCCATCGCCTCCATCACCATGCGCGCCACTTCCGGCGGCTGCAGCACGCCGTCGACCCGCGCGGCGCTCGGGCCGGGCGTCGTCATGCCGGTTTGCACCGATTGCGGGCAGAGCACGGACACGCGGATGCCGCGATCGCCATATTGAATGGCGAGATGTTCGGCGAGCGCGACCGCAGCATTTTTCGTCACGCCGTAGGGCATCGAGTTCAGCGACGCCAGCAGGCCTGCCGCGGACGCGGTGTTGAGCAGATAGCCGGATCCGCGCGCGAGCATGCCAGGCACCAGGGCGCGTGCCGCGAACACGTGGCTCATGACATGGACGCGCCAGCTCACGTCCCAATCGGCATCGGAGGCGGTCTCCTGTCCCTTGCGCGAAAGGCCGGCATTGGAAAAGAACACATCGACCGGGCCATACTTGTCTTCGGCCGCGGCGATCAGCGCCTTGATGTCTTCCTCCAGCCCGACATCGGCCGTGATCGGCAAGCCGTCAATGTCGCCGGCGACCTTGGCCAGTCTGTCGCGCGATGTCTTGAGGTCGGCGACGACGACGCCGCGCGCGCCGGCCTCCGCATAGGCGCGTGCCACTGCTTCGCCGATACCGCTCGCAGCTCCCGTGACGACGCAGACCTTGCCTTTGACGTGCATGTTCGGTTCCCGCCTGTTTTCTTTTTCTTGAACGGGGGCGAGAGTGATACGACCGCCGCTGCGCGGTCAATGCCGGTTTGCGCCGGCCATCAATTTTTTACGCGCACGGCGCACGCCGCTGGCATCAGCTTCGCCAGCGTGCGATGACGGCTTCGCGGGGCAATCAGGATCGGGAGAATTGAAGGATGCTCGAAGTGCGGGATGAACTGGCTGTGACGGCGCCGCTTGCGGACGCTCCGGAGTGGACGAGCGAGGCCGCCTGGTCGCTGTACGGGTTGCCGTTCAACGATCTCTTGTTCAAGGCGCAATCCATTCACCGCCGGCATTTCGATCCCAACCGCGTGCAGCTCAGCAAGCTGCTCAATATCAAGACCGGCGGTTGCCCGGAAGATTGCGGCTATTGCAGTCAGTCCTCGCATCATTCGACGGGGCTTGCCGCCTCGAAGCTGATGGATGTCCAAAAGGTCGTCGCCGAGGCGCGGAAAGCGCGAGACGGCGGCGCGACGCGCTACTGCATGGGCGCGGCATGGCGCAATCCGAAGCCGAGGGACATGGACGCCATCGTTGAAATGGTCGGCGCGGTGAAGGCGCTCGGGCTCGAGACCTGCATGACGCTGGGAATGCTGGACCGCGACCAGTCGGATCGCCTCAGCGCGGCGGGGCTCGACTACTACAACCACAATATCGATACGTCGGCGCGCTATTACCCGCAGGTGACCTCGACGCGAACGTTTGCCGATCGCCTCGACACGCTGGAGAATGTCCGGCAATCCGGCATGAAAGTGTGTTGCGGCGGCATCCTCGGCATGGGCGAGGAAGAAGCTGACCGCGTCGAAATGCTGGTTACGCTTGCGAATCTCGCCGAGCCGCCGGAAAGCGTTCCGATCAACATGCTGATTCCGATCGCCGGCACGCCGCTCGCCGAGGCAGCGCCAATCGCGCCAATCGAGTTTGTCCGGATCGTCGCGCTGGCGCGCATCATGATGCCGAAATCATATGTCCGCCTGTCGGCGGGCCGCTCGGCCATGACCGACGAGATGCAGGCGCTGTGCTTCTTTGCTGGGGCGAATTCGATCTTCGTCGGCGACACCTTGCTGACGGCCGGCAATCCTGAGGACGAGGCCGACCGGAAGCTGTTCAAGCGGCTCGGACTGGAGGCGCTCTGACCGGGTTTGCAACAGCCCGGCCTTCAACCCTGATAGAGCCCCTTGTCGCGCGCCTGGCGGATGGCGAGCGCCGCCATCATGTCGAGCATCGGCGTCGCAAGTCCTGCGGCGCGCGCGAATGCGGCGGGCGCGCGGACCAGCACGTCGATCTCCATGGCGCGGCCGAGTTCGTAATCCTGCAGGATCGAAGGCTTGTGGTCCGGCGCGGGGCCGGAGCGCGTGACGCGCTTCACCTCGGGAAAGCAGCTCTGCGCCACGCTGTTGGCCTCGTCGAGCAGGCGCGGCACGATTTCGGCAAGCGCCGGATCGTCGCGCACGGCGCGCGCGGTCTGCCCGGTCAACAGGCACAGCACCGACATCGACATGTTGGTCAGGAGTTTTGACCAGATCGTCTCGCGGATCTGCGTTACCTTGGGCGAATCGATCGAAGCTTCGTTCAGGGCTGCACGCAGTTTCGCGACCCGCTCGCTGGCGCGGTCGTCGCACTCGCCGATCAGGAGCCGGTTGCGCTCAGGCGAAAGGTTCGCCACCACGCCGGGGGCGACGACTTCATTCGACGAAAACACTACGCCACCGACGATAAGCTGCTTCGGGATCGCGGCGCGCAAGCGTCCGCCAGGATCGAGGAAGGCCAGATCCGGCACCGGCGGATGCCCGGGCGAGAGCCCGATACCGTACCACCAGGGAATGCCATTCTGCGCGAACACCACGGCGGTATCTTCGCCGAGCAACGGCTGCAGCCCGTCCGCGAGGATGGAGAGGCCGGTGGCTTTCAACGTGCAGATGACGGCGTCCTGGCGGCCCAGCGCGGCCGGGTCGCTCGATGCGCGCACCTTCGCCTTGAACTCGCCATTTCCAACACGCAGCGTCAGCCCGTTGGCTTTCACGGCGTCCAGATGCGCACCCCGCATCACGCAGGAAACGTCATGGCCTGCCAGTGCGAGCCGCACCGCAAAATGGCTGCCGACGGCGCCCGCACCGAAAACGCAAATCCGCATGGGTGGAAATCCTGCCGGGAGGGGATGGTCGTTGCTAGTTTTCACAAGCCGTGATCGGGCGCAACCGGTCTGCCGCACAGGGCGGGTTGCGGAAGGCGCGGCCATGGCGTCGCCGGGAACCCTGCCGTTCAGTCAGCGTTCATCCATGTGCCGCCAAGCTCGCGGCATAGCGGCGCTGGGACGTGCGACCATGATGGGACGTACCATGTCAAAGATCGCACTGGGAATTGCCGCGATTGTCTTCGCAACGGTGCTGTCCGTGGCGGACTTTGCAATCGCGAAAGGCGGTCATGGCGGCGGCCACGGAGGTGGCCGCGGCGGCGGTCATCATGGCGGCGGCCATCGCGGTGGTGGTCATGGTCACGGCCACCATTTCGGCGGCCGGCACCATGGCGGCGGCCATTTTCACGGCAGGGCGGCGCATTTCCGTTCGTTCTCCAGACACCGTTCATTCTCCGGACACCGCTCGTTTTCCGCGCAGCGCATGAATTTCGCAGGCGGCGGCCGGGCGCTGAACGCGCGCGCACTTGCCCGCAGCTATCGCCATACCGCAGCGCTACATCGTCCCGCGGTACGGGCCAGCGTGACCGCGGGCGCGGCGCTCGCAGGGTGGCAATACGGACGGTCCAGGGGCGGCGGCTGGTGGCGGCACGGCAACGGCGGATACGGCTGGGTCGGACCGCTGTTCTGGCCGTTCGCCTATTTTGACATCTATGACTATGCGCTATGGGGGCCGCGTGTCGGCGCCCCGTTCTGGTACTACGGCTACGACGACATTTATGCCGGCCTGTTCGGCCCCTATGACTATCAGGGTCTTGCGGGCTACCTGCCGCCGCGTGGTTCTCCCGACGCCGGGCCGGACCGGCTCGGGCTGTTATGCGGCGAGGACAGCCGCGAAATTGCCGGCCTGCCGATCGACCTGATCGCGCAGGCGATCGAGCCGACCGAGCCGCAACGCGCAGCCCTCGACGATCTCGCCAATGCATCGGTGACTTCAGCGCAGAAGATCAAGGCGGCGTGCCCGACCACGGTTGCGCTGACGGCGTCCGGCCGGCTTGCCTCGATGCAGCAACGCATCGAGGCGATGATTTCTGGTGTCGCGACCGTGCAGCCGGCGCTGGACAAGCTGTACGGTCTGCTGAATGACGAGCAGAAAGCGCGGCTGAACGCTGTCGCTGAAGATCAGGAAAGGAAGACCGAGCGGCGCCGTAACAGGTCCGTTGCGCGGCCCTGCGACGTTACGCAATCCTCGAGCTTGCAATGGCCGGCCGAGGAGATCGAGGCGCGGGTGCATCCGACCGAAGCGCAACGCACCGGCCTCACCGCCCTGCAGAAAGCCAGCGCAAAGGCAGCCGACATGCTGGCCACGTCGTGCCGGATCGAGGAAGCGGCCACGCCGCCGGTTCGGCTCACCGCCGTCGGCAAGCGGCTCGACGTCATGCTGGAGTCCGTCAAACTCGTGCGCACGGCGCTCGATGATTTCTATGCGATGCTGAGCGACGAGCAGAAGGCCCAGTTCGAGGCGATCGGCCCGCGGCGGACCTCGTTCGGCGACAGGGCAGACATGATGCAGCGGTACGGCCGCCGATAGTCGGCGGCGGTGACAACGGCTGCGATCCCGGCCTATTGTCCGGCATAACAAGATGCCGAACAAAGGGGCCGCCGAATGACTGCCAATCCGGTTTTGTGGGAGCTCGACGCGCGCGGCGTCGCCACGGTGACGTTGAACCGTCCCGAAGTAAACAACGCCTATGACGCCGGCCTCATCAACGGCGTGCTCGCGGCGATGGATGAACTCGGCAACAAGCCCAATCTCCGCGTCGTGGTGCTCAAGGGTAACGGCAAGCATTTCCAGGCCGGCGCCGACCTGAAATGGATCAACGGCGTGCGGCCGAAATCAGCGGAAGAGAACGAGGCGGTGTCGCGCGCGACGTTCGAAGCCGTGCAGCGGCTGAACACGCTGCCGATCCCGACGGTGGCGCTGGTGCAGGGCGGCTGCTTCGGCGGCGGCACCGGCGTGATCTCGGCGTGCGACGTCGTGATCGCCGCCGACAATGCGTTGTTCTCGATCACCGAAGTGCGCTGGGGGCTGACGGCGGCCATCATCATCCCGCAACTCTGCGACGCCATCGGCGTCCGCCAGGTGCGGCGCTACGCGTTGACCGGCGAACGATTTGGCGCGGAGGAGGCGCGGAGGATCGGGCTGGTTCACGAGGTGGTGCCGCTGACCGAACTGGAGGCTGCGGGCGCCAAGGTCGTTGAGCAACTACTCGGCAATGGTCCGCAAGCCTTGGCCGAAACCAAGGCGCTCGCGTTGGAGAGCTCGTTCGGCGGAATGGGCGTGGATGACGAGGCCTATGCCCGGCTGGTGAAGATGCATTCGGACAGGCGCCAGACCAGCGAAGCGTCGGAGGGGCTGGCGTCGTTCGCAGAGAAGCGGGCGGCGAATTGGGACTACAAGGCATAAGCGTCGGGCTCTGCTACGCTCGATGACGTTTCTTGCAGGAGTATCGGATTTGCCATCAAAAAATATCGCCATTGCCGGGCTGGGTGAGATCGGGAAAACCGTGGCACGCAAGCTGGCGCAGGGGTTGCCGGGACTTGCTCTCGCGGCGATCGCGGCAAGAGATCAGGCGAAGGCGCAGGCGTGGCTCGATCGCGAAGGCATCGCCTGTCCGCTGGTCTCGCTCGATGACCTGCCCGCCCATGCCGACCTTGTCGTCGAATGTGCGCCGGCTGAAATCCTCGATCAGATCTGCCGGCCGATGCTGCGCGCGGGCAAGCAGGTCATGGTGCTGAGCGCCAGTGCGCTGCTGCCCCGTCCCGAGCTGGTCGATCTGGCCCGGGCGCATGGTGGTCAGATCATCGTGCCGACCGGCGCCTTGATCGGCTTCGATGCGGTATCGGCTGCCGCCGAAGGCACTATCAACTCGGTGCAGATGATCACGCGCAAACCGCCCGGAGGTCTCGCCGGCGCGCCCTATCTCGTCGAGAACGGGATTTCGATGGAGGGTCTGACATCCGCCCTCTGTGTCTTCAAGGGCTCGGCGCGGGATGCCGCCGCGGCGTTTCCCGCCAATGTCAACGTGGTGGCGGCATTGTCGCTCGCCGGCATCGGCCCCGATCGCACGACGATCGAAATCTGGGCCGATCCGGCCGTGACGCGGAACTGCCATCAGATCAGGGTGGAATCCGACTCGGCCTCGTTCACGATGGGAATCGAAAACATCCCATCGGAAAACCCGAAGACAGGCCGCATCACCGCGCTCTCGGTGATCGCGGCGCTGCGCAAGCTCGCCTCGCCGCTGCAGGTCGGAACGTAAGCCCCCGCACGTTTCACAGCGCCGGCGCGAGCGCGCGTTTCAATTGCTGAAGCAACGCCTGCACGGCGGCCGCATTGACCCGCCGCTCGGGGATCGTTGCCTTTACCCACAGATCGGGGATCGGGAATTCCGGAAGCACCACCTGCAGCGAGCCGTCGCGCAGCGCGTCGGCCGCGAGATAATGCGAAATGAAAGCGATGCCGTTTCCGGCGATCGCGCTTTTCACCAGCACGTGGCCCTCGTTCGAACTCAACAGCGGGCGTACCTGAATGGTGATGCGGCCGCGGGGGCCGTCGAATATCCATTCGGGCCCGGTGGGTAGAAAGCTCAGGCAGCGGTGTTCGACCAGATCGCGCGGGTGTCGCGGCGTGCCGTGTAATTTGAGATAGGCGGGCGCTGCGCACAGCAGGCGCTTGAGCGCGCACAGGGGTTCATCGACGACACCGCCGAACGAATGCGGGAAGGCGCCGATGGCAACGTCAAAACCTTCCGTGACCGGATCGACCGGCCGGTCGATCAGCACGACTTCCAGTTTCAGCCGCGGATTTTCCGTCTGGAAGGCGCTGAACACATCGGCCAGCCGGGCGATGGTCAGCGATGTCGGCGCCTTGATGCGCAGATGATCGATCAGATCATGGTCCTTTTCGCCCATGCGCGACAGGAGATCGCCGACATCCGCCACCACGCCGCGGGCGCGATGCACATATTTGTGTCCGGCTTCAGTCAACCGCAATTGACGGGTCGATCGATGAAACAGCGCGATGCCGATCTGATCTTCGAGCTGGGTGACGCGCTTGGCCACCACCGAGGTCGAGACTTTCAGCTTGCGGGCGGCGGCCGAGAAACCGGCGGCGTCGGCGGTCGCCAGAAAGGCCTGAAGGTTGACGAGCGTATCCATCTACTTTTCTCGATTCGCGAAAGCTGATCGCGCTATTTGCTGGATTGTAGTCCGCTTCGCGTTAATTCATAGTCCCGCGAAACAAAAATCATCAGGGATGGGATCGCTGCCGTGTCGGCCAAAACCATTGAAGAACCCGCTCGCCAGATTCCGCTCTACGGCGAGTATGAAGTCGCCGTGCTGGGCGGCGGCCCTGCGGGTATTGCGGCGGCGGTTGCGGCCGCGCGGGCCGGGCGGCGTACGCTGCTGATCGAGCGTTACGGCTTTCTCGGCGGCATGGGCACGGCTGCCGGTGTGACAAATTTCTGCGGGCTGCACGCCAATGTCCATGGCGAGATGCATCGGGTGGTGCAGGGCATCGCCTCCGACCTGCTCGCGCGGATCGACCGGCTCGACGGGCTCAACGCGCCGCACCTCATCCTTGGGAAGATTTTCGCGCAGGCCTACGACACTGCGGCCTACAAGATTGCGGCGGATGATTTGCTCGCCGCCCACAAGGTCGACATCCTCTTTCATGCGCTCGGCGCCGGCGTCGTGATGCAGGATGAGAAACGCATCAACGTGCTGATGGTGGAGACCAAGGCCGGGCGTCAGGCGGTGCGCGCCGGCATCTTCATCGACTGCTCGGGCGATGGTGATCTCGCGGCCTGGGCGGGGGCGCCGTTTGAAGTTGGCGACAATGCCGGCGGCATGCTCTACCCCTCGATGATGTTCCGCCTCAACGGCATCGATCCCGAAAAGGCGGGCGAGGCCTGGCGGACCATTCCGGCGCTGATGGAAAAGGCCGAAGCTGCGGGCACGCATCGATTTCCGCGCAAGACCGCGATCGTGCGGCCGCAGCGCTCGGCGATCGAATGGCGGGTGAACTTTACCCAGCTCGCGCGCGAGGACGGCACGGCGGTCAGCGGGATCGACCCCGACCAGATGACGCGTGGCGAGATCGAGGGCCGGCAGCAGGCGCTGCAAGCGTTCGAATTCCTGCGCACGGTGCCCGGCTTCGAAAAATCCTATATCGTCGATTTGCCGCCGCAGCTCGGCATCCGTGAGACACGGCGCGTGGTCGGCGGCTACATGCTGTCGGGCGAGGATGTGCTCGGCTGCGCCTCGTTCGAGGACTCCATCGGCGTCAATGGCTGGCCGATGGAGCAGCATGTCGCGGGTGATGTGACCTTCACGTTTCCGCCGATTCCGGAATCGCGCGGCTTCAACGAACTGCCGTATCGCATGCTGGTGCCCGAAGGCGTAGACAATCTCCTGATGGCCGGACGCTGCGCCTCGATGACCCATGACGGCCAGTCGGCGGCGCGGGTCTCCGGCGCCTGCTTTGCGATGGGGGAGGCGGCAGGCGCCGCGGCGGCGCTGGCGCTGTCGGGCAATACGATTCCGCGCGACATTGCAGTTGAAAAGTTGCAACAAAGCCTGAAACAACAGGGCGCGTTCATCGGGCGGGACCAGAACGTGCCCGAGGGGTTATAAAAGAGTTAGGGAGGAGGCGGGATGACGAAGTTTGCACGGCTCGCGCTGGCGGGCCTGTTGGCGATAGCAGCGGGCGGGGTCGCGCGGGCCGATGATGCGCAAAAGGCCAAAATCGGCGTGCTCCGGCTGTCGTCGTCGGCGCCGGTGTTCATTGCGCAGGACAAGGGCTATTTCCGCGAGGCCGGCCTCGATATCGAACTGAAATTCTTCGACGCGGCGCAGCCGATCGCGGTGGCGACCACCTCGGGCGACGTCGATTTCGGCATCACGGCGTTCACCGCCGGGCTCTACAACCTCGCCGGCAAGGGCACGCTGAAGGTGATCGGCGGCATGAGCCGCGAGAAGGCGGGCTATCCGCTGATCGGCTACTTCGCCAGCAACAACGCCTATGCGGCGGGCTTGAAGACGCCGAAGGACCTGGCGGGCAAGCGGATCGCGGTGACGCAGGTCGGCTCCAGCTTTCATTATTCGCTCGGCCTGCTCGCGGACAAATACGGCTTCAAGCTCGCGGACGTGAAAGTACTGCCGCTGCAGTCGCTGTCGAATGCCGCGGCCGCGCTCAAGGGCGAAACCGTCGATGCCGCATTGCTGCCGATCTCGACCGCGCGGTCGCTGGTGGATTCCGGCGGAGCAAAGTTCCTCGGCTGGGTCGGCGACGAGACGCCGTGGCAGTTGGGAGCCGTGTTCGCCTCGCCGAAGACGCTGGCCAACAAAGCTATGGTCACGAAGCTTATCGCCGCGCTGGTGCGCGCCGACCGCGAATATCACGACGTGATCCTGGCCTCGGTGAAGGACGGCAAGGCCGAGATCAACGACAAGACAAAGCCGCTGCTCGAGATCATCGCCAAATACACCAATCTGCCGGTCGAGCAGGTGGTCGGCAATTGCGCCTATATCGATCCCGACGGCAAGCTCGACGTCAGGAACGTCGACAACCAGATCGCGTGGTTGCAGGAGCAGGGCTTTGTCGACAAGGGGTTTGCAGCGGACGCGATCATCGCGAAGGAATATGTGAAGGCGGATTGATGATGCCGATGCCGATGCCAATGCCGTCATTTGCGAGCGCAGCGAAGCAATCCATGCTTCAACACGAGGATAGATGGATTGCTTCGTCGCTTCGCTCCCTTGCGCAAACGCTTCGCGTTTGTCGCAGGCAATGACGAACGATAGCTAGCTGGGAACCAAATGGACCTGATCGCACATCAAATCAGCCACCGCTTCGGCGGGCTCGACGTGCTCGATCATGTGTCGTTCACCGTTGCCTCCGGCGAGGTCGTTGCCATCGTCGGGCCCTCCGGTTGCGGCAAGAGCACGCTGCTGTCGATCCTTGGCGGGCTGTTGCGCTCGAGCGAGGGGAGGGCAGCGCTGCGCGGCGCGCCGCCGGCCGACAGCCTCAATCCACTGACCTTCGTGTTTCAGGATTTTGCGCTGCTGCCGTGGTGCACGGTGGAAGCGAACGTCGAATTTCCGCTTGCGCATGCCGCGCTCGACGCCGCCACGCGCCGCGCCGTCGTCGATGACGCGCTGCGGCGGACGGGCCTGTCCGATTTTCGAGGCGCCTATCCGAAGCAATTGTCGGGCGGCATGCGCCAGCGCGTCGGCATCGCGCGCGCGCTCGCGGTGCGGCCCGCAATCCTGTTGATGGACGAGCCGCTGTCGGCGCTGGATTCGCAGACCCGCGAATTGCTGATGGAGGATTTCATCGGCCTGCTCGCGGACGGCGCGATGGGCGCGGTCTATGTCACGCATAATCTGGAAGAGGCCGTGCGGCTCGCCGATCGCATCGTGGTGCTGTCGCGCCGCCCGGGGCGCGTCAGGGAGATCGTCGAAATCCCGATGACGCGCGCCGAGCGCGGTGCGATCGACGCGCGCGGCAAGTTGCTGGCGCTGCAGAACGATCTGTGGTCGCTGATCCGCGAGGAGGCGATCGATGCCGAGCGCGAGGTGCAGCATGCTTGAGCGCGCACCGCAGGACGATCGCGCAACCGAAGCCCGGCCCGTCGCATTTCGCGGCGCGGGTTTTGTGCCAAGGGCGGGGCGCGCCTCCGGCTGGACGGCGCTCGCGCTGGTGATAGCGCTGTGGCAACTCGCCGGCAGCGCCGGCTGGGTCAACCCGCTGTTCCTGCCGGCGCCGTCGGCGATTGTAGTTGCGATCTACAAGCTCGCGGTCAGCGGCGCGCTCTGGCAGCATGTATCGGCTTCGGTTGTTCGCATTGGCAGTGGCTGGCTGGTGGGCACGGTGGCCGGCGTGATCGTCGGATTTTCGATCGGGCTGTCGACGCTGGCGCGCGGCGTCGGGATCACGTTCATCTCGGCGCTGTTTCCGATTCCGAAGATCGCGCTGTTGCCGCTTCTGATCCTCTGGCTCGGGATCGGCGAGGAGCCGAAGATCGCGACCATTGCGCTCGGCGTGTTCTTCTCGACCGCGATCTCGGTCTATAGCGGCGTCGATGCGGTGCCGCGCAACCTGATCCGGATGGCGCAGAGCTTTAACGTGCCGTTCCATGCCATCGTGTGGCGCGTGATCTGGCCGGGCGCGCTGCCCTCGATTCTCGCGGGCTTCCGTATCACAGCTTCCGTCGCATTGCTGCTCGTCGTCAGCGCCGAAATGATCGGCGCCCAGTTCGGCATCGGCGCGTTCGTGCTGCAGGCCGGCAATTTGATGCAGACCGATCAGCTACTCGCCGGTGTCGTGATCCTGTCGCTGTTCGGACTGGCGGTGGGGAAGCTGATCAACGTGCTGGAGGCGCGGTTGCTGCACTGGCGGTGAGCGCAGATTGTAGGGTGGGCAAAGCGAAGCGTGCCCACCATCACGTGCGGAGTCCCTGATGGTGGGCACGTCGCTAACGCTCCTTTGCCCACCCTACGAGTCTATGTCGTCCCTGCGAACGCAGGGACCCATACCGCGTGATCTATCGATAAGGCAAAGTGGCCGACGCCTTCCGCACAACGCAGGCCGGTGGCTATGGGTCCCTGCGTTCGCAGGGACGACGAAACACCTCACGCATTCCCGCGATCCTCGCGGAACAGATCGAGCTTCTGCTGCACCGGGCGGTCGGAGAACGAGAACAGCACCGCGTCGGTGTCGGCCTCGTGCGTGACCCAGTGCCAGCTCGGCACCACGAACAGGTCGCGCGCGCCCCACTCAAACGTCTGGTCGCCGATCCGGGTGCGGCCCTTGCCTTCGATCGCGGCGAACACGGTGGCGTCGGTGGCGCGATAGCGCGCGGTCTTGAAGCCCTTCGGCAATAGCTGGATGAAGGTGCCGATGGTCGGCATCGCGAAATCGCCGGTCTCGGGATTGGAGAATTTCAGCTTCAACCCGTGACAGGCATCCCATTCGTCGCGCGTCTTGGCCAGCTCCAGCGCCTCGCGCGTATAGCTGTAGGGATAGTTGAAGATCGGCGAGGTCTTGGACTTTCGCTTTTCGTCGACCGGCAGCAGGTTGTGGCCGTAGCGGGCAAAGCTGTCGCCGGCAGGCTTACTGATCTTCTGCTGGTCCTCGTTCGACCCTTCGGCAAAGGACGCATCGAAGAACTGCACCATCGGGATGTCGAGCCCGTCGAGCCAGAACATCGGCTCGGATGTTTCGTTGGAATGATCGTGCCAGGTCATCGACGGCGTGATGACGAAATCGCCCGGCTCCATCGCGGTGCGTTCGCCGTCGACGGTGGTATGGGCGCCCTTGCCTTCGAGCACGAAACGCAGCGCCGACTGGCTGTGCCGGTGGGCGGGGGCGACGTCGCCCGGGACCACCATCTGCACGCCGGCAAACAGCGATGTCGTGACCTTCGACTGGCCGCGCAGGCCTGGATTTTCCAACACCAGTACCCGCCGCTCGGCTTCCTTGGCGGTGATCAGCTTGCCGGCTTCGGTCATGTAATCGCGGATGGAATCGAACTTCCACAGATGCGGCCGGCAGGCGCTTCGCGGCTCCGGCGTGACGAGATCGCCCAGCACGTTCCACAGCGCGGAGAGATTTTCGCCGTCGATCTTCTTGTAGAACGCCTCGCGTTCCGGGGTCTTCTGCACGGCTTCCATGGTCAAGCCTCCCGTCATTTTTGTATCGTCTATGGATTGACAGTATACTTACAATATGGGTAGCGTCAATGACGGGCTGCGAGGCAAACGATAAAATCCGAGGGAGGTTCCGATGAAGCTGCATGGCTATTTCCGCAGCAGCGCGGCATACCGGGTCAGGATCGCGCTCAATCTCAAGGGGTTGTCGACCGATCACCTGTCGCACCACCTTCGCAAGGGCGAACAGTGCGCGCCCGCCTACCTCGCCATCAATCCGCAGGGGCTGGTGCCGACCCTGGAGGGTGACGACGGTGCCGTGCTGACCCAATCGCTCGCCATCATCGAGTGGCTGGACGAGACTCATCCCAACCCTCCGTTGCTGCCAAAGGACCCGCTGCGCCGTGCCAAGGTGCGCGCGTTCGCCATGGCGCTCGCCTGCGATACGCATCCCGTGCAAAATCTCAAGGTTCTGGCGCGTTTGCGCCAACTCGGTCTGCCCGAAGAGAAGGTGACGGAATGGGCGGCCTGGGCCAACCGTGAGGGATTGTCCGCCTGCGAAACGCTGGTCGCGGCCGAGGCCGGGCCGTTCTGTTTCGGCGACAAGCCCACTCTTGCCGACCTCTGTCTGGTCCCCCAGCTTGGGAATGCGCGGCGGTTTGGCGTCGATGTTTCGGCCTTTCCGCGCCTGCTCGAGGCAGAAGCCGCGGCAAAGCAAATGAAGGCGTTCGCGGACGCCGCGCCGGACAAGCAAGCCGATGCCGAGTAAACCCTCACCCATCACCATGGACGCGGTCTATACCGCGCCCGGCTACCTGTTCCGCCGGATGCAGCAGATCGCGGTTTCGATCTTTGTCGAAGAGTGTAACGCGTTCGACCTGACGCCGGTGCAATATGCAGCGCTGGTGGCGATCCACACCCATCCCGGCATCGACGCCACGCGGCTGTCGGCGGTGATCGCGTTCGACCGCTCCACGCTCGGCAACGTGATCGAGCGGCTGGAGAGCAAGGCGCTGATCGAGCGCCAGCCGTCGCGGGAGGACAAGCGCGTCAAGCTGCTCCATCTGACCAAATCGGGTGCAGCCGTGCTGCGCGATATCATGCCCTCGGTGGAGCGCGCGCAGTTAAGGATGCTGCAGCCGCTGAAGCCGGCCGACCGCAAAGCCCTGCTGACGCTGCTGACTCAACTGGTCGATCTCAACAACGAGGCCTCGCGCGTGCCGCTGCGCGCCGAAGACGCCCTCGAGCATCTGGGGAAATCGAACTGATGGACACAGGGCCGGTCCTGATCGCAGGTGGCGGAATCGGCGGGCTCGCCGCAGCGCTTGGGCTGGCGCAAAAAGGAATCCGCTCGATCCTGCTGGAGAAGGCCTCAACGCTTGGCGAGATCGGCGCCGGCATCCAGCTCGGGCCCAACGCATTCCACGCCTTCGACTATCTCGGCGTCGGCGAAGCCGCACGAAGCATGGCGGTCTATATCGACCAGCTCCGGCTGATGGATGCGTTGACGGCCGAGGAGATCACCCATGTCGATCTGGGCGAGGCATTTCGCACACGCTTCGGCAACCCCTATGCGGTGGTGCATCGCGGCGACCTGCACGGCGTTTTCCTGCGCGCCTGCCAGAATCACGGGTTGATCGAGTTGCGCGTCAGCAGCGAAGTGGTCGGCTACGATCAGGACGGCTCGTCGGTGACGGCGCGGCTGGCGAATGGCGAACGCGTCACGGGACGGCTGTTGATCGGCGCCGATGGGCTGTGGTCGAACGTCCGCAAGCAGGTGGTTTCCGACGGGCCGCCGCGAGTGTCCGGACATACGACGTACCGCTCGGTGATCCCGACTGAACAGATGCCGGAGGATTTGCGCTGGAACGCGGCGACGCTGTGGGCCGGGCCGAAATGCCACATCGTGCATTATCCGCTGTCGGGCTGGAAGGTGTTCAACCTCGTCGTCACCTATCACAACGACGCGCCGGAGCCGGTGGCCGGCAAGCCAGTGTCGGACGAAGAGGTCATGCAGGGCTTCGGGCACGTCCATCCGCGTGCGCAGGACATCATCCGCCACGGCAAGAACTGGCGGCTATGGGTGCTGTGCGACCGTGATCCGGTCGAGCGCTGGGTGGACGGCCGCGTCGCGCTGCTCGGCGATGCCGCGCATCCGATGCTGCAATATTTTGCGCAAGGCGCCTGTCAGGCAATGGAGGACGCGGTGTGCCTGTCGCACATGATGGGAGCGCATGACGATTACGCGAAAGCGCTGGAAGCCTATCGCACGCAGCGTTTCCTGCGCACCGCAAAGGTGCAGCTGATGTCACGTGCGATTGGCGAGCACATCTATCACCCAGCGGGCGGACATGCCCGGCTGCGCAATGAGATCATGAGCGCGAAGACGTCGGAAGAGTGGTATGGCGATCTGGCGTGGCTGTATGGCGGGACGGGGTTGGCGGGGTAGGGACGAAAAACTCCGCCGTCGTCCCTGCGAACGCAGGGACCCATACGCCGCGGCCGGCGTGAAGGGCACACACCGCACGACGGCTTCGCTACAGCAGCCCATGCGCTAGTTGAATGACGCAGAGCGTCAGCGACCACGCCTCCTCGATAGATCACGCGGTATGGGTCCCTGCGTTCGCAGGGACGACGCCGAGTTTGTTGCCGGCTACATCTTCATCAAGGCCTGGCGGTCGATCTTGCCCGTGCCGGTTTTCGGTAATTCGGCGATGAACCTGATCTCGCGCGGATATTTATAAGGCAACAGCTTTGCCTTGACGTAATCCTGCAGCGTCTTAGCGGCGTTGTTCGGATCGAACTCGCCCTTGTTCATCACCACTACCGCCTTCAGCGTCATGCGCCGATCCGGCAGTTCGGCGGCGAAGACGGCGCATTCCCTGATATCGGGGTGTTCGGCAAGGCACAGCTCGACTTCCAGCGGGTAGACCCACTGCCCCGAAATCTTGATCAGGTCGTCGGCGCGGCCACGGAAGAAATGAAAACCGTCGGCATCGCGCAGGAAACGGTCGCCGGTGTAGATCCACCCCTCCTCACGAATGGTCTCCGCCGATTTGTCCGGCCGGTTCCAGTACAGCGGCGTGTTGGAATCGCCGCGTACCCACAAGATGCCTTCCTCGTTGTCGCCGACCTCGCGGCCGTCCTTGTCCCTCAGCAGGATTTCGTAGCCGGGCACGCGCAGGCCCGCCGCGCCGAGTTTTTTCGTCTCGGGGCGGTTGGACAGATAGATGTGCAGCGCCTCGGTCGAGCCGAGCCCTTCGATGATCTCGAGTCCCGTCAGCGCCTTCCAGCCGTTGAAGACTTCCGCCGACAGCACCTCCGCGGCCGACAGCGCCATCCGCAGCGAGGAGAAATCGGTGGCGGCAGCGCCGTCGGCCTTTGTGAGCGAGGTGTAGAGCGTCGGCAATCCGAAGAAAACGGACGGCCGGTATTTTCCGATCGCCTCGAAGATCGTTGCCGGCTTCGGCTGGCCAGGCAGCAGCAGCGTTGCCGCGCCGACCGAGAACGGGAAGGTGATGGCGTTGCCAAAGCCGTAGGCGAAGAAAATCTTCGGCACCGAGAAACAGATGTCGTCGGGCCCAAGCTTGAGCACGTTGCGGGCAAACGCCTGCTCGCTATAGGCCATGTCGTGCTGCAGGTGCACGATGCCCTTGGGCCGCCCGGTCGAGCCGGATGAATACATCCAGAACGCCATGTCGTCGCGCCTGGTGTCGGCTTCCGGCAAATCGGTGGAGAATCCCTGCAGCCATTGCGGCGCCATGAGGGCTTTCGGCACGGCGTGTTCGCTCGCCGCGCCATTGACCACGACCAGGGTTTGCAGCGGCGTATCCTTGCAGGCTTCCGCATTGAACCGCGAGGTAAACTCGGCTTCCGCGACCGCGACCGCAGCGCAGGCGTCCGAAAGGTAGAACTGCAGCAAGTCCGGCGGCGTCAGCGTGTTGATCAACAGCGGCACGAAACCCGACCGCACTGCGCCGAAAAACGCCGCAGGATAGACCGGCGTGTCGTCGAGGAACATCAGGATGCGATCGCCGCGCTTCAGGCCCAGCGACTGAAAGCCATGCCCCCATTGCGAGGCCTCGGCACAGAGCTCTGCGTAAGTGCGCGTGCCGCCGGGGCCGGTCAGCGCCAGCCGGCCGCCGCGGCCAGTCACGAGATTGTCGAACAGGATCCGGCTGGCGTTATAGCTCTCCGGAATCGTAAAGCCGATCTCGCGCGCGCCGGGATTGTCGCGGGGGACCAAATCGGAAATTTCTGACGTCATGCTCGGCTCCCAATCTTTTTTTCCGCCTCGTAACGCGCCATGAATTCGGGCGACATCGCGCGCAGCCGCGCGTCGGCGATCCGCCCCGAGCGGGTGATGTAGCTGTAGGCAAAATCCATCAGGTCGAGCTTCATGTGTTCGGGAAAGTGTTCGTACCAGTCGGCGCTGGTGCGCGCCGCCGTCACCAGCTTCTGCACGATCGGCTTGCGTTCGGCCTGGTAGCGGGCGAGGCTTGCGGGAATATCGTTTTCCGCCTCCAGCGCCTTGGTCAGCGCGATCGCGTCCTCGATGGCGAGCCGCGTGCCCGAGCCGATCGAGAAATGCGCGGTATGCAGGGCGTCGCCGATCAGCACCATGTTGCCGTGTGACCAGTTCTCGTTCCAGATCCAGGGAAAATTGCGCCACACCGATTTGTTCGAGACCAGCGCATGGCCATCGAGCGTGTCAGCAAAGATCTCCTCGCAGATCGCCTGCGACTGCTCGATGGTCTTGTGCTCGAAGCCATAGGCCTGCCAGGTCGCCGCATCGCACTCGACCAGGAACGTGCTCATGGAGGGCGAGTAGCGATAGTGATGCGCGTTGAAGGATCCCAAATCGGTCTTCACAAAGGTCTGTGACAGCGTGGCAAAGCGTTTGCTGGTGCCGTACCAGGCGAACTTGTTGGTCGAGTGCGAAACCGAGGCGCCGAATTCCTTCTCGAAGCCGCGGCGCACCAGCGAGTTCAGCCCGTCGGCGGCGACGATCAGGTCGTACCCCCCGAGCTCGTCCAATGACTGGATCGTGGTGTTGTATCGCGCCGCAATTCCTACCGCGCACACGCGCTGCTGCAGGATGGTCAAGAGTTCGAGCCGGCCGATCGAGGAGAAGCCGATGCCGTCGATCTCGACACTTTGCCCACGCAAATTGAGCGTGATGTTCTTCCAGCTCTCCATCCGCGGCGTGATGGCGTCGACCGTCTCGGGATCGTCGGCGCGCAGAAATTCCAGCGCCTGTTCGGAGAACACCACGCCAAATCCCCAGGTCGCGCCTTCGGGGTTCTGTTCGAACAGGTCGATATCCGCGTCCGGATGACGCCGCTTCCAGAGATAGGCGAAGTAGAGACCGCCGGGGCCTCCACCGATGACGGCGATACGCACGTCTTCCTCCCAATCGACAGTATACTGATTAATTTGGGTCGGAGACTAATCCGCGCCGGAAATTTGCGCTACAGAAAAATCATCAGGGAACGAGGCTGACGTCCGGTCCTGTCCGCGTCAGGACCGGGCGCCAAGGGTCCCGTTTCTCCCGCCGGTTCTGTCCGCGAACGGTTGTGCGCTATGCGGCATCTCCGGCTTGACCTTGCCTTCGACGAAAGCGCCTGGGGCTCAGGTGCAGCGGCGAACCTTCACGCCGTTCACCACCACGGTCCTGCAGACCACGGCAGGCTTGCGGACGACGACAGCGCCGCGGGCTCCGGCGCAGCCGGCGCGAACGACGCCGCGGGCACAGACCACCGCGTTGGCCTCGGTGGTTTCGAACGTCATGGTGGCGGAAAAGGACAGCACGGCGGCGGCAATCAGCAGGAACGAACGCATGTTGGTCTCCCGGACTGTAATGGTTGATGTTCAGGTACTGAAATTTTCTTCTTGAAAGTTTCTTCGCAAGGTTCTGCGGATGCCTGTCGCGGCGTGCGTGCACGCCGATCTCGGTTCGGTTGACGGGAGGCATGAACGCCAGCCGTCTCCTCATTTCTTCTCGGCGGCCGTCAGCACCTTCTTGCAGGCCGGCGTGATCTTGTCGCTCTCCTTGGCGAGGCAGGCGATGATGCGTCCGCCGCCGGGGGTGACGCCTTTGCAATATTTCTCGTAGTCGCCCATGCAGGCGCTGCGCTGTTCGGCAGTCATCTCCTGCGCGAAAGCGACATGCGACATGCAGAGCACGGCGGTGGCGGTCAGGATGGTGCGTAGCATCGGTTCTCCCTTTCCTTGGCAGCCGATCGCTGAGGTGACTGTCCGCAGATAAGACCGGCGGCCTTCTTGCTTCTTGATCGCGGACCCGCTGTAGTGAAGCTCCGATTAGCAGCTGCAAGGAAGCCTAAGGAAAACCCATGGCGGAGGTCAGAGCCAAATGGCTGGCGTTCTATTCCGAACATGTCGAGCCGGTCTCCAAGGAAATATTTTCTCACGTCGAGAAGTTGATCATCGGGACGTTGATCGTATCGGCCGGCGCCCATGTTTCGAGCAGTGAGCCGGCGATCGTGCTGTTCGGCTATCTGCGCCATGGTCTCATCGGCCGCGGCGTCATGTTGTTCGGCGTCATTCTCCTGGTGCTGAACTTCGTCGACGGCCTCTACAAGCTCGCCAGGCTCAATTGGCATATTGCGTACCAAACCGTGATGGCGATCCTTTATGTCGCACTGTCGATACGGCTCATTCAGCTCATCCTCGCCTTTCGCGGCGGCGAGTGACCGGCGGCTCCGGGATCAATGAGGGGCCGCCGCAGGCGAATGATTAACGCGCCGCGAACTGAGACAGAACGTCCTTGCAGGCCGGCGAAAGCTGCGCGGCATTGGTCGCCAGGCACTGCACGATCCGGCCGCCGCCAGGCTGCACGCCGCCGCAAATCGAGCGGACGTCGGCGCCGCATGCCGACCGCAGCACGAGCAGCTCTTCACGCGGCCGCATCGGCCGCAGCACGATCACGGCCGGCGCCGCCGGTGCAACGGTGGCCGCCGTGCCCGCTGGAGCCGCTCCCGCTGCGGCTGGAGCCGCGCCTGCCGCGGGTGCAGCCGCTGCTGCTCCACCACCGCTGGCGGCGGAGACGGCTTTTTCGCAACCGGCCGAGAGTTTCGCCTTGTTCTTTTCCAGGCATTGCAGGGCCGGCGCGCCCCCGGTCGGCACGCCCGCGCAGACCTTTGGATAGTCGGAGCGGCATGCGCTGCGGACGGCGGAAATCTGTGCGCTGGTCGGCTGTCCGGCTGCGGGGGCTGCTGCTGCCTTTGGCTCGGCGGATTTCGCCGGCGCCGCGGGTGCTGCCGTTGTAGCGGCCGGCGCTGCAGATTTGGGTGCCATGGTCTCGGTGGGCTTGGCGGGCGCGGCCGCCGGCGCTTCCACGGCGCGCACCGCGCTCTGGCAGCTCGATGAAAGGCTCGACATGTTCTTCTGCAGGCATTGCAGCGAGGCCTCGCCGCCCGGCGGCACGCTGGAGCAATGGGCCATGTAATCGGAACGGCACTGCGATTTGATGGCGTCGCGTTGTGCCTGGCTCGGCGCTTGCGCAAAAGCCGGCGCTGCGGTTGCCAATATCGCGGCGACCGAAAACCACGACGCAACTCTGCTCGCACGTTTCAACGTGTTGATCATTTGAATAAATCCTTTTGTCGTCGCAGGAAGCCGCCGCTTCAACCGCAGTAAAATCTAATCGTAAAAATTATAACGGCCCGCATCATTTTCGCTTTCCGGTTTCACTGCAAGCGGATTGTTGCTATTTTCATGGGGTGGCGCCGAACGCCGATTTCTGAATAGACATTTTTCTGAACAAACCAATTGAGGCATGAAAAATGAAGCCCATGCGTTCGCCTGCACGCCTGAGTCCGCACCGCAGCATCGGGCAAGGAGCCGCGTCGGTCCGGCGCGCGGCGTTCGCCATTGCCGCGATGGGCATATTAAGTGCCTGCGAACAAAATACTTTTGTCCCGCCCCCGCCGCCGAAGGTCGATGTCGCGGTGCCGGTGCAACGGTCCTTCACGCGCTATCTGGAAGCGACCGGCAATACCGCGGCGATCAAGAATGTCGATCTGGTCGCGCGCGTGCAGGGCTTTCTGCAATCGATCAACTATACAGACGGCGCCTTTGTGAAAGAAGGCGCGCCCCTGTTCACGATCGAGCCTGACACCTACAAGCTGAAGCTCGAACAGGCGCAGGCCGCGGAAACCGGCGCGCAGGCAACGGTGAGGCAGGCCGAGGCGGACTTCAAGCGCCAGCAGGAACTGGTGCAGCGGCAAGCCGTTTCCCAAGCGACGCTGGATACTTCAACGTCAACGCGCGACAACGCGCAAGCGAACCTGCTTCAGGCCCAGGTCAATACCAAGATCGCGGCGGTCAATTACGGTTATACCAATGTGACTGCGCCGTTTGACGGTGTCGTCAGCGCGCATCTCGTCGCCGTCGGCGAACTTGTCGGTGTGTCGTCGCCGACGCAGCTCGCCACCATCGTGGCGCTCGACCCGATCTGGGTGAATTTCAACGTCAACGAACAGGACGTGCTGCGGATCCGGGAGGAAGCCCGCCGGCGCGGGATGACACAGGACGATCTCAGGCAGATACCGGTGGAAGTCGGGTTGCAGACCGAAACCGGCTTTCCGCACCAGGGCAAGCTCGACTATGCCGCCACGACGCTCAACCAGTCGACCGGTACGCTTCCGGTGCGCGGCGTGCTGCCCAATTCGGACCGTGCCCTGCTGCCGGGATTCTTCGTCCGGGTCCGCGTACCCGTTGACCAGGTGCAGAACGCGCTGTTCGTGCCGGATGTCGCCCTCGGCAGCGATCAGTCCGGACGCTACCTGCTGGTCGTGAACGGCGAAAATATCGTCGAACAGCGCAAGGTGCGGGTCGGGCCGCTGGAGGGCGAGTTGCGTGTCATCGAAGAAGGCCTCAAGGCCGACGACCGCGTCGTCACCGCCGGGCTGTTGCGCGCGATTCCCGGCCAGAAGGTCGATCCGCAACTGAAAAAGATCGAAGCACAGCCAATAGCGGCCAAGTAGGAGCCGGGCCATGATTTCGAAATTTTTCATCGAGCGGCCCGTTCTTTCCAACGTCATCGCGATCCTGATGGTCCTGATCGGCGGCGTCTGCCTGCTCCGGCTGGCCGTCGCGCAGTATCCTGAGGTCGTGCCGCCGACGGTGCAGGTCACCACCCGCTATCCCGGCGCCAGCGCGAAAACCGTGATCGATACGGTGGCGCTGCCGATCGAGCAGCAGGTCAACGGCGTCGAGGACATGCTCTACATGCAGTCCTACAGCGGTGCCGATGGCACCTATACGCTGACGGTTACGTTCAAGATCGGCACCGACCTCAACTTCGCGCAGGTGCTGGTGCAGAACCGGGTCTCGAGCGCGCTGGCGCAGCTACCGCAGTCGGTGCAGAACCAGGGCGTCACCGTGCAGAAGAGATCGACGGCGATCCTGCTGTTCGTGACGCTGACCTCGCCGAAAGCGACCTATGACAGTCTGTTCCTGAGCAACTACGCCACTATCAACATCCGCGACGAGCTGTCGCGTTTGCCCGGCGTCGGCAACGTCACCGTGTTCGGGGCCGGTCAATACTCGATGCGGGTCTGGCTCGATCCGAACAAGCTGTATGCGCGCGGGCTGATGCCGCAGGATGTCATTTCCGCGATCCAGCAGCAGAGCCAGCAGGTCACCGCGGGCCAGGTCGGGGCACCGCCAGCGCCCGCAGGGCAGGCGTTCCAGTACACGCTGAACGTCAGTGGACGGCTCGACGACACCAGCGAGTTCGAGAACGTGATCGTCAAGACCGGCACCAGCGGCGACGTCACGCGTGTGCGCGATGTCGGCTGGGTCGAACTCGGCGCTCAGACCTACAGCCAGGCGTTCTCGCTCAACAACAAGCCGGCCACCGGCATCGGCGTATTCCAGTCGCCCGGCGCCAACGCGCTCGAGGTCCAGCGTGCCGTTGAGAAGAAGATGCAGGTGCTGGCGAAGTCGTTTCCGCAGGACGTGACCTACGACACGCCGTTCGACACCACCAAATTCGTCTCGGAATCGATCAATGAGGTCTACAAGACGCTGATCGAGGCGGGTTTGCTCGTTCTCGTCGTGATCCTGATCTTCCTGCAGGACTGGCGCGCGATGCTGGTGCCCGCGACCACGGTGCCGGTGACGATCATCGGCGCCTTTGCTGCGATGGCGGCGCTCGGCTTCACCGTCAATATCTCGACCCTGTTTGCGATCGTGCTCGCGATCGGCATCGTGGTGGATGACGCCATCGTCGTGGTCGAAGGCGCCGCGCACAACATCGAGAAAGGCATGTCCGGCCATGACGCCGCGATCAGCGCGATGGACGCGCTGTTTGCGCCGATCATCGGCATCACGCTGGTGCTGATCTCGGTGTTCCTGCCCTCGGCGTTTCTGCCGGGATTGACCGGGCAGATGTATGCGCAGTTCGCGCTGGTCATTGCCGCAACCGCGCTGCTCAGCGCCATCAACGCGGCGACGCTGAAGCCGACGCAGTGCGCGTTGTGGCTGCGCCGGCCGGTGCCGCCGGAGCAGCGCAACTTTTTCTACCGCGGCTTCAACGCGGTCTATAACCGCGTCGAGGCCGCCTATAGCCGGTTGATCGGCCGCCTGGTCGCACACAGCAATGTTTCTGTCATCTGCGCGCTGATCCTGATCGCCATCGGTGGCTACGGCCTGTCGCGGGTGCCGACCGGATTCATTCCGATCGAGGACCAGGGTTATCTCCTGGTCGCCGTGCAATTGCCTGATGGTGCGGCGCTTGAACGTACCCAGCGTGTGCTTACCCAGGTCAGCGAGATAGCCGGCAAGGCCCCGGGCGTCGATCAGGTGATCGCCATTTCCGGCATCTCCGCGCTCGACAATTCTTCCAGTCTCGCCAATGCGGGCGTCGCCTATTTGATCCTGAAAGAGTGGAGCGCGCGAGGGCCAGGTGAGGATCTGCGGTCGCTGTTCGTCGGATTGAACGAAAAGCTCTCCGTGATCGAGGAGGCGCGGATCCTGGTGGTCCCGCCGCCGCCGATCCAGGGTATCGGTAACGCCGCCGGCTTCGCGATGCAGGTCCAGCTCCGTGACGGCAATTCCGACTTCAGCAAGCTGCAGGCGATCACCGGCGCGATCGTCGCCAATGCGTCGTCACAGAGCGCGCTGCAGCGGGTGAGTTCGCCGTTCCGCTCGATGGTGCCGCAGTTCGACATCGAGGTGGATCGAATCAAGACCCAGACGCTGCATGTCACGACCGACCAGATCTTCTCGACGCTGTCGTCCTACATGGGTTCGACCTTCGTCAATCAGTTCAACAAGTTCGGTCGTACCTTCCAGGTCTATGCGCAGGCGGACGCGCAATTCCGCCTGACGCCGCGTGACATCCAGAACATGATGGTGCGTAACAGCAATGGCGACATGATCCCGCTCGGCACCGTGGCAAAGATTACGCCGGCGGTCGGTCCGTCGCTGATCAGCCTGTACAATCTGTATCCTTCCGCAACCATCATCGGCCTGCCGGCGACGGGTTACAGCTCAGGTCAGTCGATGAATCTGATGGAGCAGATTGCCGCGAAGACCCTGCCGCCCGGCACGGGCTTCGAGTGGACGGCGATGTCGTATCAGGAGAAGGTCGTCGGCGGCCAGATCTACTGGGCGTTCGGCCTTGGCCTCCTGCTGGTCTACCTCGTGCTGGCCGGACAATATGAAAGCTGGTACGCGCCGATCTCGGTGATTCTCGCAGTGCCGCTGTCCTTGCTCGGCCCAATGATCGTGCTGACGGGCTTAAGGATAGAGAACAACCTCTATACCCAGATCGGCATCATCCTGCTGATCGCGCTGTCGGCCAAGAACGCCATCCTGATCGTCGAGGTGGCGCTGGAACTGCACGTGCGCGATCGCAAGCCGCTGCTGGAATCCGCCGTCGAGGCGGCGCGAGCCCGGTTCCGGCCGATCCTGATGACGTCGTTTGCTTTCATCTTCGGCATGATCCCGCTGGTGCTCGCGACCGGCGCCGGCGCCAACGCCCGGAAGTCGATTGGCATCACGGCGGCCTCGGGCATGCTGGCCTCGACGTGTTTGGCCGTGCTGTTCGTGCCGACCTTCTTCGTCGTGATCCAGGGGTTCGAGAATTGGCTCAAGGAGCGGAAGCTGAAGAAGGCGGGGGCGCAGGCGGCGCCTGCCGCGACGCACTAAATCGTAGGGTGGGCAAAGCGAAGCGTGCCCACCGTCACGAGCGAATGGATAGATGGTGGGCACGGCGCGAAGCGCGCCTTTGCCCACCCTACGACATCACACCTTCACCATCCGTTTGCCGCGGTTTTCGCCGGCGAGCAGGCCGATCAGCGCTTTCGGCGTGTTCTCGATCCCGTCGATCACGTCTTCCTGCACCTTCAGTTTGCCTGAGGCCACCCAGGACTGCAGGTCGGCCAGCGCGGCGGCGCTCTCATTCATGTAATCCATCACGATGAAGCCCTGCATGATGAGGCGCTTCACCACGATCAGGCCGGGCACGCCGCGCGGGCCATGGGCGGACGGCGCGCCGTCATACTGCGAAATCGCGCCGCAGCAGGCGATGCGGCCGCGGTTGTTCATCAGCGAAAGGCAGGCTTCGAGAATGTCGCCGCCGACATTGTCGAAATAGACGTCGATGCCCTTGGGGGCGGCGGCGCGCAGCGCCTTGAAGGTGGCGCCGTCCTTGTAATCGACCGCGGCGTCGAAGCCGAGTTCGCTGGTCAGCCAGTGGCACTTGTCCTTGCCGCCGGCGATGCCGATGACGTTGCAGCCCTTGATCTTGGCAATCTGCCCGACAATCGATCCGACGGAGCCGGCGGCAGCCGACACGACGACCGTCTCGCCCTCCTTCGGCTTGCCGACATGCAGGAGGCCGAAATAGGCGGTGAGGCCGGCGATGCCGTACACGCTGAGCAAATGCGTCATCGGTTCCATCTTCGGCATCTTGGTGAGGTGCTTTGCCGGCACCGCGGCGTAATCCTGCCAACCGGTGTCGCCGAATACGATATCGCCCGGTGCGAGGCTTGAGGTCTTCGAGGCGACGACCTCCGCGATGCTGCCGCCGGCCATCACGGTGTTGGCCTCGACGGCGGCGCGATAGGTGGCGCCGTGCATCCACGCCCGGTTGGCGGCGTCAAGCGAGATATAGCGTGTTCGCACCAGCGCCTCGCCATCCTTCGGCTCAGGCACCGCGCCTTTGATCATCTTGAAGTGCTCAGGTCCGAGTTTGCCGGTGGGCTTCTCGACCAGCAGGATCTGACGATTGACGGTGTCGCTCATGATGTTCTCTCCCCTCGCATTGTCTTGTTCCGGCGTTTCCGGATGCACTGGCCGCGGACGAGCCGTTCGACTGCGCGGATTGTGCGCCACGTTCAGAAAAACTCCAAATCCTCCGCGCGGCCGCCCTTCACGACGGTCGCGTATTCGACCGCCAGGAATAATCCGCCCGCCACATACACGCTTCGCTTTTGTCGCAGAGCCATCTCTTGCGAGAGCCGCGCTGCGTCCGCGATTGTCGCGGCGAGATGAATGTTCGCTGTGGGATTGCCGCGTCGCGCCGCGGCAGCGATGACTTGCGCCTCGGCCCCCTTGTGGTGCGCCGCTGTGCAGATGATGGTGTCGAAGGAAGGCGCCAGCGCGCCGATGATCTCGTCTGCCCTTTTGTCGTGCGAAGCGCCGGTGACAAGGATCCAGCCGTCGCGGCCATGAATCGACATCAGGCTGGCTAGCGATTGCCGGATGCCGTCCGGGGTGTGGCCGACGTCGATCACGGTGAGCGGGTCGTGCCGGATGATTTCGAGTCGGCCGGGCCAGCGTGCCTCGCGCAGTCCGGCGCGTATCGCGGCTTCGATCCGGTCGGGAGCCTTGCGCGGCTGTTCGCGCTGCAGCCAGAGCAGGATCAGTGTGATCGCGATAGCCGAATTGCTGAACTGGAACGCGCCAGGCAAGTTCAGTTCGATCCGGCGAAAATCATGGTATCCGAACTGGAAATCAAAATGCTGCCCCGTGGCCGCAGCGTCCTCGTTATCGACGGCGATTTCATCGCGGATGAACAGCGAGGTGCGGTCGGCTCCGCGATTATACTCGACGAGATGCGGCCGCAGGTCCCGGCAGTTTTCGCCATAGACGATCGTGCCGCCGGCGGCGCAGGCGTCGCTCTTGTCCGATGCGATCAGTTCAAGCGAGTGTCCGAGCAATTCGACATGCTCGTAATCGACCGAAGTGACGCAAGTCTCGTGCGCGCCGACGAGGCGGACCGGGTCGTAGCGCCCGCCGATGCCGGCCTCGAACACGGCGAAGTCGCATCCGCTCTCCTGGAAGTGCAGGCAGGCAAGCGCGAACAGCGCTTCGAAGGCACCGAACTTCTCGCCCATCCTCTGCGAGACGGTTGCAATGGCAGCTTCGACCCGCATTCTCAGGCGAACGAACGCGTCGTCGCCGATCTCGACGCCGTCGATCTGAATCCGTTCGTTGAAACGAAAAAGATGCGGGGAGGTGAAAAGCCCGGTCCGCAGGCCATAGGCGCGGCCGATTTGAGCGCACATCGCCGCCGTGCTGCCCTTGCCGTTTGATCCGGTTACCGCCACGGAGATGCGTTGCAGCCGCGCGCGATCGATGGAAAGCGCCTCCAGCAGCACGGCCATGCGCGCGAGGCAGATGCCAGCGCCGTATTTCGGCAGGTCGAACACTACAGCAATCCCATGGCGGAGAAGGTGTGATGCCAGATTTTTAGAATGAGGTCGCCGCGATTGGATTCTTCCAGCAGCCGGATCGCGGGATTGGAGTTGATCTCGATGATCTCGATTGCCTCCGGATTGCCGCCGACATCGACGAACATGTCGATGGCCGCGACGCGAAGTCCGATCGCGCGCGCGGCCTGCCGCGCCAACGTGATGGACTTTTCGGATGGCGCCGGCGCCAGCACCATCGTGCCGCCCGCGCTCAGATTCATGCGCCCGGGAATCTCGCAGCGCTCGCCCCTTGCCGGGACAGCATCGAGCGACGGATCATGGTTCGGCAGCGAAGCAGGCGAGAGGCCGCGGGCGCGCAGCGCGTCGTTATGGATGATGAGCAGTTCACGAACGGTGTGCACGCCGTCGGCCGTGACGGACGGCGGATATTTTCGCGCGCAATAGAGCACATCATCGTCGAGCAGAAAAACGCGATACTCTGTCCCTTCGACGATCGGCTGGATCAGGACCGCGTCATAATACTTCATGACGTCATCGAGATACCGAACCAGCGCCGCTTCGCCGTGAACGGCTTGCGCGAAATCGCCGCGCGATCCCGTCAGCGGCTTGACGAAGGCCGATCCGCCCAATGTGTTGAAACAGGCAACCGCGTCGCTGCGCTCATGTCCCGCCGGGCGATGCGCGCGATAGCGCTCGTGAAGGAAGAAATATTCGCCGCCAAGCGCCGGGACGCCGGCTTCGCGCAGGATCCGGCTCGTAAAATGTTTGTCGGATGCCAGCGTCGAGGCGGTGGCGTTGTTTTGCGGATACCAGGAACTTCGGCCGGCGCCGAAATGAACCAGCCTGTCGCGTGATGCGACGCTGAAAAGCAATCCCGATCCACCGTCGAGGTCGCGAAAGTGGAGCCCGAATTCGGCGCAGGCAAATTCGGCATAGATCGACTGGTCCGGATAAAAGCCCGGTTTACCCTTTCGAAATTCGCCTGGGCTTCGCATGCGATCTCTTTTTGAAACGTTCTTAATTTGGTGTGGTCATTTATTGCCAGATCGATGCCGAATTCAGCAAGTTAATTGCGCGAGAAAGCGTTAACGAAGCGAATCGAACCTTTTTGCAAAATAGACCGACAGCTATTCCGAGTTCTCAATTGTGCTGCAGGTCATATTGACTATGTGTGTCCTGTGCGCAAATGAAGCGCCAAAACGCCAATGATTTCGCTGATTTTTGGCAATTCGAGGCCCGAAAACCGAAACGTTCTACATCGAGACGTCAGGAAAAACGAAAACCCATGAGCGCATTCTATAGAGAGAAAGTTCTTTCTGTCCGCCACTGGACCGATACGCTTTTCAGCTTCCGAGCCACCCGCGATTCCGGTTTCCGCTTCCAGAACGGCCAGTTTGCGATGATCGGCCTCGAGGTCGAGGGCCGGCCGCTTTTGCGCGCCTACAGCATGGCGAGCGCCAATCACGAGGAAGAACTCGAATTCTTCTCCATCAAGGTCGCGGACGGGCCGCTGACCTCGAAGCTGCAGAAGATCCGCGAGGGCGACGAAATCCTGGTCGGCCGCAAGGCGACCGGCACGCTGATCACCGACAATCTGATTCCGGGCAAGCGCCTGCTGCTGCTGTCGACCGGCACGGGTCTGGCGCCGTTCGCGAGCCTGATCAAGGACCCCGACGTCTATGAGCGGTTCGAGACCATCGTGCTCGTTCACGGCTGCCGTCAGGTTTCCGAACTCGCCTATGGCGAAGAGCTGGTCGCCAAGCTGCGTGACGACGAACTGTTCGGACCGTTGCTGTCGGAGAAGTTGCTGTATTACCCGACGGTGACCCGCGAGCCGTTCCGCAACCGCGGCCGCATCACCGACCTGATCTCGTCCGAGCAGTTGTTCAACGACATTCACCAGGCGCCGCTCAATATCGAGACCGATCGCATCATGATGTGCGGCAGCCCGGGGATGCTGGACGAACTGAAGCAGATGTTCGAATCCGGCGGCTTCCTCGAAGGCAGCCACAACACGCCCGGCCATTTCGTGATCGAGAAGGCGTTCGTCGAGCGTTGAGTTCATGCGTAGCCCGGATGGAGCGAAGCGAAATCCGGGATCACGTTTCTCTGCCGATGAAGTCGTCCCCGGATTGCGCTTCGCTCCATCCGGGCTACGGGCACCCCAGTAGCCCACCCCATTCCCCCACTGCTATAACCACCTCAACGTCGCGCGGCCTGTTGCCGACGCGGCGATGAGGGAGTGTGTGCGTGTCGGTACGCGATGAGATCGGTCCGGCAAAAACCGCCTTTGTGTTTGCGGGCGGCGGCAGCTTCGGGGCCATCCAGGTGGGCATGCTGCATTCGCTCGCCGCCCACGGCGTCGCCGCTGATATGGTGGTCGGCTGCAGCGTTGGCGCCCTGAACGGCGCGTTCTATGCCGGCGATCCCACGCTCGATGGCGTGCAGCGGCTCGCTGCGATCTGGCGCGGCTTGACCCGGCACGACATCTTTCCGATGAGCTGGCGGACGGTGCTGAGCTTTTTGTGGCGCCGCGATTTCCTGATCCCCCATGACGGCATCCGCAAGCTGATCGAGGATCACATCCCCTATCGCAACCTGGAGGAGGCGAAGCTGCCGGTGCATATCGTCACCACCGACATCGTTTCCGGCGACAGCGTGGTGCTGTCGGAAGGCTCCACAGCGGAGGCGATCGTTGCGTCCACCGCGATCCCGGGCGCGTTCTCGCCGATCCGCTACAAGGGCTATTATCTCGCCGATGGCGCGATCTCCAGCAACACGCCGATACAGGTCGCGGTGAACAAGGGCGCCAGGCGCCTGATCATTCTGCCGACCGGTCACGCCTGCGCGAACCAGGCGCCGCCGGTCGGGGCGGTCGCCAACGCGCTGCACGCGCTCACGCTCCTGATCGCGCGGCAACTGGTCAACGAGCTCGAAGCGCTTGCGCCCGATATCGAGTATTTCGTGGTGCCGCCGCTCTGCCCGCTGGTTGGTTCACCTTACGATTTCTCGCGAACCGCCGATCATATCGACCGCGCCATTCTCTCCACCGACGCCTGGCTCGCCCAGCACGGCCTGCAGCAGGGCAAGATTCCGCACGAGATGCGGTTGCACAGCCACTGAGTGGTTGGGCGCCGGGCCGTTACGCTGCACTGCAAAAGGCGACAGATTTATTCAAGCCGCCAACTATTTTTTCGAGCCGTCGTCACTTCCGTGAGTACCGTTCCGTATATCGTGTAGCGCTCGTTCCGGCGGTTGGACTAAGCTGGCACTGGCGATGCGACAATCCGGCTGAGGGGTTCCATGGAAACGCTGCTGCTTCCGTTCTCGCCACGCTACATCATTTTGACGGTCTGCGCCGTCGTCACGGCATTGCTGATCGGCATCGGGATTTTCGACCATAATCTCAAGGTGTGGGAAATTCTGCTGATCCCGATCGTGATTTTCGGCGCCCTCACATTTCTCGGCATTCGCGATCTCCTGCAAAAGAACCACGCGGTTTTGCGCAACTATCCGATATCAGCGCATATTCGTTTCCTGCTCGAGGAAATTCGCCCCGAGATACGGCAGTACTTCTTCGAGAGCGAAAAGGACGGCATGCCGTTCTCCCGCGACACCCGCGCCCTGGTCTATCAGCGCGCCAAGATGCAACTCGACAAGCGGCCGTTCGGTACCCAGGAAGACGTCTATCGCGAGGGTTACGAATGGATGCATCATTCGGTGGCGCCGAAGGCTCGTAGCGGCGCTGAATTTCGCGTCACCATCGGCGGACCGGATTGCACCAAGCCTTATTCGGCATCGGTCTTCAACATCTCGGCGATGAGTTTTGGCGCGCTCAGCCCCAACGCCGTGCGCGCGCTGAACATAGGCGCCAAGAGGGGCGGCTTCGCGCATGACACCGGTGAGGGCGGTGTCAGTCCCTATCACCGCGAAAACGGCGGCGACCTCATCTGGGAGATCGGCTCCGGCTATTTCGGCTGCCGCAACCGCGATGGTTCGTTCAACCCGGAAGAATTCGCCCGCGTCGCGGCCGACGACCAGATCAAGATGGTCGAACTCAAGATCAGCCAGGGCGCCAAGCCCGGACATGGCGGCGTGCTGCCGGCAGCCAAAGTGTCGACGGAGATCTCCAAAATCCGGGGCGTCGCGATGGGCGAGGATTGCATCTCGCCGGCCACCCACCGCGCGTTTTCAACGCCACTGCAGATGATGGCGTTTATCGGCGAGATGCGCAGGCTGTCGGGCGGCAAGCCGACCGGGTTCAAGATGTGTGTCGGCCATCCCTGGGAATTCCTGGCGATCTGCAAGGCGATGCTGGAGACCGGCATTTATCCTGACTTCATCGTCGTCGACGGCAATGAGGGCGGCACCGGCGCGGCGCCGCTGGAGTTCATGGATCATCTGGGTATGCCGATGCGTGAGGGCGTCAGTTTCGTCCATAACGCGCTGATCGGCATCAATGCGCGCGACCGCGTCAGGATCGGCGCCGCCGGCAAGATCGCGACCGCCTTCGACATGGCCCGCGCCATGGCGATCGGCGCCGACTGGTGTAATTCCGCGCGCGGCTTCATGTTCGCTCTCGGCTGCATCCAGTCCTTGAGCTGCCACACCGATCGCTGTCCGACCGGTGTGAGCACGCAGGATCCCTTGCGCGCCCGGGCGCTGGTGGTGCCGCTCAAGACCGAGCGGGTCTACAGCTACCATCACGCCACCCTGCACGCGTTGTCCGAGCTTCTCGCCGCCGCCGGCCTCGACCATCCGCAGCAGTTGCGGTCGATCCACTTCTCGAAGCGAACGTCGAGCACCGAGGTAATGTCATTTGCGAAGCTCTACCCGTCGCTGCGGCCGGGCGAGTTGATCGAAGGCACCCAGGATCCGCGCTTCCGCGATGCCTGGGCGATGGCGCGCACGGATTCGTTCCAGCCGGTGGGGTAAGGCGCGAATTCGACCGCGTAGCCCGGATGGAGCGAAGCGCAATCCGGGAACATCTCGCCTGCGGACAGGCTTACCCGGATTGCGCTGCGCTACATCCGGGCTACGTCGCCGCTTTCGCAAGGGCGACGCAGAAAATCAGCTAAAACTCGCCGTGGAAGCGCCCGGAGAAGATGTGGACCGGGCCGCGGTCGGCGTTATAGGCGGGGTTGGTGATCAACTGGTAATCGGCGGTGAGGGTGAAGTTCTTGTCGATCGCGTAGGCGTAGTAGGTCTCGAGGATTCGTTCGTTGCTGTAGTTGAGACGGCCGTCGCCGATCAACAGGCCGAGGCCGCCGGCCGCCAGGAAATCGCGGTGCGCGCCGGAGAGTCCGTTGATTGCACCGCCCAGACCGAATGTATCGCTCGGCCGTCCCCAATAGCTGCCCTTGACCGACAGGCCTGCCGAAACGCTGCGATCAATGTCGGTAAAGGACAGGATTTGGTTCCGGCCGTCGTTCCAGCTCGCACGGGCGAACAGGCCGACATCCTTCATGAGCTGTTGTTCGGCGTTGACGTAAAATCCGTATTTTAGATTTTGGCGCTGGATGTCTGTCATGACGTTGTTGATGTCGAGCGCCGGGTCTGCGGCGCTGATCGCCAGCGCGTTGCGGTAGTTGCCGGTATTGCCGCGATTGGCGAAGATGCCGAGCCGCAGTTTGCCGGGCTGGTCGAACACGGTGTGACGTTCTTCGAATTCGACCACCGCGCCGCCGGTCTTGAAGGTGAGGACATCGCTGTTAGGAGCGGACGGCACCTGGAACAGGCCGGCGCGCACGGCCCAATCCTTGCGGTTGAGTTCGACGACGGCGCCGCGGGTAAATCCGGGGAGGTCGGCCGGAAAGTCATAGGCGGCCGACGCCCACATTGCCCAGTTCATGAAGTCCACGCGTGGATCTTTTGCGTAGGAATTGCCGTCAAAGAAATCGCCGACCGCAAATCGTCCGACCGTTACCGTGACCCGGTCGATGTCGCGTTTGCCCGGCAACTGATTGGGCGCATCCGCGACTTCTTCCTGCTCGCCTCCCAGCCCGAACGTCTGCCGGAAGAAATAGCGCTGAGCGCGGAATCTCGGATACTCGGCACCGCCTTTCTGTGCTTCGCCGTTTGAAAAACCTCCCAGGCCTAATGTGCCGCCGATTCCAAAGCCCTGCGCAAGCTCCGGACCAAAATAGAGCTCTCCGCCGTCCCACAACCGCCACCCGAGAAAGGCTCCGACCGTCCAGGTCTCTCTCACGCGTCCGTCGCCGGGCAGGCTGTTCGTACCTTGATACGGCGAGCGGAAGCTCGGATAGCCCTGCGATATGAAGGTCGTCTGGGCGTGGACGTTCCAGTCCCTGGATACGGGAGGGGTGGGTGGCTTGATGGCGTAATCGCCTGACGTCGCCGAAGGCGGCCCGTCCCAGATCTTGTAGTTCAATCCGAGTTTGACGGTGTGGACCTTCGGGTCGATGGCGACGTCCGGCAGCGATACATCCGCAAGCCCGTAGGTTCGGGCTCCCAGATCGATGTAGCCATATTCGATTTTTGCACTCCATTTGGCATCGGCGGCATATTCGACGCCAATACCTGCGGTCCAGCCAAGAGGTGCGTGCCCCCGCTCGGATAACAGGCTGCCGTCGACATCATTGACGTCGACGCGGGTTCGGGCCCAGGCGGCGCCGCCGGTCACATAGGGCAGCAGCGTTCCGAATGCGTATCCGACGCGTCCCCGGACCGTGGCAATGTAGTCGAAGCTGGTGTTGAAAGGGGCCGGCGCAAGCCTTGGACGATCAAGCGTGCTCAGGAACGAAACATCGGCCTCGGCGCCCAACACCAGATTGTTCGGGAGCTGAAAATTGTAGCCGGCCTGATAGCCGCCAATCAGGCCCGTGATGCTGTGGGGAAAGAACACGCCTTGCAGCGGCAGCGGATTGGTACCGGGACCGAAGCTGCCGCCGCCGTAGCCGACATGGCCGCCGAGATAGAAGCCGCTCCAGTCGAACGCCGGACGAAGATGCAGCGCCTTGAGCGGCAGGTCGGCCGCAATTGCCGGACTGCCGAGCGCCAGCGCGCCGAACGCGGCGCTGGCCAGCGCATATTCCAGGGATCGGCGGTTGCGGTTCACAGTGCGGACATTCCCGGTGCGACCCATGCTGTCGCTGCTTGCCATCACTGCAGATTCGAATGCCTGCCGCCACCCAACGATTGAAGGCATCAACCCCGCCGCCCCCCGAAATTCCCGCGGTTCCTCCCCGATCAGCGCCAGATCGGGATCATTCCGCCATTTACGCCCGACCCTTATTGCAAGTAATTCGCAATAGCAAGAAGAGGACCCCGCGACTGCGGTTAGATGGCACCGTTGCGTGACGTGGTTGCAACACGTCATCGCCGTTGCCGCTACCGTTCGGACAGATCGCTGACGGGTGTTCGGAGACATCGCCGACACATCGCGACGAGCCGGGCTCGGCGGCCAGCCTGCATCCCAAAAAAGGGTGACCCGCCCGGGGGGACAACCGGGCGGGTCGGGTTCAGCACGGGGTGGATGAGGCGCCCGTGCTGGACGCAAATCCACGAGAAGCGTTTTGGGGGTCTGAAGTGGTTGTTTGAAGAGAACGCTTCTCAAACAGAAACCAAGTCAGCCGAAGAAATCAGTAACCGCAGGTCCGGACGCGGCCGATGTAATTGCCGAAAGCGTCGAACTGGCGAACCCAGCCGCAGCGGCGATAGCCGTCGTAGTAGTAGCCGGGGCCAGAAGCGGCGATCGCGGTGCCGACGATGGCGGCGCCAACGAGGCCGGCTCCGACACCCCAGTGCAGCGGCTTGGCTTGCGCCTGGGTGGTGGAAGCGATCGTGCCGGTAACGGCAAGGGTAGCGAGGGCGAGAGCGGCGAACTTGGTCTTGATCGACATGGAAGTCTCCATCCTGTGTTGAGCGGCCATTGTGGTCCGCATGCCCAGTTGGACGGAGGCTCCTCGAAAGCGGTTCGAGGCGACGGCTGGAAATATGGTTTCGTCGTTTATTTCTTCGATATTTCAGATGGTTACGAGAATAAATCGGGATTCTATGCTTTACGAAGAAACAATTCCGGATCGAATTTGTCGACATCGTCGAGCAATTCGCAGAACGCGCGTGCGCCGTGATCGAGCAGTTGTTCGCCCTTCTCCGCGGAGGCTTTGGTGGCGTCGCCGACCGCGCCGCTTTCATGCAGATCCTGCGTCTGCCACGCAAAGGGGACCGGCCGATGCGCCGAGAGCCAACGAAATTTTTTCTCCATCGCGATGCTGGCGGGATGAAAATCCGCGATCGCCTCTCGCCGCACGGTGTGCGGATAGCGCGCCAGCATGATCGACGTCTCGACCGCGCCGCCGTGAATGCCATGACGCAGCTCTTCCGCGGAAAACAATCCATCCGGCGCACCGAAGCGCGACCAGCTCGTCGTGACCACGAGAAGCCCGTGATGCGCGCGCAGATCCTGCGCCACCAGCGACATCGCCGCGCTGTTACCGCCATGGCTCGTCACGATCACGAGCTTGCGGATGCCCGATCGCGCGACACTCTCGCCGATCGCCATCCACTCCTTCAATGCGACAACGGTCGGCAGCGTCAGCGTGCCCGGGTAATCGATATGTTCGGTGGAAATGCCGACCGGCTGCAGCGGCAGAAAAGTGACGGGAAGTGCTACAGGCAGCAGCTCGCGCACCCGCGCCAGATAGGCCTCGCCGATCAGGACGTCGGTTTCCAGCGGCAGATGCGGGCCGTGCTGTTCGGTCGCCGCCAGCGGCAGCACCGCGATCCAGCGCGCGGCGTCGGTCCTGGCAATATCCGGCCAGTGGATGTCGGTCCAGTCGCGGGGCGGAACGGTTGAAGCCATCGAGCGAAGCGTTTCTTTGGATGAATTTGCAGGGTAGTTTGTTAGATATTCCGGGGACTGATCCAACCCCTAAAATCAAACCCTTGGGGGACGTTGTCTTACGTCCATTGCCTCCCATCATGGGCCAGAACGATCGACGGAGTCCAATCATGAACCCGGCCTTTTTGACGCGAGCGTTAACCGCAGGTCTTCTGGCGCTGGCTGCGGCGCTGATGCCGGCGCGCGCGCAGACCCTCGACAAGGTGTCGTTTGGAACCAACTGGGTGGCGGAGGCCGAACATGGCGGCTTCTTCCAGGCGGTCGCCGACGGCACCTACAAGAAATACGGCCTCGACGTCACCATCGTGCCGGGTGGTCCCAACACCAACAATCGCATCCTGCTGACCGCCGGCAAAATCGACTTCTTCATGACCGCGAACACGCTGCAATCCTTCGACGCGGTCACCAACAACGTACCGGTGGTCGCCGTCGCGGCCATCTTCCAGAAGGATCCGCAGGTTTTCCTGACCCATCCGGAAACCAAAATTGCAAAACTCGAGGATCTCAAGCCGCTCACGCTATTCGTGTCCAAGGAAGGCGTCGCGAGCTATTTCCAGTGGCTGAAGTCCGAATACGGGTTCAGCGAGAGCAAGGTGAAACCCTACACCTTCAATTCGCAGCCCTTTATCGTCAACAAGCAGAGCGCGATGCAAGGCTATGTCACGTCGGAACCCTACGCCGTCGAGAAGGCCGCGGGCTTCAAGCCGGGCGTGATCCTGCTCGCCGATCACGGCTTCAACGCCTATTCGACGCTGATCGAGACCCGCCACGAGATCGTCGACAAGAAGCCCGACCTCGTTCAGCGCTTCGTCGATGCTTCCTCCATTGGCTGGTACAATTATCTCTACGGCGACAATTCGGCCGGCAATGCGATGATCAAGAAGATGAACCCGGAAATGACCGACGAGTTGCTCGGTTATTCCGTCACCAAGATGAAGGAATACGGCATCGTCGATTCCGGCGATACCTTGCGCGACGGCATCGGCGCCATGACCGACGCGCGCGTGGCGAGCTTCTTCGACAAGATGGTGCGGGCCGGCGTGGTTCGCCGCGATATCGACTACCGCCAGGCCTACACGTTGCGCTTCGTCAACAAGGGCGTCGGTGTCGATCTGCGGCCGAAGAACTGACGCGAGATGGCCGAGCCTGCTTTGTCCGAGACGGATATCGATGCGGCGGGCCTTGCGGTGCGCCTGCGCGCCGTTACCAAGATCTATGATAACGGCGTGACCGCGCTCGGGCCGCTCGATCTCGATGTCGCAAAAGGCGAGTTCGTCTCGTTGCTCGGGCCTTCCGGCTGCGGAAAATCGACCGCGCTGCGGCTGATCGCGGGGCTCAGCGCGCCGAGCGCGGGCACGGTGAACGTTTCCCATCGCGCCCACAGGAAGGATGGGCGGCATCCCATCGGCTTCGTGTTTCAGGAGCCTACCCTGATGCCGTGGGCAAGCGTGCGTGAAAACGTTCGCCTGCCGCTGAAACTTTCGCATGCGCCGGCGACCGATGCCGACAGCCGCATCGAGGAGGCGCTGGTGCAGGTCGGCCTTTCCGAATTTGCCGATGCATACCCCCGTGAATTATCCGGCGGCATGAAGATGCGGGCCTCATTGGCGCGTGCGCTCGTCACCGACCCGGATATTCTGCTGCTGGACGAGCCGTTCGCGGCGCTCGACGAGATCACGCGCTTTCGGCTCAACAACGATCTGCTTGATCTGTGGCGCAGGCTGCACAAGACCGTCATCTTCGTCACCCATTCGGTGTTCGAGTCGGTCTACCTGTCGCAGCGGGTGACCGTGATGACGGCGCGGCCGGGCCGTCTCGCCAGCGAATTTCGCATCGCCACGGTGGGGCCGCGCGGGGAGGAGTTTCGCACCTCGGCCGAATATGCCGCCTATTGCCGCGAGGTTTCCAGCGCGCTCGCGCCTTCCTATTCCGGGCAACGCAGCGCATGAGCTCCTTCCCGAATATCGGCCGGATGCTGATGCCAGCCGTTGTGCTGGCGGCGGGCCTGGCGCTGTGGGAACTCGTGGTGCGCGTCAACGACATCCAGCCTTACGTGCTGCCGAGCCCTTATCTCGTGTTTTGGACGCTCGTCGGCGACTGGCCGGTGCTGTCGGAATCGCTCGGCGTCACCTTGCTCACCACGCTGGAAGGCTTTATCGCCGCGGCCGTCGGCGGCATCGCGCTGGCGCTGTTGTTCAATCAGTCGAAATGGCTGGAATATTCGCTGTTTCCCTATGCGGTGATCCTGCAGGTCACGCCGGTGATCGCAATTGCGCCGTTATTGCTGATCTATCTGCCGCAGCAAACGGCAGTCATCGTCTGCGCCTGGATCGTCGGTTTCTTTCCGGTCCTGTCCAACACCACGCTTGGGCTGAATTCGGTGGACCGCAATCTGGCCGGGCTGTTTCAACTCTATGGCGCGTCACGGCTGCAGACGCTGCGGTACCTGAAATTGCCGGCGGCGCTGCCGTATATCCTTGGCGGCTTGCGGATCGCGGGCGGCCTGTCGCTGATCGGCGCCGTGGTCGCCGAAATCGCGGCGGGCACCGCGGGCGCCGGCTCCGGCCTTGCGTTCCGGATCGCCGAGTCCGGCTATCGCCTCAACATTCCCCGAATGTTCGCGGCGTTGCTGTTGCTGTCCGTCGCCGGGATTGTCATCTATGGGCTGCTGGCGCTAGTTTCGCATCTGGTACTACGGCGCTGGCATGAGAGCGCGCTTGGAAAGGAAAATTGATGGCTGCCGCGAATATTTCGTCCGAAAAGATCGACCTCCTGATTTATGGGCCGATCAGGCCGATCCTGGAAAACGGCTTTTCGGATCAGTTCGTCCTGCATATGGCGGAGAGCCGTGCCGACCTCGAGCGGTTGACGCCCGACACGATCGCGAAGATCCGCGGCATGGCGGTGACCTATCACATGGTGCCGGCCGACGCGAAGGCGCTATCGCAGTTTCCAAAACTCGAAATGGTCGCGAGCTTCGGCGTCGGCTACGACCATGTCGATTCCACCTATGCGCGTGAGCACGATATCGTCGTCACCAACACGCCCGACGTGCTGACGGAAGAAGTCGCCGACGTCGCGATGGGGCTTCTGATTTCGACATTGCGCGAGTTCGTCAAGGCCGACCGCTATCTGCGCTCGGGCTTGTGGCAGGCACAGAACTATCCCTTGAGCGTCGGCTCGCTGCGCGACCGCAAGGTCGGCATCGTCGGCATGGGCCGCATCGGGCAGGCGATCGGACGCCGGCTCGAAGCCTCGCTCGTGCCGGTGTCCTATCACTCGCGCAATCCGTCTTCGGCCGTCTCCTACAAGCACTATCCCGACCTGATGGAAATGGCGAAGGCGGTGGACACGCTGATCGTGATCGTGCCCGGCGGCGCCTCTACCGCCAAGATGATCAATGCCGACGTGCTGAAGGCGCTCGGTCCGCGCGGCGTGCTGATCAACGTCGCGCGCGGCTCCGTTGTCGACGAACCGGCGCTGGTCGCGGCGCTGAAATCCGGCACCATTCTCGCGGCGGGGCTCGACGTGTTCGCCAACGAGCCGAACGTGCCGGACGAGCTGAAGGCCATGCAAAATGTCGTGCTGTTGCCACATATCGGCTCAGCTTCGGTGGTAACGCGCAACGCCATGGATCAGCTCGTCGTCGACAATCTGAAAAACTGGTTTGCCGGCAAGGCGCCGTTGACGCCTGTACCGGAAACCCCCGTGAAGGGACGCTGATGTTGCGCAGGTGTTCGGGCATCACGGTGGCAGCGCTGACGGCGCTGCTGGCGCTTGCGCCGCCGGTAGCGGCGCAGGATGCCTCGACCCTGAAGAAGGACATGATCGGGCAGTGGGAGCTTGCCACTACCGAGCGCAGCAAGACCTGCGTCGTCACGCTGAAGGGCGATACGACGCCGCAAGGATTGAAGCTTGAGCTGGAGCCTGGCTGTGCGAAGGCGCTGCCGTTTACGAAGGATATCACCGCCTGGAATATCAAGGGGCTGGATATCGTGCGGATGCAGGACGCAGCAGGCCAGCCAGTGATCGACTTTACCGAAGTCGAGAGCGGCATTTTCGAAGGCTTGCGGACCGGCGAGGGCGTCTACATTCTGCAGAACCTCGCCGCCGCCCGCTCGCTCGCCAAATCGATGGACCAGATGATCGGCGACTGGTCGATGGTTCGCGGCAACGGCCAGACGATCTGCGGCCTGACGCTGACCAACACGGAAGCCACCGGCGATAATTTCCAGGTGTTCCTGAAGCCGAAATGCGATCCGGCGGTCGCAGCTTTTGCGCCGAACCAATGGCGGCTGGACCGTGGGCAGATGATCCTGATGTCGGCGACAGGCCAGACGTGGCAATTCGAGGCCGATGACAATGCGCAGTGGCGGCGGGTGCCTGACACGGCGGACCCCCTGATCATGATCCGGGGACAATAGGCGGTATCCCGGGGTCGGGATTTTTTTTCAAGCGCATGTCGATCCGGCCGCGGCCCGATCGTCGTTCCCTGTAGCGAGACGGAATGGCCGGCCTGATGCCGCCAGCTCGCAGCACAGGAGTTGTTCATGCGCTTCATGTCCATCGTCACTTCCCCGCAACCGATGAAGGCCCCGACGCCCGCCCTGATGGAAGCGATGGGCAAGCTTGCCGAACGCGAGATCAAGGCCGGCCGGATGATCGACATGGGCGGGCTGACCCCGTTGCAGGAGGGGGCGCGGGTCTCGATCGAAGGCGGCAAGCTGCGGGTCACCGACGGCCCGTTCGTGGAGGCCAAGGAAGTGATCGGTGGCTACGCCATCTTCGAGTTCCGCGACAACGCGGAAGCGCTCGCCATGGCCAAGGAGTTCATGCAGCTTCATCTCGACCACATGCCCGGCTGGGAAGGCACCTGCGAGCTGCGCGCCATGGCCGGCCACGGCCTGGAAACGACCTGCGGAGACGTCGAATCACCCGCCCACGCCTGATGGCGGCATCCGTAAAACGCAGTCGGCGGCGATGACGGCCGCCGACGTCCATCGCACCATTCTGGCGGTCTGGCGCATCGAGCAGCCGCGCCTGATCACCGGCCTGTCCCGGATGTTGCGCGATGTGACGCTGGCCGAAGACCTGACGCAGGAAGCCTTGGTGGCGGCGCTCGAGCATTGGCCTGTCACCGGCGTGCCGGAAAAGCCGGGCGCATGGCTGATGGCAACCGCCAAACGCCGCGCGCTCGACGACCTGCGCCGGCGCAGCATGCTCGCGCGCAAGCACGAGATGCTGATACGCGACCTGGAGCAGGAGCAGCAGGCGATGCCTGATCCGGACGCCGGCCTGGATGATGATATCGGCGACGAACTGCTGCGGCTGATATTCACCGCCTGCCATCCAAGACTGTCGCGTGAGGCGCGCGCAGCTCTCGCCCTCAGGATGATCTGCGGCCTGACGACGGAAGAGATCGCCCGCGCCTTCCTGCAGCCGGAGGCAACCATTGCCCAGCGCATCGTGCGCGCGAAGCGGATGTTGTCGGAATCCGGGCTCGCCTATGAAACGCCGCGCGGCGAGGAGCTCTCGGAACGGCTAGCTTCGGTGCTGGAGGTCGTCTATCTCATCTTCAACGAGGGCTACACGGCCGCGCGCGGCGACGAATGGCTGCGGCCGCAGCTTTGCAACGATGCGCTGCGCATGGGCCGCGTCCTCACACTGGTCGCGCCGCTGGAAGCCGAAGCGCACGGCCTGCTCGCGCTGATGGAGCTGAACGCTTCGCGCACCGCGGCGCGCACGGATGCAGCTGGCGACCCAATTCTCCTGATGGACCAGAACCGGGCGCGGTGGGACCGGCTTCAGATCCGCCGCGGGATGTTGGCGCTTGCAAGGTCGCATGAACTCGGTGGGCGCGGATTCTACGCACTGCAGGCCGCGATCGTCGCTTGTCACGCCAGAGCCGGAACGCCTGGCGACACCGACTGGCCGCGCATCGCAAAACTCTATGCCGAACTCGCGATGCTGGTGCGCTCACCGATCATCGAACTCAACCGCGCCGTGGCGGTCGGCATGGCCGAGGGGCCGGCGGCGGCGCTCGCGATCGTGGACGGGTTGGCAGGCGAGCCCGCGCTGAAGAACTACCATCTCTTGCCGAGTGTCCGCGGCGATCTGCTCCACAAGCTCGGCCGCGCTGCGGAAGCCCGCACAGCGTTCGAGCTTGCATCAACGCTTGCAACCAACAAGCGCGAACGCGAATTGCTGAAGCGGCGCGCCGCCGAGGCGGGCGCGGCGTCGGCTTAAGGGCGGCTTCACATCCGGGACTGACCGCTTCCGGGGTCGTTGGGCTCTACGGCTAGAGCTGCTTCACGCCTTTGCAGGCTTGCAGTCCTGCTCGTGACGAAGACAAAGGCGGCAATGAAGACGATGGTCATCAGCAGCACAATGGTTGGGGCCGGCGCGCTGTCGATGAAAAAAGAAAGATAGACTCCGAGGAAAGACGCAGTCACCGCAATGATGACAGCGATCGCCAGCATGACGCTGAACTTGCGTGTCAGCAGGAAGGCGATGGCCCCCGGTGCAATCAGCATCGCAATGGCAAGGATGATGCCGACGGCCTTCAATGCGCCGACGATGGTCAGGGAAAGGATCGCCAGCAACCCGTAGTGCAGGAGCCTGACCGGCAGTCCGATCGCTCTTGCTTGCGCCGGGTCGAACGCGTGCAGGAGAAGGTCGCGCCATTTGACGACGATGACGCCGGCCGCAATGGTCGCGATAATTCCGGTTTCGACGATGTCACGGAGATCCACCCCAAGCATGTCGCCGAACAGAATGTGATCGAGATGTACGTCGCTCTGGATCTTGACGTAGAGCACGAGCCCCAGCCCGAACATCCCCGAGAACACGACCCCCATCACCGTGTCCTGCTTGATGCGGCTGTTCTCCTTGAGGAAGCCGGTCGCCAGCGCGCAGATCATGCCGGCTGCGAACGCGCCCACTGCATAGGGAAATCCGACAATGTAGGCGATCACAACGCCGGGAAAAACGGCATGCGAGATCGCATCGCCCATCAGCGACCAACCCTTGAGGACGAGGAAACAGGAGAGAAGTGCGGTCGGGATCGCGACCAGCACCGAGATGATCAGCGCATAGCGCATGAACTCGAGTTGGAAGGGCTGGAGGAGCGTGTCGAGTAGCGTCATGGGGCGGCATCCAGCGCCTGGGCCGCGCGGCGGCGGGCCGCCAGCATGCCGTGCTTGGGGGCGAGGAAGAAGACCGCGAGGAAGGCCAGTGTCTGCAGGACGACGATGATTCCGCCGGTCGCGCCATCAAGGAAATAGCTTGCATAGGCGCCGACGAAGCTCGTCGTGGATCCGATCGCAACACTGATCACGAGCAGGCGAGGGAAGCGGTCGGTCAGGAGATAGGCAGTCGCGCCGGGCGTCACCACCATGCAGATGACGAGGAAGGCCCCGACAGTCTGCAGCGCCGCCACCGTCGAGGCTGATAACAGCGTGAAGAACATGATCTTGAGAGCAGTCGGATTGAGCCCGATCGAGCGGGCGTGGGTCTCGTCGAAGAAGGTAACCATCAGATCCTTCCATTTGACGATGAGAACGGCGAACGAGACGAAACCGATGATGGCGAGCTGCAGGGTGTCTTCCGGGGTGATGGCCAGGATGTTGCCGAGCACGATGGTCTGGATATTCACCGAAGTCGGCGAAAGCGACACCATGAAAAGTCCGAGGCCGAAAAAGGAAGAAAAGATCAGGCCGATGATGGCGTCCTCTTTCAGCTTGGTGCGCTGGTTGAGGAAAAGCATGGCCGCTGCCGCCAGGCCGCCCGAGAAGAAAGCGCCGATGGAAAACGGCAGGCCAAGCATGTAGGCGCCGGCGACGCCGGGCACGATGGCGTGAGAAAGCGCGTCGCCGATCAGCGACCAGCCTTTCAGCATCAGATAGGCGGAGAGGAATGCACAGACCCCGCCGACGAGCGCGGAGACCCACATGGCATTGAGCATGTACCCGTAAGTGAAGGGTTCGAGCAGCGAGGACACTAGCTGCGATCCTCATCGCCCGATGACGATTTGCGCCTGGTCGCCTGGCCGTCCTGGAAGATCACCGCCCGCTCGTCGTCGGTGATCACATCGAGCGCACGCGGCTTGCCGCCTTCGCTTTCGTTCAGCACGAAATGCCTCAAGACGCCACCAAAGGTCTTTTCCAGATTCGCCTGGGTGAAAATCTCGACCGTCGGTCCGTAGGCGAGCACGGTGCGGTTGAGGAGCACGGTGCGATCGCAGAATTCCGGCACGCTGCCGAGATTGTGCGTGGAGACCAGCATCACCCGTCCTTCGTCGCGCAGCGAGCGCAGCAGCTTGACGATGGCGTCTTCGGTATTGACGTCGACGCCGGTGAAGGGTTCGTCGAGCAGGATCACCCGCCCGTCCTGGGCAAGCGCGCGGGCGAGGAACACCCGCTTCTTCTGGCCGCCGGATAGCTCGCCGATCTGGCGCTTGCGGAAATCGCTCATGCCGACGCGGGCAAGCGCTGCTGCGACCGCTTCGTGATCTACGGCTTTGGCAAGGCGCATCATGTTCATGTGGCCATAGCGGCCCATCATCACCACGTCCTCGACGAGAACGGGGAAGTTCCAGTCAATGTCCTCGCTCTGCGGCACATAAGCGACAACGTTCTTTTTCAACGCGACATTGACCGGTTGGCCGAGAATCGTGATCTCGCCCCCGGCGAGGCCGACGAACCCCATGATCGCCTTGAACAGGGTGGATTTGCCGCTGCCGTTCACCCCGACGAGCGCGGTGATCGTGCCTGCCGGGATTTTGAACGTCGCATCGCGCAAGGCTGTGTGACCGTTGCGGTAGGTGACGGTCGCGCTTCTGACGGAGAGGCCGGATCCCGTATCCGAGGACGCGGGATTGAAGAACGGATCGATCATCGCGCTCACTGTGCGAGGCCGTTTGCGATCGTCTCGGACGTCACGCGCAGGAGATCGATATAGGTCGGAACCTTACCGTCGGCGGCGCTAAGCGAGTCCACATAGAGAACACCACCATATTTGGCTCCGGTCTCGCGGGCAACCTGCTTGGCCGGGTCCGGTGAAATCGTGCTTTCGGAAAACACGACCGAGATCTTGTTGGCTCGCACCGCATCGATCACCTTGCGGACCTGCTGCGGCGTGCCCTGCTGATCCGCATTGATCGGCCAGAGATAAAGCTCCTTCAGGCCGAAGTCCCGGGCGAGGTAGCTGAAGGCGCCCTCGCTCGACACCAGCCATCGGCGCTCAGGCGGAATCACCGACAGCCTTGTCTGGATCGGAGCAATCGCCGCTGATATCTTCTGCTTGTACGCCTCGGCATTTGCCTTGTAGGTCGCGGCGTTGTTCGGATCGTGCTTTGCGAAAGCGTCACGGATATTGTCGACGTAGATGAGCGCCGCATTCGGCGACATCCAGGCATGCGGATTGGGTTTGCCCTTGTAGGGCCCCTCCACGATTCCCATCGGCTTGACGCCCTCGGAGACGACGACGCCTGGAACGCCTTTGAGGCGCTGGAAGAACCTTTCGAACCAAAGCTCGAGATTGAGCCCGTTCCAGAGCACGAGATTCGCTTCCTGCGCCTTCAGGATGTCACCGGGCGTCGGCTGATAGTTATGAATTTCAGCGTCGGGCTTGGTAATCGACTCGACGGTTGCCGCGTCGCCGGCAACATTTCGGGCCATGTCGGCGATAACCGTAAAAGTCGTGACCGCCTTGAATTTGGTTTGGGCGAACGCCGTTCCCGTCATCAGCCCAAGCACCGCAGCCCCCGCAACCGTCGCAAGAACGGCGCGCCTGCCCCGATCAAACATTCCTTTGTTCTCCTATGTCGTGCGCACGCCGCTGCCGCCCGCAACGGCCTGCGACATTCTGTAATTGCAATTCATTCGCAACTAGCTTGACGTCTAGCGAACCTTCGGACATTTTGCAAATGCGACTTATTCGCAAATTTATCAAAGGTGGGTTTCGTGGAGCGCAGTGGGCTTGACCAAAAGGATATGGTGATCGCGAAGGGCTCACGGGCACGCGATCTGCTTGCTCAGGCCGGCTTGCGGTCCACCCGACAGCGTTTGGCGATTGCAGAACTCCTTTTCGCCGCCGGTGGGCGACATGTGTCCGCCATCGGTCTCCATGACGAACTCGCCCGACAAGGTACGCGTATGTCGTTGTGCTGCATCTACAGCTGCCTGCGACGGCTCAGCGAGATCGGATTAATCCACCGGGTGCCGGTGTATGGAGAGACCATTTATTTCGACACGAGGATTTCCCATCACCATCACTTCTATGTCGCTCACGAAGATCGCCTGATCGACATCGACGTGCCCAGCGGCACGATCAAGGTCCACGGCGTTCCGGCTGCGCCCGAGGGATACGACCTCATCAGCATCGACGTGGTGCTTCGCCTGAAGCCATCCCGCCAGCCGACGCGATAGCCGCTCAATCCGCAGAGCCACCTCAGGTTGGATGAATCCTCACCACAGCCACGCATGGCGATCGGTTTGGCTTTCGCTTCGGTCAGCTTGCCGCAGACGCTGAGTTCTTCATCAGCGACTACAGCAGGATGTTCTTGAGCAGCGATTGGCCCACGATCACAGGCGCCAACCTGCCCAGCGGCGGACCGGCCTATCCTCTCGCTACACCGGGCGTCCGCTGGAGGTTTGATCCCGACAAGAACTGGTCCGCCCTCGTCGCCGTGTTCAATGGAGATCCTGGAGAACAAGGGACGGTCAACACCACCGGAACCAATTTCAGGATCAACGATCCTCCGTTGCTGATGGGTGAGGTTCAATACCGCCACAATCAGGGAAAAGATGACAGCGGGCTGGCAGGAATCTACCGGCTGGGCGGCTGGCATCATTTTGGAGCATTCCACGACCACAGGTACGGCACGGATGGACTCTCGCTTTGCCTCCCCCCCCTGAGCAATGGCATTGCCCGCCGGATCCGCGGCAACAGCGGTGTCTACGGCGTCATCGATCAACAGATCTACCGACCGGTGGACGGCGGCCCCGACAGCGGCGTCGGCATCTTCAGCCGGATTTCGGCCAGCCCCTCGGACAGCAGCCACGTCAACTTCTTTTTCGATGGCGGCATTGTCGTCTCCGGCATGATCCCGAGCCGCCCCAATGACAAGTTCGGCGCAAGCTTCATCTATGCAAACATTTCAAATCACGTACGGGCCTTCGATCGCGACATGATTTTTCATTCCGGGAATGGACAGCCGGTCCGCGACTATGAGATGACGATCGAGTTGAGCTACCAGGCCCAGATCAAGCCCGGCTGGACCTTACAGCCCACATTCCAGTACGTGACTCATCCAGGCGGCCACATCTCCGATCCAGATCGGCCGGAAAGGCCGATCAAGAACGGCGCGATATTCGGCGTGCGAACGACCATTGCATATTGAGTCCGGTACGCCGCTTTCGGCTGTCGTGAGAAACGAAAACTCCCGCAGCCGCGCTTGCGGGCAACAAGCGCGAACAGCAATTGTTGAAGCGGCGCGCTGAGGAGGCGATCGGCAGCGCGCCAGATCCGGTCTGAATTCAGATGAAGCGGAACTGCGACCGTTCGCGCCTGGCGAGTTTCGGAATCGCCTGGCCGAGGATGATGTTCTTGAAGTGGTCGGTCTGCTGATGCTCGGCGAAGGCCGCTTCACCCGCGAACACCTCATAGAAGAAGAATTCCCTGGGCTTGGCGACGTTCTGGTGAATCTGGAACGCCTTGACGCCCGGCTCGCGCTGCGCCTGCAGCAGGAAGTCCTTCAGAAGCTCCGCGACGGTACCTTCCTCGCCCGAATTGACTTCCCAGAAGGCGGTAACGACCAGGTTCGGGTTGGCGTTGTCTGTGGCAGCCATGGTGTTCTCCTGTGAAATATCCAGCTCGATTTCCAAGCCGGCGAGGCAGACCATAATGGCCGATTTCGTGACAGATATGCTTCGACATCAGTCGAACCATGATCTCAACATCGAAGCCGGAACCTGTTTGACGATGCGCGCGTTTCCTTAAACGAAATCATTTTTGCCTGGAGCAGGTGCATGGCGAAAAAGACCGTGCTCGCGATCGGCATCGAGCCTTCCCTGGTAGACTTCAGCGCCTTCCCGGGGCTCACGGCCGAACTGGTGACGAGTTACATCGAGGCGCAAATCGAGAAGCTTCGCGCGATGGGCTACGAGGCCGATAGCTGCCTGATCGATCTCGGCGACACGGCCGAAGCCGTCGCCGCGGCGGCGCTGGGCGCAAAGCACTATGACTGCGTGGTGATCGGCGCCGGGCTGCGCGAGCCGCCAGAGCGGCTGCTTCTGTTTGAACGGATCATCAATCTGGTTCACCTCGGCGCGCCGCAAACCCGCATTTGCTTCAACACCACGCCGGCGGATACGGCGGAAGCCGTGCAGCGGTGGATCGAGGCGTAAGCGCGCCTGTGCTCAGGTGGTGCGAAAGCCGCCGAGCAGACTGCCGATGATCTTTTGCCCGCGGGCGCGGAGCTTCTTCGGATTCTCCGCACCCGGCAGCAGCAGCGCCATCTCGCAGATCATCGCATCGACCATCCGGCTCAGCAGCTCGATGTCCTCGAAATCGAGCTCGCCCTGGCGCTTCAGCGCCGCCAGCGTCGCGGTGAGCAGGGCCATCGGATGGGCTTCCTCGATCTCCCGGTAGCGCGCGTTGCCGAGCACCGCTGGTGCTTCCTGAATCACGATGCGCGCGTAGGCGGGTTCAAGGCAGACGTCGAGATAGGCGTCGATGCCCTCGGTCAGGCGGTCCCACACCTTGCGCTGCGTCTTGGCTCTCGCTTCGATCCTGGCGGCGGCTTCGATCTGCAAGGCGACGACCACGGCGTCGAACAGCGCCTTCTTGTCTTCGAAGTGGTGATAGAAGGCGCCCCGCGTCACCCGCGCGGCGCGCGAGATCGCTTCGATCCCCGCCGCCTGATAGCCCTCGCCGGCAAAGGCGTTACGGCCGGCCGCCAGCAACGCCTGCCTCGTGGCCTCGGTGTATTCCTCGCGGCGGGTTCGTTCGCGTCCGGCTTCCTGCATGCCCTCGACATACCACTTGACGCCTGAGAGCCTATCAACATATAACATACATACGGTATGAGAAAAACAATTGGTATGTACTTTCGAGGCGGCCGTTCTGCATCCGGCGGAAGGGCCTTTGGGAGGAGGGATCACATGAACAGCGATCGGATGTTCGAACTGGCCCAGGCGCTGGCGGTCGCGAAGAGCCGGCAGGATGTGCCGGCGGCGCATGCCGTCCTTCATGACGACATGCTGCTGGAAACCCCGGCCTTCGGCACCAGCGCCCGCGGCCTGGCCGAGAACGCGAAGGTGCTGACCCGGTTCTTCGCCTCGTTCCCGGATTACAATGTCGTGCTCGAAGGCCACGCCGCCAACGACGATACGCTCGTCTGCTGGGGCCGGGTGCAGATGACCATGACCGGTGATCGGTTTGGCGTGGTGCCGAACGGCCGGCGTGCCGATCTCCCCGTGTTCATCCAGTTCGCCTTTAGGGACGACCGGATTGCCCGCGAGCGGTTCTGCTTCGACCTGTCGGAGCTGTGCGCTCAATCCGGCGTCTCGACCGATGCAGCCCGGCGCAAGATTTTCGGGGATGCCGCCGCCCGGCAGCAGGCCGCCGAATGACACCCTTCCAGCAACTCAGGACTTCAAGCATGCCAGCAGATCCACGCGTCAAACCGGTCGCAGCGATCAGCACGGCGCCATTGTTCGACATCGTCGTCGATCTCAATCCGAAACTGAACATCGGTGACGGCCCGCTCGGCCGCCGCATCCTGTTCGGTGCGGCGGGCGGAACCTTCGAAGGCCCAAGGCTGCGCGGCGAGGTCGTGCCCGGCGGCGGCGACTGGGCGCTGTTTCGTGCCGATGGCGCCATGTCGCTCGACGTACGCTTGACGCTTCGCACGCATGACTGCGCACTGGTGCACATGACCTATGGCGGCCGCTGGATCACGCCGCCCGAATTGCGGGCCGAGATGGCTGATCCCGCCAAGCGATATCAGGTCGACCCTTCGCGCTACTATTTCCGCACCAACCCCCTGTTCGAGACGGGAGCGGCGCAATATTCCTGGATGAACGATATCGTCTGCGTCGGATCGGGATATCTGGTGGAAGGCGGCATCGCCTATAACGTCTGCCAGATCGTCTGACGGATGCGCTCGCCGACGTGCCGCTTACGTTCATTCACGCGGGCGGAGGCGATCCGCGCTGACGGACGATCGTCCAGATCCAGGCTGCAGCGGCGAGCGCCAGCGCAGCATAAGGAGCCCAGGCTTGCGGCACTCCCATCGTGCTGAGGGTTATGCCGCTCAGGAGGCACCAGAGAACGGGGATCGGCAGCAGCACTGGCAACAGCCTGCCGCGGGCGAGGAGCAGAACGCCGAGCGTCGCGATAACAGTCGGATCCGGTGCGATGCCAAAGACCTCGGACGAGGCCCAGCCGCGTCCCTGCAGCGGCGCAAGCAACGGCTGTCCGGCGAGTGCGAAGCCAAGGATGAGATATCCAATCCAACCGGCAGGCCCGCGCCGATCGAACGCGAGACCATCGCGCAACGACCCGATGACGAGCAGCAACACGCCTTCAACGGCGAAAGCCGGCGCGACATAGGCGGCAGCCCAGTTGATGGTCGCGTAGCGATTCCACAGGAAGGACCACCCGACGAAGATCCAAAGCATCGCGAGGACGAATGCGATCCAGCGTGCCAAGGTCCCCGGCCGCCATGCGACGAGCAGGATGATGATGAGGCCGGCCGCGAGCGTCAGCAGGTGCAGAGGCCAGAGCGCCGCATTGTGCGATTCGAACATGCGCCAGTAGACGCGCGGCGAAAACAGCAGGAAATCCTCCGCCCGGTAGGTCCACCACTCCGACATCAAAGCGCCTTCACGTGGGCCGAGATGCGCTCCCGCATGGCCGGATCCGGCATCGGTCCGGTAGCAGCCGAGAGGTTTTCACGCACGTGGTCGACGCGGGTGGTCGCTGGAATTGCGACGGTGACGGCCGGGTGAGAGAGGATGAATTTCAGGATGAGCTGCGCCCAGCTCGACACCCCGAATTCGCGCGCCCATTCGGGCAGCGGCTCACGCTTGAGGCGGTCGGTCAGCGCGCCCTGCCGGAACGGCCGGTTGACGATCACGGCGATGCCGCGCTCCGACGCCAGCGGCAGCAGCCGCGCCTCCGCCTCGCGGTCGACGACGTTATAGGAGAACTGCACGAAGTCGATGGGTTCGTTCCGCATGATCTGTTCGATGAGATCATGCCGGCGGCCTTCGGACGTGGTGATGCCTACGTAACGCACCGCGCCCGCCGCCTTCATCTGGAAGAGCGTCTGCAAATGCGCCTTCCAGGCGAGGAGATTGTGAACCTGAACGAGATCGAACTTCGGCACACCCCAGAAGCGGCGCGATTGCTCGATCTGGGGCGGGCCTGCCGCGCCTGAGGACGTCCAGACCTTTTCGGCCGAGAATAGCGCGGAGGGCCGCCCAAGCTTTTGAAGGCCGTAACCTATCACCGGCTGCGACGAGCCATACATGGGAGAGGAGTCGATCATGCGGCCCCCCGCCTCGAAGAAGGCGGCCATGACACCAGCGCATTCGTCCCGGAGCACCGGATCGCCGCCGACGTTGAAGGTGATCCACGTCCCTAATCCGACGATCGGTATCTCCTCGCGGGTCGAGGGTATCGGACGGCGGGCGGGCGAGCCCTGCTGGGCGCGCAGGGAGATTGGCAGGAGTGTCGCGGCGGCCGTCGCCGCCAGGGAAGCCTGCACGAACGTTCGGCGTGTCGTCCGCATCCGATGCTCCATCATCGCGGCCAGGAAACTCTCGCGCAAAAGGCGCAGAGTAACGGAACGCCGCTGCTAGCTTTGCAATACACAATTGCAGAATAAGGCACTGGATCAAATATGCAGTCGCGCACCGTACTCAATCTACGATGGACCTTGACGCCGCTGGATGAACTGCCGTCCTCTCAAACCTGCGTGACCGTTCTTGCCAACGATGATGTGGTCGTAGACGGAAATGCCGAGCGGGGTGGCAACTCGACGATCGCTTTCGTCATCTGGATATCGGCCCGTGGGGCCGTCGGGTCGCGGGAGGGGCGGTTGTGCAGCAAGCGACCATGCCAACCAGCAGGCTAATCTGGCTCCTTTTGGTCTCGTAAGCGGTTCTGAACCGGGGGGGCGCCGGGGGCGTCAATGGGCCACAACCGGAAATCCGAGCATCCGGTTTCAGTCGCAGGTCAACGCCGCTAAACTTCCGGGGCGAACGGGGTGTGAACACTACAACGCAATCCCCCGGTTCCAGACTGGAGGCTCGGGGGCGACACTCACCTGTTTGCGGAATCATGGCGTCAACCACAAGCGACGGGAGGCGCAGTGAGATGGCTGATCAATGGCTATTCAAGAGCGAGACTTACGATAACTGCAATTGCGCCATGAATTGTGGTTGCCAGTTCAACCTGCCGAGTACCCACGGCTTTTGTCAGTCGGCCTTCGTCGGCACCATCGTTGAAGGCCACTTCAACGATACACCGCTCTCAGGCCTGAACTGGGCGGCGCTGTACAAGTGGCCTGGCGAAATCAAGGACGGAAACGGCCGGCGCCAGATCGTTATCGACGAGCGTGCAGATGAAGCTCAACGGATCGCGCTTGAAACGATCATCTCAGGCGAGACATGCGAACCATTGAGCAATCTCTTTGCTGTATTCGCGTCCACATGCTCGGAATTTTGCGAGACGTTGTTCCTGCCGATTGATCTTGATGCGGACTTGGAACTTAGAACCGCAAGGGTAGAGATCCCCGGCGTCATGCGGAGCACCGGCAGGCCGAAGATCAACGAGTTTACTGGTCAACCGTTCCACATTGCGCTGGCGCGTCCTAGTGGCAGTTTCGAGTTTACCTACGCAGAAATCGGGATAGGTACCACGTCGGTCACAGGTGACATGGAAATGGCGTTCGAAGATTCATGGGCACACTTTTGTGTTCACCACTTCAATCAGGATGGCCTGGTCAGGGAAAGATCAAGGCTCACGGCGTGGCTTGGAGGCATGACCCCGCATTCCCGTGGATGACGTCAGTGCCGATGCTCAGAACGATCCCGCAACCGAGCCGAGCGCGATGACGGCAGTGAGGGCGATGAGCGCGCCGACGATGCCGACCATGACGATGTCGCGATAGCTGTCTCGGTGCGTCGATCCGCAGACGGCGAGCAGCGTGACGACCGCGCCATTATGGGGCAGGCTGTCGAGCGTACCCGAACCGATCACCGCCACGCGATGCAGCAGCGCGGGATCGAGCCCGATCTCCGCTGCGCGCATCATGTAGGTCGCCCCGAGCGCGTCGAGCGCGATGGTCAGCCCGCCCGACGCCGAGCCGGTGAGAGCCGCGAGCACGTTGGTGGCGACTGCCAGCGACACCAGCGGTCCGCCGCCGATGCCGAGCACGGCGTCGCGCACCACCGTGAAGGCGGGCATCGCCGCTACCACGGCGCCGAAGCCGACCAGGCTCGCCACGCTCATCGCCGGCAATACAGAGGCGTTGGCGCCGGCGTCCATTGTCGCGCGCAGCGCCGGCAGTCGCCGATGGCTGACCGCGAGCACGGTCAGAATCGCGCAGGCAAGCGCCGTGATCACGGCCCACACGCCACCGACAGCGGCGAGCGACGTCGCACCCCAGCGGGCTTCGGCGAGAAAACGGGTGTCGAGTGCCGGCAGGATGAGCAGCGACATCGCCAGATTGACGATAATCACCATGATAAGGGGCAGCGCGGCGAGCATGGCCGGAGGCGGCACGTCGGTCGCTTCGCCGTGCACGATCTCTGCTGGATCGAACTCGCGCGCGGTGGTGGCGCGTTCACGTAATTTTTCGTCGGTGGCGAGACGGTCGGACGACATCGGCGCGCCGTCGCCAAAGCCTTCGCCGTTCCTCTTTGCGATCGCCTCCTGGCGATTGAGCCACCACAGGCCGAAGCCGAGCATGATCAGCGATGCCAGGACGCCGAGGCCGGGCGCGGCAAAGGGCGTGGTGCCGAAGAACGGCATCGGGATCGCGTTCTGGATCGACGGCGTGCCGGGCAGTGCCGACATGGTGAAGGTCGAGGTGCCGAGCACGATGGCCGCCGGCATCAGACGCCGCGGGATGCCGGCCGCACGAAACAGCTCCTGCGCCATCGGCGCCAGCACGAAGAAGGCGACGAACAGGCTGACGCCGCCATAGGTGACGAGCGCGCCGGCGAGCACCACCGCCAGCACGGCCCGCTGCGGGCCGAGCCGCCCGGTCATGAAGCTCGCGATCGCGGCGACCGAGCCGCTGTCCTCCATCAGCTTGCCGAACAGCGCGCCAAGCAGAAACAGCGGAAAGAACTGGGCCAGAAAGCCCGCCGCGCTGGCCATGAAGGTCTGGGTCCAGTGGGCAAGCAGCGGCTCGCGGGAGAACAGCGCTGCGATCAGGGCGGCGAGCGGCGCAAGCAGCAGCACGCTCCAGCCCCGGAACGCGAACGCAATTAAAAGGCCGAGCCCGATCAGGATGCCGAGAAGCCCTGACACCGTCATGACTTCAGCATTCCGCCAGCAGCACGTCAAAATCGGCCGTACAGCGCACGCCGATATCCTCGCCGTGGGTGTCAAGGAATGTGTTGGCGCTCTTGCGGCCCTCTTCTTTCAGCAGCGAGACGAACGCCCACTCGACGTTGAGCTTCGACGACGCACCGAACTCCGCGAGCGCGTCAGTCATGATCCGGTGCGTTCGCATTCCGGCCCAGCGCGCGCCTTCGCCGTGCCCGGGGTCCGCCACCTCGCGCAGCAGCGCCATCATGCGCAATTCCTTCATCAGCGGCGAGTTGAAGGAAATCTCGTTGAGCCGGTTGAGGATTTCATTTGCCGTGCGCGGTGGCTCCGGCCGCTCGCGCGGGTTGATCTGCACCAGAATGGTGTCGTGCGCGTCGCTTTCGCGCACCAGCGGCGTCAGCGTCGGATTACCGGCATAGCCGCCATCCCAATAGGGTTCGCCGTCGATCTCGATCGCATGGAACATGGTCGGCAGGCAGGCCGAGGCAAGCAGGACGTCGGCGGTGATCTCCTTGTTGCGGAAGATGCGGCCGCGGCCGGTGCGCACACTGGTTGCGGTGACGAATAGCCTGATCGGTGAGCGGGCCAGTCGGTCGAAATCGATGCTCTCGTCCAGGATGGCGCGCAACGGATTGAGGCCAAGCGGATTGAGATCATAGGGCGAAACAACGCGGGCCATCAGGTCCATGGCGATGTAGGCGGGCGAGGTGTCGAGGGTCCAGCGACCCATCATCCGGTCGAGCGGCGAACGCTGCAGCGGGCTTAACGCCGCAGCCCGCGACACGCGCCGCCAATAGGTATCGAGCGCCGCCCGCGCGCCTTCGGCGCCGCCTTGCGTCCATCCGTCGGCCACCAAGGCTGCATTCATCGCGCCCGCCGACGTGCCGGAGATCGCCTCGATCCGCAGCCACGGCTCCTCGATCAGCCGATCAAGCACGCCCCAGGTGAACGCGCCGTGAGAGCCGCCGCCTTGCAAGGCGAGATCCACCAGGACCGGTTCGCGCGCGGTTTCTGCCATCTTCATCCTCCTCGGCCGGAGATGAAACGGTGCCTTAGGTCAGGACGAGCCCACAATGCTTCGTCTCGATCCCTCGTACGATCGACGCAGCAGCGCATACAGGCTGCCGCCCGTCGCCGCGCCAAGGAGGTAGGCGACGGCGACCAGCAGTGCGAGCGGCACGCGGGCATTGATGCCGAGGAAGGACATGGTGACAATCTCGAAGTTCTGCACTGCGAAGATGATCGTCGCGGCGGCGAACAGAATGATGACGGCGAGGTAGATCCAGCGCATGGGCGCCTCCTAATCGTCGATCGAGAGACTGCGCCGCGCGCAGTCCGCCAGACATACCTCAGCGAGCGCGGCGCAAGCCGAGGCCTACTCCGATCCAGCCTGCGCCGGCCATGATGAGATCGATGCCGAGGAACAGGCCGAGGATATAGAGGCTCGAGACCGGCCAGCGCAGGAGGATCAGCGCGCCGAGCAGCAGCGTGATCACGCCTGATAGCGCCACCCAGATCCACGGCGTTTCCCGTTTCATGCTGAAGGCAAGGATGATCCGCATGATGCCCGAGGCCACCAGCGATGCGCCGAGAATGAGGGTGAGCAGCACGGCCGCGAGCAGCGGATTCTGGAACGTGACGAAGCCGGCAATGACATAGAGCACACCGAGCAGGGCCCAGAGCAGGAACTTGCCCCAGGTCTTGATCTGGAAGGCGCTGATTACTTCGGCGACGCCGGCGATGATCATCATCACGCCGACGACGAAGACGCTCGCGACAGTGGCCATCGCGACGCTGCCAAGCGCGATGAACCCGGCGACGAGATAGACGACGCCGAGTGCGACGATCCAGCCCCATTTGGCGCGCAGCGGCGCCGTATCCGAGCCGGCCTGATTCACAGTGTCTGAAGTGCTGGTCATGACGGTCCTCCGATACGAAAACCTGCCCGACGTTAGTTTGTCGGTCCCTGGACGCGACGGCGCGCGGCGCGGGATGTTCGACCCGTGGATATTAGCGCAACTGCGCGTTGCGATCACCTGATTTTAGCATCCTCGGTCGTGATTTCGCCGTGCGAGGCCTCGCCGCGGCATGATGCTGGTCGCCTCGTTGGGATAGCGATTACTGAGCGGTAGCGGTACGCTAGATCAGCTTCAGCCCCTTCAGGCTCGAATGACCGTTCTTGCCGACGATGATGTGGTCGTGCACGGAAATGCCGAGCGGGGTGGCGATCTGGACGATCGCTTTGGTCATCTGGATATCGGCCTGCGATGGCGTCGGATCGCCGGAGGGGTGGTTGTGCACCAGGATCAGCGCCGTCGCCGATAGTTCGAGCGCCCGCTTGATCACCTCGCGCGGATAGACCGGCGTGTGGTCGACGGTGCCGGTCTGCTGGATCTCGTCCGCGATCAACTGGTTGCGCTTGTCGAGAAACAGCAGGCGAAACTGCTCCTTGTCGGCAAACGCCATCCCGCTCCGGCAATACTCGATCACGTCGTTCCATGACGCCAGTGCGATCTTGCGCTTGATCTCGCCCTTCGCCACCCGGCTCGCGGCCGCTGCGAGCAATTTGATCTGGTTGATCGAGGCCTCGCCGATGCCGTCGACCTCGCGCAGGCGCGCGACCGGCGCGTGAACGACTTCGGCGAACGAGCCGAATTTTTTCAACAGCGCTTTCGCCAGCGGCTTGGTGTCGCGCCGGGGCAGGGCCGGAAACAGCGCCATCTCCAGCAGCTCATAGTCGCTCAGCGCCTCCGGCCCGGCGCCGTAAAATCGTTCGCGCAGCCGCTCGCGGTGGCCGTGATAATGCGGCGTCTCGGCGGGTTGATCCGGGGGAGTGCTGGTCCTGGCTGGCATCGCCGTAACCATGCCGTGCCGGCGAGCTTTTGCAACTCTAAAGTGCGGGAGGCTCTGAGGAAAAGGCGCCGCGCAAAGCACGGCGCCCTCGGTCGTTTCAATCAACCCGCTGTCAGGCCTTCACGGCCGCGAACGCATAGCCGTTGCCGTCCTTTGACAGCGTGCCGACGTTCGGGAAGCCGAAATGATAGCCGGCGATCATGCCCTTTTCGGCGATGACGCGATCGAAGAACGCGCGGCGCGTGGCTTCCGCTTTCGGCGCGTCCGCATCGAACATCGAGAACCAGCCGGGATTTTTGACGAACAACTGGTGGATACCCGTGACGTCGCTCTGGATGAACAATTGCTGCCCGCCCGAGGCCACCAGGAAGGACATGTGGCCGACGGTGTGGCCCGGCGTGGCGATGGCGCGCACGCCGGGGACCAGTTCGGCGCCGTCGACATATTGCTTGATGTTCTTCCAGGTCGGGAAGGTCGACTGGATCCGCTTCACATTGCCGCGAGCAGCCTCCGGCAGCTTCTCCACCAGCGCCGGATCGGTCCAGAACTTGTACTCCACCTCGGGCATCAGAATTTCCGCATTCGGAAACACCTGCGCATTGGTCTCCTTCACCCACAGGCCGGAGATGTGATCGGGATGGAAATGCGAGATCACCACCGTGGAGACGGTGGCCGGATCGAGGCCGGCCGCCTTCATGTTGTCGGCGAGCTTGCCCACCGTCGGCGGGCCGTTGCCGCCGAAGCCGGTGTCGAACAGCACGACCTTGCCGCCGGTCCGGATCGCGGTCACGGTAAAGGGGTTGTCGAACTTGTCGGGGCCGATCCCGCTGGCGGTCAGGGCCTTCTTGACGTCGTCGAGCGAGGCATTCTTGACGAAGCCCTCATTGAGGACGCGCTCGATGGCTCCCTCATGCAGGCTGAACACCTCGATCTCGCCGACCTTGTATTTGAGGCTGTCCGCGGCCCGCTGCGCATGCGCCGCGCCGATGAATGAAACCGGTCCCTTGAGCCCGAAAACGAGCGCCGCCCCCGTGCTCCCGAGGACCAGATCGCGACGTGAAATTTCGAACATTGCCCTTGCTCCCTTTGGTTGATTCTGAGCCCGCCAGAGCCTTCATTCCGAAGGGCTCGCGCTAGATGCTACCCCGCGCTACCCAGGATATTCCGGTCCATTCTTGCTCAATGACAGGGCGTGTTGCAGCAGTGTTGCCGGGGGAAGTAAGAGGGGCGTATTCGTCGTTTCAGCACATGCGAGGCATTTGCAGGCAAGGCTCGCGGCCGGGACGGTCCACGCGGAAGGCCTCGATGAAACGGCCCTCCTTCTGGGTCACGAACACGGTTCTGCCGTCGGGGCCGCCAAAGGTGAGGTTGGTCGGCTGCTTTCCGCTCAGGGGTACCTCACGTTCGAGTGATCCATTGGCCGCGATAATGGCGATCTTGCCGGCCGAAAGCCGCGCGAGATAAATCCGGCCGTCGACGTCGGTGCGCAGGCCGTCGACCTCGAAATCCGCAAAACCCCTGACCAGCCGCGGGTCGAGCAGCTTGCTGCCGTCGAGGCGATAGGCCCAGACCTGCCGCGAATTCGACTCGCTCACGTAAAGCGTGGCGCCGTCCGGGCTCAGATCGATCCCGTTGGTCACGCCGAGGCGCCTTGTACTGGACATCACTTCACCCTGACCCTTGCCGTCGGCGCCGCGGGTAATGCGCCAGATTTGGCCGCCCGAGGGCGATGCAAATCGCGGGTCGCTGGCATAGAGCGTGCCGTCCGCCGCGATCGCCAGGTCGTTTGGCTGATTGAACCGATCGGAATGAAAGTAGACGCGCGGCGTGGTTTCGCCGCGTTCGATGACCCAGACATTGTGCTTCTTGAAATCAGCGACGTACATCCGCCCCTGCCGATCCAAACGAATGCCGTTACCGATGCTGCCCTCAGGAAGCGACGTGAAGAGCTGGGACTGCGAAGCGCCAGCCGCCAGCTTGCCGATGTTGCCGCTCTGTTGAAAATTGACAACGTAGAGGTTGCTTGATGCGTCGACCGCGGGACCTTCGATGCCGGCAGTGTACTCGCCCTGCGGCGTGATCCTCTTGCTTACGAACAGGGTATCCTCGGCCGCGTTGCTCTGGCCTGCGAACAAAACGGCACATGCGACGAGACAAGTCGCAACAAGCTGCGTTTGGGAGCCCCGTTCCACCGCCGCCATCGTCAGCTCCCTGCGCGGGGAGGGTTAGGCGCCGGCCCAACTATGCCGCAGCCCAATTATGCCGGAGTTAGCGGCTTTTCGCCGTTGCGCTGCGACAGCGTAAAAATCTCGACGCCATCAGCGGTCACGCCGACCGAATGCTCGAACTGCGCCGACAGCGAGCGGTCGCGCGTCACCGCGGTCCAGCCGTCGGACAGGATTTTTACATGCGGCTTGCCGAGATTGATCATCGGCTCGATGGTGAAGAACATGCCGGGCTTCAGCATCACGCCCTCGCCGGGCCGGCCGATATGGATGATGTTCGGCTCGTCGTGGAACATGCGCCCGAGTCCGTGGCCGCAGAAATCGCGCACCACGCTCATGCCCTGCGGCTCGACAAAACTCTGGATGGCGTGGCCGATATCGCCAGTGGTGGCGCCGGGCTTCACCGCGGCAATGCCGCGCATCATCGCCTCATAGGTGACCTCGATCAGCCGCTCCGCCTTGCGGGCGATCGGGCCGATCACGTACATGCGGCTGGAATCGCCGTACCAGCCTTCGACGATGAAGGTGACGTCGATATTGACGATGTCGCCTTCCTTCAGCGCGCGGTCGCCGGGCATGCCGTGGCAGACCACGTGATTGATCGAGGTGCAGGTCGAGTAACGGTAGCCGCGATACATCAGCGTCGCCGGATAGGCGCCATGGCTGAAGGCGAAGTCGCGGACGAATTCGTCGATCCGTGATGTCGGGACGCCCGCCTTGACGATGTCGGTGAGTTCGTCGAGGCACTTTGCGACCAGTGCGCCGGCCTTGCGCATGCCGGCGAACCCGCTCGCGCCATGTAGCTTGATCTGGCCGGTTTTTCGCAAGGAGGTGTCTGACGCTTCAATATAGCTCATGGGCGGGTCATGCTTCGGGGAACGGGAATGGTTGATTTAAGGGTCTAATTTAGTGATCGGAGCGGTCTGCGGCAAGCCGGGGTTGAGGTGCTGGAGGCTCTAAAAAGACTTGCATCTAGCCGGAAACCTCCACCACCTGTTCAACCGGCAGCGCGCCGCCGCGGACGCGGATTTCGCGGACCGGATAGGGAACACGGATCCCCTCGCGCTTGAAGGCGTCCCACAGCGCCAGCATCACCTCGCTCTTGACGTTGTCCAGGCCGTCCGGATCGGGCAACCAGAAGGTCAGGGAGAACTTCATCCCGGCCTCGGCGAATTCGGTCAGGATGCAGTTCGGGGGCTTGTTCTTGATCGCGCGCGGCACGGCGCCGGCAATGTCGACGGCCAGCTTGCACACCGCCCGCGGATCGGCATCGTAATTGGTGCTGAACAGCACCTTCACCAGCGTGTTCTTGTCGGTATAGGTCCAGTTGACGACCTTCTGCGTCACCAGATCCTCGTTCGGGATCAGGAACTCGCGGCCGTCGCCGGCGGCGACCGAGATGTAGCGCGTCTTCATCGTGCTGATGCGCCCGGTGTTGTCGCCGATGGTGACGAGGTCGCCAGGTTTCACCGATTTGTCGACCAGCAGGATGATGCCGCTGATGAAGTTGGCGACGATTTTCTGCAGGCCGAGGCCGATACCGACGCCGGCCGCGCCGGTGAACACCGCGAGCGCCGCGAGGTTGATGCCGACCGCGCTCAGGGCGATCGCAATGGCAAATACCATCAGCGTCAGCCGGACGATCTTGACCAGCAGCACCTGGATCGACGGGGTCAGATCGCCGGATCGGGTGATCCGGCCTTCCACGAAATTGCTGGCGATGTTGGTCAGCCACAGCGCCGCGATCAGGAGCGCGCCAAGCTTGATCAGCAGCAGCGGCGTCAGGCGCAGGTCGCCGAGCACGATCGAGACCGAGTCGAGCGCCTCGATCGCCGGCTCGAGCTGGCCCAGCGTGCTCAAGGCCACCACCAGCCATGCCGATATCGACACCAGCCGGACCACAAAGGTATTTCGGATGACCGAGGTAACGAGGTTGATGACCAGCCACGCCAAGGCGAGCTTGGCGGCAACCGCGAGCAGATAGCTGCGGCTTGGCCAGGTCGACGCGATCATGACCCCGCGCGCCAGCATCACCAGCAGCGCGAACACCGCCGTCGACGTGCTGCCGACCAGAACGCGGACGAACAGCCGGAACGGCGCCGGCCACCCCATCGCAATCGACGACACGTCTATCCTGGAGCGGACGGCCGCGCCGCCGGCCCAGGCGAGCCCGGCCGCGGTCAGGATCAGTCCGAGCTGCAGATAGAACCAGGGCGAGGTGACCTCCGCACCAACCGATCGCGCGGCGTTGTGCAGGACCTCGATGATCTCTTTCAAATCCATCGGCTAAATCTCGTTCGAGGCTACCCGGCCCCATCAGGCAAAGTTGATTCGTGCGCAGCCGGCAGATTCCCACAAGCGGAGTGCGGATGCTATCGATACGCAGCTACGGGGACAGGTTAGGCCCGTAAATCGGGCACATTGCTGCTATCGCAGAAATGGGTTGGCGTTCAACTGTGGCAACGATAAGGATGCAATTGCAAGTATTTGCCAGGATTGTAGAGGTTATTGCGGAGGTTCATGGCTTCTCTCGACTCGGTCAGCATCGCCATCTTTCTGGGCGCTATCCTGGTGATGGCGGGCATCCTGTCGAGCTTGCTCGCGCTGCGCTTCGGGGCGCCGCTGCTGCTGGTGTTTTTGTTCATCGGCATGTTGGCCGGCGACGCCGGCCCCGGCCAGCTCAGCTTCGATGACGTCCGCACCACCTATCTGGTGGGATCGGTCGCGCTGGCGCTGATCCTGTTCGACGGTGGCCTGCGGACCAAGTTTCAAAGCATCCGCATAGTGCTGGCGCCATCGATGGTGCTGGCAACCATCGGTGTGCTGGTCACCGCGCTGGTCGCCGCGCCGGCCGCCAAATACGCCCTCGATCTGAACTGGACCGAGTCGCTTCTGGTCGGGGCCGTCGTGGCGTCGACGGACGCGGCGGCGGTGTTCCTGCTCGTTCACACGCAGGGCCTGCGCCTGCGTCCCCGTGTCGGAGCAACTCTGGAAGCCGAATCCGGCACCAACGACCCGTTCGCGATCTTTCTCACGCTGATGCTGGTCAAATTCATTTCACTCGGTGAAAGCTCGCCTCTGCATGTTGTACTGCAGCTTGTGCGCGAAGGCGTGCTCGGCGCCGTCGTCGGCGTGATCGGTGGCCGTCTGGTGGTGGTGGCGCTCAATCGCATGGCGCTGCCGCAAGGCCTGCATGCGCCCTTTGTCACGACCGCTGCGCTCGTGATCTTCGGCGTGGCGCAGATCTCGCACGCCTCGGGATTTCTCGCGGTCTATCTCGCCGGCATCATCATCGGCAACCGGCCGACGCGCGCGCATAATTCGGTGGTGACGTTTCTCGACGCCGCGACCTGGCTGGCGCAGATCGTGATGTTCGTTCTCTTGGGCCTGCTGGCGTCGCCGCAGCGCCTTCTGGACAGCGTGGTTCCTTCCGTGATCGTGGCGCTGGTGCTGATGCTCGTGGCGCGGCCGCTTGCGGTGCTGCTGTGCCTGGCGCCGTTCCGGTTCAACTGGCGCGAAAAGGTCTTCATCGCCTGGACCGGCCTGCGCGGGGCGGTCGCGATCTTTCTGGCGTCGATCCCGATGCTGGTCGGGCTGTCCAAAGCCTATCTCTATTTCGACGTCGCCTTTGTCGTGGTCGTCATCTCGCTGCTGCTGCAGGGCTGGACGCTGGGGCCGGCGGCGCGGTGGCTGCACGTGGCGCTGCCGCGCGTCGACCGCGGCCCGCGGCGTGTCGAGCTCGATCTGCCGGGCCAGCTCGAACAGCAACTGGTCGGCTATCCCGTCCGCTCGAAGAGCCTCTACTTCCGGCGAGGGCTCATTCCATCCTGGTCCAAGCCGACGCTGGTGATCCGCGACGAGCGGATCCTCTCGCCCGTCGAGGCCGATCCGGTCGCGGTCGGCGATTATCTCTACCTGCTGGCGCCGCCGGAAAAGGCCGAGGCGCTGGATCGCTTCTTCGTCGACATGGCGCCGAGCTCGGCGCCCGACCCGCATCTGCTCGGCGATTTTATGGTATCGGGCGAGCACACGCTCGGTGAACTCGCCCAGATCTACGGCGTATCGGCCGGGGAAGAGCAGGCTAGTCTGACGCTGGCGGATTATTTCGATATTCATCTCGACCGTGCGCCGAAGGAAGGCGCCGAGCTGGTGCTCGATCCGATCGTTCTGGTCGCGCGCAGCATCAGCGGCGGCCGGGTCAACGTGGTCGGCCTGCGGCTGCCGGAGGATGAGGAAGAGGCCGTGCCCCTGACGCGTAGGCAGAAGGCCAAGCGCAAGCTTGCGGAGATCTGGTCGTCGGTGGCGGGTGTCTGAAGACGCGCGAAAATCGCTTGAGCGTTGCACCGCAATCAACCCGATGACTAGTGGGAGAGCACGGCCAAAACAAAAGACCGCCCGAAGGCGGTCTCTGTATTCTCGACCTCGTATTTAAATCAGACGGCGAGTGCTGCAGTCTTGCGGCGGCGATAAGTCATGTAGCCAACACCGGCGAAACCGAGGATCATCATCGCCCAAGTGGAGGGCTCGGGGACGGGACTGGCGAAGTTCACCACGACCGTATCATTCGCTGCAAACGTTTGACCGGCCCAATTGACCTCAAGAACACCGCCCACGAGCGAAGCGCTGACCGTATGGCCAATCGAGACAACGTTTGTAATTGCACTGAAGGGATTGCCGGATGTGATTGTAAACTCCGGACCGTTAAATGGAGCGGCGGTTCGGGACGCTGCGTTCAGCCAGGTGAAGGTCACTGCATAAGCCGTGAAATCAATGGCGATTTCGTCGTTGATGCTGGGATTGGCTAGGTTGGCTATTATCAGGGTGGTTTCAACTCCGGGATCGGTGACAGAAAAAGTCGATTGCGTATAAGCAAAAGCACCGGTGGGGACGGTGTTAGAGTCAGGAAACAAATATGACGCAGAGAGCGTATTGCCAATGAGCGTCGCCGCATTCGCGGAAGGCGCAATCACTAGACCGGATATCAATAAGGCAGCGGCAGCACTCAAGGCCAATTTATTCATCTTCAACTCCCCATGCGCATTAAAAAATTGGGCGCTTAAAACTAAAAAGAAATGGAATTAGCCCCAATTTAATAACACTGCGCTCAAAGGTAAGCAGCGTCAAGCAACGCTATTGAAGTTAGATTGGTGATTTTAATCCAACGTTTGTTGGCCTCTGATTGCAGTCGCATACTTCGTCAAAAAAAATGCATGAACGAAAAACCGCCCGAAGGCGGTCTCTGTATTTTCGATCTAGAATCAGGCGGCGAGCGCTGCGACCTTGCGACGGCGATACGTCATGAAGCCCACACCAGCGAAACCGAGGATCATCATCGCCCATGTGGAAGGTTCAGGGATAGCCGCTACTGACGCATGTACATCGAAGTCGTCAAAGGCCATTCCGCCGGGATCTTGACGACCATGCACTTGAAGACTCGTAACGGCACTCGTAGCGAGCAGGCCGGTATAGGTGAACTGATTCCAACCACCCGGGTAAGTATTATTTGCTGGATTTAGAACGTCTGCAATCTTGACGCCGTTCCAAAATACCGTGAGTTCGCTGGTTGGGCCAGCGCCTTCTGTCACAAAGAAGCTTAGGTCATAACTTTGGCCCGCCGTTGTGGCCAGAGCCTGCTCAATGAACGCACCCGAATTCAGGGTCGAAACGCATTGTGGTCCGGTGCAAACAGTCGCGGCCGATTGCGAACCTGTATTACCGTCGTTGAATATGAAAAAGATTGATTGGCTCCAGCTTGTGAAGCCGAGTTCGAACGATGGATTTGCGACAATATTCGCGCTTGCTAAAGAAGGCCAGAGGGCTGCAGCGGCAATTAAACCGAGCAATTTTTTAGACATGCTTTGTTCCCAAACTAGATGTGCTTACAGCAAGCTCGGACGGCACGCCGACGTTGTCCGACGCTGCGCTTTATATGGAGTTGTTCTGCCCACCGCTGGCATGGGTGTTGTCTATTGAAATAGCGGGCACTTCGGTAATTGACCGCTTAGCGACAACACAGGGCGCAGCAATATTAGCGCCCACGGTTCCAGCCTGCACAGTTCCACGCTTGGCCGCAAGGCCAAACATCAAATAATTCGCTCTAATTATATGCGCAGCCGTACTTAATTGCGGCTGGCGTGCAATGCGAAAAATCCCAAAAGGACAATAATGCGCGGAAGAAAACCCAACATAACCGCCCTACCCGGCGCACTAGATAGGCCCCCACCGGCACCGGCTCGCATTCGTGAATGCGAAGCGGTGATTCAGAAACAGGGCCTGACCTATGTCAGCCCAACAGGCGAGTCGAAGCGACGGCCTGAATCGACACTAGCAAAAGAAAATATTGAAGTCGCAAGACGGCTTGCGGCAGAGCTAGGCATTACACCGGCCAGCCGATCGAAGAACAAAGGCGGCGCTACCGAAGATGACAACGAAGACGAATTTGGAGTGGATATTTGACGATAGCCCCCTACCCGATCCACACGGCTATGGCGAACGCGCCGCAAAAATTTATCAACGCACTCCGCCATCCAAAATCCAGCACTGTCACGGTAACGCCATTTCGACGCCGAAAACCGAAATCGACAAGATCAAGCGCAGATTGAAAGAAGCCGAGAGCTTGGCGGAGAGAGAATGAAAAAAAGCCAGAGTCACAAAGAGCAGCGGCAATGTGTTCGCGGATATCGGTCTTCCTAATGCTGCCGAACACTCCATCAAGGCGGATCTTTTCCTGCGCATTGCCGCTCGGATCAAATCAAAGGGCCTGACCCAAGCCAAGGCCGCGTCGCTGCTCGGTCTAGCTCAACCGCTGTGTCAAAACTTTTGCGCGGGCATTTTGCCGGTTACACCTACGACCGTCTGTTTGGTTACCTCAATGCCTTGGGTGAGAAAGTCTGTATCGAAATATCGGAAGCAAAAACCAGGAAAGACGCCCGGCTTGAACTGGAGATGACAGACTGAGAAAGATCTGGACGCAGCAGCGTTACGGTGCCAGCAGTTGCGGTGTCACCGTAATGCCCTCCAAATCGACCCCGGACAGCGTGAGTACGCTGGTATGGACAGCACTTGAGACCGGCATTAGCGCAGTCATCTCCCACTGGATTTACACGGCCGTCCGCAACGTAATGGGCTGCTAGGCGCTCAAAATGCCCCGTAGGGCAACGGAATATGGTATCTCGGTCCTATGACCGTGAAGCGCCCAAATCCCCTCAAAGACCGTCCTACCGAGGACCAGCAGATTGACGTTCTGCAGGCCCTGAGAAAAGCGCCTGACCACATGCTTGCCATCACGGCAGCTGCGTATGTGGACTACGCACTTGAGATGGTTTTCCGGGAGCGGATGCGCGTCGATAAAGACGAGGAGGGGCGCATTTTCGAGGGTGGAGGAAACGGAATGCTGGCGACGGCATCCTCCAAGATCACTCTCGCCTACGCCGCCCGGTTTATCGAGAAGCCGTCGCGAGACGACCTGCGGATCATCAATCGCGTCCGCAATATATTCGCCCACAGCATGCACCAAATCGACTTCAAGCATCCTGAGGTCGCCGCTCAGTGCCGAAAGCTCAGCCTGATACAGCGCCGGAGTGATATGTTTCCGGATGCAGCGACAGCGGACCCGCGCTCCCTCTATTGGAATACATGCCTGGACTTCTTCGCCGCGTGGCAGTTTCAGCGTCGTGGCATCCAAGAGGATGGCACTATTCAGTACGTCGCTCCGCTCGACGACGAATAACCCATACTACTTTCATTGCCGCTTCAAAAAAGTACTTACAGCCGTCTCACAGGACCAGCCCGGCTTCAAAAATCATTATTTCTGGTCAGTAGAGCCTCGACATACTGAACGCCTCCAGCGTCGCGCGCTCGGCACCATAACTTAAACTTCCTATAGCTAATCGCTTTCACGTTCTGCGTAGACCAGTCAGGACTCAGCGAATAATACGTCTCAGTTTTGGCCCTGACCCTGGACTGAAACATCTCAAATCCATCTGCCACACACTTTTTTGAATCCTCTTCTGAGAACCCAAAATTCACGATGAATTTTCTAATCGGACCATACAAAGCTTCTACATCCGGGTCATTGAGTGAGGCTGCATTTCGCAACGACATTAAGACACTCGTCTCTCGCCCTTGTATCATTCCGGTGACCTTACCCCGCTCAAAGAAGCAGGCCGGTCCCATCCCTCCTTGTGCGCTGCACTTAGCGTCTGGCGGCACCGCCTCGCGCATCATTTTCTTTAATGCGTCCTCTTGAAGCCACTGAGCGTTCGCTGTGCTTAGTCCAATTCCCATGATTACAAATGTGATGATCGCGCGCATGAAATTCTCCCGACTAAAAGTTATTTGTTAAACAGGCATCGTCAGCTATCCCCATCCGCCACATTCACTTATAAAATGGCATGCTATATTAGCTGCATGCAATGTTTAATCTATAATCCAAATTGTGCGTCTGCGAGCCGTCAGGCTCTATCGGCATCGAAGCCGATGGCAGGCACATAGCTTGGATTAAACATCCGGAATTGCGGAATTGCGGTGACAGTGCACTCAACTTTTTTGTCGATGCAATCGTCCGCAATGCGCCCATCAATGACGCAACGTGAAAGTTAAATGTGCACCGTAATTCCCGTAATTCCGTAATTCCACGATGGGGCAAATCAGTGAGCGTTCGGCCCACGGTCGCACGGTCTCGCTTCCAAAAACACCGCCAAACCCGCTGCGCGCAAAATCGAATTTCACCCGTCATTTCAACGCGATTTGGGTCGTCCAGATTACGGGGCGAAAATATTCCGCTTCTCATTTCCCCCAAATCAGCTGCATCTTCGCGCCATCCCGCCTCATCGAAGAGGGGCGTACGCGTCGTCACGATACGTGGAGTGCGGGGAGCGGTGGACGCGATGGCGTTGCGCGTGCGAGGCATTGCAGGGCGGTCTCGAGCTTGGTCTTGGGGCTGTGAGCGATCGATCCGCGCAGGACGAGCGGCGTTGTCGCGTACGGCAAAAGCGTGTGGTTCTGGCACCCGTGGCTGGTGTCAAGCTGGCGGAGGTTGATCGAACCCAACCGGGTTCGTTGGGCCGTCAATCCGGCAGCGACGGAGGCAAGAGGAATTCGTCTCCGGGAAGAGCGCGCCATAAGCCGTCAAACCATTGCGCAGGGAAGGCCGGATGCTCTCCGCTGGACCTGTATGCTCGTGTGCGCACTTCTTTGTGCACATTGCACACGAGACCGCGGGTGCAGCGCGCACCCGGTCTTCCCTGCGCCCTCGTTATTTCGGGGGGCACGAGCCGTCGCATCAACTCGGGGCGCGCGTCGCCTGCGAGCGTAGCGGTGCGTCCGGGCTTGTTGAGGCAATTTGAGGTCGACCTTTGGTCGTCGGTCGCGGGGTTTGAGTGATTATTTCGACGGTTGAGCAATCAGCCGACTATCTCTAGTCTGGCCGCAGGCCGACCAACGGCCTCATGGTGGAAACGCAGGAGACATAATAATGTCCGCCCCCCTCGACGACCAGCTCGGCTTCGCGCCCGACTACGATTCCCCGGTCCCCTATATGCAGCGGACGCGCGATTACTACGCCGCGATCGGCTACACCACGCCCTACCGCTGGGCGCATTATGTCGAGGCGCCGTTCCAGCCGCTGAAGAAACCGCTCGCGAAGTCGCGCGTGACCATCGTCACGACAGCCGCGAAGTATGATCCCACCAAGGGCGATCAGGGTCCGGGCGCGGCCTACAACGGCAGCGCGAAATTCTACCAGGTCTATGACAGCGACACTGCCAAGCAGCACGATTTGCGGATCTCGCATATCGGCTACGACCGCAAGCACACCACGGCCACGGACAGCGGCACCTGGTTTCCGTTGTCGCAGCTTCTGAAAGCCGCCGCCGCGGGGCGGATCGGCGAAGTCGCGCCGCGCTTCTTCGGTGCGCCGACCAATCGCAGCCATCGCGTCACCATCGAAGTCGACGCGCCGGATATTCTCGCCCGCTGCCAGGCCGACAAGGTCGATGTCGCCGTCATCGTGCCGAACTGCCCGGTCTGCCACCAGACGTCCGCTTTGGTGGCGCGTCATCTCGAAGCCAATGGCATCCCCACCGTCGTCATGGGCTGCGCCAAGGATATCGTCGAACACGCCGCCGCGCCGCGATTTCTGTTTTCGGATTTCCCGCTCGGCAACTCCGCCGGCAAGCCGCATGACGTGGAATCGCAGGCGCTGACGCTCGAACTGGCGCTGCGTCTGCTGGAGTCCGCGGCAGGCTCCCGCACCACGATGCAGTCGCCGCTGCGCTGGAGCGAGGATGCCTCCTGGAAGCTCGACTACAACAACATTGCGCAGATGAGCCCGGAAGAACTGGCGCGCCGCCGCGCCGAGTTCGACAAGCAGAAAGAGATCGCGCGCGGCAATCGGGCGGCGTGAATTGGCCGCGCGACTTCAGAGTCGTCATTGCGAGCGAAGCGAAGCAATCCACGCTGCGGCAAAAAAGAAAGAATGGATTGCTTCGTCGCTGCGCTCCTCGCAATGACGCCCGCAGGAGGAAACTGAATTGACCCGACCGTTCGAAGGCGTGAAGATTCTCGACTTTACGCAGGTGCTGGCAGGCCCCTATGCGAGCTACCAGCTCGCGCTGCTCGGGGCCGACGTCATCAAGGTAGAGCGTCGCGAAGGCGAGGACATGCGCCGCACGCCGCTGAGCCGCGAATGGGCCGAGCGCGGCCTCGCCCCCGGCTGGCAGGCCATCAACGGCAACAAGCGCAGCCTCACCCTCGATCTCTCGAAGCCGGAGGCGATCGCCATCGTCAAGCAACTCGCCGCCCAGGCCGATGTGGTGATGGAGAACTTTCGCCCCGGCGTGATGGACAAGCTCGGCATCGGCTACGCCGCGCTTTCGGCGATCAACCCGCGGCTGATCTATTGCGCCATTTCAGGGTTTGGCCAGACAGGCCCGGAACGGCTGGGCGCCGGCTATGACGGGAAGATCCAGGCCCTGTCAGGCATCATGTCGATCACCGGCCACGCCGAGACCGGGCCGACGCGCGCCGGCTTTGCGGTTTGCGACGTGTTGTCGGGCTCGACCGCAGCCTTCGGCGTGTCGAGCGCGCTGTTCCAGCGCACTCATACAGGCAAGGGGCAAATGGTCGATGTCTCCATGCTGGAGGCGACGCTGGCGTTCCTGTCCGGGCAGGTCGCGGACTACTCGGTCGCCGGCCATCGCCAGCAGCTCTCCGGCAATCAGGCCGTGAGCCGCAGGCCGACCGCCAACCTGTTCAAGGCGGGCAACGGCTATCTGCTGCTCGCCGTCAACAGCGAGAAACAATACCGCGCGCTGATGACTGCGCTTGATCGAGCCGATGCGCTGGAGGACCCGCGCTTCGCCGACTGGTTCGCCCGTCAGGAAAACGAGAAGGCGTTGCGGGCCATCATCGAGGAGGCGCTCTCGAAGAAGGACCCGCGCGATTGGGAAAAGATCCTGGAAGCCGCGGGCGCGCCCTGCGCCAGTATTTGGAAGGTCGAGGAGGTGATCGATCACCCGCAGATATCAGCGCGCGGTGCCATTCAGGAGATCGATACGCCCTATGGACGCCTGCGCTTTGCCGGCAGCGGGTTCCAGCTCGCCCATGGCGGCGGCAGGCTCGACCGGATGGCGCCCGCGCTCAGCGCCCATACCGAGGAGGTGCTGGCCTCGCTCGGCTATGACGCGAAAGCGATCGCGGAACTGCGTGCACGCGAGGTCGTCTAGCGGTAGCCGGGGCAGGGGCGTCTGCACCCTGTCCCGTTTTGGGTTGACCAGCGCATGGCGACCCTGCGCCAACGCGCTTTAATCAGCAGAGCTCACCGTCTAAAAGACGCCTTTCCCGATCCAAAAGGACAGATCATGCCCGCCTACCGCTCCCGAACCACGACCCACGGCCGCAACATGGCGGGCGCCCGCGGCCTCTGGCGCGCCACCGGCATGAAGAACGAGGACTTTGGCAAGCCGATCATTGCCGTGGTCAATTCGTTCACCCAGTTCGTGCCCGGCCACGTGCACCTGAAGGATCTCGGCCAGCTCGTCGCGCGCGAAATCGAGAAGGCGGGCGGCGTTGCGAAAGAGTTCAACACCATCGCGGTCGACGACGGCATCGCCATGGGCCATGACGGCATGCTCTACAGCCTGCCGTCGCGCGAGATCATCGCCGACAGCGTCGAGTACATGGTCAACGCGCATTGCGCCGACGCCATGGTCTGCATCTCCAACTGCGACAAGATCACGCCCGGCATGCTGATGGCCGCATTGCGGATCAACATCCCGACCGTGTTCGTCTCGGGCGGCCCGATGGAGTCGGGCAAGGTCAACATCAAGGGCAAGCTCCGCGCGGTCGACCTGATCGACGCCATGGTCGCCGCCGCCGACAGCAATGTCAGCGACGCCGATGTGGAAGTGATCGAGCGCTCTGCCTGTCCGACCTGCGGCTCGTGCTCGGGCATGTTCACGGCCAATTCCATGAACTGCCTCACCGAGGCGCTGGGCCTCGCGCTGCCGGGCAACGGCTCGGTGCTGGCGACGCATGCCGACCGCAAGGGATTGTTCGTCGAGGCCGGGCACCTGATCGTCGATCTGGCGCGGCGCTATTACGAGCAGGATGACGAAACGGCGTTGCCACGAAAGATTGCGAACTTCAAGGCGTTCGAGAATGCGATGACGCTCGATATCGCCATGGGCGGCTCGACCAATACGGTGCTGCATCTGCTGGCGGCGGCCTATGAAGGCGGCATTCCCTTCACGATGCAGGATATCGACCGGCTATCGCGCCGGGTGCCGGTGCTGTGCAAGGTCGCGCCGTCGGTGCCGGACGTGCATCTGGAAGACGTTCACCGCGCTGGTGGCGTGATGGCGATCCTCGGCGAACTCGATCGCGCCGGCCTGCTCAACCGCGGCCTGCCGATGGTTCATAGCAAGACGCTGGAAGACGCGCTTAATCGCTGGGACATCGTTCGCACCAAGAGCGAGAGCGTCCGCAAATTCTTCATGGCCGCGCCGGGCAATGTGCCGACGCAAGTCGCCTTCAGCCAGGAGCGCCGGTTCGAAGAACTCGATACCGATCGCGCCACCGGCTGCGTTCGTGACGCCGAGCATGCTTATTCGAAAGATGGCGGCCTTGCCGTGCTGTCGGGCAACATCGCGCTCGATGGCTGCATCGTGAAGACCGCGGGCGTCGATGAGAGCATTTTGAAGTTCGAGGGGCCGGCACGGGTGTTCGAAAGCCAGGACGCCGCAGTCGAAGGCATTCTGGGTAACAAGATCAAGGCGGGCGATGTCGTCGTGGTCCGCTATGAAGGCCCGCGCGGTGGCCCCGGCATGCAGGAGATGCTCTATCCGACCAGCTACCTCAAATCGAAGGGCCTCGGAAAAGTTTGCGCATTGGTCACCGATGGCCGCTTCTCCGGCGGCTCGTCAGGCCTGTCGATCGGGCATCTCTCGCCGGAAGCCGCCGAAGGCGGGTTGATCGGGCTGGTGGAAGAGGGCGACCTTATCAAGATCGACATCCCCTCGCGTTCGATCAGCCTCGTGGTCGATGACGCCACGCTGGCGAAGCGGCGCGAAGCCATGCTGGCCCGTGGCGCGGACGCATGGAAGCCCGCCAAGAAGCGCAGCCGCAAGGTAACGATGGCACTGAAGGCCTATGCGGCGTTGACGACGAGCGCCGCCCGCGGCGCGGTGCGTATCGTTCCGGAGTAAAGGGGCTACGTCAGCACCTTGACACCGCCGAGCGCGGTCACGCGGCCGCGCTTGAGCATCACGATCTGCGTCGCCAGTTGACGCAGTTCGGCGGCGTCGTGGCTGACATAGACCATCGGAATGCCTTCGTCGCGCAGCCGCACCAGATAGGGCAGGATTTCCTCCTTGCGGCCCTCGTCGAGCGAGCCCAACGGCTCGTCCATCAGCAACAGGCGCGGCTTTGACAATAGCGCACGGCCGAGTGCGACGCGCTGGCGTTCGCCGCCGGAGAGCTGGCCGGGGCGGCGGTCGAGCAGCTGGCCGATATCGAGCAGGTCGGTGACGCGCGCGTGCTGTGCCGGATCCACGGCGAGCCTGTTCATGCGCCGGCCGTAGTCGAGATTTTGCCGCACGTCGAGATGCGGGAACAGCCGCGCGTCCTGAAACACGTAACCGATCCGGCGTCGGTGCGGCGGGATGTGAATGCCTTTCGACGTGTCGTCCAGTGTTTCACCGTCGAGCGCGATAACGCCGCGGTCGGGCCGCAGCAGCCCCGCGATCATATTGATCAGCGAGGTCTTGCCGGCGCCAGATGCGCCGAACAGGCCGGTGACGCGGCCCTGGCTTTCGAACGAGGCTTCCAGCGAGAACTCGCCGAGTTGCTTGGTGACGTCGACGCGCAGCATGGTCAGTTCCCGTGCAGGCGTTTGGTGGCGCGCCGCGCGAACCATTCGGAGGCGATCAGCGCGCCCATTGCAATCAGGGTGGAAATCAGCACCAGCCGCATAGCCGCGCTGTCGCCATCCGGCGTTTGAATCAGCGAATAGATCGCGGAAGAAATGGTCTGGGTCTCGCCCGGAATGTTGGAGACGAAAGTAATGGTGGCGCCGAACTCGCCGATCGCCTTGGCAAAGCCGAGCACCATGCCGGCCAGCACGCCCGGCAGCGCCAGCGGCAAGGTCACGGTGGCGAACACCTGCCACGGCGGGGCGCCGAGCGTGCTCGATGCCTGTTCCAGCCGGCGGTCGATCGCCTCGATCGATAATCGAATTGGCCGCACCAGGAGTGGGAACGACATGATGCCGCAGGCCAGCGCCGCTCCGGTCCAGCGAAACGCGAACACGATGCCGAGGTTATCGGCGAGCCACGCGCCGACCAGCCCGCGGCGGCCGAAGGTCAGCAGCAACAGGTAACCGGTGACGACGGGGGGCAGCACCAGCGGCAGATGAACCAGCGCATCGAGGATGGACTTGCCCCAGAATTCACGCCGCGCCAGCAGCCACGCCAGTGCGATACCGAACGGCGTCGCCACCAGCGTCGCCATGACGGTGACGCGCAGGGACAGCAGGATGGCCGTCCATTCGGCCGGCGATATCTCGAACATCAGGTCGACGGGCTGACGAGGAACTTGAAGCCATACTTCTCGAGGATGTTTTTGGCTGCGGTCGAGCGCAGGAAGGCGAGATAGTCCGAGGCCTCCGGTTTTGCGGTGGTGGTCGCCGCCACAGGATAGACGATCGCAGGATGGGAATCGGCCGGGAAGGTACCGATGATCTTGACGCCGGGTTCGGCCTTGGCGTCGGTCGAGTAGACAATGCCCAGCACCGCTTCGCCGCGCGCGACCAGCGTCAGCGCGGCGCGCACGCTTTCGGCCATCGCGAATTTGGATTCGGCGGCCTGCCATGAACCAAGCTTCTCGAGCGCCGCCTTGCCATATTTGCCGACCGGCACTGATTTGACGTCGCCGGTGGCGATCCTGCCGTCGCCCGCGAGCTTCGCGAGATCGAAGCCGGGGCCGATGCTGGCATTGTCGACCTTGGAATCCTTTGGCGCGATCAGCACGATGCTGTTGCCGAGCAGATTGACCCGGCTCGATTCATTGATCGTCTTTTTCGACGCCGCATAATCCATCCAGTCGGTGTCGGCGGAGATGAACACGTCGGCCGGCGCGCCCTGCTCGATCTGCTTGGCGAGCCCCGAGCTCGGGCCATAGCTGACGGTGATCTTGACGCCCGACTTCGCGGTATAGGCGGCGTCGATCTCGTCGAGCGCATTCTTCATCGAGGCCGCGGCGAAGATCGTCAGGGACTTGTCCTGCGCGGCGGTGGGCGAGGGGATGGCTGCTAACGATACGGCGAAGGCCAGGAAAAGGCCGGCAAGACGGTTCATCGGGCGCTCCATGCATGATTGCGAGCCGCGGTTGCCGCGCGCAAGACAGGCGTTGGTTGGGTTAAGGCGACCGTCGGAAGCGCCGTTCCGGTATTTCCTGGAGGACTTGCGGTCGATCAGGATGTCGCCAGCCCTGACAATAGTCAGGATAGGGGAGGAGGTAAAGGCGGCTGCACCGCCTGCAGGGTGCAGCCGGAGCATCAATGGTGGTGTCGCTTGTGCCCGCCGCCGCCGTAACCGCGCAATTCCGCATACTTTGTCATCTGCGACGGGGTCAGGATGCTTCCGGTCGACAAATGATATTTCAGGTGGGTCTCGCGCAGCGTCCCCTGCGTGGCCGCAACGGCCCCAGTGGACGCCTTCAGGCTTTCCGGCGTGACCGTGCGGGTTGCAAACTGCTTGTCCAGTTCGGCTTCCTGCTCGATCAGCTTCGCGCCCAGCGGCATCGCTTCGGCCTTCATGGAATCGAACAGGCGCTGCATGCTGGCACGCTGCTCGGTGGAAAGTTCGAGCTTGTCGGCGAGCTCGAGAACGTGCAATGGCCCCGGATAACCGTTCAGCTCCGCGGCGAGCGCCAGGCCCATGCCGCGGCCGGCGCCGAGGTCGGCAATCTGCTGTTCGGAAAGCGCCTTGATCGGGCGCGTCTGCATCCCGGCATAAGGAGTTTGTGCATGCACGCTCGTGACGAAAGCGATGGATGCAATCAGGGGCCAAATCTTCATCGTCATTCTCCTGCGGATTTGATCTTGTGCGGTCAATGCTTTGCGTCCGGCGCGTTCAATACCGCCTTGCAGGCGGGCGGCAGCGCGGCCATCGTCATCGGCGGCTTCGGCTTCGGCGGCACTTTCGGCGGCTTCGGGTGCAGCACCGCATCGCTGAACCAGTAGGCGAGATCGCCGGTGCTGCAGCCTTCGCCGTCGTTCGGTTCGGGCTGGCTTTCGCATTCGCCGGCGCCGGGCGGGCATTTGATGCGGATGTGGAAGTGATAGTCGTGGCCGTACATCGGCCGCACCTTGTGCAGCCAGTAGCGGTCGCCTTTGGCCTCGCGACAGAGCGCCTTCTTGATCGCGGCATTGACGAAGATGCGCTGCACGCTGGGCTCCAGCGCGGCGGCGCGGATCACCGCGAGATGAGTCGGCGTCCAGGCGTGCGGATCGATGTCGAGCCGGTCGGTGCGCACCATCATCACGGCCGACGTCTCCTCGCGCTCGTTGCGCGATAGTTGCCGGTTCGGCATCGGCGTCAGCCAGATGTCAGCATCGAGCCCCACCTGATGGCTGGCATGTCCGGTGAACATCGGCCCGCCGCGCGGCTGTGACATGTCGCCGACCAATATGCCCGGCCAGCCGGCATCCTTGCGCGCTCTTGCGGCAAGCCGCTTGACCAGTGCGACCAGGTCGGGATGGCCCCAGTAACGATTGCGCGACAGCCGCATCACCTGCCAATTGTCGCCGTTGATCGGCAGCCCTTCCGCGCCCGCGATGCAGCCATGGGCATAGAACCCGTGCACGCGCGTCGGCATCGCCGCCGGCAGCACCTTGCGGCCGAACAGCTCCTTGGCGGCGATGTTGGGATCGTTCGGGTTGGCGAGCGGCGGCAGCGGTTTTGGGTGGACAGTGCCCTTGTCCTGCGCCCATGCGCTCGCGGCACTGGCGGCGATCATCAAGGTCAGGAGGGGGATCAGAATCAGGCGGGGGTTCATCGGATCACTCTATTCGCGAAAAACGTAGCATGAAATTGGCAATGGGAGACAGGCGCTGCAACCGCTATTGCGGCGTTGTTTGCCCTGTTCCAGCGCACCGTTCCGCGCAACACGCGCATCGAGATCAACTGGAGCGGGGACGACCACCCTCGTTGGTGACCCCGCTCCGGCTTCATTCCCGGATTCTTGTTATGCGCGAGCCTGCAAGGCCTGCCGGATGGACCGTTCAACCGGCGAATAATCGCCATCCGCCCGCTCAAGCCTGAACGGCTGAGACGGGTGCAGCGGTGGCTGCGCCATGAAACGCGGCGCGGATCCCCGGTGCATTTGCGCGGCGTGAACAAGCAGCGGGTGGCACAGATAGACCGTGCCGGCATCGCCGGTCGCCTGTATCTCGGGCCGGTCGCTTCCCATCTCGTCCGGCCTCAAATGCGACATGCCGGCCTCGCCGGCCGGTTCGAGAAAGCGCGCCATGTGCAGATGCGAGCCCGGCCTTATTCGGGTGGGCGCGTCGGCTTCCCCCACATCGGAGAACAGGAACAGCATCAGCAGCGCGCGTCCGCGCGACGTCACGTTGACCCGCCATGCGGCGTAATCATTGCTGTCGACAGGTTGGTCCTCTCCCGGGAAGCTCACATCGACATGCCAGCCGGCGTCGCCGGGGTCGTGAGGACTGGGAAACCGCACGGGGAAGGTGCCGAGGTCGGCTCGCGGCCACCAGCGTCCCTTTCCGACGAGCTGGTCGAAGGCGGCATGAAGCAGCGGGCTGTTGACGGCTTTCCTGAAGGGGTCGTCGCTGTAATAGCCGAGGCGGATCACCGGCTGCGTCCAGGTTGCGGGGTCGTCGGGATCGCAGGGCAGATCGCGCCACAGGATGGCGCGACCCTGCTCGGCAAGCTCGCGCGGAAAGGCGCGATCGATCCGCACGAAGCCGTCTTGAATGAATTGCTCGATCTGCGCGTCGCTGAGCGCGCGCGCTGGTTTGCTGTCAGGCATGAGAATCCTCTTAATCGCTGGGCAAACGACCGTGGCCTGCGCGAAGCAGGAGCGGCCGGGCTATTTCTGTCGGAAACTTCCGCCCGCCTGAGCGGGCAACGCGGTCAGCGCGCGAGAAAGAAGACAGAAGCGATATTGGAGGTACGGATCATCATGGCACGCACAATCTATCACGTGCACGGCAGCGTTCAACCGGCACGCAGCGGCGCCGTGCACGCAGCTCCGGCGGAGCGGCACACGCAACATTCGGATCGAGGTCAATTAGATGGCGGGACCTATTGCAGCTCGATATTGGCCGACTTGATCACCGCGGCCCACCGGTCGACCTCCTCGCGCATGTATTTGGCTGTCTTGTCGACCGGGCCGCCGAAAATTCCGGCGGATAGTTTCTTCAGCTGGTCCTGCACCGCGGGCTGACGCAACGCCTCGTTCACATCGGCATTGATCTTGTCGACGATGTCTTTCGGAGTTTTAGGTGGCGCCACGATGCCGTACCAGGCGACTGCTTCAAAACCCGGCAGCGTTTCGGCCATCGTCGGTACATCCGGCAGCGCCGGCAACCGATCGGAAGAGGCCACCGCGAGCAGCTTCAGCTTGCCGGCCTGAACCAGCGCCAGCGAGACGCCGAGATTGTCGAACATGACGTCGACGTCGCCGGCGACGAGACCCTGCAGCGCAGGCGCCGAGCCGCGATACGGAATGTGCCGCAGCTTCACCTTTGCCATCAGCTGAAACAGCTCCGAGGTCAGATGCGAGGTCGTGCCGTTGCCTTGCGTGGCGCAGATGGTCTTGTCGGAATTGCCCTTCAGGTATTCGATCAACTCGGGCACGCTCGATGCCTTGATGTTGTTCGGATTGACGATCAGCGCATTTGGCACCTGGGCCATGACGATGACAGGCTCGAACTTCGTCGGATCGAAGCCTAGCTTGGGGTACAGATTGTGATTGATCACCAGCGGCGGCGGCGGTGACGAGAGCAGGGTGTAGCCGTCGGGCGCCGAATGATAGACCTGTTCGGCGCCGATGTTTCCGGCGGCGCCCGTGCGGTTCTCGATGACCACCGGCTGGCTCCATTTGCGTGACAGCCAGTCGCCGACAATTCGTGGGATCGCATCGGCCGTTCCTCCAGCCGGAAATGGAACGACGATTTTTACGGTCCGGTCCGGATAATCACCGGCCAGCGCCGGCGTATGACCATGCGCGGAGAAGGCCAGAAGCAGTGTCAGGACGGCCAGTCTACGGCGGACGGGAAGCAGAGCTGGCGTAGAGCCGTGCATTCAAACTCCTCCCGCTGCCGTTTACTCCGTCCAGTCTGAACTGTCGGCGCTTGGTGTTTGCAGCAAGGGAGGATAGCTTGAACGAGCAGGCTTCCGAAGCATTTTTTGCGTGGGACAATGACGCAGCCGCAGCTCACTGTCGTGATCATTGGAGGCGGAATTGGCGGGCTGTTCGCCGCGAACGCGCTGATCGCCCGTGGCTTCGATGTTTCCGTCTATGAGCAGGCACCTGCGCTCGGCGAGGTCGGCGCAGGGGTATTCCTGACGCCGAACAGCGTGCGGCAATTGCAGCGGGTAGGCCTTGGACATCAGGTGGAACGATGGGGCGCCAGGGTCGGCCACGGTTCACACTATTTTCGCCACGACGGTGCGCCGATAGCCCCGGTCCAGGTGACGGACTCCGCGGGCTGGAACGCCACCTTCGGCATGCATCGCGCCGATCTCGTCGAGATCCTGGCGAGCGCATTGCCGCCGGGCGTGGTGCGCACGGGACATCGCGGCACAGGCCTTGAGCAGGCCGGCGAGATCGCGCGGGTGTCGTTCGCCAATGGTGCGGTGGCCGAAGGTGACGTCGTCATCGCGGCGGATGGCATTCACTCCGAGCTCCGGCACTATGCCGCGCCGCCGTCGCGGCCGGTCTTCCACGGGTCCGTCGCCTATCGCGGCGTGCTGCCGCATCGGCGCATTCCGCACTGGCCGACCGATTGCTGGCAGATGTGGCTCGGCAAGGGAAAACATTTCCTCAGCTTTCCGGTGCGATCGGGCGAGCTCATCAACTATGTCGGCTTCGTGCCGGCCGATGCGGAAATGAAGGAATCCTGGTCAGCGCCCGGAGATCCCGATGTGCTGCGCCGCGAGTTTTGGGGATGGGACCCGCGCATCGGGACTCTGCTGGGCCAGGTCGAAAAGACATTCCGATGGGCGCTGTACGACCGCGAGCCGCTGCCGACATGGACGCGTGGCCGCTTGACGCTGCTCGGCGATGCCGCGCATCCGATGCTGCCGCATCTCGGCCAGGGCGCCAATCAGTCGATCGAGGACGGCATGGCGCTGGCGACAATTCTGGCGCGTACCGAGCGCGCCAGCGTACCGGCGGCGCTGCTTGCGTATGAGCGGCTGCGCCGTGAGCGGGTGGCGGCGGTTCAGCGCGGTGCGCGCGAGAATGGCATGCGCTACGACTCCTCCTATGCCGATCTCGGCGTTCGCGATGCCGAGATCGCAGCGCATGCGGCGTTCCGCAGGCGGCTTTACGACCACGACGTCGTGCCGGAAGCGCAAGCCGCGGCGGCTGCTTTGGGTTGAACGGGCGCTATGCCGCCACCGTCCTTAACCGCGCGATAACCCTGTCGATCGTTGACCTATACTCATGCGCACGCGCGGCATTTCGCGCATTCCTTGTGCATCCGGGACGCGCGTCGCACGCCTGCCGCGCGAGCGCGACGATTTTGACCTGCAAACTTGCGATTTTCGTCAAAAGCGATACACGCAGAGCGTGCGCCCGCCTTTCCGGTGAGCAATGAATGTGGGGCGCGCATGGGCCCTTTATGCGGCAAGAGATACCTTTTTTTCAGACACTTTTCTGCAAACATCGTCCGCAGCAATGCGCGGGGTAGGCCTAGCGATGTCGACGAAGAAGCGAACAACATTAGGGAAGCCCAGGCAGGCGGCGATTGTCCGCTTTCGCGGTCGTCCGGTAAAATCCGCGCCCAAGCCTCCCGCCAAACGCGGGCGTTGCCCGCCCGCTGCGGCCGGAGAGATCGCGCGCAAGCGCACCGAGGTCGACGCAGCGCTTGCGGAGGCGCGCAAATCGCACGAGCGTTTGCGGGAGGCGATCGATATCCTGCCACAGGGCGTCGTGTTTCTCGATGCCGAAGGCCGCTATATTCTCTGGAACAAGAAATATGCGGAGATGTACGGCCGCAGTGCGGACCTGTTCAAGCCGGGCGCACGGCTGGAAGATACGATCCGCGTCGGCGTCGCGCGCGGCGATTATCCGGAGGCAATCGGGCGCGAGGAAGAATGGATCGCCGCGCGGCTCAAGAAGCTGTACCAACCCGGCGAGCGGCATGAGCAGACGCTGGCCGACGGCCGCGTCATCCTGGTCGATGAACGCCTGACCGAGGATGGCGGCATCATCGGTCTGCGCGTCGATATCACCGAGTTGAAACAGCGGGAGGCCTCGTTCCGGCTGCTGTTCGAGAGCAATCCGGTTCCGATGATCGTCTGCGCGCTGGGTGACGAACGTATTCTCGCCGTCAACGACGCTGCGATCCAGCACTATGGTTACAGCCGCAGCGAATTCGAGAAGCTGACGATCCGCAGCCTGCAGGCCTTCGACGCCGAACTGCCATGGACCGGCGACGAGCGCGCTGCCCGCACCTGGAAGCATGTCCGGGCCGACGGCACGCTGATCGATCTGGCGATCTATTCACGCCAGCTCGTTTACGGCGATCGGCCTGCGATCCTGCTGGCGCTGATGGACACCACCGAACGCAAACGCGCCGAGGCGCGCCTGACTTTCATGGCCCAGCATGACGGCCTGACCGGGCTGCCGAACCGCAATTTGCTGGGTCAGCAGATGGACGACATCCTGCTGCGCACGCGCCGCAACGCCGAGCAGGTGGCGGTGCTCGTGCTCGGCCTCGACCATTTCAAGGCGGTCAACGATACGCTCGGCCATGGCATCGGCGACAAGCTCCTGCGCGGCGTCGGCAAGCGATTGCGGTCGATGCTGCGCGACGACGATGTGCTGGCCCGGCTCAACTCCGACGAATTCGCAATCGTCCAGAGCGGGGTGACGCGGCCTGAGGATGCGGCGTTCCTGGCGAGGCGCCTCCTGGACGCCATCGGCGATCCCTATCTTCTGGACGGGCATTCCGTCGTGATCGGCGCCAGCATCGGCATTGCGGTGTCGCCCGGCGACGGCGATGAATCCGAGAAGCTTTTGAAGAACGCCGACCTTGCATTGTCGCGGGCCAAGAACGATTCTCGCGGCACATTCTCGTTCTTCGAGGCCGGAATGGACGCGCGCGCCCAGACCCGCCGCAAGATCGAAACCGAGCTGCGCGTGGCCGTCCAGGGCGATACGCTGCGGCCCTATTACCAGCCGCTGGTCGATCTTTCGAGCGGGCGCATCACCGGCTTCGAAGCGCTGGTGCGCTGGCCGCATCCCGAGCGCGGCATGATCTCGCCGGCCGAATTCATCCCCGTTGCGGAGGAAACCGGACTGATCAACGCCGTCGGCGGCTTGATGCTGCGTCGCGCCTGCACGGATGCGGCGCAATGGCCCGACGACGTCCACGTCGCAGTCAATCTGTCACCGCTGCAGTTCCGCCTCGGCAATCTGCTGTCGCTGGTAACGGATACGCTGAAGCAGTCCGGCCTGCCGGCGAAGCGCCTGGAACTCGAGATCACGGAGACGCTGCTCCTGGAAAAGAGCAGCGAGGTGCTGGCGACCCTGCATGCGCTGCGCGCGCTCGGTGTTCGCATCTCGATGGATGATTTCGGCACCGGCTATTCCAGCCTGAGCTATCTGCGCAGCTTTCCGTTCGACAAGATCAAGATCGACCAGTCTTTCGTGCGCGACCTCGCCGCCAACCCCGACGCGCAGGCGATCGTGCGTTCAATCATCAGTCTCGGCAAGGGCCTGGGCGTCACCATCACGGCGGAAGGCGTCGAGACCGAAGCCGAAGTAAACTGCCTGCGCAACGAGGGATGCCACGAGGGGCAGGGCTTTCTGTTCAGCCGCGCGCGGCCCAATGCGGAGATCGTGGGCATGTTGAAGACGCAGGGCAACTGGAGCTCGCCGGCAGGTGCGGCGCTGGTGGCTTAGTCGCAAGCGTAGCCCGGATGGAGCCAACGGGTCGCGCGAATGCGCGCCCGATGACAGGCTCCGCGCAATCCGGGGTAAGTCCGCTGATAACGCTGTCCCGGATTTCGCTTCGCTCCATCCGGGCTACGCGCGTCTATTGGCCGCCTTCCGCTTCCTCAAATGATACGTCAGCGCGAGCGCCACGCAGTGGCGCAGCGCTTTCTCGGGCAGCTTCTCGCCGGCGTCGAGCAGAATGCTGCGGTTGCCGCCATAGCGCAGTTCCGGATAGAGCTCGCGAAGAGTCTCGACCAGATCGGTCTGGCAGTGGAAATAGACCGCGTACCGGCCGGCTTCCGCCTTCACCTGGTCGATCCGGATCGTGCTGCCGCTCTCGCTCCCGGTCGTGAGATAGCTCGGCTGCCCCCATTTCAGCGTCTCTTCCAGCGCGCCGACGCCTTCGGTGGTGTCAGCGGTATCGAAGATCAGCCGGCGCAGCGCCAGCAGTCGGGCTTTGACCGGGGTGGGGTAGGCGCTGAAGATCGCATCCACCGCGGGCTCTGCAAAACGCCCGCGCGGCCGCGCGACGGCGCGCTTTGCGGCTTTCTTCCCTGTCGGCTTCTTCATTCGTCTTTCCGTGCATATCAGCTGCTTGCACAACCCATAGCACGGACCGACAGCCGGAAGCGACTAGCGGCGGTTAGCGCTTCCGTGCGGACTTGCGCGCACCCGACCGTGCCGTCTTGCGTGCACCGGATCGTGCCGTCTTTCGTGCGCTCGATCTCGCTGCAGCATTGCGCTTCCGTGTTGCAGCGGCCTTCTTGGCGGAGCGCGATCGTGCCGCCGCCGGTCGGCGTGCAGCGGCCTTGCCGCCGCGCGGCCCACCGATTCGGCCGCCCTTCTTCGCCGCGACATTGGTATCCTTCACGCCGCGGCCGGAGCCGCTCTTGTTGCCGCCGCCGGTTTCCTTGTTGACGGTCGCCCATGCGCGCCGCTCGGCTTCATCCTTGCTGACGCCGCGCTTCTCGTAGCCTTCCTCGATATGTTCGGCCTTGCGTTTCTGCTTGTTCGTATAGCTGGACTTGTCACCGCGGGGCATGCCGTATCTCCCTCGTTGTTGCGGCTATTGGAAAAGCAACGCAGAGCTTGCAACGGGGTTCCGGGCGGGGCCTTCTCGGCGCGAGCCGGGATGACTATCTCAACGCGCCGTCGGCGGCGTATCGAGATTGCCTGACAGGATCGCCTTGCCGGCATCTTCGTAATGGGCGTCGCGGCCCTGGATCTGCTGTGCGATCGCATGCATGTCGCGAAAGCGGCGCTCGAACTTGTTGGCGTTGAACACGGCGGTGGCGCCGGCCATGTGATAGGCGGTGTCGACCACGGCCGCCGATTGATGGATGGTCCAGGTGGTGGCGATGCGAAGCGCGATGCGATGCGCTTCGGTGATGGCCTCGCCGCGCGAAAGGTCCTGCCAGACTTCGGCGGCGGTCGCGTAGAGGTAGGCGCGCGCGGCACGCAGGCTCGCCTCGGTGCGGCCGATCAATCCCTGCACGGAATTGTTGTCGCGCATCGCCTTTTGCGCCTGCGGCGTCTTGGCGCGGGCAAGGTCGATCGCTGCATCAAGCGTCGCGCGGGCGACGCCGAGCGAGGTTGCCGCAAAGCCCATGCCGAACACCATGTTGGTGGAGAGCTTGTACAGCGGCCCGTTTTCGCGCCGCGCCTGGGGTTCGTCGCGAAGCGCTGCAAATTTTTCAGGGATGAACAGATTGTCGACCGAATAGGAATCGGTACCGGTACCCCGCAGTCCGATCACGTCCCAGACGTCGTACATCGTGGCGCTGGTCACCGGAAACAGGATGGTGCGGATCTCCGGCGCGCCATCCGGCTTGCGCCGCGGCGTGCCGTCGGCCTCGACGACGCGGACATGGGCGCCGAGCCAGCTTGCCTGCCGCGAACCGGAGGCGAAATCCCAGCGCGCGCTGGCCTTGTAGCCGCCCGGAACGGCCTGCACTTCATGATTGATCGCGCCCCAGGCCAGAATGCCGGGCGCGACGTTGAAGATCTCGTTGGCCGCATCAGGATCGAGATAGGCCGCGGTCATCGCGCAGACGCTGCACTGGCCAAGGCACCACGCGGTCGAGGCGTCGGCCTTGGCGACTTCCTCCTGCATCTGCATGAACGCTTCCAGCGAAGCCTCGATGCCGCCAAAGCTCTTCGGCAGCAGCGCGCGGTAAAGCCCGTTCTCGATCAGCGCCTGTGTCACCGCGGATGTCAGCCGCCGCGTCCGCTCGATCTCGTCGGCTTCGCGCATGATCAAGGGAGCAAGCGCCTTCGCGCGCTCCACGAGGTCGATGCCCGGCGGCTTGTTCATGCGCTTCCTCGCATCCTCTTGTTTTTGCGCGAGCGAGATGGTGGCCTATCCACGGCCGTCGATCAAGGCGGCGAGGGGCCGCCTTGCTGCTTCACGCCGTCGCCCGCCCCAGATCGAGCGACGGTTGCGACGGCCGACTGGCCGACGGGAAGCTTAGCGCCACGGCGACGGCGGCGATGCCGATGGCGAAGGAGCCGACATAGAGCCAGTTGTAGGCGTGGAAGGTGTCGAATACCCATCCGCCGGCCAACGGCCCCAGCGCCATGCCGAGGCTGGCGAAGGCGGAGACGGCGCCGAACATGCTGCCCATGATGCGCACGCCGAAATATTCACGCACCAGTACGGCGTAGAGTGGCATCACGCCGCCATAGGCGAGGCCGAAGACCACCGACAGCGCGTAGAATTCGCCGAGTTGGCCGACCGCGAGAAAGGTGGCGATCGACAAGGCTTGCACGAACAGGCCGCCGACCAGAACGTGCTTGGCGCCGAAGCGATCGGCCAGCACGCCGAGCAGCAGCCGGCCGCCGAGGCCGGAGAAGCCGGCGAGGCTGTAGACCGTGACGGCGGTCAAAGGCGCGATGCCGCAGATCATGGCGTAGCTCACCATGTGGAAGATCGGCCCGGAATGCGCCGCGCAGCAGGCGAAATGCGCGCCTGCCAGGATGATGAATTGTGGCGTTCGCAGCGCCTGCGCGACGGTCCACTGCCCGTCAGGTGCGCCGGTCCCATTTGCGGCAGCAGGTGTCGAGGGCTCTGGCGGCTGTCGCACCAGCAACGAAGCCGGAATCAACAGCGCCAATGCGACAATGCCGATCACCAGCATCGCCGTGCGCCAGTCGTAGCTCGTGATCAGCCAGCTCGCAAACGGAGCGACCGTGAGCGGCGACACCCCCATGCCGGCGGTTACCAGCGCAACCGCGAGGCTGCGATGGTGTTCGATCCAGGCGCTCGCCGCCGCCACCATCGGCGCATAGAAACTGCCGGCCGCAACGCCAATCAAGACGCCGAACGTCAACTGGAACTGCCACAGGCTGGTGGCCTGGCTCGCCCCGATCAGCCCGGCGCCGAGCAGCAGTGTGCCCGACAGCACCACGATCCGGGTGCCGAACCGGTCGGACAGCGCGCCCCAGAAAAATACCGCCACTCCCATGGCAAGAAAGTCGATCGTGGCCGCCGCCGACACGCCGCTGCGCGACCAGCCCATGTCTTGCGAAATCGGCTGCAGGAAAACCGCCAGCGACAACATCGACCCGAACGCGACGCAGGTCATCAGTGCGCCGACAGCGACGACGACCCAGCCGTAGTCGAACCGAGATGGCTTGCTCATGCGTTTCCCCGCTCTTCTTGTAGTTGTGATCTGAGCAGGGGGATGGTGGCTCATCGACCCGCGCCGAGCAAGACGGGGACGGGAATACCTCTCATTCTCCGGCGCGGGCCGCAACTTTCTGCTAAACTGGCCGTATTACGCGTCGTAATACTCCGTGAGTACATGCTATGGCGCAACAGGGCTTTCTGCTCGTCGCCGATATTACCGGTTACACCATGTTCCTCACGCGCTCAGAGCTCGAGCACGCGCAGGGAATTCTCGATGCGCTGTTCAAGAGCATTTTTGCCGAGATCAAGGCGCCAATCATCCTGTCCAACCTGCAGGGCGACGCGGCGCTGACCTATCTGCCCGATGCGAATCTGCCGCAGCGCCAGTTTCCGCTCGATGCGATCGAGCGCATCTATTGCAGTTTTGCCAATACGCTCGGCGCCATGCGCCTGAATACGACGTGCACCTGCAACGCGTGCCGCAACATGAATCAGCTCGACCTGAAGTTCTTCCTGCATTACGGCACTTATGCCACGCAGGAGATGGCGGGACGCACCGAATTGCAGGGAGCGGAGGTGATCCGCCTGCACCGGCTGATGAAGAATTCGGTGACGGCGGCGACCGGCATCAAGGCCTACGCGCTGGTGACGGAGCAGGCGGCAGAAGCAATCGGCCTGCCGGATTTCTTCGCGGGCGCGATCCGTCATGTCGAGAACCTTGACGAGTTCGGCGAGACGATTTGTTACGTTTACGATCTTGCCCCAATCTTTGCGCGATGGCGCGCGGCGCGCCGCGTCGTGGTGCGGCCCGACGAGCCACTGGCTTTCGAATCGATGGAATGTGACCTGCCGGTGCCGCCGGCGATTGCCTGGGCCTATGTCACGGACATCGAGAAGAAGATCCGCTGGCAGCACGGCATCGACGGCATGACGATGACCGGGCTTGCCCGGGGGCGGATCGGGCCGGGAGCGACGCAGCATTGCGCCCATGGCAAGGATTCGACGGTGCACGATATCGTCGACTGGCGGCCGTTCGACTACGTCACCTGGCACATCCGGCTCCCGATGGGCGCCATCGTTCGGCAGATGGCGGAGCTCACGCCGCTTGAAAACGGTGGCACGCATCTTTCGTTGCGCTGCGCGAAGCCTGAAGGTCCCAACCCGGTGGCGACGGCGGTGGTGCGGACGATCACCCGGCTCGCCATGGCCAAGAAGCTGGTTAGCGATCAACGCGCCTCGAAAGTCGCGCTGGAGCGGTTGGTAGCTGAGGAGACCGCGGCGTTCACTTAGCGCATGCGCTGCGATGACGGCGTCGTGCCGCTAATTTGCCGATATGTCAATTTTTTCGAAAAATTCGCAAAGTATTACGCCGGCGGTCACCGGCTCCTTGCATAGGGGTCGTTGCGCTGCGCCCGCAACGGTCCTGGCGTGGCGCGCCTTGGAGAAGACCAGATTAGCACTACTTTGGCAGATTTATTCATGCCGCTGCTTTTCGCCGATTTGTCTTCTGCAGTACGGGCATCGCTGAGGTCGTGGTTGAACGATGAGATCGACGATGGCCTGGCGTACGGCCGGCAGGCTCGGCTGAGGCGGTGGACCGTTGATTCTTTTTTTTCCGCCCCGCTTGTGCGAGACGCCGATGCTGGAGGAATGCGTAAGCGATCATGGTCATGAGCGCGTGACGATGGAGGCCTTGCCAGGATCTTCCCTCGAAGTGATCAAGCCCGAGTTCCTCTTTCAACTGCTGATGGGCCTGTTCGCAAATCCATCGGGCTTTGATCGTGGCAGCTAACGTGCGCAGATTCGTCTTGGCCGGCAGATTGGCGAGATAATATTTCTTCTCTCCCGACGTCCTGTGTTCGCCGATGAACCAGGCTTCGTCCCCCGGAAGATGCTGCTGGCCCATGTCCTTGATCCGCTGAGGTGGCCCATCGGCGGTTCGCACGCGAACAGCGGCGAAGCGAGCTTCCAGCCGGCCCTTGGTACCGTTTCGCCAACTCACATTTTGCCACTTGGCATTGGCCAGCATATCTTCGGCCGCCCTCGATAGGATATCCGGAATGTGCCGCTTGCGGGGACGGCCCCGACCGACAACCGGCCAGATCAGTTTAACCTCGACCGGATACACCTTCAGGTGACGAGGGATACCGACGGCCCAGGCCAGGCCGCGTGTCGTGAGCCCCTGACGGAACGGCGCGCTGAGGCCGTAACCGGCATCCGCCAGCACACAGCCGAAGCGCATACCGGCTGCCATCACGCGATCGATCTCCGCCAAGGCGATCTCTGGCTTGGTCCGCGCTGCGCGGTGCTCGACTGGAACGCCCGCACGCTTCAAACGCACCGGGTTGCTCGTCCAACTCTCCGGAATGAAGAGACGTAATGCCACCATTACCGGCACTTCACCCCGCGCAAGCGTCAGCGACACCAATGTTTGGCAATTGGCCGTCTTGCCGAGAGACGAGGCATATTGCGGAGCGACACCAACCGAACGATCGCCCTTCTTCGGCATCGCTGTGTCGTCGATGACCAGCACCGCATCTTTGCCGCCGACGAGGCGATCGGCCTGAACGAGCAATTCTGACTCCAATGGCGCCGCATCCCAGACGCCATCAGCGATGAAATGGTGCAACTGATCATAGTCGTTCGGTGCCAGCCGCGCCGCCATCGGCTGGACGCTCTTGCGATCACCCGGTCCAATCAGTCCCGAAACATACAGCGGACACATCCGCCGCCGTGCCTTGTGACCTAAACGATCCAGGAATGGCTTGAGCCAGCGTCCAAGCTCGTCTTCCCACTTCGACCTCGTGTCCACCATGGTCGGCCCTCCAAAAGCCGACCACCCATGAATCATTGAAAATCTGATTCGGGAATCCAATTGCGCCGATCAATCGCAAAAATCTGCCAAAGTAGTGTTAGGCCGTGTACTCATAAATCTGTGGTGCCGAAGTTGATGTCTGCTTTGCTACCAAAGCGACGTGGTTGCTGCATAGCAGCGATATGACGCGATGGGCACACAAGCAGAAGTGCCGCCTACTTCCCTCGATACCGAAGAGCTTCAACCAGCAGCGAGAATGCCGGTGAAGGTTGACGACGGCTAGGGTAGTACAGGTGGTATCCGGAGAATGGAGGACACCAATCCGACAGCACCCGAACGAGCCGTCCGTCGGAGACGTAAGGCTGCACGTGGCGCTCCATCAGGTAAGCGAGTCCAAAGCCGTTCAATGCTGCTTGCAAGAGCGGGCCTGCGCCGTTGAAAACGAGCTGGCCGTCGACACGCACGTTGAGCGCACGCCCGTCCTTTTCAAATTCCCAAGCGTAGAGTCCGCCATGGGTCGGCAGGCGCAGGTTCAGGCAGTTGTGGCTGGTCAGATCCTGGGGCGTGCGCGGCCTCTTTCGGCTGGCAAAATATGACGGAGCGCCGACGACCGCGGACCGCAAATCCGGTCCAACTCGAACGGCAATCATGTCTTTCGCGACGAGTTCGCCAGGTCGGATGCCGGCGTCGTATCGCTGCGCGACGATGTTCGCCAGGCCATAGTCGACAATGACTTCCACGGTGATGTCCGGGTAATTCGGCAGGATCTTCGCCAGGGCGGGCAGCAGGATCGCTTCGGCGGCGTGTTCGGTCGCGGTGATCCGGATGTTGCCGGCCGGCTTCTCCCGCAGCTCGCCGAGGGCCGACAGCTCGGCGTCCATTTCCTCAAATTTCGGCCCGATGCTTCGGAGCAGGCGCTCTCCCGCCTGGGTCGGCGCAACGCTTCGGGTGGTGCGGTTGAGCAGCCTCACCCCGAGCCGTTCCTCTAGGCCGCGGACGGTCTGGCTGAGAGCGGATTGCGAAATGCCGAGCTTGGCTCCCGCGCCTGTGAAGCTGCGTTCCCTCGCGACCGCCAAAAATGCGAGGAGGTCGCCTGCGTTCTCGCGGTTCATTCATAACCTCCACTAATGATTCCAATCAGTTTCTATCACCTAATCTTTAGCGCCCGAAAGACCTAGGTTCAGCATGGTCGGGGGGACGCGCGGCGGTAAGGAACGTTTTTCGATGGCACTCACGACGAGAGCGGGTCGCAGCGCGTTCGTGGCAGCTCATGAATCCTGCATGCCTTGCTGGCGGCGTATCGCTTGAAATTGGAACAGTCGAGCAAGAGCCTTGATCTCAAAGGGGCCGAAACGAATCCCGGGACCCGCGAAGTGACCACCGAACGGATCGAATGATCCTGCAACACGAAGTGAGGAGTTGGATGAACCCCATCTATGACTTCAAAGGACAGGTGGCCCTGGTCACCGGTGCCGCCAAGGGCATGGGACTGGCAACGGCGCGGATGTTCGCCGAGAACGGCGCCTCCGTCGTTCTGGCCGACCTGGACGGCGATCTCGCCGCGAAGGAGGCGGAGCGGATTGTCCGAGACGGCGGCACCGCAATTGGCTTGGCCTGTGACGTCGCCGACGAGGCGCAGGTGGCGGCGATGGTCGACCGCGCGGTCGCAGAGTACGGACGGCTCGACATGGCGTTCAACAATGCCGGCATCCAGGTGCCGCCATCGGACGCCGCCGAGGAGCCGATCGAGCATTTCGATCGCGTCACCGCGGTAAACCAGCGGGGGGTCTGGGCCTGCATGAAGCATCAGCTGCGCGTGATGCGCGATCAAGGGAGCGGTGCGATCGTCAATTGCTCTTCTTTGGGCGGTCTCGTCGGCCTCCCGCAACGCGCAGCTTATCACGGCACCAAACACGCCGTGCTCGGAATGACCAAGAGCGCGGGTGTCGAATATGCCCCGCGCGGCATCCGCATCAATGCGGTCTGCCCCGGCACAATCGATACGCCGATGGTAGCCGACATGCTCAAAGGCCAAGCCGACGCGATGGCCGAAATCATGAAGCAGCAGCCAATCGGCCGCCTTGGCCGGGCCGAGGAGGTCGCGGCAGCCGTGTTGTGGCTATGTAGTCCGGCCGCGAGTTTCGTAATCGGCGTAGGGCTGCCGGTCGATGGCGGCTTCACCGCGCACTGAGGATCATATCAACCGGTATGCTGATTTTAAGGCATTTTACACGGAGTGCCGTGGGGTCGTTGGATTGGAAAATCGAAAATTCCGCTCCAGCAACATTTTGCGTCGGCGAGTTGATCGCTGAAATTCGTGAAGGGGAGGGAGGGATGAGCGAACTGACACCAAGGGCTGCTGTTGAAACAGACCAGCGGCCGCGAGACTGGATGAAGCGATCACAGATTGAGGGCCTTGCTGCATTGATCGTCGGCGGCGGGAGCGGCATGGGTGCAGCATGCGCGCGGACCTTCGCAGCCAACGATGGGCTGGTGATCGTGGCCGATCTCAACCTGGAGAACGCGGAGCGGGTTGCGTCGGAAATCCGCGAAAGCGGAGGCAAGGCCGTCGCGCAACGTTTGGACGTGTCCAAGCGAGCGGACATCGATACAGCAGTGCAAAAAACAATGGCCACTTATGGCCGGCTCGACGTGCTGATCAACTCAGCGACATGGAGCGCCAACTGTATGCTCGAGGATGTGGACATGCGCGACTGGGACACAGCTTTCCAGACCAATGTCCACGGGCCGTTACTACTCGCCCGGGCCTGCTTACCGCATTTTCGGAAGAGTCGCGCGCCAGCAATCGTCTTCGTCGGATCGTTGGCTGGCGTTGTGGGCTACGCCCGAAAGTCGGCTTATAGCACCACCAAAGGCGCCCTCATCACCATGAGCCGTCAACTGGCGTTGGAGTGGGCGGTGGACAATATTAGGGTGAACGTTCTCATCCCCGGCACGATTGATTCGCCGCTGTTCAGAAAAATGGTGCGTCCTGAAATCCTCACCACCTTCGAACGGGCGACCCCGATGGGGCGTCTCGGCTTGGCTAGTGAAATGGCAGACCTCGCGATCTTCCTGGCATCGCCTGCCGCCTCTTTCATCACCGGTCAGACAATCAATTGCTGCGGCGGCTTTTCCATCAACACATTTGTAGTGCCGGCAGGCATGACAGAGACACTTATTGAAGCCCGGCAACGTGAACGGAACCGACGATCAGGTTAAATGCAAGGGGCCTGCCTGGGGAATGTTTGCTAGGGTCATTTTCGACCGAGCCTTCGGCCTTTACCTGCCATTTGATGTCCGTTCTGCCCCCAATGCAATCGTTGCCGAGGCCAGGCTAACGGGGCGAGGCGGGATTGCGCCTGTTTCGATGGTTCGGAAAGGGCCCCACCGATCACATAGGCGATGATGGCATCGTGCCGGTGATTTGCCCGACGCGTCAAATGATTTCGTAAAATACGATTGGCGTCACGCCGGCCTTGCCGGCTACTTTGCATGGGGTTGTTTTCGATATTTTTGTTGTCCAGACGCGGACGCCTCAGGCCGGACCTGATCTCATCATGTTTTGGCGGTTTGAGCGCTCGCCTCAGCTATCCACCTTCAGCGCGGCGATGAACGCTTCCTGCGGGATGTCGACCTTGCCGAACTGCCGCATCTTCTTCTTGCCTTCCTTCTGCTTCTCCAGAAGTTTGCGTTTGCGCGTGATGTCGCCGCCGTAGCATTTGGCGGTGACGTCCTTGCGCAGCGCGCGGACGGTTTCGCGGGCGATCACCTTGCCGCCGATCGCGGCTTGGATCGGGATCTGGAACATGTGCGGCGGGATCAGTTCCTTCATCTTCTCGACCATGGCGCGACCGCGGCCTTCGGCGCGGGCGCGGTGCACCAGCATCGACAGTGCATCGACCGGCTCGTTGTTGACCAGGATCTGCATCTTGACGAGATCCGCCACCTTGTAATCGGTCAGGTGATAGTCGAACGAGGCGTAGCCCTTGGAGACCGATTTCAGGCGGTCGTAGAAATCGAACACGACCTCGTTGAGCGGCAGGTCGTATTTCACCATCGCGCGGGAGCCGACATAGGTCAGCTCCTTCTGCGCGCCGCGGCGGTCCTGGCAAAGTTTCAGCACGCTGCCGAGATATTCGTCGGGCGTGAGGATCGTGGCTTCGATCCACGGCTCCTCGATGTCGGCGATCTTCACCACGTCGGGCATGTCGACGGGATTGTGGATCTCGATTTCCTGGCCGTCGGTCAGGTGCATCTTGTAGATCACGCTCGGTGCGGTCGCGATCAGGTTGAGGTCGAACTCGCGCGACAGCCGTTCCTGGATGATCTCCAGATGCAACAGCCCGAGGAAGCCGCAGCGGAAACCGAAGCCGAGGGCCGCGGAAGTTTCCATCTCGTAGGAGAAGCTGGCGTCGTTGAGCCGTAGCTTGCCCATCGCCGCGCGCAGCGTCTCGAAATCGTTGGCATCGACCGGGAACAGGCCGCAGAACACGACCGGGATCGCCGGCTTGAAGCCCGGCAGCATCTCGGTGACCGGCTTCCTGTCGTCGGTGATGGTGTCGCCGACGCGGGTGTCGGCCACTTCCTTGATCGCCGCGGTGATGAATCCGATCTCGCCGGGGCCGAGTTCGTCGACCTGCTCCATCTTCGGGGTGAAGAAGCCGACGCGTTCGACATCATAGGCCGCATTGGTGCCCATCATGCGGATGCGGCTACCCTTCTTCATCGTGCCGTCAACCACGCGAATGAGCACAACGACGCCGAGATAGACGTCGTACCAGCTATCGACCAGCAACGCCTTCAGCGTCGCCTCGCGGTCGCCCTTCGGCGGCGGCAGGCGGGTGACGATCGCTTCCAGCACATCGGGCACACCGAGGCCGGTCTTGGCCGAGATCATCACGGCGTCGGAGGCGTCGATGCCGATCACGTCCTCGATCTGCTGCCTTATCTTCTCGGGCTCGGCCGCGGGCAGGTCGACCTTGTTGAGAACAGGAACGATCTCGTGATTGTTGTCCAGCGCCTGATAGACATTGGCGAGCGTTTGCGCTTCCACGCCCTGGCTGGCGTCGACCACCAGCAGCGAGCCTTCGCAGGCCGCCAGCGACCGCGAGACTTCGTAGGCGAAGTCGACATGGCCGGGCGTGTCCATCAGGTTGAAGATGTAATCCTTGCCGTCCTTGGCGCGGTACTTCAGCCGCACCGTCTGCGCCTTGATGGTGATGCCGCGCTCGCGCTCGATATCCATGGAATCGAGCACCTGTTCCTTGCCCGCCATTTCGCGATCGGTCAGGCCCCCGGTCATCTGAATCAGGCGGTCGGCCAGCGTCGATTTGCCATGGTCGATATGGGCGACGATGGAGAAGTTGCGGATGTTGGAAATGGGGGCAGTTGTCATGGGGCGCGGGATAGCATTCACATCCCCGTGCGGCAACCATATTGCTGTATTCTAAGGGGGATTCTTCTCGCCAAGCTAATTCCACTTCGCCCTAAAACGCGCTACGCACGGGGCCATGTCGACTGCATCCATTTTGCCCACGGCCGCGCGCGGCAAACGCATTCCCACGATCCGGCGGCTCGGGGCTTGGCTGGCCTCGCGCGCCAGCGATCCCAAAGCCGGCCTGTGGCTGGTGACCGGCTTTGCGGCGATTCACGCGGTCCTGTGGACGCTGATTCTGGTCAATCTGAAGACCGGGCAGGACGTCCACATGGACGTCGCGGAAGCCTACGCCTGGGGGCAGAAGTTCCTGCTCGGCTATGGCAAGCACCCGCCGCTGTCAGGATGGGTCGCCGGCGTCTGGTTCATGCTCTTTCCGGTCACGGATTGGGCGACCTATGCGCTGGCGATGGCGACGCTCGGTTGCGGGCTGGTGATCTGCTGGCTATTGGCGCTCCGCGTGGTCGATCGCCGCCGCGCGTTCTTCGTCGTGGTGATGCTGGCGCTCTATCCGATCTTCAACTTCAAGGGCTTCAAGTACAATCCGGACCTGCTGCAGCTCGTCACGCTGCCGCTCATGGTGCTGGCCTATCTCGACGCGTTCGAGAAGCGCAGCATCAAGTCCGGCCTGTGGCTCGGGCTCGCCGGTGCGCTGGCGCTGATGACCAAATACTGGGTGCTGACCATGATCGGCGCCGTCGGCCTTGCCGCGCTGATCCATCCCGACCGTTTGCAGTTCCTGCGCTCGCCGGCGCCGTGGGTCGCGATTGCTGTGCTCGTGGTGGCGATGCTGCCGCATTTGATGTGGTTGAAGCAGGTGGACTTCGTTCCGCTCACCTATGCGGGCGATACCTACTCCCTCACCGACCGCGCGATGATCGACGATCTCGCATTCGGCTATGTCTTGCATAATCTGGGGCTGCTGGCGTTGCCGGTGGTGCTCGGCGCGATCGCGCTTGGCTGGCGGCCGTTCCGCTTGACGCCGTTTCCGGCCCTGGCGCGCGGCGCCAATTCCGGCGTGAACATGTCCCAGGCGCTCAAAGTCTGGATCATCCAGGCAGTGGTGGCGATCGGACCGCCGCTCGGCGCCCTGATATTCCACGTCTACATCAAGACCGACTGGGGCATCCCGCTGTTCTTCCTGGCGCCGCTCGCGCTGATCGCGATCCCCACGGTGCGGGTCCGGAAAATCGCGTTGTTGAACCTGGCGGCGACCTGGCTGGTGATTTCGCTCGTCGTGCTGGCGGCCTCGCCAAGGATCGTCGCCCATGAAATGAGTGAAAAGCGCACGGCAGGTGCGACCTACCGGGCGCGTTCCGAACTCGCCCGCGAACTGACGGAAGCCTGGCACACGCGGTTTTATTCGCGCTGGCCGGTGGTCGCGGCCTATACCGATACCGGCCAGCCCGTCACCTTCTACAGCCCCGATCATCCGGCGCCACTGACACCGGACGAGCCGTGGTCGTCGGGCCTGACCTCGCTCGACGAAGCGAAGCGATCGGGCTTCATCGGCATCTGCGAGGTCGGCGACTGGAAACTGGAAAAATGCGAGGCGTGGATGAAGGCCCATGCCGCCAATGCCGAGCGCATGGTGATGACCACGCGGCGGTACTTTCTGGGGATGCCCGGCCCCGCGACGGCCTGGAACATCTTCATCGTGCCGCCGGCCAAATAGAAGCGACTGACCAAGAAAAATCGAAGGGGGAAACGCATGGATCTCGACCTGACGGACAAGACGGCGCTGGTCACCGGTTCGACGCGCGGCATCGGACTCGCGACCGCCATCGGGCTTGCGCAAATGGGTGCGGAAGTGATCGTCAACGGGCGCGACAAGGCAGCGGTCGGCGAGGCCGTGGCAAAAGTCCAGCAGGCTGCGCCGTTAGCCAAGGTGCACGCAGCGGTGCTCGATCTCGGCAATGCGGCAGGTTGCGCCGCGCTGGTGAAGCAATTCCCTGACGTCGACATCCTCGTCAACAATCTCGGGATCTATGAGCCGAAGGGCTTCTTCGACATCGAGGACGCCGACTGGACGAAAATGTTCGAAGTCAACGTCATGAGCGGGGTGCGGCTGACGCGGCATTATCTAAAGCGGATGCTTGATGACAAGGACTGGGGCCGCGTCGTGTTCGTCTCCAGCGAATCCGGCGTCTTCATCCCGAAGGAGATGGTGCATTACGGCTTCTCGAAGTCGGCGCAGCTCGTCATCGCGCGGGGCGCGGCCGAGACCACCAAGGGCACCAATGTCACCGTCAATTCGGTGATGCCCGGTCCGACCTGGGTCGAGATGGCGCCGGTCCGTCTGGCCGCGCGCGCCGAGGCCGCCGGAACCACCGTCGACGATCTCGTCCAGCGCACGTTCACCGAGCGGCGCCCGGCGTCGCTGCTGCAGCGCTACGCCAAGCCGGAAGAGGTCGCCAACCTGATCTGCTACGTCTGCTCAAAAGCCTCCAGCGCCACCAACGGCGCCGCGCTGCGCGTCGACGGCGGGATCGTCACGAACCCGTTTTGAGGATTGGACTGTAGGGTGGGCAAAGCGAAGCGTGCCCACCATCTCTCCGCAAGCGTTGTCTTGAATGGTGGGCACGCTGCGCTTTGCCCACCCTACGAATTCGGTTTGGTGCCGCCTCACACGCCTTCTTCGTTGAACTTGTCGGCGACCAGCGCGGCGATCGCGTCGACCGCGGCCTGCGCCTCGGGGCCGATCGCAGAGACCGTAACCGAGGTTCCCGGCCCCGCCGCCAGCATCATCAGGCCCATGATCGAGGTTCCGCCGACGGTTTCACTGCCGCGCGTCACCCAGACCTCGGCGTTGAAGCGTTCGACCATCTGGACGAATTTCGCCGAGGCCCGCGCATGCAGGCCGCGCTTGTTGATGATTTGGAGTTCCCGCGAAATGGCGCCCGCAGGCACGCTCGGCCCGAGTTCCTTTTCGGGCGCGTCGTCGTCGCTCATTTGCCGGCGAGCACGCGGCTGGCGATGGTGACGTATTTGCGTCCGGCTTCCTGGGCCATGGCGATGGCATCGGGAAGCGAGCGCTCTTCACGCACCTTGGCGAGCTTGACCAGCATCGGAAGATTGATGCCTGCGAGCACTTCCACCTTGGGGCGGCTCATGCAGGATATCGCAAGGTTGGAAGGAGTGCCGCCGAACATGTCGGTGAGGATAGCGACACCATCGCCACTGTCGACGCGATTCACCGCTTCGATGATATCGCTTCGACACAAATCGGAGTCGTCCTCGGCTCCAATCGTGATGGCTTCAATTTGTTTTTGCGGACCCATGACATGTTCGAGCGCCGCCTTGAACTCGTCGGCAAGGCGCCCATGGGTCACAAGCACTAGACCAATCATCGGAAACTCCTCGCGGGTGCTTTTTGGTGCACCGCACGAACGCGCCACTTTGACCATCCAGAGGCCCCGCGCAAGAGGGCATCTTGGCTATTGTTCCAGTACTTGGCGGTAAACAGTGAGGCCTGTGCCGGTTTAATCGGTGGCGATATTGGGGCTTATATGGTTACCAATCCCCTTCGAACAATCATCCAAAGGTTGGACGGAAGCTGAACTTGCGGTTGTCATCAGGGTGGCTGCAATCAGCGGGAGGGGGTCATAGCCCATTCCAACAGGGATTCGCGGTAACAAAACACCATTTAGGTCGGTAGAGAGCGCTTCCGGCGGCGGCAGCCGCTCCGCATCGCCGGCCGCGAGATCGACCACAATGCCGACAATAGCCTTAATGGCGAAGTCGCAGCGGCGGATTCCGAGGCCCCGAATCTCGATCAGGCCGGCCAGTTCCCGCGCCGGCCGGACCCACAATTGTCCGTCCACTGTGTCGAGATGGACACGGTCATCGCCGACCAGAACGGCCGGCGGGAGCTGCCCGGCGCGTCCGGCGAGAATCAGATCGAAGGCCAGCCGCGACTTGCCGGCGCCTGAGGGCCCGCGGATCAGCACGGCGCGATCGCCCACCAGCACCGCGGAGGCGTGCACGCTCGCGCCCTGCGTCATCATGGCGCTGGCAGCCTGACGATGAACCGTGCGCCGACCACCGTCGGCCTGCCGTCGCCATCGGCCGGGCCGTGGCGATTTTCCGCCCAGACCCGCCCGTTATGCGCTTCGATGATCTGCTTGGAGATCGACAGGCCCAGGCCCGAGTTCTGGCCAAATCCCTGATGCGGCCGGTCGGTATAGAAGCGCTCGAAGATGCGCTCCAGCGCGTCCTCGCCGATGCCCGGCCCGTCGTCATCGACGACGATTTCGATTTCCGAGCGCACGCGGCGGCAGGTGACGCGCACCTTCCCGCCGGGATTGGAGAAGGATTGCGCGTTGGACAGCAGGTTGGAGATCACCTGCCCAAGCCGCGAATCATGGCCCGGCACCGAGAACGTGTCGGTTGCGCCGCGCCCCTCGAAGCGCGCCTCGACTGCGACGTCATGACCCAGCCGGGTCTCGTTGGCGACTGAAGCCAGCGTCGTCAGCAGCCGCCGCACATTGACCGGCGCCATGTCCTGGCGCTGCAATTCGGCATCGAGGCGGCTGGCGTCGGAAATATCCGAGATCAGCCGGTCGAGCCGCTTGACGTCGTGCTCGATCACCTCGAGCAGGCGCGCGCGGCTGGTGTCGTTGCGCGCCAGCGGCAGCGTTTCCACCGCCGATCGCAGCGAGGTCAGCGGATTCTTCAATTCATGGGCGACGTCGGCGGCGAACATCTCGATCGCCTCGATGCGGCTATACAGCGCATTGGTCATGTCGCGCAGCGCGCCGGAGAGATGGCCGATCTCGTCGCGGCGGCGGGTGAAATCGGGAATCTCGACGCGGGTCTGGATGCGCCGGCGGACGCGCTCGGCGCCGTCGGCCAGCCGCCGCACCGGACCTGCGATCGTGCTCGCCAGCAGCAGCGACAGCACGATCATCACCGCGGAGGCGACGCCGCCGACCTTGAGGATCGCCAGCCGCTCGGCGGTCACCATCTGGTCGATGTCGTCGCCCTGCGTCGAGAGCATCAGCGCGCCATGCACGGCGCGGAACCGCTGCACCGGGACTGCGACCGAGACGATCACTTCGCCGCGGTCGTTGACCCGCACCATGCTGCTCTTGACGCCGTCGAGTGCCTGCACGATTTCCTGGTAGCCCTTGCCGTTCTCGGGGCCGAGCTCGCGATAAAGCGGCAGATCGCCGCGATTGAGCCAGGTGCGGATCGAGATCGTGGCGCGCTCGACGAAGCCCGGCTTCTCGGTCGAAGGCGGCGGCAGTTCGAAGCGCAACACATCGCCGCGGCCGTAGAGACTGCGGCTGTCGAGGATCATGCCGCCGTCGCCGCCATAGATGCGTGCACGGGTCTTGGTCGGCGAGATCAGCCGCCGCAGCACCGGCGCGACGCGCTCCGGATTGATCGGAAAATCCAACCCGGATGATTCGTCCGGCGCGCCGTAGCTTTCGCCGGGCTTGAGGTCGAGCAGGCGGTCCGGATCGATGGTGATGGTGTTGGTTTCGACGGTGGCGGAGGCGGCAATCGCGCCCGCGATGATTTCGGCCTGCACCAGAAGGCTCTGCGCGCGCGCGTCGATCAGGCCGGCGCGGAATTGCGAGAGATAGAGAATGCTCGCCACCAGGGCGACGAGGCCCGCCAGGTTGAGCGAAACGATTCGGCGCGTGAGGCTGGAGAAGGACAGCGCGAAGAAGAATTGCCCGGCCCGGCGCAGCCAGCCGAGCGGCCGCCGCCAGCCCTTCTCGCCCGGGTTAATTTCGGCAACGCGATCCCGCTCGGGGAGCTCAGAAGCATCCTCGTGGTTCAGGCTGGGATCGGGCTGCGTTCGATCTAGCAATGGCCAGCTGCCGGTTGTGATGCGCCGCTTTGTAATTCTACGCTTCTACGCCGAACGGGCGGATGTGTCAGTCGGCACTTCCGCCCGCAGAACGCAGATCAGGCTTCCTTGAAGCGATAGCCGACGCCGTACAGCGTCTCGATCATCTCGAAATCGTCGTCGACCACCTTGAACTTCTTGCGCAGCCGCTTGATGTGGCTGTCGATGGTGCGGTCGTCGACATAGACCTGATCGTCATAGGCCGCGTCCATCAGCGCGTTGCGGCTTTTCACCACACCCGGCCGGGTCGCCAGCGCCTGCAGGATCAAAAATTCCGTCACCGTCAGCGTCACCGGCTCGTTCTTCCAGGTGCAGGTGTGACGTTCCGGATCCATTCGTAAGAGGCCGCGGTCGAGCGCGCGCGCATCCGGCTCCTTCGGCACGGCGGTCGGATCCTTGGGCTGGCCCCTCCGCAGCACGGCCTTGACGCGCTCGACCAGCAGGCGCTGCGAGAACGGCTTGCGGATGAAATCGTCGGCACCCATCTTGAGGCCGAACAATTCGTCGATCTCTTCATCCTTGGAGGTCAGGAAGATCACCGGCAGATCGGACTTCTGTCGCAACCGGCGTAGCGTTTCCATGCCGTCCATGCGCGGCATTTTGATATCGAGGATAGCAAGATCCGGCGGCGAAGTGCGGAAGCCGTCCAGTGCCGATGCACCATCCGTGTAGGTCATGATGCGATAGCCTTCGGCTTCGAGCGCGATCGACACGGAAGTGAGAATGTTGCGGTCATCATCGACCAGGGCGATTGTGGGCATGAGCCTGCTTTCGAATAAGAGAGTGGCTTAAACGGCGGGCAAGTCAGCCAGACGCCGCATAAATGGGCTTCGTACACGGTCAACGAGCAATGCAAGCTGGGCTGAAGTGTGACCGAGTTCCGCAAAACGTTCCCGCGGATATGCACTGTCCCCCATATAGCACCCTGTCTGGTGGAGAAAACCCCCTTTTTGCAATAAGATGGCCGGAAAGGAACCATGCAGCCCGCCGCAGATTTTGATGCTTCTAAACTCGCCCGTTCGCTGCTGCGGCGCAGCCGGCAGGGCGCGCTCGCCACCCTTATGCCTGAAAGCGGCGATCCCTACTGTTCGTTGGTTAACGTCGCCAGCCATGCCGACGCCTCGCCGATCCTGCTGATTTCGAGACTCGCTCTGCATACGAAGAACATCCTCGGCGACGGCAGGGTCTCGCTGATGCTGGACGAGCGCGCCGCCGGCGATCCCCTGGAGGGCGCGCGGATCATGCTGGCGGGCCGGGCCGAGGAGGCCAGTGGCGAGGCTGCAAAAATCCTGCGCCGGCGCTACCTCAACGCCCATCCATCGGCGGAAGCCTTTGTCGATTTCAAGGACTTTTCGTTCTTTCGGATCGCCCCGTCAGGCCTGCATCTGGTCGCCGGTTTTGGCCGCATTATCGACCTCAAGCCCGAGCAATTTCTGACCGAAATCGGCGACGCCGCCGATTTGCTGGAAGCCGAGCAGGGCGCGGTCGAGCATATGAATGAGGATCACCGCGATGCGATGAACCTCTATGCGACCAGGCTGCTGGGGGCAGAGCCTGCCGATTGGTGCTGCACCGGCTGCGACCCCGACGGCATGGACATGCAGGCCGGCAGCGCGACGCTGCGGCTCGATTTCCCGGAACGGGTCACCAGCGCCATGGCGTTGCGCAAGATGCTGGTGCGGCTGGCGGGCGAGGCGCGGGCCCAAGGCTAACAAGGGTTAACGCTGCTGTTACCGAGCGGGGATTTGAACGGGCGCGCGCCTTTGCGCGACCTAAGGCAAGCCCGCGCAAAGGTGACCAGCGAAAGCCCGCATGAAATCCCGCAATCGATTGATATTTTCAGTGTGCCTCGCGCTGTTGTCGGGCACCTGCCCTTCCGCGCCGTCGCTGGCGCAAAAAGGCGATATCGCCGCGCTCAGCGCCAAAATCAATGAGCTCGGCCGCGCCGGCAAATATGCCGAAGCTGTCGCGCTGGCGCAGGCACAAGTCGAAAGCCTCGAGAAAAAATTCGATCCCGCGCATCGCGACGTCGGCGCTGCGCTGAATAATCTGGCGCAGGCCTACGGCAACCAGGGCAGGGACAGCGAAGCCGAGCCGCTATTCAAGCGAGCCATCGCGATTCTGGAGAAGACGACGGGTCTCGACTCACCCGAGATCGCCGCTGCGCTGAACAATCTGGCCGCGCTGTATCAGCGGCAGCAACGCTTTGCCGACGCCGAGCCGCTGTTCAAACGCGCGCTGGCGGTCCGCGAAAAATCGCTGGGGAGCGGTCATCCGGACCTCGGGCAATCCGTGAACAATCTGGCGACGCATTACGAGAAGCTCGGCCGCCACGGCGATTCCGAGCCGTTGTTCAAACGCGCGCTGGCTATCTACGAAAAGGCCGCCGGCCCGGAGCATCCCGCGGTGGCGACGCTGTTGAACAATCTCGGCCAGGTCGGGAAGGTTCAGGGTCGCTATGCCGAGGCCGAGCCGCTGATCAGGCGGTCGCTGGTGATCCGCGAGAAGGTGCTGGGGCGCGAGCATCCTGATGTGGCGCGCTCGCTGAACAATCTCGCCGACCTCTATGAACGGCAGGGCCGTTACGCCGAGGCCCAGCCGTTGTTCGAGCGGGCGCTGGCGATCCGTGAGCGCGCCGTTGGCCCCGACCATCCGGATACCGCGACGTCGACGAACAATCTGGCGGCGTTCTATCAGGCGTCGGGCCGCCCCGGCGATGCGCTGCCGCTGGTGCAGCGGCTGATCGGAAACGGACGCGCGCAACCCCGCGCCGCCCTTCCGGTGCTGGCAGACGCGGAGCGCCGGCAGTTGATGCCGCGCGACAAAGCCGTGAACGATATGCTCCATGTGATCCAGCGCGGTACCCAGTCGTCGGTTGCCTCCGCCGTGAACAAGCTGGCGGTACGGCTGGCTGCGGGAAGCGATCGCCTCGCAGAACTGGTGCGCCGCGATCAGGATATCGCCACCGAGGCGGAAGCGCTGGACAAGTCGATCGTGGTGGCCGTCTCGAAGGAACGCGCGAAGCGCGACCCGGCCGCCGAGCAGCGCGCCCGCGCCCGGCTTGCCGCTATTTCGATCGAGCGGGCGTCACTGCAAAAGACCCTCTCCGCGGAATTTCCCGATTACGCAGCTTTGTCGAATCCATCGCCGCTGACGGTGAAGGAGATTCAGCCTCTATTGTCAGGGGACGAAGCGATGGTGCTGTTTGCGGTCACCGAGGTGGAAAGCTACGTCATTGCGATCACCCGCGAGAGCTTTGACTGGAAGCCGATCCCGCAGGCTGCGGAAACCTTGTCGCAGAAGATCGCCGCCTTCCGTCGCGGGCTGGATCTCGGCAAGGCGAGCGATGCTTCCGGAAAATCCGCCCTGTTCGATCTGGCGCTCGCCCATGAACTGCATGAGACGCTGCTGGCGCCGGTGGATGCGTTGATCAAGGACAAGCCGTCGCTTCTGGTGGTGGCGCCAGGCGCGCTGACGGCGCTGCCGTTCCATCTGCTGGTGACCGAGAAGCCGGCGAAGGCTATCCCGGAAAAGTTCGAGGGCTATCGCGATGCGGCCTGGCTGTTGAAGCGTCAGGCGGTGTCGGTATTGCCGTCGGCCGCGAACCTGAAAGCGCTGCGGGTGTTTGCAGCGCGAAGTGAGCAGAGCACAAAGCCGATGACAGGCTTTGGCGATCCCATTTTCAATCCCGCCGGGAAGCCCGGTGATGGCAACCGTCCCGCCAGGACCGCCGCGCGCAGCCTTGCGACCGGCGCCTACACGGATTTCTGGCAGGGCGCCGGCGTCGATCGCGCGCGGCTTTCGGACGCGCTCGCGCAATTGCCCGACACCGCCGACGAACTCAACGCGATTGCCAAAAACCTCGGTGTTGCGGCGGCCGATATTCACCTCGGCGAAGACGCCAGCGAAACCACGCTCAAGCGCACACCGCTCGCCGATTACGGCATCGTCTATTTCGCCACCCATGGTCTCGTCGCCGGCGACGTGAAAGGGCTTGCTGAACCGTCGCTGGTGCTGAGCATTCCAAAACAGCCGACGGAGTTCGACGACGGCCTGCTCACCGCGAGCGAAGTCGCGCAGTTGAAGCTCAATGCCGATTGGGTGGTGCTATCAGCCTGCAATACGATTGCCGGCGACAAGCCGGGTGCCGAAGCGCTCTCGGGGCTGGCGCGATCGTTCTTCTATGCCGGCGCGCGGGCGCTGCTGGTGTCGCATTGGGCGGTCAATTCGGAGGCCGCAACGCGGCTTGCGATTTCGACCTTCGATCGCCTGAAGGCCGATCCGAAGATCGGCCGCGCCGAGGCGTTGCGGCAGGCCATGCTGGCCTATCTCAATGATGCCTCCTCACCCCGCAACGCCTATCCGGCCTTCTGGGGGCCGTTTGCGCTGATCGGGGAGGGCGCCGCGCGTTGAAATTTTCTAATTGTGCGACGCAGCAATTTTCGGTCAGGCGAGGCAGCGACGGATGGTCGCGCAACCACGACGGCAAATCCGCCAAAAGCGCTGCAGCAAACGATTGATGCAGATCAACCACTCGCGCCTGAATAAACCAAATCGCGTGGATCGGCTTGGCAAGCCCGGCGTTCATCAGTATTAGGTCGCCGGACCGAGGCCGGAAGGCTATATTCAGGGGTCACCGCGACAGAGCGCGTCAAGCGACATGCGCGCGATTCGAGTAACGCGGGTTCGAGGAGGATTTCTTCGTGCAAGAGACGGGTCTACGCAACGGTGCCTTCGGCGCCGACAAATTCGGCTTAAAAAATCTCAAGTCGGTGCACTGGAATCTCGGTGCGCCGCAGCTCTATCAATATTCACTCGCGGCAGGCGAGGCCGTGCTGTCGGCCGACGGTGCGCTGTGCGCGGATACCGGTGAGTTCACGGGCCGCAGCCCGAAGGACAAGTTCACGGTTCGCGATGCGACCACCGACAAGAACATGTGGTGGGCCGGCAACCAGTCGATATCAGCGGACCAGTTCTCCGCGCTGTATGCCGACTTCCTCAAGCATGCCGAAGGCATGACGCTGTTTGCGCAGGATCTTTATGGCGGCGCGGATCCGAGCTTCCAGATCAAGACCCGCGTCTTCACCGAGCTCGCCTGGCACTCGCTGTTCATCCGCACGCTGCTGATCCGGCCCGAGGCGTCGGTGCTGAAGGATTTCGTTCCCGAACTCACCATCATCGATCTGCCGAGCTTCCGTGCCGATCCGAAACGTCACGGTGTGCGCTCGGAGAACGTCGTCGCGATCGATTTCGCCCGCAAGATCGTCCTGATCGGCGGGTCTTATTATGCCGGCGAGATGAAGAAGTCGGTCTTCACCACGTTGAACTATTATCTGCCCGCCAAGGGCGTGCTGCCGATGCACTGCTCGGCCAATGTCGGTCCCAAGGGCGACACCGCGATCTTCTTCGGCCTGTCCGGCACCGGCAAGACCACGCTTTCGGCCGATCCGAACCGCACCCTGATCGGCGACGACGAGCATGGCTGGGGCAACGACGGCGTCTTCAATTTCGAGGGCGGCTGCTACGCCAAGTGCATCAAGCTGTCGGAAGAAGCCGAACCGCAGATCTTCGCCGCCAGCAACCGCTTCGGCGCGGTCCTCGAGAACGTGGTGCTCGACGAGCGCACCCGCGTGCCTGACTTCGACGACGGTTCGAAAACCGAAAACACCCGTTCGGCCTATCCGCTCGACTTCATCCCGAACGCCTCGCGCACCGGCCGCGCCGGCCAGCCGAAGAACGTCGTGATGCTGGCCGCCGACGCCTTCGGCGTGCTGCCGCCGATCGCAAAGCTGTCGCCGGCGCAGGCGATGTATCACTTCCTGTCCGGCTACACCGCCAAGGTCGCCGGCACCGAGCGCGGTCTCGGCAACGAGCCGCAGCCGGAATTCTCCACCTGCTTCGGCTCGCCGTTCCTGCCGCTCGATCCTTCCGTCTACGGCAACATGCTGCGCGAGCTGATCGCCAAGCACAATGTCGATTGCTGGCTGGTCAACACCGGCTGGACCAGCGGCAAATACGGCACCGGCAGCCGGATGCCGATCAAGGTCACGCGCGCACTGCTCACCGCGGCGCTCGACGGCAGCCTGCGCAACGTCGAATTCCGTACCGACAAGTACTTTGGCTTCGCGGTCCCGACGGCGCTGCCGGGCGTGCCGAGCGAGATCCTCAATCCCGTCAACACCTGGAAGGACAAGGCCGAGTTCGACAAGACCGCGCGTGCGCTGGTCGGCATGTTCCAGAAGAATTTTGCCAAGTTCGAAGCCCAGGTCGACGCCGAAATCCGCGCCGCTGCGCCGGACCTCAAGCTCGCGGCGGAGTAACCGTCTCGGACCATTCGAGAACGACGAGGGCGGCCGAGAGGCCGCCTTTTCGTTTTAAGCTGCGCTGTGCGTCCTCGCCTCGATGGATGCAAACATCGTCGCGCGCAGCTCCAGCAGCGCCCGCCGCAGATGCGTCTTGACGGTGTTGGCGGGAACGCCCAGCCGTATCGACAGGTCGTGGCGGCTGCGGTCCCTAAGATAGGCCAGCATGATCAGGCGGCGCTTGTCTTCGGGCAGCCGCGCAAACGCCGCCAGCGCCTTCGGGCGGAGCCGCGCGAGATGCATCTCGTCGACCGGATCGGGATCGTTCGAGGGCAGCGCCGACATCTCGTCGTCGCTGGCGAACGCCTCGATCTGGCGCTTTCGTAACGCATCGATGGCGCCGTGCCTGACGATGGTGGCCATCCAGGTCATCGGCGAGGCGATCGACGGATCGTAGCTGGCGGCGTGGCGCCAGATCTTCAGATAGCTCTCCTGCAGGACATCCTCGGCCAGCGCCCGGTCTCTGAGGATGCGTAAGGCGACTCCAAGCAGCTTGGCGTGGGTCAAGCCGTAGAGCCTTGCGAAGGCGGATTTGTTGCCGCGCGCGACTTCCGCGAGCAGTTGGAGAAGGACCGCTCTGCCGTCCTGTTGTCCGGTCGTGGCTTGTTGTCCGGTCGTGGCTTGCGGCGTCGCGTTCACCATGGTTTCCCCAGCTCGATTGTCGTCGGACCCGGCCCCGGACATCCAGCGTTGGATGGGCCGTATGTCGCCAGTACGGAATGCCGGCGCAAAAAGTTTCGGCGGCGGCGCATCGGCGATGATTTTTTGGTGGCCGCCGGACCGGCCTCGTTTGAAACCCCGGCCCGTTGAACCGTAGCTTCCTGAGCCCTATAGTCCGCGAGGAACCGCCACCCTTGATTGTGTATCCGGCCCACCCCGCTCAAAATGCGACAGATTCCCGAGGACGATTTGGGGCAGGTGCTCAGGTCTGTCGCCAAAGGCGACCGGGCGGCCTTCCGCCGGCTGTACGAGCAGGCGGCACCGACCCTGTTCGGGATTTGCTGCCGGATCCTGCGGGACCGCAACGCCGCCGAGGACGCCTTTCAGGAGGCGATGCTGCGGATCTGGCAAAAGTCCTATCTGTACGACCCCGCCAAAGGCGGCGCGATGAACTGGATGGTGACGGTCGTGCGCCGTGTCGCGCTGGACCGGCTGCCGGCGCGCCGGACCGGGCCGGTATCGCTGACCGACGAGAGCGTCACGGCCCTGGTCGAGGCGCTGTCAGATCAGGCGTCGCGCGATCCTGGTTTGGCGCCAGACCTGCGAAGGTGCCTGGGTCTTCTGGAACAAAATTACCGGCAATCCGTCCTTTTGGCCTACTATTACGGCCTGAGCTACGAGGAGCTGGCCGAGCATTCGTCCGTTCCGGTTGGAACGATCAAGACCTGGATTCACCGTGCTGTTGAGAAGTTGCAGCTATGTCTAAGCCAGTGAAGCCCGGGGCCAGCGAGGCGGCGGAGTATGTCCTTGGGCTGCTCGGCCAGGAGGACAGCCGCGCCTTTGCCAAGCGGCTGAAATCGGACGAGGCGCTGCGGGCCCAGGTCGAATACTGGGAGGGCATGTTTTCCGATCTGCCGGCGGAACAGGCCGAGCCACCGCCAGGAGGCATGTTCGAAAAGATTCTCGACCGGATCGAAGGCGAGGGCGCCGACCTGCCGGGCACCTTGACCAAGCGTGCGGGGACGGCGAACTGGTTCGAAATCAGCCCCGGCATCAAGGGGCGCCTGCTGCATGTCGACCGCGCGCAGAACCGGCAATATCTGTTGATCCGGATGGCGCCCGGTGCGTCCTATCATCCGCATTCGCACGATACGGACGAACAGTCGCTGGTGCTCGAGGGCGACCTCTCATTCGGCGATCTCAATCTGAAGGCCGGCGACTTCCACGTCGCGACGCCGTCATCCTCGCATCCGCCGGGGCGCACCGTGAATGGCTGTCTCGTGCACGTCATCATGAGCCTGGACCAGCATTAGCCTCAGCTCGAGCTATTGCCCGGAAGCACCGCATTGCTCGGCGTTCGCCGGTCGGTGATCTGCAGTCCGAACAGGCTGCCGATCAGTTCGACGGCGACGCGCGCGGTGCGGCCGCGTTCGTCGAGAAACGGGTTGAGCTCGACGATATCGACCGAGCGCACCAGATCCGAATCGTGCAGCAGCTCCATGATCAGATGCGCCTCGCGATAGGTCGCGCCGCCCGGCACCGTGGTGCCGACGCCGGGCGCGACCGCGGGATCGAGAAAATCGACGTCGAAGCTCAAATGCAGCACGCCGTTCTGCGCCTGCACGCGATCGATGACCTTGCGGATCAGCACGCCGACGCCGAACTCGTCGATCGCGCGCATGTCGGCGATCGCGACGCCGCGCTCGAACACCAGCTTCTTCTCCAAGGGATCGATCGAGCGGATGCCGAACAGGTCGAGCCTGTCGGGACCGATCGAGGCGCGTGGATGGTTGCCGAGCAGCCCGTCGAGGCCACTTTCGCCGCACAGAAAGGCCGCCGACATGCCGTGCATGTTGCCGGTCTCCGTGGTCTGCGGCGTGTTGTAGTCGGCGTGGGCATCGAGCCACATGACGAACAGCGGCCGGCCCTGCTCCTGCCAGTGGCGCGCAACGCCGTTCACCGATCCCATCGACAGCGAGTGATCGCCGCCCATGAAGATTGGAACGGCGCCGGAGCGCGCCAGTGAATAGGAACGCTCGCTGAGCTCGCGGATCCAGCCCTTGATCGTGTCGTAATATTTGGCATTCGCCGGCGGCGGGCCCTCGTCGGAAGCAGCGCCAGGCGTGGCCATGTTGCCGTGGTCCTCGACGGCAAAGCCGAGCTGATCGAGGATGCGGCCGATGCCCGCGGTGCGCAGCGCGTCCGGTCCCATCAAGGTCCCGAGTTGCGAGGCCCCGATCTCGATGGGAACGCCGAGCAGGGCGATGCGGGCAGTTTCGGCGTCAGACATCAGGCCGCCTTTCGATGAAAGCGTAGGGTGGGCAAAGCGAAGCGTGCCCACCATTTCCACGCAACAATCGGATACATGGTGGGCACGGCGCAAGGGCGCCTTTGCCCACCCTACAAGAGAGCCGGCGCTTTAACGTTCCGCTACGCCTTGAAATAGGCGATCTGCGTTGTCGTCGCGAGCAACCGTCCCGACGGCGACCACAATTCGCCGTTCTGGTCGCCATAGCTCCTGTGGAAGATCTTGGCATCCGCCACCGCCAGCACCCGCGTGATATCCTCGGCCGCGAGGTCGTCTGACGCCGTGTGGAAATACGTCGTGATCGATACCGTGCCGAACGGCATCAATTCCCGGCGCGCCAGAAAGACCCGGCCGAAGAACGCATCCGACATCGACATCAGCGACAGCATGTCGATCTTTCGCGGCACGCGGTCGCCGATCCACTGCTTCGAGTACGCGTCGAGCGGCGATGCCGCTGGCGAGCCGTAGAAACTCGGCTCGCCCTCGACGAAGCGGAAATCATACTGGTGCGTCCACGTCATCGGCGTGTTCGGAAACGCGCGCGCCTGCTCAAATGGCGCAGCGCCGGGAAAAGCCGCCTGCTGGTGCGACCAGGACGGACGGCGCTCGGCGAACACGGCGGTGGCCAGCGTCGCGACGTCGCCGCCGCCCTGCGTCATCTCCACGCACCAATGCTGGCTCGAGCGGTTGGCCTTGACCAGGCGAACGTCGAGATCGAAAGCGCCTTCGGCGACCGGCGCGCAGAAATTCACGGTCAGCGACAGCGGATCGCCCGCCCGCTGCGGATGGTCGATCAGGGCGCGCAGGATGGTGGCGGCCGTGCAGCCGCCGAACGGGCCGACAAACGCCCAGTAGTCCGGGCTGGTTCTGCCCTGCCAGCAGCTATCGCCGGCGGTGACACGCGTGGCGTCGTCGAAAAGGTGAGCGGTCTTGGTAAGCATGGACACTCTTCGATCTCGAGGGACGCGACGCAGTTGCCGCAAACGCCGTCATTGCGAGCGGAGCGAAGCAATCCATCGCGCCGCAAGCGGAGGGATGGATTGCTTCGTCGCTACGCTCCTCGCAATGACGGCGGATGGAGTATCGCGACTCTTTGGCCGAATTCAATAACGCCCGAGGTAATGGATTTCCGCCCGCCGGGATTTACCGCGTCGCCTCGCGCTGGGCGCTTGTCTCCGGCACCGGCGCGGCCGCGCGCACCGGCACGTGCCAGATATCCTCGGCATACTCCCGGATGGTGCGGTCGGAGGAGAACCACGGCATCCGTGCGACGTTGAGGATCGAGGCGCGGGTCCAGGCCGGCACCACCTGCCAGCGGGCGTCGATGCCGCGCTGGGCCGCGTAGTAGGAATCGAAATCGGCCGAGACCATGTAGTGGTCGAGATAGCGCAGCGCGTGACCCATGGCGGCAAAGCGGGCGGGATCGTCGGGCGAGAACGCGCCGCTCTCGATGGCGGTAATCGCCCGCGCCAGCCGCGGCGAGCGGCTGATCACGTCCGTTGCGTCCAGCCCCTGCTTGCGGCGGACCATGACGTCGCCGGCCTCCATGCCGAAGATCGCGATGTTCTCCGCGCCGACATGGTCGCGGATTTCGATATTGGCGCCGTCCAGCGTGCCGATAGTGAGCGCGCCGTTGAGCGCCAGCTTCATGTTGCCGGTGCCGGAGGCTTCCATGCCGGCGGTCGAGATCTGCTCGGAGAGATCGGCGGCCGGAATGATCACCTCGGCGAGGCTGACATTGTAGTCGGCGAGGAAGACGACCTTGAGCCTTCCTGCGATGACGGGGTCGTTGTTGACGACTTCGGCGACGTCGTTGATCAGCTTGATGATCAGCTTGGCGTAGCGATAGCTCGCCGCCGCCTTGCCGGCGAAGATCTTGACCCGCGGCACCCAGTCGCGCTGCGGCTCGTCCTTGATCGCCTGATACAGCGCGACGGTCTCGACGACGTTGAGCAGCTGCCGCTTGTACTCGTGGATGCGCTTGATCTGGATGTCGAACAGTGCCGACGGATCTATCTTGATGCGGAGCCGCTCGTTGATCAGCCGCGCCAGCGCAACCTTGTTCTGATGCTTGACCTCGCGAAAACGCTGCTGGAACGCGTTGTCGCTGGCGCGCGTCTCCAGCCGTTCGAACAGCGAGAAGTCGTCCAGCACGGCCTCGCCACAGGACTCGCGCAGCAGCTCCGTCAGTTTTGGGTTGGCGAGCATCAGCCAGCGGCGGAAAGTGATGCCGTTGGTCTTGTTGGTGATGCGGCCGGGGTAGAGATGGTTGAGATCGTGGAACACGGTCTCCTTCATCAGGTCGGAGTGCATCGCCGAGACGCCGTTGATGCGGTGCGAGCCGACGAAAGCGAGTTGCCCCATCCGCACCCGCCGTCCAGACTTCTCGTCGATCAGCGACACCGCGGCGCGGAAATCGATGTCGCCGGGACAACGCTGATCTGCCAGCGCGAGATGTGCGGTATTGATGCGGTAGATGATTTCGAGATGCCGCGGCAGCAGCCGCTCGAACAGTTCGACCGGCCAGGTCTCCAGCGCTTCCGGCAGCAGCGTGTGATTGGTGTAGGACAGCGTCGCCACCGTGATCTTCCACGCTTCGTCCCAGCGGAAATTGTGCAGGTCGACCAGGATGCGCATCAGTTCGGTGACGGCAAGACTCGGATGGGTGTCGTTGAGCTGCACCGCGGCCTTGGAGGGGAGGTTGCGCAACTGCCCGTCGGAAGCGAGGTGCCGCTTGATCAGGTCCTGCAGCGAGGCCGAGACGAAGAAATATTCCTGCCGCAGCCGCAGCTCGCGCCCAGCAGGACTCTCGTCATTCGGATAGAGAAATTTGCAGATTGATTCCGCGCGCGCTTCCTCGGCGACGGCGCCGAGATAATCGCCGGTGTTGAAGACGTCGAGCCGCAACGGGTCGGGCGCGCGCGCCGACCACAGGCGCAGCGCGTTGACGTGCTGGCCGCGCCAGCCCACGATCGGGGTGTCGTAGGCGACAGCCTGCACGGTTTCTCCCGGGCGCCAGGTGGCGCGGTCGCGGCCGCGGTCGTCGACGTGGTCGACAAAGCCGCCGAAATGGATGTGGTAGACCACCTCGGCCCGCTGGAATTCCCAGGGGTTGCCAAAACTCAGCCATTCGTCCGGGTATTCGTGCTGCCAGCCCTGCGCGATGATCTGGCGGAAAAGGCCGAAATCGTAGCGGATGCCGTAGCCGATGGCGGGAACGGCCAGCGTCGCCATGCTCTCCATGAAGCACGCCGCAAGCCGCCCGAGGCCGCCATTGCCGAGCGCCGCGTCCGGCTCGCATTTGCGCAGGTCGTCAAGCCCGACGCCGAGATCGCCGAGCGCCGCCTCGAACACCGGCAGCAGGCCCATATTGTTCAGCGCGTCAGTGAACAGGCGGCCGATCAGGAACTCGAGCGAGAGGTAATAGACCCGCTTGCTGCCGGCGTCATAGCTCTCCTTTTCGGCTGTCAGCCAGCGGTGCACGATGCGGTCGCGCAGCGCCAGCGCCGCGGCCTTGTACCAGTCGCGCCTCGTCGCCATGCCGGCGTCCTTGCCGATCGCAAGCCGGAGCTTGGCGAGGATTGCGCCCTTGATTTCGACGAGCGCCAGTTCGTCGATCGGCTGATCCAGCGCCGGATAGTTTGCCGGATAGTTTCCTGGGATTTGTTCCTGCAATACGTCGGTTCCTGCGGTTGAGACTCACAACGAAGATACGCGCCTTGTCCGGCAATCGAAACGCCGGATAATGCCGGAGTTGTGCACTGCGCTGGCATGATTTTATGCAAGGACCGGGCCGATTTCGCGGCACTGGCGACCGCCTTTTGGTGATATAATGGGGGGCGCGAAAGCCGAGGAGCCGCTGGGATAACCGGGTGCCAGTGCGCGCGACGGAGACGCGTGCCGCCAGAACGGAGGCCTGCCATGAGATTGACGATCGAGATCGTCGCCGCTGCGTTGTTGGTTGTCTGCATCAGTGCGACCAGTGCGGCCTTTGCCGCCGGCAAGGCCGGCAAGAGCGCCGACGGCCTGAGTTGTTCTTTCAATGTTGCGCAAGGCGCTTCGCCTGCGGCGCGTTGCACGGCGATCAAGCGCCAGTGTGGCGGAAAGTTCTATGCCAATTACTGCGGTGACAAGCTGTTGTCGGCGATGTGAGGGATTGAGCCCCAGACGGTTCATGCCGCGGCACCGCCCCAGTCCTCGCTTTCCTCGGCAAGCCCGGGGTAGCGGAGATAGAGCTTTTGCAGCAGCTTGAAATGCAGGGCGGACGATATCTCGTCGAGAGGCGTGGCAAGCAGCGCCCGATCGTCGCTGTCGAGGATGGACACAATCGCATTCGCTCGGTCGATCGCATCGGCCGCTTCCAGTAACAGGGTCCGGATATCGGTGGCCTGTGTCGCGTCCATCGTCATCGATTCTTCGCCGCAAATCGCCAAAAAACAATCTCTGATAGGAGATAATTTGTCACGCCACCAGAACAAATTAAGAACAATTTAGCAAGTATTTGATATATCATTGTGATTCGGCGCAGCGCCGACACAACATTTATGGTCTATCCGAGTTTGTGAGGACTACATGTCCACTATCGCCTTCAATCAGTTCGCTCTCACCCGCATCGCCGATTTCGCGCGCTCGCTGTCGCGCCTGCATCAGGCCTCGCGCCGCCGGCTCGTCGACGACGACGCGATCGACCGCGAGTTCAACGCGGTCTGCATGTCGGTGTGGGGCTACACCACGGACGATTTCAGCGACGAACTGTTTTCGGTCGAGGACCACGCCTTTCTCGACGCGCTGGATGAAGCGCAGGCGCGAATCTTTGCCGCGGAGCAGGGCTACGACCTCGTCGACGATCAGGGCATGCTGACCGACTGGTGGGGCTATTGCTGGATGATCCTGGCCGAAAAGCGCGGCTTGCTGACGCCGGAAAACCGCGCCGCGGCGCGTGCGGCGATCGAGGAAAAATATCTGTCGGCGCCAAACGTGATCGGCGTCATCGTCGGGCGGTGAATGCCCTGGCGTCAATCGCGTACTGGGCGGGGTCATGAGCCAGATATCGCTTGCTCGTCTTTCCGAATTCCTTGTCGACGCCAAGCGCAAGACCTATGCCGGCCTTGACGACGACGCGACGGTCCTGGCGCCACTGCTTCCAGGCTCCAGGCAACTGGAATATCGCGACCTCGATCTGAGCTATCGGGATATCTATTTCGGCATGCGCTTCTTTGTCGGTCAGGAAACGGTGCTGGCCGGCGCGGGTGTCGTCTGGTCGATGAGCTATGCGGGCGGCGTCGCTCCCACCGTCGTCGACCGCAACGAATTTCTTTCGGTGTACGCCTTCCTGCGTCAGGCGCTGCTTGCTATTCGAGGTGACCGTCCGTTTCGCGGCCCGCCGCAGTTCGAGAATGAAAGCTTCCGTTACGTCAACACCTCATCGGGAGATGTCGCCGAGTTTTACGGCGAGGAGCAGATTCATCGCGCCGGAATCAAGGTTTACGGCTTGCGCTATGGCGGCGGGCTGTTGCGGTAGAGACGTTAGCCTTATCGCACTTCCGCCCGCTTCGCCGGCTTCGGCGCAACCGTCTTCGATATCGAGGCGGTCGGCAACTCGGCGTCGCGGCTCGTCTCGGGAAGCGGCGCGCTGGCCGCGACCATCTCTGCGCTGACCGGCGCCACCTTCATTTCGCCGAGCCGGGCGCGGACGTCCGCCGTGAGGCCGGGATAGGAGGCGACGGGAGTGAATTCCGCCGTCTGGTCGGCCCCTAAGCGAACGCCGGTATAGGCCACCAGGCCGTCGGTGGTGGCGACGACGTCGCCGGAGCGCAGCGAGGTATCGAGCGTGAGATCGACCGGCGCCAGCCCGGACGGGCTTCGGCCGTTGCAGGTGCAATCGGCGCGCAGCGCCTTGCGATATGCGTAGGCGTTTTCGCTGTCGGCATAGCGCTCGCCATTACCAGCGGCCGCGCTGTCGATGTTGCTGCCGTAAAACACCTTGGTGACGCTTGCCGGGCAGAACGCCTGGCAGGTCTGAACCGGCGAGGTGTTGCCGCGCATGGTCAGCGGAAAATACTTGCCGTCGCAGCTTCGCACGCAGAAAGCGGGTCCGGAGCCTGCGACGCGCGGCGCCGGCGCAGGATGGGCTGGTTGATTGGTGCCGAACGGATCGGCGAAGAAGTTTGCCGGTGAGGGAGCCTGCCGCGTCTGCTGTTTCTGGGCGCCGCCGAACAGGAAATCGAACAGACCCTCGGCCGAAACGCTGCCGGGCGTCAGCGTGAGGGCGCCCGCAAGGGTCGCTGCGGCCACAAACGTCGCGCGGCGCCGCACGCGCGAAAAAGCCAACTCTGTACGCAACGCCAACTCCACCCAACGCAACAAACGCGCTGAAGCGCGATAGGCTTCAGTTCGGGTAACCTTAACGGGCGATGGTAAATGAGCTTTTACTGGAGGCGGGAAGGCGGAAAAGAAATGCGGGCCTTTCTAACCTCTCTCCGCAAGAGCGGGGCGAGGGAGAAGAAATCACGCCTTCAAAAATTCACCCGCCTTGTAGAGCGAACGAAACTCCAGGCCGGCTTCCGCGAACGTTTCGGTCGCACCTTCCTCGCGGTCGACCATGGTGAGCACGAGCACGATCTCGCCGCCGGCCTCGCGCACGGCCTCGACCGCCTTCAGCGCCGAGCCACCGGTCGTGGTGACGTCCTCGACGATGACGATGCGCTTGCCCTGCAAGGTCTCGCCCTTGGCGAGCCCCTCCACCGCGAGGCGGGCGCCGTGCTCCTTCGGCTTCTTGCGCACGAAGAACGCCGCGATCGGGTGCCCCTTGAGCCAGGAAAGCTGCGCGATCGCGCCCGCCAGCGGGACTGCGCCCATCTCCAGCCCTCCGACGAAATCGAGGTTGTCGTCCTTCAGCGCCTCATAGGTCAATTCCGCCAGCAGCGCCGCGCCCTCGGGGTCGAGCATGGTCGGCTTGAGGTTGAAGTAGAAGTCGCTCTTGCGGCCCGAGGCCAGCGTGATCTCGCCGCGGCCGAACGAACGCTTGCGGATGATCTCGGCGAGGCGGGCGCGGGAGGCTGATTTGGACAAGGCGGTTTTCCCGGGGTTTGAGGCGGGCCGCAATCTATCGGCGCTCGCGGGCACATTCCAGCGCTGATCCGGCGCCGTCAACAGGGCACGGTGTCCCGCGGCGGCCCGATGAACGCAGGGACGGCATTCGGAAAGGACCGTTGTAAGGCCCTTTGGTTCCGCGCTACGGGAGGGCCAAAGCTTCTACCAAAGCTTCTCTTGGGGGAAACCGTAAATGACGATCAAACTGCACACCTGGAACACGCCGAACGGCCGCAAGATCTCGGTAGCGCTGGAGGAAATGGGGCTGCCCTACAAGGTGATCCCGGTGAACATCACCAAGGGCGAGCAGAATGCACCCGCCTTTCTCAAGCTCAGCCCGAACAACAAGATCCCTGCGATCGTCGATCCCGACGGCCCCGGCGGCGAGCCGGTCAGCATCTTCGAATCCGGTGCGATCCTGCTCTATCTCGGCGAGAAGACCGGCAAGTTCCTTCCCACGCCGCTTGCCGAGCGTATCCCGGTCTATGAATGGCTGATGTGGCAGATGGGCGGTTTCGGGCCGATGCCGGGCCAGGTGCATCATTTCATCGCGCTGGAGAACGAAACCGACCGCGCCTACGGCTTGAAGCGCTACATGGCCGAGACCCGCCGGCTCTATGGCGTGCTGGACCGTCGGCTGGAAGGGCGCGAATTCGTCGCCGACGCCTTATCGGTCGCCGATTTCGCCATCCTCGGCTGGGCCTGGCGCCACCCGCGCCACAAGGTGGAACTGAAGGATTTTCCGAACGTCGAGCGCTGGTACAACGCACTGATGGCCCGTCCCGCGACCAAGCGCGGCATGGAAGCCAAGCTGGATTGATTTCCTTTCTCCCTCGCCCCGCTCTTGCGGGGAGAGGGTTGGGGTGAGGGGCTGCCTCCACGAGTTGAGAACGTGGTGGGTCCGGTACCCTCTCACCCGGATCGCATCTTCGATGCAATCCGACCTCTCCCCGCAAGCGGGGCGAGGTTAAAAAAGATCACGCCCGCTTCGCCTCGAACGCCATCTTCACGGCAAGCCCCGCCAGCACTGTGCCCATCAGCCAGCGCTGTACCAGCAGCCAGCTCGGCCGTGTGCCGAGAAAGCGCGCGATCGATCCGGCAGCGAGCGCGATCATGGCGTTAACGCCGACACTGATGACGATCTGGATCGCGCCCAGCGCCAGCGACTGCGTCAGCACGCTGCCGACCGTGGGATCGATGAACTGCGGCAACAGCGCCAGGTACAGCATCGCGATCTTCGGATTGAGCAGATTGGTGACGAACCCCATTGCAAACAATTTGCGCGGGCCGTCGACTTGTAACTTCTTCACCTGAAACAGCGAGCGCCCGTTCGGCTTGACCGCCTGCCACGCCAGCCACAGCAGATAGGCGGCGCCCGCGAATCGCAGCGCGTCATAAGCGTAGGGCACCGCAAACAACAACGCGGTAATGCCAAACGCCGCGCACAACATGTAGAACACGAACCCGAGCGCGACACCGCCAAGCGACACGATCCCCGCCGCGGGCCCTTGCGTGATCGAGCGCGAAATCAGGTAAATCATGTTCGGCCCCGGCGTCAGCACCATGCCGAGCGAGACGAGGGCAAAACCGAGCAGTGTTGCAATGTGGGGCATGGGAGACTCGCGGGAGGAATTCGCAAGTTTCTAGCGCGCGTCGAACCGCGATGTCATTTCGTATATTGCTCCGAGGACATTTCTGTCAGCGATGACAGCGTGACTAATGCGCCTCGTCCCAATTATTCGCGGCGCGGGCATCCACCTGCAGCGGCAGCGACAGTAGCACCGCCGGGAACGGCGCGTCCTGCATCACGTGCTGTACCACCGGCAGCGTCGCCGCCACTTCATTGTCGGGCACTTCAAAAATCAGTTCGTCGTGCACCTGCAGCAGCATCTGCGCCGACAGCTTCTTCTCCATCAGCGCATCTTCCATCCGGATCATGGCGCGGCGGATGATGTCGGCGGCGGTGCCTTGCAGGCGCGCATTGATCGACGCCCGCTCGTTGAAGGCACGGACCGACGCATTGGAGGCCTTGATGTCGGGGTAGTACATCTTGCGGCCGAACAGCGTGGTGACATAGCCGTTCTTGCGGCATGATTCCCTGGTCTCGTCCATATAGGCGCGGATGCCCGGAAAGCGCTCAAAGTACTTCTTGATGTAGGCGGAGGCTTCCTCGCGGGCGATGCCGAGCTGGTTCGCCAGGCCAAAAGCCGAGATGCCGTAGATGATGCCGAAATTGATCGCTTTCGCCCGGCGGCGCACTTCGCCCGGCATGTCCTTGATCGGCACGCCGAACATTTCGGAGGCCGTCATGGCGTGAATGTCGAGCCCGTCGCGGAATGCCTGCTTCAGCACGGGGATGTCGGCGATCTCGGCCAATAGCCGCAACTCAATTTGCGAGTAATCCGCCGACACCAGCTTGTGGCCGGGCGTCGCGATAAAGGCGCGGCGGATTTTTCGCCCGTCCTCGGTGCGAACCGGGATGTTCTGCAGGTTCGGCTCGTTCGACGACAGCCGCCCCGTGGTGGTCGCGGCCAGCGCGTAGGTGGTGTGGACGCGGTGGGTCTGCGGATGGAGATATTCCGGCAGCGCGTCGGTGTAGGTCGATTTCAGCTTCGACACCTGCCGCCATTCCAAAATCTTCTTCGGAAATTCATGGCCCTGTTCGGCGAGTTCGTCGAGGATCTGCGCCGAGGTCGACCACGCGCCGGTCTTGGTCTTGGTGCCGCCGGTTATTCCCATCTTGCCGAAGATGATGTCGCCGATCTGCTTGGGGCTGCCGACATTGATCGGCTCGCCCGCGATCTCCTGAAGCTCGGCCTCGACGCGGGCCGCGGTCTGGGCGAACTCGCCCGACAGCCGCGACAGCACCTGCCGGTCGATCGAGATGCCGCGCCGTTCCATCCGCGCCAGCACGCTGACCAGTGGCCGCTCCAGGGTCTCGTAGACCGTCGTGATGTGTTCGGCGGCGAGCCGCGGCTTCAGCACACGATGCAGCCGGAGGATCACGTCGGCGCTCTCGGCCGAATAGGTGGTCGCCTTGTCGATCGCGACCTGATCGAAGGTCAGCTTGTTCTTGCCGTTGCCGATTAGCTCGCTTTCGCCGATCACGGCATGGCCAAACCAACGTTCGGCGAGCGACCCCAGCGCATGTGAATTGCGTCCAGCGTCGAGCGCGTACGACATCAACTGCGCATCGTCGATATTGCACAGCGTGATGCCGTGCTGCGCCAGCATCACGGCGTTGAATTTGATGTCGAAGCCGATCTTGAGAATGCCTGGTGATTCCAACAGCGGCTGCAGTGCCGCCAGCGCCTCGGCGGCCGTGATCTGGTCCGGCGCCAGGCCAGCGTCGAACAGGCCTGCGCCGCCGCCCGATTGCTTGTGCGTGAGCGGAACATAGCAGGCGTCGTTTGGCGCCAGCGCCAGCGCGATACCGCAGATGTCGGCCTGCATCGGATCGCCCGAGCTCGCCTTGACGTCGATCGCAAACGTGCCGGCGTCATAGGCCCGCGCAACCCAGGCATTGAGCTCATCGAACTTACGGATGGTCTGATACTTGCTGCGGTCGACCGGCAGTTTTCGCGCGGCTTCGGCGCGGGCGGCGGCGAGCGAGATCGGTGCTCCCTTGAGGCTAGCGGCCTTGTCCTGCTTGTCGGCGCCCTTGTCCGGCGCGGTCTTTCCCTTGCCTGAGGGCGAGGCGGAAGGAGAACCCGGGGCATCGAACAGCGTCGCTCCCTCGGAATAGCTTTCCGGCTTCTTGCCCGAGGGCGGCGCCGCGAAAACGCTCGCGCCACTCTTGTTTCCCGCATCGGCCTCCACGTCGGCCGGGTCGATCTGCGAATATTCGGCGACGCGGCGGGTGAGGGTGGAGAACTCCATCGCCTTCAAAAACGCGATCAGCTTGCGTGCATCCGGCTCGTGCACAGCGAGCTCGTCGAGCGGCACTTCGAGATCGACCTTGTCGTCGAGCAGCACCAGTTGCCGCGAGATCCGCGCCTTCTCGGCGTTCTCGATCAGGGCCTCGCGCCGCTTCGGCTGCTTGATCTCGCCGGCGCGGAACAGCAGTTGTTCGAGGTCGCCATACTCGATGATCAGTTGCGCGGCGGTCTTGACGCCGATGCCGGGCACGCCGGGCACGTTATCTGTGGAATCGCCGGCCAGCGCCTGCACCTCGACGACCTTCTCCGGCGGCACGCCGAATTTCTCGATCACTTCGGGAATGCCGATGCGGCGGTCCTTCATGGTGTCGTACATGGTGACGCAATCGGTCACGAGCTGCATCAGGTCCTTGTCGGAGGACACGATGGTGGCGGAAGCCCCGCGCTCGCAGGCGATGCGGACATAGGTCGCGATCAGATCGTCGGCCTCGAAGCCGACCTGTTCCAGGCAGGGCAGGTCGAACGCGCGCACCGCCTCGCGGATCAGCGCAAATTGCGGGATCAGGTCATCCGGCGCCGGCGGCCGATGCGCCTTGTAATCGGGATAGAGCTTGTTGCGGAACGTGATCTCGGATTTGTCGAAGATGATCGCCAGATGCGTCGGCCGATTGTCCTCGGGCATGTCGCGCAACAGCTTCCACAGCATGTTGCAGAAGCCGAGCACCGCATTGACCTGCAGCCCGTCGGACTTGCGGTTTAAGGGCGGCAGCGCGTGATAGGCGCGGAAAATGTAGGAGGAACCGTCGACCAGGAACACATGGTCGCCCTTGCCAGGTTGTTTGGCGGGCGCCTTGGCAGGGGCTTTGGCGGCGGGAGCGGGTTTCGCGGCGGCTTTGGGGGCTGATTTCGGCATGGCCGAAATTTAGGGATTTTTGCGCGGATTGACAGCCTTGGCGGGCAGTTTTTGAGCCCAATACACACCGTCGTCACCCGCGAAAACAAAGAATCGTAGCCCGGATGGAGCGCAGCGCAATCCGGGATTCGCGCCAGCCGCGGGATTTCCCCGGATTGCGCTGCGCTCCATCCGGGCTACGAATCCCTACTCCGCCGGCTGCAACGCCGGGGCGGCCTTTTTTGGCGCGATCCAGAAGGCGGCGGGGCGCTCGAACAGGAAGTCGGCGCGCAGCGCCAGCGCCAGCCGCCAGATCACCACCGCTCCCGCGACGCCGGCAACGGTGACGATCAAGGAGATCACGCCGATATCGGCGATCAGGCCGGTCTTCAGCAGCAGCGTTCGGGTCACCGCCATCGGCAGGAAGAAGGCGAGGTAGATGACGATGGAATGCTCGCCGCAATAACGCAGGAAGTTCAGCCATTGCATGCGCGCCAGCAGCGTGCCCATCACGATGATGGCGCCGGCGCCGGCGAAGCCGAGCGCCAGCGAGACCAGCGGCCATTCGCCAAAACCCGACATTACGAGGCTGCCGTTGACGAACGCCCACAGCGCCAATCCGATCAGCGCCAGCGCAGGTTTTTCCCGCGAGCGATCCGAGAGCGCGAATACATAACTGGCAAACAGATAGCCGGAATAGAAATAGACGAAGCGCGCGCAGAATTCGTCGATCACTGTCCAGCCGGTCACGACATGCGCCGTCTCCAGCGCCGCGGCGACGAGCCAGACCGCCATGGCGGGGATGCCGCGTGACAGTTTTGTGACGACGAAGAACATCGGCAACAGATAAATGAACCACAACGTGCCGAACGGCTCGATGAAGGATTCCAGATACAGGAAGCCGACATGCCGCCAGCCGCTCTCGGCGGCGAAGCCCGGCGCCTTGAAGCCGAACTGGATCGTCATCCACAGCACGTAAAAGTAAGCGAAGTGGACGACCTTGCGGTCGAGATAGGTGCGCCAGTCGCGGTCGATCACGACGGCGAGAAAAAGGCCTGAAATCAGGAAGAAATCCGGCATCCGGAACGGCTGTGCGAACACGACGAACGCATGCATGAAACCGGTGTCGCCGGCCGCCTTTTCCACGCCCAGCACCGAATGCATCATCACCACCATGACGATGCAGATGCCCTTGGCGTAGTCCACCCAGTCGATGCGGGTGGAACGTTCGGTGACGGCTGTGCCGTTTGAAGTCATCGGTGTCCCTTTTCGGCGCTACGTGGCCGCATCTTCGGCCCGATCCGTTGCTTTCTCCTTTATTCATACAAATGACATGCCGGCTTACCCCGTTTTTTCCGGTTTCCCCTTGGCCGAAAAATGCTCTAAGACGCCCGCGAAATCAGGATTGGCGTTAACCATCAAATACGGGTGTTTTCATGCGAATCGCCATGATTGGCACGGGCTATGTGGGGCTGGTATCCGGCGCCTGCTTTGCCGATTTCGGTCACCAGGTCACCTGCGTGGACAAGGATGCCGGCAAGATCGAAGCCCTGCGCCGAGGCGAGATCCCGATTTTCGAGCCCGGGCTCGACGCGCTGGTAGCGTCCAACGTCAAGGCCAAGCGGCTGGATTTCACCACCGACCTGACGGCGCCGGTCGCGGAGGCCGACGCGGTGTTCATCGCGGTCGGCACGCCGTCGCGGCGCGGCGATGGCCATGCCGACCTCACTTACGTGTACGCCGCAGCGCGCGAGATCGCCTCAGCGCTGTCGGGCTTCACGGTGGTGGTGACAAAGTCGACCGTGCCGGTCGGCACCGGCGACGAGGTCGAGCGGCTGATCCGCGAAGCCAATCCGTCGGCTGACGTCGTGGTCGCCTCCAATCCGGAATTCCTGCGCGAGGGCGCCGCGATCCGCGACTTCAAATTCCCCGATCGCGTCGTGGTCGGCACTTCGGACGAGCGCGGGCGCAAGGTGCTCGGCGACGTCTACCGGCCGCTGTCGCTCAACCAGGCGCCGCTGATGTTCACGGCGCGGCGCACGGCCGAGTTGATCAAATACGCCGCGAACGCATTTCTCGCCACCAAGATCACCTTCATCAACGAGATGGCGGATCTTTCCGAAAAAGTCGGCGCCGACGTGCAGGAAGTGGCGCGCGGCATCGGGCTCGATAACCGCATCGGCACGAAATTCCTGCACGCAGGCCCGGGCTTTGGCGGTTCCTGTTTTCCCAAGGACATCCGCGCGCTGGTCAAGGTCGCGCTCGATCACGATGTGCAGCTGCGGATCGTCGAGGCGGTGCTTGGAGTCAACGACAACCGCAAGCGTGCGATGGCGCGAAAAGTTTCCAACGCGGTGGGCGGCAGCCTGCGCGGCAAGACCGTGGCGGTGCTCGGCCTCACCTTCAAGCCGGATACCGACGACATGCGCGAGGCGCCGTCGATTCCGCTGGTGACGGGCCTGCTCGACATGGGCGCAAAAGTGCGCGCGCACGATCCGGTCGGCATGGAGCAGGCGCGCAAGGAATTGCCCGACATCGAATATTGCGACGACCCTTATGAGTGCGTGAAGGGGGCGGACGCCATGGTGCTCGTCACCGAATGGGTGCAGTACCGCGCGCTCGATTGGGATCGGATCAAGAGCGAGATGGCGCAGCCCGTCGTGGTAGATTTGCGCAACATCTATCGTTCCGAAGACATGGCGGCCCATGGCTTCACGTATGAAAGCGTCGGGCGGACGGCTGAGCCGCAGAAGTAACTATTGTTGTCATACCCCGCGCATGCGGGGTATCCAGTACTCCCGATCTTCGTAATCGGTGACATCTGCGTTTACTGGATCGCCCGCTCCTGTGCGCAATCGCGCACAAGGCGGACGATGACGGATGAGACACTTTGCCCCGCAGCTTCGACACGCCACTCCCGATCGACGCGGTGCTCGATGAACTCGGGCGCACGCTCGCGGCCAACAACGCCGCCGTGCTGGTGGCGCCTCCCGGCGCCGGCAAGACCACGCGGGTGCCGCTGGCGCTGCTCGACGCGCCCTGGCTGAACGGCAAAAAGATCATCATGCTGGAGCCGCGGCGGATCGCTGCGCGGGCCAGTGCCGAGCGCATGGCGCGGACGCTCGGTGAGCGCGCCGGCGAGACCGTCGGCTACCGCGTCCGCTTCGGCTCCAAGATATCGCGCGCGACGCGGATCGAGGTGGTTACCGAGGGCATCTTCTCACGGCAGATTCTCGACGATCCCGAACTGTCAGGCGTCGCCGCCGTGCTGTTCGACGAGTTTCACGAGCGTTCGCTCGACGCCGATCTGGGCTTGGCGCTGGCGCGCGATGCGCAGACCGGCTTGCGCGAGGATTTGCGCATCCTGGTGATGTCGGCGACGCTCGACGGCGCGCGGGTCGGCAAATTGCTCGGCGATGCGCCTGTCGTTGCCAGCGAAGGCCGCGCCTTTCCGGTGGAGACGCGCTATCTCGGCCGCAAGGCGGATGCACCGATCGAGCGGCAGATGGCGGATGCGATTGCGACCGCGTTGCGCGCCGATCCCGGCTCGGTGCTGGCGTTCCTGCCGGGCGCCGCCGAAATTCGCCGCACGCAGAATTTCCTCGGCGAGCGGGTTCATGATGCGAGCGTCGAGATCCTCCCGCTGTTCGGCGCGCTCGATGCTGCCGTGCAGGACCGCGCCATCGCGCCGGCGCCGAAGGGCCAACGCAAGGTCGTTCTGGCAACCTCGATCGCCGAGACCTCGCTGACCATCGAGGGCGTCCGCATCGTCGTTGATTCCGGCCTGGCGCGGGTGCCGCGCTACGAGCCTGACATTGGCCTGACCCGGCTGGAAACCGTGCGCGCCTCGCGCGCCGCGGTCGATCAGCGCCGGGGCCGCGCCGGCCGCACCGAGCCCGGCGTATGCTACCGGCTGTGGGACGAGCCGCAGACCGCGTCGCTCGCCGCCTATACCCAGCCCGAAATCCTCTCCGCCGATCTTTCCTCGCTGGTGCTCGATCTCGCGCAATGGGGCGTCCGCGACCCCTCCGCGCTGGCATTTCTCGATCCGCCACCGGCGCCGGCGCTGAAGGAAGCCAACAGCCTGCTCCTCGAACTCGGTGCACTCGATCCCGATGGCCGGATCACCGCGGAAGGCCAAAGCCTGCGCGCGATGGCGCTGCCACCACGGCTGGCACGCATGATCGTGGATTCGTATCGGCTGGGGGCGGGCGAGGAGGCGGCTGACATCGCGGCGATCCTGACCGAGCGCGGCCTCGGCGGCGATAGCGTCGATCTTGACCACAGGCTCGATCAGTTCCGCCGTGACCGCTCGCCGCGCGCCGGTAGCGCCCGCAGTCTCGCGCAGCGCTGGGCCCAGCAAGTGGCCGCGACGGAAGGGCCGGACAGCGAGGACGCCTCGCCCTCTACCGGGATCATGCTCGCGCTTGCCTTCCCGGACCGGGTCGCGCGCAACCGCGGCAATGGCAGCTTCGTGCTCGCCAACGGGCGAGGGGCCGCCGTCGAGCAAACCTCGTCGCTGGCGCGCGCGCCCTATATCGCGGTGGCCGAACTGACCGGCACCGCAGCCCAGGGGCGCATTCTGCTGGCGGCGCCGATCGTGCAGGCCGATATCGAATCGCATTTCGCCGACCACATCGAGAACAGCGAAGAGATTTCGTTCGATCGCGGCGCCATGGCGCTGCGCGCGCGCCGCAAGCGAACGCTGCACGCGATCACGCTGTCGGAAGCGCCGGTCGCGCTGTCGCCCTCGGCGGAGACCGCGCGCATTCTTGCCGCGGGACTGATCGCCGCCGGGCTCGACAAGCTGCCATGGTCGAAATCGTCAAAGCAATGGCGCGATCGCGTGATGTTCCTGCGCAAGGCGGAAGGCGATAGCTGGCCGGATCTGTCCGACGCCGCGCTTGCCGCCGACAGCGAGAACTGGCTGGTGCCTGTTCTCTACGACAAGACCTCGCTGAAGGAGCTTTCCCCCGGCGATCTCTCCGACGCGCTGATGGCGCTGTTGCCGTGGGAGTTGCGCGCGCGACTGGAGCGCGAAGCGCCGACGCATTTCGAAGCGCCGACCGGCACCATGCTGGCGATTGACTACGAGGCCGAGCAGGGCCCGACCATTGCCGTGCGCCTGCAGGAACTATTCGGGCTGAACACCCATCCCTCGATCGCCAAGGGCGCGGTGCCGCTTGTGCTGGAATTGCTGTCGCCAGCGCAACGTCCCGTGCAAGTGACGCGCGACCTGCCGGGCTTCTGGCGCGGCAGCTATGCCGCCGTGCGCTCCGACCTGCGCGGCCGCTATCCCCGCCACCCCTGGCCGGAAGACCCGGCAAATGCGCTGCCGACCCGCCGCGTCAAGCCGCGCGGGACGTAAACGCGCGGCCGTTAACGCTTCACTCATCCTTTTCGTCAAAATGGCAGCCTCGGCCGCCCCTGTTAGTCGCGGCTTGGCCCCAGGCGTGGTGTTATCGACGGTCTGGCAATCGAGTGTGGCGTAATGCGTAACCTGATGATCCTTGCCGCCGTTCTCGTCGGTCTCGGTACCTACATGGCGCAGATGGCGGACAAGATGTCGCCGGCGCCGGCCTCCGCCAGCGCATCGCCCCAAAAAGCGCCCGCGCAAACGGTCGCGCAGGCTTCCGTCCGCAGCCTCGACATTCCCCGCGATGCCCGCGGCCATTTCCAGACCGACGGCCGCATCGAAGGTCAGCGCGTCAATTTCATGATCGACACCGGCGCTTCGCTGGTAGCGCTGAACGAGAAGTCCGCGGCGCGGTTCGGCCTGCGCCCCTCGCGCAGCGATTACAACGCGACCGTCACCACCGCCAACGGCACCATCAAGGCCGCGCGCACGCGGCTTGCGATGATCGAACTCGGCGGTCTCGTGGTGCGCGACGTCGACGCCCTGGTGCTGCCCGACGAGGCGCTGTCGGAGAACCTGCTTGGCCTGTCGTTCCTGTCGAAGCTGAAGCGCTTCGAATACGCCAACGGCCGGATGGTGCTGGAACAGTAAGGTTTACCGGTTACCAATCTGCCTTAATTAGCTGCCACAAGGCGCCGGTCCCGCCTATCGCCCAGCCCGCGCATTCGCTATGGCTGCGGTGTTCCCTTAAGCATTTTCACCACAAGGCAACCCATGTTCCCCAAGCCAAAATCCGTGCTGGTTCCGAATACCTATGAGTTCGAATCCGGGCCAATGGTGAAGGCAACCGGCTTTCGCGAATACGACGCGCGCTGGTTGTTCGAGAAGGAAATTAATCTGATGGGGATTCAGGCGCTGGGCATGGGGCTCGGCGCGCTGATCGCGGAACTCGGCGTCAAACAAGAAATCGTTACCGGTCACGATTTTCGCGGCTATTCGGCCTCAATCAAATACGCATTGATTTCCGGCCTGATGGCGGCGGGCTGCAAGGTGCACGACATCGGGCTTGCGGTGACGCCGATGGCCTATTTCGCGCAGTTCGATCTCGACGTGCCCTGTGTGGCGATGGTGACCGCGTCGCATAACGACAATGGCTGGACCGGCGTCAAAATGGGCGCCAACCGCCCACTCACCTTCGGCCCCGACGAGATGACGCGGCTGAAGGAAATCGTGCTCAACGCCGCGTTCAACAACAAGGCCGGCGGTTCCTATCAATTCCACGAGAATTTCCCGGCGCGCTACATCGCCGATCTCACCAAGCGCCCGAAGCTCAAGCGCAAGCTGAAAGTCGTGGTCGCCTGCGGTAACGGCACCGCGGGCGCGTTCGCGCCGCAGGTGATGGAAGCGATCGGCTGCGAGGTGATTCCGCTCGACACCGAACTCGACCACACCTTTCCGAAATACAATCCGAATCCCGAAGACATGGAGATGCTGCACGCGATCCGCGATGCGGTGCTCAAGCACAAGGCCGATGTCGGCTTGGGCTTCGACGGCGACGGCGACCGCTGCGGCGTGGTCGACAATACCGGTGAAGAAATCTTCGCCGACAAGGTCGGCGTGATGCTGGCGCGGGATATGTCGGCGATCCACAAGGACGCGCAGTTCGTGGTCGACGTGAAATCCACCGGCCTGTTCGTGACGGATCCGGTGCTGCAAAAGCAGGGCGCGAAGACCGCCTACTGGAAGACCGGCCATTCCTACATGAAGCGCCGCACCAACGAGATGGGCGCGCTGGCGGGTTTTGAGAAATCCGGCCACTTCTTCTTCAACAAGCCGTTCGGCCGTGGCTATGACGATGGCCTCGTCTCGGCGATTGCGATCTGCGAAATGCTCGATCGCGCATCTGACAAGTCGATGGCGGACCTGAAAAATGCGCTGCCGAAAACCTGGTCGTCGCCGACCATGTCGCCGCATTGCGCCGACGAAACCAAATACGGCGTCGCCGACGCCGTGGTGAAGCATTTCGAAGCGCTGCAGAAAAAGGGCGACAAGGTCGCAGGCCAGAAAATCCGCGATCTCGTCACCGTCAACGGCGTGCGCGTCACCGTCGAAGACGGCAGCTGGGGCCTGGTGCGGGCGTCATCGAACAAGCCGGAGTTGGTGGTCGTGGTCGAGAGCCCGGTGAGCGAGCAGCGCATGCGCGACATGTTCGAGGCGATGGATTCGGTGCTGCGGACGCATCCGGAAGTCGGCGCGTATAATCAGAAGATTTGAGGGGCGGCGGTGTTTGCCTAACACGCGCTCGTCGTCCCCCGCGAAGGCGGGGGACCCAGTACGCCGCGGCGGATCGGTTCAATAAACAGGCGTCTCTGGAATACTGGATCGTCCGCCCCAGTGCGCAATTGCGCACAAGGCGGACGATGACAGCGAATGTGTGGATGCGAGCCCTTACGCCGCCGGCACCGGCAGCGCGGTCACCGACTTGATCTTCTCCATCGCAAAGCGCGAGGTGACGTTCTTCAGCGGCACGGCGCTGATCAGCTTCTTGTAGAACACGTCATAGCTCGCCATGTCGGCGACCACGACGCGCAGCATGTAATCGACGTCGCCGGCCATCCGATAAAACTCCATCACCTCGGGCATGGCGCTGACTGCGCTGGCGAACGTCTTCAGCCAGGCTTCGGAATGGTCGGAGCTCTCGACCGAGACGAACACCGAAATGCCCAGCCCGATCTTGTTCTGGTCGACCAGCGCGACCCGGCGCAGGATCACGCCGTCGGCCTCCAGCCGCTGGATCCGCTTCCAGCACGGCGTCGACGACAGCCCGACCCGGTCCCCGATCTCGGCAACCGAGAGCGAGGCGTCCTCCTGCAGCACGGTCAGGATCTTGCGGTCGATGGCATCCAGGCGGCGGTTGGCTTCAGGGAGCTGAACGGCTAGGTCGGTCATGAGAAAAATGTTCCATACGGGAGGTTTGATATCCTCATATATAGAAAATTCTTCTATAGCAAGCCCCGCTATTGGCCGGTCGACGCCCGGTCTGCCACCTGGCCGTGGCTCAAAAGCCCTTCAACTTCAGCACGTTGCGGGGCGGCGAAGGCGCCGCCGAAACGGGTGCATTTCAGCGCCGCAGCGGCGGAGGCGAATCGCAGCGCCTGCTGCAATCCCTGCTTCTCGGTAATCGCCAGCGCAAACGCGCCGTGGAACACGTCCCCGGCGCCGAGGGTGTCGACCGTATGCACCGGGAAGGCGGGGGTCTCCTGAATGTCCCCCTTCTCGTCGAGCCAGATCGTGCCCCTCGGGCCACGGGTCCCCGCCAGGAACGACGAGGTCAGTTTGGCGATCTTCTTCAGCGCCTGGGCGTCGTCAGTAACATCTGCGGTTTCCTGCAGCGGCTCGCTGGAGAACACCAGGTGCGTGGAGGCGTTCAACAGGCCCTCGCGCAGCGACATCGCCCGATCGACGTCGACGATCACGGGAATGCCACGCCGGACCGCCTCGGCGCAAAGCTCGGTGCAGAATTCCGCGCAGCGGCTCTCGGTCAGAATGGCGGCGCAGTCGTCCAGCAGCGTGTCGAAGTCGGGCAATTTCACATGCCACAGTTTCGGATCGCGGAAGGTCACGATGGTGCGCTCGCCGGATGGATCAATCATCACCGCCGAGATCGGCGTCACCAGCCCCGGCATGTGGATGAGATGTTTCGTCTCGATGCCCTCATGCGCCATCTGCTCGAAGATGAAGCGACTCGATGTTTCGTTGACATCTCCCATCGGCCCGCAGATCGAGGCACGGCCACCGAGCCGAGCGATGCCGATCGCGCCATTAAGCGCGTTGCCGCCGCAGATTTCGTCGAATGCGGTGGCGTTCTCCTTGGAGCCGCGCCCGGGAACACCCGGCGTATGAAAGGTGAGGTCGCGCACCGGCATGCCGATGCAGAGAATCCGCGGCGGGACTTTGGGCGCTTTATCTTGAAAGTTCATTCGGGAATCCGTCATGTCGGTTCCGCCTTCTGCCGGAACCAAGGTCCCGAGTTAATCGACTGGTCGATGGACGGTTCCCGCTATGCGCTCGTATCGTTTCCTCCATGCACCCAGCGTCCGATCAGATGGTGCGCGATCGCGAACGGATGCGCCGCAAATAAGCCATCAGGATGTTCGCGCCGGTGCATCAGCGCGACTTCGGCGCGATCGAACCAGCGCGCGTCCTCGAGCTCGGTACGATCAACCACGATATCCTCGTTGAGCGCACGTGCGGCGCATCCGATCATCAGCGATGACGGATAGGGCCACGGCTGTGTCATGTAATAGCTCACATCGGTGCAGCGGATGCCGGATTCCTCGAAAATCTCGCGGCGGACCGCGTCCTCGATGGTCTCGGCGGCTTCGACAAAACCGGCCAGACACGACCACATCCCGGGCATGAACTGCTTCTGCCGGCCGAGCAGGCACTTGTCGCCTGATGTCACCAGCATGATCACGACCGGATCGGTGCGTGGAAAATGCTCGGCCTTGCAGCTCGGGCATTCGCGCTTCCAGCCGCCTTCCTTCATCCCGGTGCGGGTGCCGCAATTGGCGCAGAAGCCGTGGCGCTGGTGCCAGGTCACCATCGATTTGGCCATGGCGATGGCGGAAAGCTGTTCCGGCGGCACCGTGCCCTGCATGGCCATGCCGCGCAGCTCGGTCACGGCGACGTCGTCGCGCGTCATCAGCTTCTCGACCGCTGCGGCCGAAATGCCCATGCCGAAAACCGGCGCGCTATCGCGTAGCCCCAAAAAGATCGTGCCGGGATTGGCGCCGAGCTTCACGGCCTCTTCGACGCCGAGCAGCACGCGCGGTCCATCCGCGTCCTGCCTCACCAGAAGCGAGTCGCGGTAGATCACATAGGCGCCGGCGTTGCGCTGGCTCTCCAGCGCGAACAGTTTTTCGTCATTGGCGCGCAGATGCGCGGCGCGATCGAGAATGTGGGTGACGAAAGCGGGCTTCCCCAGCGGATATTTGTCGAATGCGGACATCGTTTCAACCCAACCAGATCTTGCGGCGAAGCGCGTTGATGAAATTCTGTACTTCCTCGGCGTCATGCGCCAGCGGCGGCATCACGCCCCAGACCGGCCGCGGCCAGGCCGCGTCGCTGGTACGCCGCGCGATGACGTGGACATGCAACTGCGGCACCAGATTGCCCAGCGCCGCGACATTGAGCTTGTCGCAATTGGTGACCTCTTTCAGGGCGCGCGAAACGCGTGAGATTTCGGTCATCAGCTGCGCCTGCGCGACCTCGTCGAGATCGATGATTTCCACCGCACCCTCCCGGCGCGGCACCAGCAACAGCCACGGGTAATGCGCGTCCTTGATGACCAGCACCTTGCACAGCGGCAGGTCGCCGATGTCGATGGTGTCCTTTTTGAGCTGGGAATGCAGCGACCAGGCGGAGGCGTCGGAGGGCATCAGGGTTCTATGATCCTCAAAGTAGGATTGCAGAGGGCGGCCCTGCAAACAACACCCGCCATGGCCGGGCAGAAGCGTGAAGCGCGTTTTCGCCCGGGATGTCCCGGGCATCCACGTCTTTTTTGCGTTGAACTGGAAGAAGCAAGACGTGGGTGGCCGGGTCAAGCCCGGCCATGACGAAACGGGGTAGTTCCGGCGCATGGCACCCTCCAACCCCGCTTGCTTTCCGGCCCTTTTGGCCCCAAATAAGGACCGGGAGATTGGCGGTGGACGAGCCACTCGCCAACCGGGTCAGGTCCGGAAGGAAGCAGCCCTAACGAGGTCCGGATCGGGTCGCTCGTCAGTCTCCTACCTGTTTTTCGAGCGAATCGCGCAATGTGGGCGGAAAAGCCTGCCCCTTGCGCCTGATTTCGTTCCTTTCCGCAAGCCGGCCCCGAGAGACAATCAATTGCGGATCGACCGATGAGTGATGCTGGCGCTCCCCCCGACAAGTCAGACGGCGCCAGCCAGAGCGGCTTCGAGCTCGGCGGCCAGGGCGAGACGGCCAAGCCCTACCGGGTGCTGGCACGCAAATACCGCCCGTCCAGTTTCGAAGACCTGATCGGCCAGGAGGCCATGGTCCGCACCGTTTCGAATGCGTTCGAAACCGGCCGGATTCCGCAAGCCTGGATCCTGACCGGCGTCCGCGGGGTCGGCAAAACCACCACGGCGCGGATTCTCGCCCGCGCGCTGAACTACGAAAAGCCCGATGGCTCGGTGAAGGGGCCGACCATCCATATGCCTGACCTCGGCGTGCACTGCCAGGCGATCATGGAAAGCCGGCACATGGATGTGCTGGAAATGGACGCCGCCTCCCATACCGGCGTCGATGACGTCCGCCAGATCAATGACAGCGTGCGTTACGCGCCGGCCAGCGCCCGCTACAAGGTCTACATCATCGACGAAGTCCACATGCTGTCGACGGCGGCCTTCAACGCCTTCCTGAAGACGCTCGAAGAGCCGCCCGAGCACGCCAAATTCGTGTTCGCCACCACCGAAATCCGCAAGGTCCCGGTCACGGTGCTGTCGCGCTGCCAGCGTTTTGATCTCCGCCGGGTCGAGGCCGATGTGCTGATGGGGCATCTCTCCAACATCGCGAAAAAGGAAGGCGTCGAGGTCGAGCCCGAGGCGCTCGGCATCATCGCCCGCGCCGCCGAAGGCTCGGTGCGCGATTCGCTCTCCCTGTTTGATCAGGCGATCGCCCATGCCGCGGGCCTTGTCCGCGCCGATGCCGTGCGGCAGATGCTGGGGCTTGCCGACCGCACCCGGGTGATCGACCTGTTCGAGCATCTGGCGCGCGGCGATATCGCCAGCGCCTTCGGCGAATTCCGCAGCCAATATGACGTCGGCGCCGATCCGGTCGTGGTGCTGTCCGACCTCGCCGAATTCGTCAATTTCGTCACCCGGGTGAAGATCGTGCCTGCGACCGCCGACAATGTTGCGTTCGGCGAGACCGAGCGCGTCCGCGCCCGTGAATTTGCCGCAAAATTGTCGATGCGGGTGCTGTCGCGGATGTGGCAGATGCTGCTCAAGGGCATCACCGAGGTGCAGACCGCGACCCGACCGGCGGCGGCAGCCGAAATGGTGCTGGTCCGCATCGCCTATGTCGCCGACCTGCCGACGCCGGACGAGGCGATCCGGATGCTCGACCAGAACGGCGGCGGAGCGCAGATGGCCTCCGGCGGCGCGGCGCCGTCACGGGCCGCGCCCCCCGCACCGGTATCTTCAATGTCTGCCGCTTCGCCGATGCGGACGCCTGCTTCGCCCCGCTCCGGCGCGGAAGCGTCCGCGCGGCCGCAAATGGTGGCGCCGTCGGCCCAAACCGAGTCCACGCCCGTCCTGCGGCTCGCCACTTTTCCGCAGCTCGTCGCCCTCGCCGGCGAGAAACGCGATATCCTGACCAAGACGGCGCTGGAATCCGATATGCGCCTCGTCCGCTTCGAGGACGGGCGGCTGGAGGTGGCGCTGGAGCGCCATGCGGCGCGCGGGCTGGTCAACGACCTCTCCCGCAAGCTGGAATCATGGACCGGGCGGCGCTGGACCGTGGTGATCTCCAACGAGGCCGGCCAGCCGACGCTGCGCTCGCAGAATGAGCAGGCGAGGAACGAACACGCGCGCGCCGCCGAGGCCGATCCGCGCGTGCAGGAGGTGCTGGCGCGATTTCCCGGCGCCAAAGTGGTCGAGGTGCGTCGACTTGCCGCCGAGCCGCCGGAATCCAATATTAACAGTGAAGAGTTGAACGAGAGCTCCGACGGCGACGACGACTGATCGGGCTCTCGAGAGGACGGACGAATGGCTGATTTTCTCGGCATGATGAAGCAGGCGCAGCAACTGCAATCCAAGATGCAGGCGATGCAGGAAGAGCTCGGCAATCTCGAGGTCGAGGGCATTTCCGGCGGCGGGCTGGTCGCCGTGCGCATGACCGCGAAGATGGAAGTGAAGGGCGTCAGGATCGATCCCTCGCTGATGAAGGCCGAGGAGCGTGAAGTGCTCGAGGATCTGCTGGTGACCGCGCACAACGACGCGCGGCGCAAGGCGGAGACCGCGGCGATGGAAAAAATGCAGGCGCTGACCGGCGGGCTCGGCCTGCCGCCCGGACTTGGCCTCACCTGAAATGGCAGCGAGCGTTGCCGGCCCCGAAATCGAACGCCTGATCCAGCTCCTGGCGCGCCTGCCGGGGCTGGGGCCGCGCTCGGCGCGGCGTGCGGCGCTGCATCTGATCAAGAAGCGCGAGGCGCTGATGACGCCGCTCGCCGGCGCGCTGCAGGTCGCAATCGACAAGATCCAGGTCTGCAAGACCTGCGGCAATATCGACACGCAAAATCCCTGCACGGTCTGCACCGATCCGCGCCGCGATCCCTCGACCATCGTCGTGGTCGCCGACGTCGCCGATCTCTGGGCGCTGGAACGGGCGAATGCGACCAACGGCCGCTATCATGTGCTCGGCGCCACATTGTCGCCACTCGACGGCGTCGGCCCGCAGGATCTGACCATCGACGCGCTGGTGGCGCGCGCGCACGAATCACAAGTCGGCGAGATCGTTCTGGCGCTGAATGCAACGGTTGATGGCCAGACCACCGCCCATTACATCACCGATCTCCTGCAGGACGCCAACGTCAAGGTGACCCGGCTCGCGCATGGCGTGCCTGTCGGCGGCGAGCTTGATTATCTCGACGAAGGTACGTTATCGGCTGCCATGCGGCAGCGAACGCTGTTCTAACCCACATCAACGGAACTGATCGACATGACGAAACCGCGATTCGGCAAGCGCTCCTGTTTTGTTTTCATGATGGCGGTGGCCTTTGCCGCGCCTTCCGCGTGGGCGCAGCAGGCCGAGCCGGCGCCGAAGCCCGGCAAGCCGATCAATGCCGGCGATGTTCTGTCCGGTGAACTCAACGCCATGAAGGGCGGCAAGAAGAGCAAGCGCGCCGCGACCTACCAGATCACCAGCGAGCCGCGCCGGCTGCCGCCGCCGAACGGGTTGTGCAATCTCGAGACGGGACCTGAGACGTTCCAGCTCGTCACCAGCAGCGACGCCCAGGCCGCGCAACTGAAGAATTTCATCGGCAAGGAAATTTCCGTGAAAGTCGACGAAGTCGCCTGCGCGCAGGACGCCGGGCAGATGAGCGAAGCCGTGATCACCAAATGGAGCGTGGTGACCAAGCATTGAGTATCGAACTTCGTAGCCCGGATGGAGCGAGCGCAATCCGGGATGATCTCATCGCCGTCGGACCGACCCCGGATTTCGCTTCGCTTCATCCGGGCTACAAGAGACTTAAACCTTCACCGGCCCCACCGCATCGAAATGCCCGCGGCGCTGCAGCCAGGCCAGCAGGATCAGGCTGGGGATTGCGACCACGACGGAGATTACGAAGAACTGCGGCCAGCCCGTCGCCTCTGCCACATAGCCCGCACCTGAGGACAGGTAAGTGCGCCCTACCGCGGCGAGCGCGGTGAGCAGCGCGTATTGGGTCGCCGTGTGCAGCGGGTTCTGGCACAGCGCCGAGAGATACGCGACGAAGATCACGGTACCGATCGCGCCGGTGAAGTTTTCCGCCGAGATGGCGACGGCCAGCGCCCATTGATTGGTGCCGACAAGGGCGAGCCACGCAAACACAAGGTTTGAGACCGCTTGCAGCACGCCGCCAATCCAGAGGCTTGCGACCAGCGAATAGCGCCGCGCCACGTAGCCGCCGGCAAAACCGCCAATCAGGGTCGCGGTCAGGCCGACGCCCTTGACGATAGCGGCGTAGTCGACCTTGCTGAACCCGATGTCGATGACGAACGGCGCCGTCATGCTGCCGGAAAATGCGTCGGTGAGCTTGAATGAAACCACGAACGCGAGGGCCACCCAGGCGTACTTGCGGCTGAGAAATTCCGAGAATGCACCGATCGCGGCGTGAAGCACGCGCGAAAATGCCGTCTCGGTGCTGGTCGCGGCTTCCGCGGCCGCGGATTGTGTCGGTTCGGTTGCAGCCAGCGCTGTGACGGTGCCAATCAAGATCAGCGCCGCCATCACCACATAGCCCCACGTCCAGGCCAACGATCGCGCGATATCTGCTCCCTCGAATCCGCTGACGATGACCAGCACGCCGGCGGTCGAGACCAGCATGCCGATCCGGTAGGCCGCGACGTACGAGGCCATGCCGGCGGCCTGCTCGCTCTCGGGCAGGCTTTCAACGCGGAACGCATCGACCACGATGTCCTGGGTCGCCGACATCACGGCGACCAGAAGCGCGCCAAGTGCCACGAACAGCGGTGAGCGCGCCGGGTCGGTCAGGGCCAGCAGCAGGATCGCGCCGATCAGGAGCAGTTGCGAAAACACCAGCCAGCCGCGCCTGCGGCCGAAGGCGCGCGTGAAGATCGGCACATGCAGTGCATCGACCAGCGGCGCCCACAAAAACTTCAGCGTATAGGGCGTGCCGACCAGTGCGAACAGCCCGATGGTTCCGAGATCGACGCCGGACTCGCGCATCCATATCTGCAGTGTCGATCCCGACAGCGCCAACGGCAGGCCGGACGAAAAGCCGAGCATCAGCACGATCAGAACGCGCGGCTGGAGATACACGGCCCACGCCTCGCGCCAGGTTGGCGCAGGTGTGGCCGATGTCGGGGAGGCAGCTTCAGGTGCGGTCATGGGAGGGTGTTAACAGATTCTGCCACAAAAAGACTGTCATCGGCCGGCTTGACCAGGCGACCAGAATCGTAGGGTTGGTAGAGCGAAGCGCAACCCACCATTCGTGATGGGTTTCGCTGCGCTCTACCCATCCTACTACGTCGGAACCCTACTCCCCCGCCTGTAGCTTGCGCGGCACGGGGAACAGCTCGGCCGTTCCGCCCTTCACCACGCGCGCCGCCTCGACCGGCGCATCGGTCTTGCTGAAATCGAGTTCCTCGATCCGCCCGGCGCGCTTTTCGATCTTGTCGGCGGAGATCAAAACCTGTCGCACATCCTCGTTGACGTCGCCAAAATGCTTCTGCAGCTTCAGCACGCGCTCGCGCAGGCGCCCCAGATCGTCGCCGAGATTGAGCACCTCGGTGCGGATCTGGTCGGCGGCGTCGCGCATGCGCGCGTCTTTCAGGATCTGCTGCATCACCTGGATCGCCAGCATCAGCAGCGAGGGCGACACCAGCACGACGCGGGCGCGGTAGGCCTTCTGGATCACGTCGTCGAAACCGTCGTGGATTTCCGCATAGACCGATTCCGACGGCACGAACATCAGCGCGGTGTCCTGAGTCTCGCCGGCGATCAAATATTTCTCGGCGATGTCGTTGACGTGCTTCATCACGTCGTTGCGCAGGCGCTGGGTAGCGAATTTGCGTTCCTCGTCGCTGCGCGCGTCGTGCAGCGCGGTCATCGCTTCCAGCGGAAATTTCGCGTCGATACAAAGTGGCCGCTGGTCGGGCAGGAACACCACGCAATCCGGGCGCTTCCCCGTCGAGAGCGTGTGCTGGAACGCGTAGGAGCCCTGCGGCATGCCGTCCTGCACGATCGCTTCCATCCGCGCCTGCCCGAACGCGCCGCGCGACTGCTTGTTGGCGAGCACGTCGCGCAAGGTCGTCACCTGCGACGTCAGGTCGGTGAGGTTCTTGTGCGCGTTGTCGATGATGCCGAGCCGCTCATGCAGCACGCGCAGACTGTCCATGGTGTGGCGCGTGGTCGCTTCCATCGACTGGCCGACCCGGTGCGTCACCGAATCCAGCCGCTCGTTGACCGCGCGCGCCATCTCGGCCTGGCGGCCGGCCAGCGACTGGGCCATGGCGTCGACCCGGCCGGTGGATTCGCTCTGCGCCCGCAGCATCTGGCTTAAGCGCTCTTCCAGTTCGTCGGCGCGAATCGCCTGCGCCATCGCCAGTTCCGCGCCCCGGCGGCCGGAGCGGGCGATGACGATGGCGATCGCCAGCAGCAGCACCAAAGCGAGCGCGCCAAAACCGGCCAGCGCCTCGCCGACGTGGATCGGCAGGTCGCCGACGATGAAAAGAATTTCGTTCATACGGCTATGTAGCCCGATTCGCCGGCTTTCGCGAACGAAGAGGGAACATTTATGGTAAATGAAGGCTTAATTTTCGTGGTTAACGCGTCGTTAAAAATCATGGTTAAGGCCGCCTTAACGGACGCCCCGGCGCATTGACCCCGGCAAATCAGCAGCTTAAATCGCGCGCTATGGCCTTAAGAGAAATCATCATCCTGCCGGACAAACAGCTCCGGCTAGTCTCCAAACCCGTCGAGAAGGTGACGACGGAGATCCGCAAGCTTGCCGACGACATGTTCGAGACCATGTACGAGGCGCCCGGCATCGGGCTCGCGGCGATCCAGGTCGCGCAACCCTTGCGGCTGATCACCATGGACCTCGCCAAGAAGGACGAGAACGGCGAGACCAAGCCGAGGCCGCGGGTGTTCATCAACCCGGAAATCATCTCCTCGTCGGAGGAATTGTCGGTCTACGAGGAGGGCTGCCTCTCGATCCCCGAATATTACGAGGAGGTCGAGCGCCCGGCGAAGGTCCGCGTTCGTTTCACCGATCTCGACGGCAAGGTGCACGAGGAGGACGCCGATGGGCTGTTCGCGACCTGCATCCAGCACGAGATCGACCATCTCAACGGCGTGCTGTTCGTCGACTATCTGTCGAAGCTGAAGCGCGACCGCGTGTTGAAGAAGTTTACCAAGGCCGCCAAGCGCGCGGCGGAATAGGCCGCCACTCTATCGACCGTCGTACCCGGCCTTGTGCCGGGCATCCACGTCTTTCTTTCTCGCTGCACGGAAGACGTGGATGGCCGGGACAAGCCCGGCCATGACGGATAAACTTAGCTCACACCGAGATCCATCCGCCTCATGCCGCTCCGCTTGATCTTCATGGGCACGCCCGATTTCGCGGTGCCGACGCTGCTCGAACTCGTGGCCCATGGCCATGAGGTCGTGGCCGTTTATACTCGCGCGCCGAAGCCGGCCGGGCGTGGCATGAAGCTGCAACTGAGCCCGGTCGAGCAGGAGGCGCGGCGACTCGGCATTCCCGTGCTGACGCCAACGACGCTGAAGACGCCGGAAGCGCTTGAGGAGTTTCGCGCATACAATGCCGATGCGGCGGTCGTCGTCGCCTACGGCATGATCCTGCCGCAGGCCATTCTGGATGCGCCGCCGCTCGGCTGCTTCAACCTGCATGCTTCACTTTTGCCGCGCTGGCGCGGCGCCGCCCCAATCAACCGCGCCATCATGGCAGGCGATGCCGAGAGCGGCGTGATGGTGATGAAGATGGATATCGGCCTCGACACCGGCGACGTCGCGATGGCCGAGCGGCTGGCGATATCGGACGCCATGACCGCCGCCGACCTGCACGATGCACTGGCGCCGCTCGGCGCCGACTTGATGGTGCGTGCGATGGGCGGGCTCGCCCGCGGCGGGCTGCAGCTCCAGAAACAGAGCGAAGACGGCGTGACCTACGCTGCCAAGATCGAGAAGGCCGAGGCGCGGATCGACTGGCAGCGCCCGGCGCGCGAGGTGCTGCGGCATATTCACGGCCTGTCGCCGTTCCCCGGCGCCTGGTGCGAGATCGCGACCGATGGCGAACCGGCGCGGATCAAGATTTTGCGCTGTGAACCCGCAAAAAGCTCTGGCACATCAGGCGAAGTGCTCGACGATCGCCTGATCATCGCCTGCGGCGATGGCGCGATCCGCATTCTCGAACTGCAACGCGCCGGCAAAGCCCCGATGAAAGCGGCGGACTTTTTGCGAGGCACGCCGCTGAATGCTGGCGTGCGGTTCTCTTAACACTGTCATACCCCGCGAAGGCGGGGTATCCAGTACGCCGCGGCCTTCGAGATTGAACCGAGACGCCGCGGCGTACTGGATCATCCGCCTTCGCGGATGATGACGGCTCCACTGGATTGATATGCCCCGCTACAAGCTCATCATCGAATATGACGGCACGCCGTTTTCCGGCTGGCAGATCCAGGACAACGCACCGACCGTGCAGGGCGCGCTGGAAACTGCGGTGATGGCGATTTGCGGCGAGCAGGTTCGCGTCCACGGCTCGGGCCGCACCGATGCCGGCGTGCATGCGCTGGCGCAGGTGGCGCATTGCGATATCCAAAAGCCGTTTCCGCCCGGCCGGCTGCGCGACGGATTGAACGCGCATTTGCGGCCGCATCCGATCGGCGTTCTCTCGGCGGAAATCGTCGCCGATGATTTCGAAGCGCGCTTTTCCGCCAAGAGACGCCACTACCGCTACCGCATCACCAACCACCGCGCCAATCTTGCGCTCGACATCAAGCGAAGCTGGCGGATACCGCGCCATCTCGATACGGATGCGATGCAGATCGCAGCGCAACGCCTGCTCGGCAAGCACGACTTCACGACGTTTCGCGACACTGAATGCCAGGCGAAATCGCCGGAGAAGACGCTCGACCAGCTCGACGTCGTCAGGCAGGGCGACGAGGTTTTGATCCTGACCTCGGCGCGCTCGTTCCTGCACAGCCAGGTGCGCTCGATGGTGGGCTCGCTGGTCTGGGTCGGCGAAGGCCGCTGGAGCGCCGACGACCTCGCCGCAGCACTCGCCGCCCGCAACCGCGCCGCCTGCGGCCCTGTCGCGCCGCCGGACGGATTGTATCTGGTGCGGGTGGAGTATTAAGCGTCGCCGACGATCTCGTAGGATGGGTGGAGCGAAGCGATACCCATCGGGCTAGCGGCGAGGTGATGGGTATCGCTGCGCTCCACCCATCCTACGATTCTTCGCGGACGATGACGGCGGTGCACTACCCGAAATATCGGTCCAACACACCTCGATAAATCTTCGTCAGCTTCTCCAGATCCGACACCGGCGTGCGCTCGTCGATCTGGTGCATGGTCTGGCCGACCAGACCGAATTCGATCACCGGGCAATAGCTCGAGATGAACCGTGCGTCCGAGGTTCCGCCGCTCGTCGAGAGTTCCGGTTTGCGTTCCGTCACCTCCTCGATCGCGCTGACGGCGAGGTCGGTGAACGCACCGGGCTTTGTCACGAACACGTTGGAGTTGGAATATTCCCACACGATGCGGGCGCGGATGCGGTTGCCACAGGCTTTCGCCAGCCGTTCCTCGACCAGCGCGCGCAGCGTCTCCTGGGTGTGGTTGTCGTTGAAGCGGATGTTGAACTTTGCGCGCGCCTGTCCGGGGATCACATTGCTTGCGGTGTTGCCGACGTCGACGGAGGTGAATTCGAGATTGGAAGCCTGAAACTGCGCGCTGCCGTGGTCGAGCGGCTCGTCGGAGAGCGCCACGATCAGCCGCGAAATATCCGGCACCGGATTGGCAGCGCGATGCGGATAGGCGACATGGCCCTGCGCACCGTCGACATAGAGCGTGCCGGATTGCGAGCCGCGGCGGCCGATCTTGATGCAGTCGCCGAGCACTTCGACATTCGACGGCTCGCCGAGCACGCAATGGTCGAATTTTTCGTCACGCTCCGCGCACCATTTCAGGAGCTTGATGGTGCCGTTGACCGAAATGTCCTCTTCGTCGCCGGTGATCAAAAACGAGATCGAGCCTTTGGGCTTGCCGCCATTGTCTTTCAGATAGTCGAGCACCGCAGCGACGCTGCAGGCGATGCCGCCCTTCATGTCGACCGCGCCGCGGCCATAGAGAAAACCGTCCTTCACCTCGCCCGAAAACGCGCCGAGCGTCCATGCGGCTTCGTCACCGGGCGGCACCACGTCGGTATGTCCGGCAAAGGTGATGTGTGGCGCTTCAGTCCCGATACGAGCGTAGAGGTTGTCGATATCTGATGTGCCGGGCTCGCCGAAGGTGACGCGATGCACCTCGAAGCCGGCGTCTTTCAACAGGCGTTCGAGGACGCCGAGCGCACCGGCGTCGGCAGGGGTGACAGACGGGCAGCGGACGAGGTCGCGGGTAATGGAAACGGCGTCATTCATAGCCCGGCTTAACACGCCAAACCGGCGGCGGGCCAGCCTTGTGCGGGACCATTTCGATCTCGCTCTGCTGGTCCCAGGGCGGCCGCGTATCGCGCGGCGGCGGCGCCAGCGGGTCGGCGCCGAACCGGTTGGTCTTGCGCGAGCCCTTCAGGCAGTACATTTCGACGAAGCCCCACAGGCACAGAGCGGACGCGGCAATGGCGAGCGGCAGGTCGGCATAGGAATCGGGAAGCCGGTCCGCAAATTGATTGTGGAGGCCGGGCATTGCGAAGAACGGCACCATCCACCAGCCGCTCTTGTCGCGGTCATGCAGCCGCTTGATGGAGGTCGCGAAACAGACCCACATCAGCAGCGAGGTGCCGACCAGCTTGATCAGGAGCCGGGGGAGGTCGGCCCATGTCAGGGACCGATACGCGTCGGGATCCACCAGCTTGAAGAGGTCGCTGGCGCCGATATGGATGGGTGCGGCGCTGCCGAACAGGCCGTGGATCGCAACGACCACCAGCGCCACGGTCGCCATCAAGCCAAACAGCACGGGCATAGCGAGCCAAAATCTGGCGCGGCTGATGCGGCCGTCAAAGCGGAACAGGTACCAGGTCCAGTCCATGCCCAAACCTCCGGAGGCCGGCAGAATACATTGGTCGCGCGGAAAAGCCCCCGGTTCGATCCTAATCCCGCAGCAGCTCGTTGATGCTGGTCTTGGAGCGGGTGCGTTCGTCGACGCGCTTGACGATCACGGCGCAGGCGGTGGACGGGCCGGGCTGGCCGTTCTTCAGCGGCTTGCCGGGCAGCGCGCCGGGAACGACCACCGAATATTCCGGAACTTCGCCGATGAATATCTCGCCGGTCTCGCGGTCGACGATCTTGGTGGAGGCGCCGAGGAACACGCCCATCGCCAGCACCGCGCCCTTGCGTACGATCACGCCTTCGGCGACTTCCGAGCGCGCGCCGATGAAGCAGTCATCCTCGACGATCACGGGCTCGGCCTGCAGTGGCTCCAGCACGCCGCCGATGCCGACGCCGCCGGAAATATGCACGCGCTTGCCGATCTGCGCGCAGGAGCCGACGGTGGACCAGGTGTCGATCATGGTCGCTTCATCGACATAGGCGCCGAGATTGACGAAGGACGGCATCAGCACGACGTTGCGGGCGATGAAGGCCGAGCGGCGCACGATCGCGCCGGGGACGGCGCGAAAACCTGCGTCGCGAAAACGGTTCTCGCCCCAGCCCTCGAACTTCGAGGGCACCTTGTCCCACCACGACGCCTTGCCCGGGCCGCCGGGAATAGCGCTCATGTCGTTGAGGCGGAACGACAGCAGCACCGCCTTCTTCAGCCACTGATTGACTTTCCACTTGCCGTCAGCCCCGCGCTCGGCGACGCGCGCCTCGCCCTTGTCGAGCAGTTCGAGCGCGCCATCGACGGCCTCGCGAACCTCGCCCTTGGTCGACGTCGAAATGCCGTCGCGGGCATCGAAGGCGGCGTTGACGGTGGATTCGAGTGCGGACAGGGACATCGGGATTTCCTTAGGGATTTCGGGCGGAGTTGACGGGCTTTTTCGGGATTTGGGCAGGGAGAGTCAAGGCTCTCTCGTCGTCCCTGCGAACGCAGGGACCCATAACCACAGGCTCCGATTGCTGATCGGGATGTCTGCCAGAGTGCCTCTTACCAGCGGCCGCGGCGTATAGGTCCCTGCGTTCGCAGGGACGACACCGATCAGGTACTCAACTTCTCCAAAAACCCCGTCAGATCATCCGTCACGTGATCCACGTAAGCCGCATCCCGGCCTTCCAGCTCCCAGTCCTCGCGCACCACTTCCTTGGCGCCGTCCGGCACCACCAGCACCGTGGTCATGCCGAGCTGGTGCGGCACCACGAGGTTGCGGGCGAGATCCTCGAACATCGCCGACCTCAGCGGATCCACGCCGTGGACGCGCAGGAATTTGTCGTAGGTCTGCGGTGCCGGCTTCGGTTCCAGTTCGGCGGCGATGATGTCGAAAACCGCCTCGAATTGCTCTGTTATGCCGAGCCGCGCCAGTACCGCGCCGGCATGGTCGGTCGAGCCGTTGGTCAGGATCAGCTTGCGGCCGGGAAGTTTTGCGATCGCAGCCCCCATCGCGGGGTTCGGCTCCAGCGGCGAGTGATCGATCTTGTGCACATAGGCCAGATAATCGTCGGCGTGAACGCCGTGTTCGGTCATCATGCCGCGCATGCTGGTGCCGTAGCGGCGGTAATAGTCCTTCTGGATCACGCGCGCTTCTTCCGCGGAGATTTTCAGATAAGCGCTGATGAACTCGCCGATCCGCGCGTCGACCTGTTGCCACAGATTGACGTGGTGCGGGTACAGCGTGTTGTCGAGATCGAACACCCAGGTGTCGATGTGGGCGAAGGGGCGGGGGGAATTGGTTTTCATTTGCTGTCTCAACCCGTCGTCCCTGCGAACGCAGGGACCCATACGCCGCGGCGGTTATTGGTGTGCACGGTGCGTGTTGCCTTTGGTCTTGGGTGGCGTCGTAGCCAAAACTCAGTTCGGTGGCTATGGGTCCCTGCGTTCGCAGGGACGACGAGAGAGTGGTGTTCCATCACGGCATCGCAAACCGAATTGTCTTGCCGCCGCTCGACATATCCACCGGCGCAAAGCCGATCCGCGCAAGCCCGCGGGTGCCGCAATCGCCCTGTTCCGATATCTCGAACTTGCTCTCGCGCGTGCAGAGCTCCTTCGGGCCGCCCCAGTTCAACGGCTTGTCCCGGTATTTGACGGCGCGGTTTTCGCCGTCGACGGCTTCGGCGAAACTGTAGACCTGCTTCGGCTGGCCGGTCACGTCCGGATGCAGGCACTTGCCGGGATCGATGCGGTACCAGCCGCGGCTGGTCACCGCCTTGCCGTCGTCGGTGGCGACCGCCGCCATGATCTTGTGCGGCGTGTCGTTGCACCAGGTCAGCCCCGAAGAGGAGGGCTTTTGCACGGCTTCGACCATGGTGGTGAAGAAATTCTGCGACTGCACGACATCAGCGGCGAGCCCGCGGCTCTTCAGGAACGCGCTCAATGCGCCTTGCGTCTTCGGCCCGTCGACGCCGTCGATCGGCGCGGCGTCATAGCCGGCGATGACCAGCAGCCGCTGGATGCCGGCGAGCCGCGCCTGCTCGTCGTCATATTCGGAGTCCTCGGCCAGATAGGCGACCAGGTTGCCGTCATCGGTCCGCGTCGGCGTGATCTGGGTGAAGGGCGCAGGCGTCTGGTTGCCGCGGCACTGGCGGGCGGCGGCGATGACGAAATTTTCCGGCGCGATGCACAGCGTGTCGCTGCCGTTCTGCGGGATCGGCGAAGCGCCGTAGACGCCGAGCGCGCGCGCATTCAGCAAGACGCGGTCGGCGGTCAGCGCGCCCTGCAGCACCACGCGGCAGGCGGCGGGATCGATCCGGAACCAGCCCCGCGTCGCCGTCGCCGCCTTGTCGTCGATGCCGATCGCGGCCTCGACCACATAGCTCATGCGGTTGCAGAGTTTTAGATCGGCGAACGCGGGCAGGGAGGAGGCGAACAGCGAAATCGCCGCGGCCGGCAGCGACATCAGGAAACGGGCCAATGCCGAGCGCGACCTCTGTGATGCTCTCCGCTCGTCAAGCCCAGCCATGACGGCCTCTGTTCGCATCGCCGCTTTGTGCATCACTTGTGGATCAGCGTGCCGGTGCCCCGGTTAGTGAACAATTCGAGCAGGACCGCGTGCTGCGTCTTGCCGTCGATGATGACGACGCCTTGCACGCCCTGTTCCAGCGCGTAGATGCAGGTCTCGACCTTTGGGATCATGCCGCCGGAAATCGTGCCGTCGGCGATCAGTTTTCGCGCGTCCTTGACCGACAGTTCCGGAATCAATTTTTTCGACTTGTCGAGCACGCCGGGAACGTCGGTCAGCAGCAGCAGCCGCTTGGCCTTCAGCGCGCCCGCCACCGCGCCGGCAAAGGTGTCGGCGTTGACGTTGAGCGTGTGGCCGTCATGCGAGGTCGCCAGCGGCGCCAGCACCGGGATCAGCTCGTGGCCGATCAACTGGTTCAATAGCGTCAGATCCACCTTGTCGGGATCGCCGACGAAGCCGAGGTCGATCGCCTTCTCGATGTTCGAATCCGGATCGACCATGGTGCGCGTCGTCTTCGACGCCTTCACCATGTTGCCGTCCTTGCCGCTCAAACCTACCGCCTTGCCGCCGGCTTCGTTGATGTAGCCGACCAGCTGCTTGTTGACCGACCCCGCCAGCACCATCTCGACGATCTCGATGGTGGCGGCATCGGTGATGCGCAGGCCGGCGGCGAATTCCGACTGGATGCCGAGCCGCTTGAGCATGGTCGCGATCTGCGGCCCGCCGCCATGCACGACCACCGGATTGATCGCGGTCTGCTCCAGAAGCACGATGTCGCGCGCGAACGCCTTGGCGGTTTCCTCGGCGCCCATGGCATGGCCGCCATATTTGATGACGATGGTTTCCTCGTCGTACTGCTGCATATGCGGCAGCGCCTCGGACAGGATGCGGGCCTGATCGAGCGGGCTGATATTTTGCGCAGATGTCATGAAGCGGGCCTCGCCATTCCGGATGTCGGGGCGGGTTCTATCCGATTGGCGGGCAGGGCGCAAAGTGGGGGAATTGCGGAGTTTGTAGCCCGGATGCAGCCAACGGGTCGCGCGAACGCGCGCCCGATGACAGGCTCCGCGAAATCCGGGGCAGTCCCGCGAGTCGAGCGAGTTTTCCCGGATTGCGCTTCGCTCCATCCGGGCTACGGAATTCTTACCCCCGCCGCGGCCAGGCCGCCGCGACCGCCAAGGCCAGCCAGCTCACAATCAACAGCGTCCCACCCGTCGGCGCGGCCATCGGAAACAGCCCGTGGCCGGCATAGTGCCGCAGCGCCAGGTCGCCGGCGAACAGGCCTGCCGCAATCACGAAGCCGAAAGCGACTGCAATACCGATTTTCGTGTGCACGATCCCGCGTTCCGCCAACGCGATGGCACCCAATACCGCGCTGGCGTGAAACAGCAGCATCGACGAGGCGGAAGCCAGCCGCGACGCATCCGCGCCATGGGCGGATGCGGCCGCCAGCATGACGCCGTCGGCGCCCATGACGGCGGCCAGCACGATCAGGATGCGGGCTGTGCGGCTCATCAGGCGCGCTCGTGCAACAGACGCACCATCGCGGCGCGCAATTCCGGCATGCCAGCGCCGGAGCGCGAGGATGTCAGCAATACTTCCGGAAACGCGGCCGGGTGCTTGGCGAGCGCCGCCGTGGTCTCGGCGATGTTTTTTTCGAGTTCTGCCTTCTTCACCTGGTCCGCCTTGGTCAGCACCACCTGATAGCTCACGGCGGACTTGTCCAGTGTCTTCAGCACGTCCTGGTCGACATCCTTGATGCCGTGGCGCGCGTCGATAAGCACATAGACCCGCGCCAGCGTGGCGCGTCCCTGCAGGAATTGATGAATCAGCTTGGTCCAGGACGCGACCTGGGTCTTGGGCGCCGAGGCGTAGCCATAGCCGGGCATGTCGACCAGCCGCAGTCCTGCATTGTCAGGGCCGTCGAAGAAGATCAGTTCCTGGGTGCGGCCCGGCGTATGCGAGGTGCGCGCCAGTGCGTTGCGGCCGGTGAGCGCATTGATCAGGCTCGATTTGCCGACATTGGAGCGGCCGGCGAACGCCACCTCCACGCCTGCCATCGGCGGCAGCGTTTCGATCGAGGGCGATGCCCAGACGAACTTCCAGTCGCCGGCGAAGAGTTTTCGGCCCTCTTCAATCAGCTTCGCATCGATGTCAGCGTTCATGCGAAGGTTCTTCCGTTGCCGTCATGGCCGGGCGTAGCAGTCTGCCTTGCGCAGACTGCGTAAACTTGTCTGCGCTCCCGGCCATCTACGTTCTTCATGTTGCCGCACCGTAAAGACGTGGATGCCCGGCACAAGGCCGGGCATGACGGGGAGAGACTATCTTACCAGGTAGCAACTATAGGGCGCCAACACCGGTCACGTCTTCTCGACGGCCTTCTTGGGCGCGAATGTCGCCTTGAGATTGTCGAACAGCTCCACCTTCACGCCGTTCTTGCGCATGATGTAGCTCTGTTGCAGCACCGAGAGCAGGTTGTTCCAGGCCCAGTAGATCACCAGTCCCGCCGGGAACGATGCCAGCATGAAGGTGAAGATCAGCGGCATCCAGTCGAAGATCATCTTCTGAGTCGGATCCGGCGGCGTCGGGTTCAGCTTCATCTGGAACCACATCGTGATGCCCATGATGATCGGCCAGACGCCGAGCATCAGGTATGGGCCGACCACCGCTCCCAGCACCATGGGATCCCACGGGATAAGTCCGAACAGATTGAAGATCGTGGTCGGATCGGGCGCCGAGAGATCCTTGATCCAGCCGTAGAACGGCGCGTGGCGCATTTCGATGGTGACGAACAGCACCTTGTAGAGCGAGAAGAACACCGGGATCTGCAGCGCGATAGGAAGACAGCCGGCGATCGGGTTGATCTTCTCCTTGCGGTAGATCTCCATCATCTCCTGCTGCTGCTTCTGGCGGTCGTCGGGATAGCGCTCCTTCAGCGCCGCCAGTTGCGGCTGCACCGACTTCATCTTCGCCATCGAGGCGTAGGACTTGTTGGCGAGCGGGAAGAACAGCAGCTTGATCAGCACGGTCACCAGCAGAATGGAGACGCCGAAATTGCCGAACAGGTGGAAGAAATAGTCGAGCAGCAGGAACATCGGCTTGGTGATGAAGTAGAACCAGCCCCAATCGATCAACAGGTCGAAGTGGTTGAGATCAAGCTGCTTGTTGTAGCCGCCGTGGCCGGCCAGCGGGAAATTGATGCCGACGACACCGGCTTCCTTGGCTCCCGCAAACAGCCGCGCATTGGTGCTGCCGGTGCCGCCGATCGCAATGGTCTGCGGATCCTGCAGGTAATCGGCCTGATAGCGAACCTTGGCGCCCGGTTCGGCGAGGAAGCGGGCCTTGAGGCGTGCCGTCGTCTCGGGCAACAGCGCGGCAGCCCAATATTTGTCGGTGATGCCGAGCCAGCCATTCGTGACATTGAATTCGAAGCCCCGCCCGCCATTGCCCAGGACGGGCGCGTCGGCGACGGCCTTGTAGCCGTGCTCCTGCAGGCCCTTTTCGCCGAGATAGCCGATCAGGCCTTCATGCAGGATATAGTAGCCCGAGACCTCAGGCGTGCCGTGACGGGAGATGAGGGCGAACGGATAGAGCGTGACGGGCGCATTGCCGACGTTGGTGACGTCGTCCTTGACGGTGAAGAGATAGCGGTCGTCGATTGCAATGGTGCGGCGGAAGGTGAGGCCTTCGCCGTTGTCCCATTTCAGCGTCACCGGGTTGCTCGGCGACAGCGCGCCCGAACCCTCCTGCTGCCACACCGTCTCGCGGTCGGGAAGCCGCGCCGTCGAGCCCGAGGCGGCGACCCAGCCGAACTCGGCATAATAGGGATGAGCCGTGTTCGAAGGCGAGAACAGCACGATCGCGGGCGACTTCGGATCGACGGTGTCGCGGAATTTCTCCAGCGACAGGTCGTCGATGCGCGCGCCCTTCAGCGCGATGCTGCCCGAAACCCGCGGCGTCTCGATCTTGATGCGGGGCGAGGCCGCGATCGCGGCGTCACGGCTGACGACGGGCGCAGCCGCGCCCGGTTGGCCGGCGGGCGTGGTGGCGGAAGGCGCCGAGCCCGGTTGTGGCGTGGTCGATCCCGGCGCCGTCTGCGGCGACGGCTTGGCGAGCTCGGCCTGGGTCTGGCTTTGCGCGCGCTGCCGCTCCATCTGCGGCATGTTGTAGAAATACTGCCACGCGATCAGCACAAGGCCGGACAGAATGACGGCGAGGATGGTGTTGCGATTATCGGTCATCGTTTTGGGGTCTCGCCATTCAATTCGATTTGCGGCTCGCGCCGCCCGGCTCCGACTGAAGTCGGAACCCACTATCTTTTCGTTTTGACGCGTTTTCTTGACGCGAACCGGTATCCACTTCGCTCGAAAACGCTTTCGTCGCCGGCTGCCGGCCGAGGCGATGCAGCGCCGAACGGAGATCGTCGAGCATGGTTGCGAAGTCGCGGGTGAGCGCGGCCCGACGGCCAACCACCACATAATCATGGTGTGGTCGCATGGATATGACGTCCAGCCGCTTCACGAGTTCGCGAAGCCGTCGCCGGATGCGATTGCGCTCGGTGGCGGTACCGTTCTTTTTGGTAACGGTGAAACCGACGCGGATCGGGCCGTCATCGTCGCGGAGGCGGCCCTGCACCACGAAGGCAGCACTGTTCGCCCGCGTGCCATTGGCAACGGCGAGAAAGTCCGCCCGCTGCCTCAGCCGATCCATGAATGAAATCTCCGGAAGATCCGGCTCAGGCGCTCAGACGCTTGCGGCCACGCGCACGGCGGGCGGCGAGAACCTTGCGGCCGCCGGCGGTGGCGAGACGGGCGCGGAAGCCGTGACGGCGCTTGCGCACCAGTTTGCTGGGTTGATAAGTCCGCTTCACGGGTGGTTCTCCGCTGACCGGGCAATTTGCCTGTTGGATTGAGATATGCGTCCAGTGATGCGGGCCGGCCCGAAAAAGGGCCAGTTACGGCCCAAACGAGCCGCCCCCGGTGGAACCGGGCCATCGCGGACAGTTGGCGCGGCTTATACGGGAGCGACCTGTTTTCGTCAATGTCGGGGGTTGCCGCGGCAGCCGTTCTTTGAAACGTCGCAATTGGGGCGAATATATCTGTTTTCGCGGGGTTTTTGTGGGCGAGAAGGCGGCGCGCCCCGACCATCGGAACCAGCGGACATTAGCGATCGGTAATTTGACCGGTCAGGGGCGCAGAACGCATCCTTGGAATCAGTGTACGGGTCAGGACCAGCGCCGGTCTTGTGTCCGGCAGGGCTCCAAACATGGGGCTCCAAACACATATCAAGGCGGATATTCGTGTCAGCGACCAACGAGCAGCCGACCCCTCAAGCCCCGCGGTGCACGGGCCCGCGTCGGCTCGGCCTGTCCGGCAAGCTGCTGCTGCTGACGATCCCGCTCGTGATGATCGCCCTCCTGATGATCTACGTGCCTTCGATCGCGAATTTCTGGACCAACCGGCTGAACGACCGCCTCGCGGCGGCCAACACTGCCGCCCTGGTGCTGGATGCGGCGCCGCTTGGCATGGTGCCGGATTCGCTGGCGCGGCAGATCTTGACCAGCGTCGGCGCCCGCGCGGTCGCCATCAAGATGGGACAGCAGCGCCGGCTGCTCGCCAGCGCCGACCTGCCGGCGGCGATCGACCGCGATATCGACATGCGGACCCTGACGGTGTGGTCGGCAATGATCGAGTCCTTTGAGACCATGCTGGACACCGGCAACCAAACCATTCGCGTGGTAGGACCCGCGCCCGGTGGCGCACAATTCATCGAGGTCGTGGTCGATGAAAAGCCGCTGCGGCTGGCGATGTACCGCTTTTCCAGCAACCTGCTGCTGGTCTCGCTGGGGATCGCGATGCTCGCCGCGGGGCTGGTCTACCTCGCGCTGCATTACCTGTTCGTGCGGCCGATGCGGCGGCTGACTGCAAATCTCGTTGGCTTCCACGAAAACCCCGAAAGTGCGGCGCGCATCATTGTGCCGAGCCAGCGTGGCGACGAGATCGGGGTTGCCGAGCGCGAATTGTCCGACATGCAGCGCGACCTCGTCTCGATGCTCTCGCAGAAGAGCCGGCTCGCCGCGCTCGGCCTCGCGGTGTCGAAGATCAACCACGATCTGCGCAATCTTCTCGCGTCCTCTCAATTGCTGTCGGATCAATTGGCCAGCGTGCCGGATCCGCGCGTGCAGCGCTTTGCGCCGAAACTGATGCGCTCGCTGGAGCGCGCCATCGACTTCTGCCAGTCGACGCTTTCCTATGGCCGCGCGCAGGAGGCCGAGCCCGACCGCCGGATGATCCTGGTCGAGCCCGTGGTGACCGAGGTGCGCGAATCCGCGGGCCTTGCTGCGGACGCCTCGATCACCTGGATCAGCGCGATCGAGCGCTCCCTGTCGATCGACGCCGATCCCGACCAGCTGTTTCGCGTGCTGCTCAACCTGGTGCGCAACGCCGCCCAGGCGCTGGAAAGCGCCAAGGGCGATGCGGCCACCCTGCAGATCCGCATCACCGGCCGCCGCGAAGGCTCGGTCGCCATCATCGAGGTTTCCGACACCGGCCCCGGCGTGCCGGCGAAGGCGCGTGAGCACCTGTTCGAGGCGTTCCAGACCTCCGGCCGCCCCGGCGGCAGCGGGCTTGGGCTCGCGATCGCCGCCGAGCTGGTGCGTGCCCATGGCGGCGACATCCATTTGGTCGAAGGCACCATCGGCGCCACCTTCCGGGTTTCGATCCCCGACCGCCCGGTGGAACTGCAGAGCGTGCGCAACGAGCGGGCGCGGGCGTAAGGCGGTCGCCACGTCATTTCAGATGTGCAATTGCACATCTGAGGGCGCGCAGGCCCGGCTTCGTGCAAATCACTGCAGCTTGACGCCCCCCGCCTTGCCGACCTGAGCCCATTTTTCCATCTCGGCCTTCACATGTGCCGCGAACTGTTCGCCCGTGCTGCCGACCGTGGTTGCGCCCTGAAGGGCGAGCTTGTCCTTGACCTCGGTCGCGTTCAACGCCTCGACAGCCGCTGAATAGATTTTGGCGGCGACGTCGGCTGGAATGCCGCTCGGCGCCACGAGCCCATACCAGTTGTTGGCGAGCACCTGCGGCATGCCGAGTTCGGCCGTCGTCGGCACGTCGGGCGCGCTCGGGGCACGTTTGGCGCTGCCGATGGCGAGCGCGCGGAGTTTGCCGGCCGTCACGTTGCCGAGCAGGACGGGAATGTCGGCGAACATCATGTTGACGTGACCGCCGAGCAGGTCGTTCACGGCGGGTGCGGCGCCGCGATACGGCACGTGCTCGATGTCGATGCTTGCCGACACCTTGAGCAATTCCCCCGCCATGTGCGGCACGCCACCGACGCCGGTCGAGGCGAAATTGAGCTTGCCCGGTTTCGACTTGGCGAGCGTGATGAGTTCGCCGAACGTCCGGGCCGGGACGTTGTCGGCGACAACAAGCAATTCGGGAACCTCGACGACCTGCGTCAGGAGCTTCAAGTCCTTGTGCACGTCGTACGGCATCGTCTCGGAAAGCACCGGCGTGATCGCGAGCGGACCGGCGCTTGAAAGGCCGATGGTGTAGCCGTCGGGCTCTGCTTTCGCGACCGCGGCTATTCCCGTCACGCCGCCGGCGCCGGCACGGCTTTCGATGATGATTGGCTGGCCCAGCAGAGGCGCCATCTTCTCCGTCAGCACACGCGCGATCGTGTCGGCCGGACCGCCCGCCGGAAACGGCACGATCAGCTTGATCGGCTTGTTGGGATAGGATTGCGCTTGCGCCATTTGCGGCGAGACAAGAAGCGCGGCCACGATCATCGAGCGCACAAGACTTCGCATCATTACTTTTCCTCCCATGTGCGAGGCGCTTGCTGCACCTCGTTTTTCATTGGTGCGTTACAGTTTCGCGATCCACGCCAGGATGGCGTCGACGACGGCGCCGGGCTGCTCCGGGATCAGCGCGTGGCTGGCATTCGGGATGACGACGACGGACACGCGCTCGCCGAACTCCTCGCGGCTTTCGTTCCACTTCTCTCTCGGCTTGAACGGGTCCCCGTCGGGAACCAGATCGAGCATCGGAACCGTGCCGGCCTGCCAGTACTCAGCCTGTTTCGTCGCGGATGCAGCCACGCCCTGCGCCTTGTTGGCGGCCGGCGCCCAGCCGCGGAGCCACACGGAGGCGTCATGGCCCGGAAGGAAGAAGCCCTTGCGCAAGGCCGCGAGGCGTTGCTCGTCCGGCAGGCTCGCATCGCCGGATTGCTGCACGACGGCGCGCAGTTCGTCCGGGTAGGTCCTGGCGGCGGCCGCCATCAGAACGATGCCGCGCACGAGCGCGGGATGGTCGGTGGCGGTCATGCGCGCAACCCAGTTGCCGTAGGCATGACCGGCGATCACAGCCGGGCCCGCGTTCTCGCGGGCAATGACATGCGCGACGTCGCGCGCGAGATCCTGCAGGCGGATGCCTTCGAGCAGGCCCGTGCTCCTGCCGGCGCCGCGCGGCTGCGGCCGGAGGACGCGATAGCCGGCCGCTGCAAGGCGCGACGCGACATCGTCGAAATCCTCGGAGTCGCGGCCGCGCGACGGCAGCATCACGATCAGCGGCCCGCGTCCTTCGGCGATGAGATCGATTTCGAAATTGTCATAGCGCACGATTTCACGGCTGCGCGCCACCTCGGCAGACGCCGCCGGGCCAGGCGGTTGCATCACCGGCCACATCGCGGCCAGGGCGACGATGGTCCGGGAGGTCCGCAAGCGGCGGCATATGGCGTCACGCATCCGCCAGCCCATAAAGTCCGTATTTATGATCTATGCGGCCCGCGCCGGTCATTTGACGTCCATGTCGACGCGCACGACGTCGCCGCGGTAGATGCCCTTCGACACCAGCACCAGCCGTCCCCGCTGATCCACCGCCGAGCGATCGACAAAACAGATCGGCGCATTCAGCGGCAATCCGAGCAGTTCCGAGACTTCCAGATCCGAACTGCCGATCGTCATGGTCTGACGTGCGCTTTCGATGTGCACGCCGGGAATGCTCGCGGCCAGGCGCATCGCGGTCAGCGTTGTGATGGCGCGCTTCGGCAGGCGGCTCGCCAGGCCTGCGTCGATATAGACCTCGGCGATCAAGAACGCCCGCCCGTCGCGGGAGTGGCGCCGCCGCAGCCGTCGGTAGGTCCGCGATATCGTGCCGATATCGTGCGGCCAGCGCTCGGGCGCAGGAACCAGCGTGTCCTCGAGCACCTCGATCGTCGCGCCGTCGCGCGTGTTCATCATGCCGCGGAGGTCGGTCGTCACATCGAGCCAGACATGCGCCCGGGGCTTTTCCGTAACGAACGTGCCCTTGGCGCGATAGCGCGAGACCAGGCCCTCGTCCTCGAGCAGGCCGAGCGCCTGGCGAATCGTCGCCCGCGCGACGCCGCATTCGGCCATCAGCGCTTCGATGGTCGGGATCTGCGCGCCGGCTGGCCACTGGCCGGACATGATGCGGCTGCGGAACAGGGTCGCAAGCTGGATGTAGCGCGCCACGGCGCTACGGCTCAAAGGTACTCCGGCGTCGGTCAGGCTCGCCATGGTCTCCCCGGCTGGCAGTTCGAATTGACAAAAGTCCGTATATATGACCTTTACCGCGAAGGAAAGGCCCTTGGCGCGGCCTGCATTGTCGACGGGCGTAAGCATGAAACTGCATTGGTCTCCACGGTCGCCGTTCGTGCGAAAGGTGATGATCGCCGCGCACGAACTCGGCCTGGCCGAAAAAATCGAATGTGTGCGAAGTGTCGCGGCGATGGATAAACCCAACCCCGCGATCATGCTGGACAATCCGCTGAGCAAGATCCCGGCGCTGGTTCTCGGGGACGGCACGGTGCTGGTCGATTCGTCCGTCATCGTCGAATATCTCGACAGCCTCGCCGGAGGCGGCCGGCTGCTAGCGCCGGCGGGCCGGCAGCGCTGGCTGGTGCTGAGCCGTCAGGCCATCGCCGACGGCTTGCTCGACCTGCTCGTGCTCTGGCGCAACGAACGCGAAAAGCCTGCTGGCCGGCAGACGCACGAGTGGCTCGACGCCTTCGCCATCAAGGCAGCCGCCACGCTCGACCGCCTGGAGGCGGAGGCGGGCGCGCTGGAAAGCGAGCCGTTCGGGATCGGGCATATTGCGGTCGGCTGTGCGCTCTCCTATCTGGACTTCCGCTTTGCCGATCTCGCGTGGCGCGAGGGCCGGCCCCGGCTGGCGGCGTGGCAGGCCATTTTTGCGGCGCGCCCGTCGGCCAAAGCGACGGAAATCGTCGATGGCTGAGGCGGCGCATCCACGCAACGGTCCATTGACGCATATCCGCGTACTCGACCTCGGGCGCATCATGGCGGCGCCGTGGGCGACGCAGATGCTCGCCGACCTCGGCGCCGACGTCATCAAGATCGAGCGGCCTGGCGCAGGCGATGATACACGCGCCTGGGGTCCGCCGTTTCTTGGGGATCGCGAGGGCAATCTCACCGGGGAGAGCGGCTATTTCCTTTCGGTCAATCGCGGCAAGCGATCCGTCGCCGTCGACATCGCGACCGTCGAGGGCCAGCAACTGATCCGCGCCATGGCGCAGCAATGCGATGTCGTGATCGAGAATTTCAAGGTTGGCGCGCTTGCGAAGTACGGTCTCGATGCGGCGGCGCTGCGCGCCCTGAAGCCGTCGCTCGTCTACTGCTCGGTTACCGGTTTCGGCCAGGACGGTCCGAGGTCCCAGAACGCCGCATACGACTTCGCCATCCAGGCCATGGGCGGCCTGATGAGCGTGACCGGCGAGCGCGACGGCGAGCCCGGCGGCGGCCCGCAGAAGGTCGGCGCTCCCGTTGTCGATCTGATGACGGGCATGTACGCGGCCGTGGCCATTCTCGCCGCACTGGCACGGCGCGCCGAGACGGGGCAGGGCGAGACCATCGACCTTGCTATGCTCGATGTCGCGGCAGCGTTCCTCGCCAATCAGGCGATGAATCATCTCGTCTCCGGCAAAACGCCGCAGCGCGGCGGCAACCGTCATCCCAACATCCAGCCGCAGGACGTGTTTGCCGCGTCCGATGGACATTTCGTTCTCGCGGTCGGCAATGACGGCCAGTTCGCACGGCTGTGCGAGGTGATCGGCGATGCGGAACTGGCGCGCGACCCGCGCTTTTCGACCAACGCTGCCCGCGTCCGCGCCAATGCCGACCTGACGGCGCAGTTGTCCGCCGCCTTCGCCGCGTGGAAGCGGGACGCGCTCGTTGCGGCGCTCGACGCCGCCGGCGTGCCGGCCGCACCGATCAACACCATCCCGCAGGTCTTTGCCGATCCCCAACTGCAACATCGCGCGATGCTGCGGCACCTGCCGCATCCGCTCGCCGGCAGCGTCCCCCAGGTCGTAAGCCCGATCAGGCTCGCCGACGCGCCGTTGCGCTTCGACCGGGCGCCGCCTTTGCTCGGTCAGCATACGCAGGAAGTGCTGCGCGAGTTCGGGCTTCTCGCGGAAGGCGCATCGTGACCGGCGTCGAGGACCAGCGCCCGCGCATTCCACTGCTCGACGTCGAAGACATGAACGCCGAGCAGCGCCGGCTTCACGATTCTGTGGTGTCGGGTCCGCGCGGGCAGATGATCGGTCCGTTGCGCGCGGCGATCCACAGCCCGGAGCTGGCGTCGGCATGGTCGGCGCTCGGCGAGTTTCTGCGCTACCGCACTTGCTTGCCGCCAAGCCTCAACGAACTCGCGATCATCGTGACGGGACGGCGCTGGACGGCGCAGGTCGAATGGTGGGTGCATGCGCGCGCCGCGGTAGCGGCGGGCCTGACGCAGGAGATCGTCGATGCCATCGCGGCACTCGAAAGCCCGGTGTTCGACGGCGCGGCGGAGTTAGAGGTTTACGAGTTCACGCGCGCATTGCAGCAGACGGGTCGCGTGCCGGCGGACACCTACGACGCCGTACTGAGCCGCTGGGGCGCACGCGGCGTGGTCGAGCTGACGGCAGTGATCGGCTATTACACGATGGTGTCGCAGACATTGAATGCGCACCAATTGCCGTTGCCCGAAGGCGCGACGGGTCTGGCGCCCGAGACGGTTCTGGTCACGCTGCCGCGGGGGCGCCACGGGAGCGCGTCGTGACGGCGGCCGACTTCGAGACCGTTCCGGCGCCGGACGCAAGCGTGCCGGGCTGGACGCTGCCGCCCGGCGCGTGCGATGCGCATTTTCACGTGTTCGGCCCGCACGATCGTTTTCGTCCAACGTCGCCGCCGGTTTATGCGCTTCCCGAGGCGACGCCGCAGGTCGCGGCCGCCCTGCGCCGGACGCTTCGCCTGACGCGCGGTGTGCTCGTTCAGCCGGCGCCCTACGGCAGCCATCCCGATGCCATGCTGAGCGCCATCGCGGCCGCGCCCGAGACGCTCCGCGGCATTGCGGTCGCATATCCCGGCGTCGACACCGGCACACTCCAGGGCTGGCGCGCCGCGGGCATCGTCGGGCTCCGCTTCGTCGAGATGCGCGCACCGGATGGCAGTCGCTATCCCGGCAGCGTCGGCTTCGATGCCATCGGCGTGCTGGCGCCGCGCATGCGGGCGGTCGGCCTTCACGCCCAGCTATGGGCGAGGGCGGATGTTCTCGCTGAATGGCTGCCGCACTTGCTGCGGTCGAAGGTGCCGCTCGTGCTGGACCACATGGCGTGTCCTGATCCGCTGCTTGGGCCTAATGCCGCTGCCTTCAAATCCATTCGCGCGCGCCTCGCCGACAGCGACGTCTGGGCCAAGCTGACGGTTTGCCGCGTGTCGCAACAACCCGGGCATGACGACGCGCGCGCCTTCCACGACGCCCTGATCGCCGCCGCGCCGGAACGTGTCGTGTGGGGGTCTGACTGGCCCTATGTGCGCATGAACCCGGCGCCGGATGCCGGGCACATGCTCGATCTCCTGCGCTCCTGGGTGCCTGATCCGGCGCAGCGCACCCGCATTCTCGTCGACAATCCAGCTCGCCTCTACGGCTTCGAAAGGACTGCCCCATGAAAGGTATCGAAACGCTCGAACGCTTCCGCATCGAAATCACCGATCACGTCGCCACGCTGACGATATCAGCGCCGCCGGTGAACTCGCAGGATCGTAAGTTTCGCGAAGAGATCATCAGGATTTTCGACGTGCTCGGCGCCGAGATCGACGTGCGCGCGATCGTGCTGACGGGCGACGGCAAGATTTTCTCGGCGGGTGCAGATCTGTCGGAGCGCCCCGCGCTGCTGCAGGAGCCGGGCGGCTATTCGCGTCACAACCGTCTCGTGCGCGCCTCGTTCGATTGCGTGATGGAATGCCCGAAGCCGGTGATCGCGGCCGTCAATGGTGCTGCGATCGGCGCCGGGTGCGTGCTCGCCCTCGTCTCCGACATCCTCGTCATCGCCGAGGAAGCCTATATGTCCATGACCGAGGTCGATTACGGACTCGCGGGTGGCGTCCGCCACGTCTTGCGCTCGTTCAGCCCGTCGGATGCGCGCCTGATGATTTATACAGCCAGGCGCATGTCGGGCGCCGAGCTCTATCGCATGAACGTCGCGTCGGTCTGCGTGCCGCGCGAGCGTGTCGTTGCCGAGGCGCAGGCGATCGGCAAGGCGATCGCGGAGAAGGTGCCGCTCGCGGTTGTTGCCGCCAAGCGGTCGTTCGGATTGACCGAGGAACTGCCGCTGCGCGACGGCTATCGCTACGAGCAGAGCCAGACGGCAGCGCTGGCCGAAACCGAGGACACGAAGGAGGCGCTCGCCGCATTCCGCGAGAAGCGCAAGCCGGTGTTCAAGGGGCGGTGAGGTACCGGCGGGGTCCACGGGTCCCGGTCGCTACCGGGCTTGCGTCGGCGGCAATCCGGGCGAGGCCACGCCGCCGCCAAATTCGTGCTCGCGGTCGGCTGCAAATCAAGCGCGGCGGGCGGCATGTCCCGCTGCGGGCATCGCGGCGGGATGAACCCGTAATTACCTGTAACTGCGGGTAAATTTCGGCTGTGCCCCGGCGGGCGCCCGGAACTGACGTCAAATTGACGGCCCCCGTTTCGGCCGGCAAATCGCACGAAGCGGACCTTGCAAAGCGAGGCCGGAGCAGGTAGCTAAAGCGCTCTTTCGCGACCGTCCGGACCATATTCGGACGCATCCGGGCCCCTTAAGGCCCAAATGCACAAGCGAAAACGCGCCCGTAGCTCAGCTGGATAGAGCACCAGACTACGAATCTGGGGGTCAGGAGTTCGAATCTCTTCGGGCGCGCCACTTCGGAATACGCTATCGCAGCCAAAATCGGCCGCTTCTTTGATTGAACCCGCCACGAATTGAGTGCGCTGTCACCGTAATACGCCTGCCTACCAAGGAAGCCCGAAGCTTAGAGCACCAAGCTTTTCCAATGGCGTCAGAACTTGTAGCTCAACCCTCCGCGAACGACATCGATGCTGAGCTCGTAATTAACCGGCACCGCACCGCGAATTAGGTTAGGGTAAGTTGCCGAGCCGAATCCATAATGTAGATATTCGGCGCGCAGCAGGAGATTTTGCCAAAGTCTGTATTCCACGCCGCCACCGGCCGTCCATCCGAAATGGTCATTGAAAAAGGTGTTTGAGAAACTGTCCACCACCGTGCCGTTGATGCTGAGGGTTGCCGAGCCGGTTGCCGAATCGTGCGCCCACCCAAAGCCGGCAGTCCCGTAGAACAGCCAATCCGGCGTCAGAAGAAAGCCGGCGCGTGCCCGTGCCGAGCCGAAATAATCGACTTTTGATGAGACTGTAACTGTCTCGCTGACGAGAGCCCCGCCAATCACAGCGGTGCCTGTGATGCTTTGCGAATGCCTTAAGTCGGCGCCAGAGAAGTCAACTTCGAGGCCTCCGACGATGCTGCCGTATTGCCAGTTGTAGCCGGCTTGGCCGCCGAACACGCCGCCCCTGGGCGATGGGTTCGAGAACGGGGAGATGTCGCCGGCTACGTTGTCATGGCCCCAGCCGTAACCGCCATGGATGCCGAGATAAAAGCCACTCCATTGTGCCGGCAACGGTCCCGCAAGAGCGGGCGCCTTGACGGCCAAGTCGGCCGCGAAGGCCGGGCCGGCAAGAATTAACGTGGCCGCAACGAAACCCAGTTCCTTCGTCATGTGCAACTCCGTCCCTACCAAGCCGTGGCTCAGCGACCCGAGTCGCCGCAGTGACGTAGCAACAATGTAACATTCCCGATTGGCGATAGCCGGACTGCCGCAATCAGGAGCGATAAGGTGGCCGAGAGCGAATCTGCTTTATGTTTGTGTCTAGAGTTGGCCCATCAGCGGATAAGGGCAGACCGTGCGGCAAGCCGACCGAGCACGTCGAGCAGTTGGAGTTGGGAGTTGCAGAAATACGTAATGGTGTCTCCCTAATCCCGGATCGGTCGCGCCTGGGGCCGCTGTCCTCATCCAAACAACGTCGTGCCCGACTGCCTCCAGAGCGACCGCTGCCTGCCATCGCAGAACGGGAGAGTGCTTTGGGCGATGCGCGCAAGCAGTGGCGTGGCTCGGCGAACTGCATCATAGCGTCACGGCGAAGCAATAGTGCCCATCTTCATCGGCCGTGGCGCGCCAAATCCCGCCGTAAGTCGCTGAAACTACGACAAAGCCGTACTGGCTACGACGGCGGAAATCGGAACACTCTTAGATATCGTTAGTTCGGCGATCCCGGACGGCAGAAAAGTTCGAATCGCTTCTGGCGGAATGGCTACAGGGCATGGGATCGCCGAGGTCGATCGAATCTCGTCGAGATGGGGTCGATCTGGGGGGCGGCCGGCAACGCAGCGCGCTCGGTCCCCCTTGCATGCCGCCAATCCGTGCGCTACATACTGAACCGAATGGTTCAGTATGCCCGGACCCGCTTAGATGCCTCGTTCGCCGCGCTCTCGGACGCCACCCGACGCGGCGTTCTGGAGCGGCTCGGACGTGCAGACGCTTCGATCACGGACCTTGCCGAGGCGTTCCAAATGACCCTCACGGGCATGAAGAAGCACGTCGGCGTCTTGGAGCAGGCGGGACTCGTCACCACGGAGAAAGTCGGCCGAGTGCGGACCTGCAAGCTCGGCCTACGCCGACTGGAGGAAGAGGCGGCATGGATCGAAAGGCACCGCCATCTCTGGGACGCACGCTTCGACGAGTTGGACAAGGTTGTCGAGGAATTGAAACGGAAGGAGAAGGTCGATGGACAAAAGAAGAGAGGGTGAGTCCACCCCCATAAAGAACCACACGACGGTGGAACGGAAGTCCGACCGGGAGCTGGTCGTTACGCGAACCTTTGACGCGCCGGCGCGCACCGTGTTCGAGGTCTGGACCAAGCCCGAGCTGTTCATGCGGTGGTGGGCACCGAAGTCGATGGGCGTGCCCCTGCTTTCCTGCGAGATGGATGTTCGTGCCGGAGGCAAATACCGCCTCGAGTTCGGACATGATGCCTCAAACTCCTCGGCATTCTTCGGCAGGTATATCGAAGTGACACCGCACTCGCGCCTCGTCTGGACCAATGACGAAGGTGGTGACGGTGGACCGGTCACCACGGTGACCTTCGAGGAAAAAGGTGGCAAGACGCTGCTGGTCACGCACGAGCTCTATCCCTCGAAGGAAGCTCTCGACGCTGCCGGCACCGGGGCGGCGGACGCGATGCCCGAGCAGTTCGAGCAGCTGGACGAGCTTCTCGTCGCCCTGGGCGCGAGCGCGGGACAGTCATGAAGTCGTCGATCTCGCGGTCGGCCGCTTGGCTCCTCACCCTAAAATTCTCCGATCTTTAGGGCGTTATGTTCGCCCTCAGCGGAGCGAAGCGCTGGGCAAGTAGCAGACCGCGCCGATGTTGCCGCAACACGGATCAACAATTCCGGTGATCATTGCACGCGTTGACTTTATGAGAGACGTCCGACCAACCTTCGTCGTCTCCGCACAATCGAAAAAAATGTGCTCTACGGAGCAGTGAGTCGTAACACCTTGGCGGTTCTCGGATACGCACGGCGGTATTCGCAGGCTGGAGGGTAGGATATCATAGCGCCCCAGCGGAAATGTAGTTATCAGTTTCATCCACGCTGGCGCGCCATTTTTACGCCGGATCTGCGAAGTCGACGATCAGGCGGTTCCAAACATCACCTTTCGTCCGTCGGGATCGACTACGGTTACGACAACGTCGTCTGTGGCGTATGGCGTGAGCCCGCAGGTTTTCAGATGCGCAAGAAAGCGGTTCTGATCCTCGATGCTGAAGTAGAGATGGGTCAGATTCGATTCAGGCAGCGCGGGATGAGTGTAATCGGCAAACGCCTTGGCGTCGTGAATCGCCAATTGCATGCCATCCCGATCCATCCGCCAGTAGATGTATCCGCCTTCTACCCCGACCTTTTCCATCGGTAGCTGGGCGACCTGCGCGTAGAAGCGGGCCGCTACCTCAGGATTTTCGGAGGTCAGGAAAACGCCACGCAGCCTCATCATGCCAGTCCCTCAGAGATACTTCGCACGGCCGGCGTGCATGTGCCGCCCTTTGCCTTGCTCTACGTTGGCGCGTCATTCTGCAATTAACAAAAATCAATACCGCTCATCGGAATAATTGGTTTTTGCATTGGAGACAAACCGGTTAGTCCTCTTGGAGGGAGGCGCTCCGCAATGGACACGGTTGCACTAGGCATATTTTTGACTGCGGCGGTCGGATTGCTTGGATCGCCAAGTCCTGCGATCGCGGCCCTTATCGCGGTCGGTCGCGCCCGAGGCCTTGTTGGAGGGTTGCCGTATTTCCTAGGGCTTCAGTTGGGTTTGGCAACGGCTGCCGGCATTACGGCCGCAGGACTGTTTTCGTTGCTGGCAGCATTCCCGTCCGCGCTGCGCGTGATGACGATAGCCGCCACGGTTTATCTGATCTATCTCGCCTACAGGATTGCGTCGTCCCCGGTCGGAGAAACCGCCCAGGCAAGCAACGGCGCGCACGCGTCGCCCGCGGCCGGATTTCTCCTGGGTGTGACAAATCCGAAAGCCTATCTGGCATTCGCATCTCTGCTTGCGTCCTATACCGTGATCAAAGGCAGCGCGCAGCAGGATACCCTCACCAAATGGTTTTTGCTGGTAGCGGTGATGATCGTGGTGGACATCGTCTGGCTCTACGTCGGGGCCTTCCTGCGAGGATTGATGCTGTCGCCAAATAGCGAACGTGTGCTCAATGTCACGCTCGGATTGACGGTGCTGATCGCTGCCGGATTGGCATTCGTTTAGCCATCCGGAAACTGTCCGAGATGGTTTCTTCAGAAGTGATGCACGCCCAGCGCCGAGAATGCGCCGTCGTGCGGCTCGTGGCCGTCCATGGTCGGCTGGCCGAGAAAGCCGAGTTGCAGCGGCATCGGATGCAGCAGCGACGTCGGTATCGCGCCCGCGGTGTCGAGCAGCGGTATGTCGTGCTGCGCGGAGCCGGAGAAATCCGTCGCGCCGGATGTCAGGCCGGAAAGGTTCGTCGTCAGCGGTTCGAGCAGGCCGGTGCCAGGCGCGTCATGTATCAGGCCGGTCACCGCGCCGGTCAGGCCGTCGACGAGGTGGCTCACGGTGCCCGTCAGCGTCGAGGTCAGTTGTCCGGCCGTGGCGCTCAGGCTCGCGATCGTGCTCGATACTGTTGCAAGCGCGGTGTCGACGATGCCGGTGACGGTGTCTGCAAGCGCGTGAACGGATGCGCCGGGATCGAGCGTGGGTGATGCGATGCTGCCGCCGGTCCCGCTGCTCGCGCCCGCCGATGGCGCGTGATCCACCGATGCGCCAAGGGCCGATAGTGCAGGCGACGATGCAAAAGCCTGCGTAGCCTGCACTTCGCCCGATGACGTGTGGTCCAGCGTCGCGCCCGCATCCTGTGGCGAGGTCGCTGCCGTGGCGTCGGTATGGACCGTAGGCGAAAAATCGACTGCCGGAGATTCGATCGTGCCGGCATGCTGTTCCTCGTGATCCGGCCCCGGATCAGCCGGCGCCAGCGTCGCTGCCGGGTGCAGTGCGGCCGGCTCCGCCGCGCGTGCCTCCCCCTCGTGCTCCATGCGATGCAGCACCGTGTCGGCGTCGTTGAGAAGGCCGAGCAACATGGTGGCGAAAGCAACCGACTCGGTTGCCGAGATATGACGGCTGCGCTCGGCTTCGTCGGAGCGGCGGGCGTTCTTTTCGGATTCGGCCATGGCCACCTCCTCGTCAGCGTTCGCGGAACGCGCGGGTGATCTCGTCGCGCAGCGGACCGAGCAGATATTCGAACAGCGTGCGCGGCCGCGTCGGCACGATCACCTCGGCCGGCATGCCGGCCTGCAGATCGATGCGCGACTTCTTGACGTCGTTCGGATCGAGCGCGACCTCGACGGCGTAATAACCCTGTCCGGACTTGTCGTCGGTCAGGCGGTCGGCGGACACCGTGTGCACAGTGCCATAGAGCCGGGGGCGCTCGACATAGTTGACGCCGATGAGCTGCACCTCGGCGCGGTGGCCGACGGCGACGTCGTTGATGTCGGACAGTTTCAGCTTCGCGGCCGCGATCAGCGGATTGTCCGTCGGTACGATGTCCATCAGCCGCGCGCCCGGCTGGATCACGCCGCCCTCGGTGAAAACGTCGAGGCCGACCACCGAGCCGGTCGCGGGCGCGGTAATCCGCGTGCGTGCCATCACGTCGGTGGCGGCGTCGATCTTGGGCCCCAGCTCCGCAAGCTTGTTTTCGGTGGCGCGCAACTGGTCGGTGATCTCGCTCATCCGCGCGCGCTCCACTCGGGCGATTTCGAGATCGTTCTGCGCGATCTGCTGCTGCATGCCGGCGATGCTGGCCTGCTGCGCGCCGATATCGGCCTGCAGTTTTGCGTCCTCGCGCTGCAAGGCGAGGATGCGGGTCTTCGGCGTATAACCCTGCGCGTACAGATGCTGCGCACCGTTCATCTCGTCCGTCAGCAGTTCCCGCTGCTTCTCGGTGCCGGCAAGCTGCGCCTGGGTGCCCGTGATCTGCGATTCGAGCTCCTTGATCTTGCCGCGCAGCACCGCCGTCTCGGCTGCGAACTGGTGTTTTCGCGCCGCCATCATCGCCGTCTCGTTGGCCATGGCCTGACGCACGGCTGATAGCTCGCCGCGCACGCGGAGACCTTCGTCGAAGTCAGGCGCATCGCTTTTGTCGCGTTCGGCCATCAGCCGCGCACGCGCGGCCAGCGCGGCGTCGCGATCGGCTGTAAGGACGTCGAGCTTGGCGCGCGGGTCACTGTCGTCGAGCCGGATCAGGAGCTGGCCTTTTTCGACGCGCGCGCCGTCGCGCACGGTGAGCTGGCGCACGACGCCGCCGTAAGGGTGCTGCACGCTCTGCCGCCGGCCTTCGACTTGCAGGTTGCCGCTGGCGATGGCTGCGCCCGAAATCGGCGCGAGCGTTCCCCACATCGTCATCGCCGCGGCGAACGCCGCGACCACGCTGCCGCCGATCAGGGCCGGTCGTCCGGGGCGCGCATAGCGCGCGCGGTCGCGCATCGGGCTGAAGCCATCGTCGATCGCCGTCATGACGCGCGTCCTGCAGCGGCCTGCTGCAAGGCGTGATAGACCTCGCCCGGCGGTCCGAGCATGTCGAGCATGCCGCCGCGCAGCACCATCATGACGTCGACGATGTCGAGAATGGTGGTGCGGTGGGTGATCACGATGACGGTCGCGCCCTCGCTCTTGGCCTGCAGCAGCGCGATCTTGAGCGCCTCTTCGCCGGGCGCGTCGAGATTGGCGTTGGGCTCGTCGAGCACGAGCAGCGGCGGCCGGCCGAGCAGCGCACGCGCCAGCGCCAGACGCTGGCGCTGCCCACCGGACAGGCCGACGCCGCCGGGCCCAAGCCGCGTGTCGTATTGCTTCGGCAGGTCGAGCACCATCTCGTGAATGCCGGCGCGCTTGGCGGCGTCGATGATCTCCTCCGTCGAGGCGTCGCCGAAGCGGGCGATGTTCTCGCGCACCGTGCCGGCGAACAGGCCGACGTCCTGCGGCAAATAGCCGACATGGCGGCCGAACTCGAGCGGATCCCAATGGCTGTAGTCGAGCCCGCCGAAACGCAACCGCCCGTCGGCCGGGGCGATGGCGCCAACCAGGAGCCGCGCCAGCGTGCTCTTGCCGGAGCCGCTCGGGCCGACGATGCCGAGCGCCTGGCCGCCGCCGAGCTCGAACGTCAGGTCCCTGATGACGGGCTCCTTGCGCGCCGGCAGCAGGCAGCGCAGCTCGCGCACCTCGATCGTATTGCGCGCCCGCGGCACGATGGTGTGCGGCGGCGTCAGGTCGATCTCCCCGAGCAGATCGCGCACTTCCGCATAGGCCTCGCGCGCGCCGATGAACTGCTTCCAGGTGCCGACCGCCTGTTCCACCGGCACCAGCGCCCGCCCCATCACGATGCTGGCGGCGAAGATGGTTGCCGGCGTGATGGCGTGGTCGATGGCAAGCCAGGCGCCGGTGCCGAGCATCAGCGATTGCAGCAGCAAGCGGAAGAAGCGGATCGAGGAGGTCATCACCGCGTTCTTGTCGCTGGCCTGCGCCTGCTGCACCAGCATCGACGAGCGCTGGCTCTGCCAGTTGCGTTCCACCGCCGGCTGCATGCCCATGGCGCGGATGACGTCGGCGTGGCGCAGGATGTTTTCGGTGAACACGTAGGACTGGTTGCCGGCGGCCTCCGCTTCCTTCATCGGCTCGCGGGTCATCACCTCGTTGAGGCCGGCGAGCCCGAGCAGCAGCACCGCGCCGATGGTCGCGACGATGCCGAGCAGCGGATGGATGAAGAACAGCAGCAGGAGGTAGATCGGGATCCATGGCAGGTCGAACGCGAAGTAGAGGCCCGGACCGGTCACGAAGGTGCGGAACTGATCGAGATTGCGCAATTGCTGCGCGCCGCGCGAGGCGCCGCGCTGCGCCGAGCGCACCACCAGCGCCTCGAACACGCGCGCCGACAATTCCATGTCGAGGCGGATGCCGCAGCGGATCAGGATGCAGGAGCGTACCGCGTCCAGCGCCGCCATGGTGAGCAGCGCGATCGCCAGGATCAGCGTGAGCAGCACGAGTGTGGAGACGTTCTCGTTGAGCAGGACGCGGTTATAGACCTGCATCAGATAGAGCGGTGAACTCAGATAGAGCAGGTTGATGCCGCTGGAGAACAGCCCGGCCCAGAGGAAGTGCGGCCACAGCGCGATCAGCGCCTGGCGAACGTCGTCGGTCCGGCGCTGCGGGGCGACGGATTCATCAAGCGCGGTCAGCGTGCCCGTAGGCATTCGGCGATCACCTCAAGGCGCAGGTCGACAGGACGCTGCGCAATCAACTCGTGCAGCGCAGGTGGTCGAGACGTGGCGTGGGGATGCGTTCCCCACGCCGCGCATTTTTGAATGTCTGAGGCTCAACTGGCGTTAGGCGAGGCCGTGGAGCAGGCCGCCAACATCGAGGTGATCGACATCGGCGCTGGCACCGATCAGGGTCGGTGCGGAAACCGAGGCGTCGACACCGTCGAGTCCGGCGGAGAGGTCGATGCTCGGGCTCGTCTCGATCACTGCGCCGAGATCGAGCGTGTGCGACAGGTCCGCCGTGGTGCCGGCGCTTGCAGAGGCGCTGCCGCTAGCGCCTGCGCCGCCAAGAACGCCGGTGGCGGTTCCGAGCAGGCCATCGACGGTACCAAGCAGGTTTCCGAGTAGAGCAGCCATGTAGTCAACTCCTATGAAGGTTGGCTGGAATGCGACGAACGTCGCGGTGCACAAAGTCACGGGAGTCAGAAAGGTTGCGGACTCACATGCGGCCTTTTGGTGATGATTTGTTGGGAGCGGAACCGGCTGTTCCCTGCGTGGCGGTGTGCGCTTTGGCATCGTCATTCCGGCGTGGCCATTCCCTTCGAAGCCGGACATTGGCGGGCGGGCCACGATGTGAAATGTTCCCGTGATTGAATTTGGAAAGTCGATGTCGGAAGAAAAAACTGAAGTCGTGGTGCTCGGCGCGGGCATCGTCGGTGTATCAACAGCCTATGCCGCGCGGCAGCGCGGGATGTCGGTCATTCTCGTCGACCGGCGCGAGCCGGGCAGCGAGACCTCCTACGGCAATGCCGGCATCATCAGCAGCGGCTCGATATCGCCGCTCAACAATCCCGCGCTGTGGAAGGCGCTGCCGAAATACCTGACCAACCGCCACGCCGCGTTGCGCTGGAATCCGGTCTGGGCGGTCCAAAACGCGGGATGGGTCGTGCGCTTTCTGTCCGATTCGGCTGCGTCGCGTTTCAGGCCACGCGCGACCGCCCTGCATGGATTGATCGGTGCATCGGCAAAACTGCACCGGGAATGGATCGTGAAAGCGCAAGCGGGGCATCGCATTCGCGAGACCGGCTGGCTGAGGGCGTGGCGGAGCGACGCGGTTGCATCAGCGAAGCAGGAGCAGGCCCTCTTGGCTGAATTTGGCATCGCCAGCGAATTGCTTGATCGCCAGGCCATCTCCGCGCTCGAGCCTGATATCGTGCCCCACTATAAAGTGGGCCTGCTGCATACCGAGACCGCCTCGGTCGATTCGCCGGGCGCGGTGGTCAAGGCCTATGCGCGGATGTTCGCTGGCGCGGGCGGCGATGTCAGGCAGGCGGACCTCGAGGCGATCATGCCTGACGGCGATCGCTGGCGCGTGGTGCTGGCGGGTGGCGAGATTTCGGCGCGCCATGTCGTGGTCGCGCTGGGACCATGGTCCGCTGATATTTTGTGGCCGCTCGGCTATCGCGTTCCGCTCGCCTTTGAGCGTGGCTACCATCGCGAATTCAAACCGAACCCGGCGCGTTCGTTGCGGCGTCCGATTTATGACATCGACGGCGGTTTCATCATGACGCCGATGGAGCAGGGCATCCGTGTCACCTCAGGCGTCGAACTGACCGGCCGCGACGCGCCTTCCTCGTTCGCCCAGCTCGATTAGGTCGTTCCGCTCGCGCGCGGCGTGGTCGAATTCGGCGACGCTATCGGCGAACCATGGCGAGGCTCGCGCCCGACGCTGCCCGACAGCCTGCCGATGATCGGTCCGGCGCCGCGGCATGCCGGCCTGTGGCTTGCCTTCGGCAACCAGCACATCGGCTTCACGACCGGTCCCGCGACGGGCGCCGCCATTGCCGCCATGATCGATGGCGCACCGCCGCCCTTCGACGTCGCGCCGTTTGCGCCGGACCGCTACATTTCATGACGTCGCTGCCGCACCGCCGCTGCGCCGGCCGAGACCAGCATGACGAAGCCGAGTATTCCGCTCACCCCGGCGGTGACGAAGAACGGCTTCAGGTCAGCGCCGGGGCTGAGGTCGAGCACGATCGGCGGCGATGCGACCGCGATGTTGTTCTTGCGGTAGCCCTCGCCGACGGGCCCGGGAAGGCCATCACGCACCAGAACGCCCGGTTGCGTCGTGATCTGGAAGGCCGGCGTTCTCGGCGAAAGCGTCAACATGCTGCCGCCACCGGGCGGCACATAGGCCGTCGTGTTGGTCTTCATGAAATAGACGAGTGGCTGGCCCGGGCGCCAGTTCGCCGGAGTCAATGGAATGTAGCGGTCGAGTATCGTTGTGCTATCCCTTTTGGTCCCGAACTCGATGATGTATTCGGTTCGCGCGATGCCGGTGATCGTCGCATGAGCTGATCGCGGCGTGTCGCCCTTCGACAGGTCGAGGCTCTCGACGTTGAACGTTTCCATCGACCTCACATAGCCGTACCAGCCGGCACCGGCCGAGACCGCCAGGGCCACGACACCCAGCAAGACGAAAATCGCGGGCGATCTGGCGCCCGCGTCGGTCATGCGCATCTGGTCCTGCATACCTGTAAGCGTGACAAGCACGGCGGCCGGACTGCCCAGGACCAGGAGCGGAAAGAGCAGGGTGAGCCTCGCCCGGTAGGAGCCGAACTGCTCCAATTGCCACTCGGCGGCCAGCCGATAGAGCCCTGCGTAAGCGTACCACTCGTAGAAAATATAAGCGCAGGCCGCCGCGACGTAGAGCCAAATGACCCACTTAAGAACGGACTTCATCATTCCCCCTCAACGGCGCCTCGGCTGCAAATGCGCGGGCCGCGACGGTCGTTCGAGATTGCGTCAATCCTGCGATGCGGACTGAGACAAAATTTGGACGTCACGGAATAGGACGGATGACTCGCGTTTTTTCCCTGAGGGAGTCCGCAAAAAATGATCGACCGCACGCACTGCCCGGCAGCATGAGACCGAGTGCGGCCCCGAACGACGCAAGCGAAGATCTCCGCATAGGTGTGGGCCAAGCTGCCGGGCAGCATCGCGAGCGCCGCAAGCAAGACACCAGCTCGGACTCGTTCGCTGCCGATGAGCCCTGACACCGCACAACCGGCGGCCGTGTGAGCCATCTCGGCTCAGTTCGCTCGAAAAATGGGCGCAGGCTTCGAGTCCACGGACCTTGGTGTCTCCGATGCGGTCCCTGCATGGCCCGTATTCTGGAACCAGGGATATTGAATTCGCTCGAATTTCTTCGGCCGCTAAACCTTATCGGGACTCGTGAGACCGGGGATTGCCGTGGCACGCAGATTGCAATCATCGCAATGGGGATCGTTGCGGTGGGCAATCGTGGCAATCGTCAACTCGCTCTTGCATGGGACGACAGTTTGGTGACACCGTTGCGTTTGCTTTGCCGGCCTGAGAACGTGGGGGCGTGCTGGTCGGTTTTGGGGATGTTGTAGATGTTGCGTCTGATTGCCCGGCGTCTTGCTATCGGTGTGCTGGTCGCGCTCACCGTGATGACGCTCGCATTCCTGCTGACGCGGCTGTCCGGCGACCTCGCCATTTCGATCGCCGGCCCTTCGGCAACGCAAGCCGACGTCGAAATCGTGCGCAAGGCCTATGGCCTCGATCGCCCGCTCTACGTGCAGTTCTTCGCCTGGACCGGCCGCGCCATGGTCGGCGATTTCGGCCAGAGCTATTTCTTCAAGGACAGCGTGGCGAACCTGATCCAGAAGCGCCTGCCGATCACGCTCACGCTCGGTCTCGTGGGCCTGAGCCTTGCGTTGGTCATCTCGATTCCACTCGGCATACTGGCGGCGCTGCGCGAAAACACCTGGATCGATCGCAGCGTCACCCTGTTCACGATGGTCGGGCAGGCGGTGCCGAGCTTCTGGCTCGCACTGATCCTGATGATCGTGCTCGGCCTGCAGCTCGGGGTGCTGCCGATCTCGGGCACCGGCACCTGGCAGCATTTCGTGATGCCGGGGATCGTGCTCGCCTTCACGGCGATCCCGGCGCTGACGCGGCTGACGCGCTCGGGGATGATCGAGGCGATGGCCTCTGATTACATCCGCACCGCGCGCGCAAAAGGCCTGTCGCGGGCGCGCATCATCTTCAAGCATGCGCTGCGCAACGCCGCCATTCCGGTCGTGTCGATTGCCGCGGTCCAGCTCGGCTTCATGCTGGGCGGCTCGATCGTGATCGAGACGGTGTTCGCGCTGCATGGCGTCGGCTATCTCGGCTGGGAGAGTATCGCCAAGAATGATTTCCCCGTCGTGCAGGCGGTGGTGCTGGTGCTTGCCGTGTTCTACATCGGCCTCACTCTCTTGGCCGACATCCTCAATTCACTGCTCGATCCGAGGCTGCGCACGGGATGAGCGAACCGATTGCCATTCAGGCCCCCCAGCCTTCGAGTGTCGGTGCGTCGCGCATCGGCACCGCCGGCTTTGCGATCGGGATCGCCATCGTCGCGCTGGTCGTCGCAGCCGCGGTCATCGGCAACGCGCTGGTGCCGCAGGATCCGTTCACGCAAGATCTCGGCAACCGTCTCAAGCCGCCGTTCTGGATGGAGGGTACCCAGGCGGGACACCTGCTCGGCACCGACCAGCTCGGGCGGGATTATCTGGCGCGGCTGGTTTATGGCGCGCGCATTTCGCTCCTGATCGGCATCATGACGGTGATCACGTCGGGGGTGATCGGTATCACGCTCGGCGTTCTCGGCGGCTTCTTCGGCGGCCGCGTCGACGATGTCGTGCTGTTCGCCATTACGACGCGGCTGTCTATCCCCGTCGTGCTGGTCGCGCTCGCGGTGGTCGGGCTGATGGGGTCGGGCCTCGGGCTCGTCGTGGCGACCCTTGGGCTGTTGTTGTGGGATCGCTTCGCGGTGGTGGCGCGCGCCACCACCATGCAGGTTCGCAACCACGACTATGTCAGCGCGGCCTGGTGCGCCGGAGCCTCGACGGCGCATATCCTCATCAGGGAGATCCTGCCGAACATCGCCAGCCATCTCGCCGTGGTGGCAACGCTGGAGATGGCGCTGGCGATCCTGCTCGAAGCCGCCTTGTCGTTCCTCGGCCTCGGCGTGCCGCCGCCGCTGCCGTCCTGGGGGCTGATGATCGCCGAGGGCAAGGATTACATGTTCTTTTCACCTTGGGTGATCATGATCCCCGGCGTCGCGCTGGCTGTTCTGGTGCTCGGCATCAATCTGGTCGGCGACGGACTGCGCAACCTGCTCGGCGCGGAGCGGCTGCGATGAGCGCGCTGTTGGAGGTCGAGGAGCTGCAGGTGACGTTCGGCGGCCGCACCGCGGCGGTGCGCGGCGCCTCGTTCCGGGTCGAGAAGGGCGAGACCCATTGCCTGGTCGGCGAATCCGGCTGCGGCAAGTCGGTGAGCGCGCTGGCGGTGATGAGCCTGCTCGCGCGCGGTGGCCAGCGTTCGGCGAAACAGATGAGCTTTTCCGGCACCGACCTCACCTCGCTGTCGGACCGCGAGATGGCGCGGTTGCGCGGCAATCGCATGGCGATGATCTTCCAGGAGCCGATGACCAGCCTCAACCCGGCGTTTACGATCGGCTCGCAGATGGCGGAGGTGCTGACGCGCCACAAGGGAGGCTCGCGCGCTGCGGCGCTTGACCGCGCCGCCGAACTGATGGGCCGCGTCGGCATCACCGCACCCGGCATGCGGCTCGGCCAGTTCCCGCACCAGCTCTCGGGCGGCTTGCGTCAGCGCGTCATGATCGCGATGGCGCTGATGTGCGATCCTGAATTACTGATCGCCGACGAGCCGACCACCGCGCTAGACGTCACCGTGCAGGCGCAGATCCTGCGGCTGCTCGCCAACCTCAAGCGCGAGTTCGGCCTCTCGATCCTGCTGATCACCCACGACCTCGGCATCGTCGCGCGCGTCGCCGACCACGTGTCTGTCATGTATGCCGGCGAGGTGGTGGAGCGTGCGCCGACCGCCGAATTGTTCCGTGCGCCGCAACACCCTTACACGCGCGGCCTGTTGTCCTGTGTGCCGGTACCGGGCCGCGTGCAGCGCGACCGGCCGCTCGGTTCGATTCCCGGCGTCGTGCCGGCGATCGGGGCGGGCTTTGCCGGCTGCGCCTTTCGCTCGCGCTGCGCCCACGCCGACGAGACTTGCGCGCGCGCGATTCCGCGGCGGCAGGCAGGCGATGTGCACGACTATCTTTGCCGGCTCGAGCCGGACTGGGCGGAGCTGCAACCCGCATGACCGCCGCGATCGAGGTTGAGAACCTGCGGTGCGAATTCCGCGTCCACACCGGCTTGATGTCGGCGGAAAAGCGCGTGGTCGCGGTCGACGATGTCACGTTCAGCGTGCCGGCCGGCAGCGTGCTCGGCATCGTCGGCGAGTCCGGATGCGGCAAATCCACGCTCGCGCGCATGATCCTCGGATTGCTCAAGCCGACAGCAGGGACCGTTTTGGTCGACGGCAAGCGCCTGTTCGACCTCGACCGCAAGGCGCGTGCCCGGCTGATCCAGCCTGTGTTCCAGGATCCGTTTGCCTCGCTCAATCCGCGCCGGCGCATCAAGGACATCGTCGCCCTGCCGCTGACCGCGCAGGGCACGTTCTCGCGCGCCGAGGTCGAGCGCCGCGTCGGCGGCATTCTCGAGCGCGTCGGGCTGTCGGCCGCGATGGGCGAGCGCATGCCGGCGCAATTGTCCGGCGGACAGCGCCAGCGTGCGGCGATTGCGCGTGCGCTGGTGCTCGAGCCGCGGATCGTGATCTGCGACGAGCCGACCAGCGCGCTCGACGTCTCGGTGCAGGCGCAAATCCTCAATCTGCTTGCCGATCTGCGCCGCGATCTCGGGCTGACCTACCTCTTCATCAGCCACAATCTCGCCGTCGTGGAACACGTCGCGAGCGAGGTCGCGGTGATGTATCTCGGCCGGATCGTCGAGCGCAACGAAACCGACGCGCTGTTTCGCACGCCCCGTCACCCCTATACGAAGGCGCTGCTGGAAAGCGTGCTGACGCCGGAGCCGGGCAAGGGTGTGCCTGATATCGGCCTCGGCGACGCCATGCCGGATCCCGCCAATATTCCGCCGGGCTGCCGGTTCAACCCGCGCTGCCGCATCGCGGTCGAACGCTGCCGCCATGAGGCACCAACGCGCATGGTCCGGCCTCCCCAGGGAATGGCAGAGTGTCATCTGGCATAAGGCGTGCTTCACGCCACTTCACAAAACACCAATAATGGAGAGGGCGATATGCGTATGCAAAACAAGCTCGGTGCGGCCATTCTGGCCGCGGTTCTATCGGGCGCCGGTGCGTTGCCCGCGGCCGCTCAGAAGTCCGCCGACACGCTGCGGATCGTGATGCGCGATGCGCTTCCCAACGTCGATCCCTTTTTCAACAATCTGCGCACCGGCGTGGTGATGCACCACCAGGGCTGGGACGCGCTGGTCTACCGCAATCCGGATACTTTCAAGCTGGAGCCGCTGCTCGCAACCGAGTGGAAGTTTCCGGATCCGACCACCATCGAGTTTACACTGCGCCCGGGCGTAAAATTCCACGACGGCAGCGCGTTCACGGCCGACGACGTGGTCTATACGGTCAACCTTGTCGCCGATCCGGCGAGCCGCGTGTCGACGCCGTCGAACTACAACTGGATCGAAAAGGCGGAGAAGACCGGCGATCTTTCGGTGCGCGTCAAGCTGAAGCGGCCGAATCCGGCCGCGCTGGAATATTTCGCGCTGGTGCTGCCGATCTATCCCAAGGCCTATCGCGAGAAGGTCGGCGCCGAAGGCTACGCCAAGGCGCCGGTCGGCGCGGGCCCCTACAAGATGACCAGGGTCGAGTCCGGCGTCTCCATCGACTTCGAGCGGTTCGAGGATTACTGGGCCGGCAGTCCCAAGGGCAAGCCTGCGATCAAGAAGATGAGCGTGCGCTTCGTGCCGGACGCTACGACCGAAATGACGGAGTTGCTTGCCGGCCGCGCCGACTGGATCTGGAACATGAACCCGGACCAGCTCGAGCCCGTGAACCGGATGCCGCATCTGCAGGCCGTGCGCAAGGAATCGATGCGGATCGGCTTTCTCTCGCTCGACGCGGGCGGCCGCACCGGCGCCGACAATCCCCTGACCAAGCTCAAGGTGCGCCAGGCGATCTGGCATGCGATCGATCGCAAGGCGATTGCCGACAAGCTTGTCACCGGCGGCAGCCGCGTTCCTTCAGCGCCATGCTTCCCGTCGCAGTTCGGATGCGATGCCGAAGCCGCAGTAGCCTACGACTACGATCCGGCGAAGGCGAAGAAGCTTCTCGCAGAGGCCGGCTATCCCGATGGCTTCGACGTCGAGCTTGCCAGTTACGTGCTGCCGCAATGGGGTTCGTCGGTCCAGAACTACCTGCATGCGGTCGGCATCCGCGCCAAGCTCAACCAGCTCCAGACGGCAGCCTTGATCCAGCGCGCCAAGGCAGGCGAATTGCGGATGTATCTCGGAAGCTGGGGCAGCTATTCGATCAACGACGTCTCGGCGATCCTTCCCAATTACTTCGACGGCGGCGCCGATGATTACGCGCGCGATCCCGACGTGCAGAAATGGCTGCTCCAGGGCGGATCGACCATAAGTCCGGAAGTGCGCAAGGAGGCCTATTCGTCCGCGATCAAGAAGATCACCGAGCAGGCCTACTGGGCGCCGCTGCACACCTATGTGACGACCTACGGTCACTCCAGGCAGCTCGACTTCACGCCGTACCCGGACGAGCTGCCGCGCTTCTATTTGGCGAAGTGGAAGTAGGGCAGGTATTGATACGTCGTTCGACCGACAACGCGGCGTAAGAACTTCGTAGGGTGGGCAAAGCATAGCGTGCCCACCATTACGAGCGACGTCCCGGATGGTGGGCACGGCGCGAAGCGCGCCTTTGCCCACCCTACGATTCTGCGCCCCGCCGTCATTGCCAGGCCGGCCCGTGGCCTCAGCCGCCGAACCGCTCGATGACATCTGCGAGCGGAATATGGCCGACACAGGCGCCTGTGCCCGAACTGATGTCGCCGTTCTCCAGCGCCGTTGCATGGATCACGGCGGGGTCGGCCTCGATGCGGCGGCGCAGGGCGGCGAGTTTCGGCCAGCGTGAGGGATCGGCGACCTGATGGAAGTCGAGCCATCGTGCGACGCCGACCAGAATGCCGTCGGCCAGCGTCGGGTGCTCACCGACGAGAAAAGGATGATCTCCTATCATGGCCTCGAGCTTGTCATGCCGCTCGATCACCCGCGCGGCGCCGAACTCGCGCAACGATGCCTGCATTTGCGGGTTCGGCTTCGCCATCTCCAGCGCGACCCATAGCGGCGAGAACGCGCCTGTGAAGCCCGTGTTAACAAAGCCGATCAGCTGGTGCATCCGGTCCGCTTCCGGCGACAGAGGCGCGAAGCTGATGCGCCGCTCGCTGTCTCTTGCCTCGAGCCAGGCAGCGATCGCCATCGTCTCGGTCAGCACCCGCCCTGCATCCGTGATCAGGGCCGGCGTTTCGTGCCGGGCATTGATGCGGGCATAGGAAGCGTCGCGCATCTCGCCGAGCATATCGACGCGGCAGAGCGAATAGGGTTTGCCAAGCCATTCGAGGGCGGCGACAAGCCCCATCGAGCTTCCGGCCGGGAAGCCATAAACAAGAATCGGTTCCATTGGTATGTTCTCCGTGATTTCTGCTGATCACGCTGCGCAGCGTGGCTGGAAACTACGGATCGCGCTGCCCAAGTAAATGACGCACCTTTTTGTAACCACGAGTAATCAGATGAAAGATCTCGTCTCCCGCTGTCCCATCGAAGAAGTGATGCAGGTCGTGAGCGGTCGCTGGCCCGGCCTGCTGATCTACTATCTGAAGCAGGGCACGAAACGCTTCAGCGATCTGCGCAGGGACAACCCCGCGATCTCGCACAAAATGCTCACTTTGGAGCTTCGCAAGCTGGAGGACGCCGGCATTGTCGCGCGCACTGAATTCGAGGGATATCCGTTGCGCGTGGAATATGATCTGACGCCGGCTGGTCTCCAGCTCGTGCCGTTGCTTGATGCGCTGGGAAGCTGGTGGGATGCGACTGAAGCTTGCCGGGGTCAGGACAGCACGTTGCCGGTCCAGGCGACGGAATAATCGCAGGGCGCGCAATACGTCAGCTCTCCGGCAACCCCGCCGCCGCCATCAACTGCATGATCCGTTCGGCCGCCTCGATGTAGACCGGACTGGAGTTCTTCTTGGGCGTCGGGACGTTGCCCACGGTCGAGCCGGGCCGCAATTCACGGCCTTTTTCCATCGCAGCTCTGGCTTCGTCGGTCTTTCCCAATTGCTGATAGGCCGCCGCAAGCAACATATGCGTGCGTCCGCTGGCGGAGGTGATCGCGATCGACTTCAGTAGCCACGGCACGGCGTCTTCGGCGCGGCCCATCAGCATGTTGGCCCAGCCGGCACCGATCATCCACGTCCAGCGCGACACTTGCGGCGTGTCGAACCGGTCTGCCTGCTTGAACGTCGCCAGCGCGTCCTCGAAACGTCCGGTCTGGATCTGGGCAAGGCCGACATGATACAGCGCGATCCCGTTCCACGGGTCGAAGCTCAGGGCCCGCGCGCAGGCCACGAGACTTGCGCGAAACTGGTTGGTCGCGTTGAGGAAGCGGCAATAGGCCTCGTGCGCCGGAATGTAATTCGGCTTTGTCCGCAGCGTCTGTTGCAGTATCGCCTCGGCCTTGGCTTCGGACGCCTCGCGCTCCGCCGGACTCAACCAGACCATCTGCACACCGCGCATCAGCAGCGCGGCGAGCGCGACCTGAACGTCGGAATTGTCAGGGTCTTCGGCGAGCGCCCTCTCCAGTATGGCCTGCGCCGCCTGAAAACGTTCCGGCGAGGTCTGATTGATATGGGCAGTCGCCTGTTCGATCACGACCTTGTTCTTCGCAGCGGATCGCGGGTCGGCATTCAGCAATTCGTTGATACGGAGCGCCAGCGCGTGCCCCACGCCTGCCGCAAGGCGCGACTGCTGGAGCGGCAGGTCCATGTCTTGGGTGATGCTGACCGAATAGGAAGCGGTCCACTTGACCTCGCCGGTAGCCGTCCCGGTCATGCGCGCCCGCACGGTCCACGCCTGTTCGCTCTTCTGCAGTTCGCCCTTCACCACGAAGTCTGCCTGCGGTGCGGCCGCTTCCGGAACCAGCACGCGGATATTTTCGATCTTCGCCAGACCATCGGCGAGACGGTCGCTGACGTTCGCGGCCATCTGGGCGGCGAGCGGGTCGTTGCTCGCGTCTGCGATAGGCATCACGGTGATGGTCGTGGGCCCGCGCGCAAAGATCAGACCGGGCCGCAACATCCACACGGCGGCCGCCGTGCACAGGATGGCGAGCCCCGCGACAGAAGCGAAGGCTGCGCTGCGGCGCCGGCTGAAGTCGAAAAACCGTTTCGCGGGCTCACTATTCGTCTCGGTGGCCGCCTTCGTGTCCGATGCGGCGGTCGCCGGCGGGCTGACGGGCGCAATTTCCGGCGCCGCAGGGACGGGGACCTCGGTCACCTCGGCCTGGAACAGATAGCCGCGCCCCGAAATCACCCGGACCACCTGGCGCTTGTCGTCGCCGAGCGCAGTGCGGATTTCGCGGATGCACTGGAACAGGCTGTCCTCGCCGACATGGACGTTCGGCCAGACCGCCTCCATCAACTGCTGCTTGCTCAGGACGCGGCCGGCATTGCTGGCGAGCAGCCGCAGTATCTCCAGGGTCTTGGGCCGGAGCCTGATCGTCCCGCCATCGGGTGCGCGCAGCTCGGCGCGCTCCGAATCGAGCTCAAAACCGGAAAAGCGCAGCACCGTTCCTCTCCCACCGGCAACTGTCCCCATTTAGTCCCCGGATCGACCGCAAAAATGTGCCCAAACGCACAGGCACGCGGAATATCAGAAAAATTTCAGAAAGTCTCAACAGCCGCATCAGGACACCGCTGGCCCCTAATGCGATGTTGCAGATGCCCGAGGGCTGGAAGGGAGAATTCCGAGTGAGATCAAACGTGTCTGTGCCAAGCTCCGCTTGCCGGAGTGCCGTGGTTCGCCGGCTGCGGGGCGTATTGCCGGCATCGACCGCGCTGTGCCCGGCGGCGCTACCGGCGGTCGCGCGGGGCGCGGCCCGGGAGCTCAATCCAACCGCAGCCGGGTTGATAGCCGCAATCTTGGATTTCAATGCGGATGCGAACTGGAGCCCGGCGCCAGTACCGACCGGCACTGCCCGCAGCTACGCAGGCAAGCGCGTCGTGCGCCATGTGTGAAGAGCTTCACAACCGGACCGGTATCTTGATGCTAAAATCAATTCGCCCCGCCCACGACATGGCCGTTGAAGAAGCCGATCAGCCCGCAGAGCAAGGATTGAACAGCATGGCCGAAACCCTGAACCTTGCCCAGGTCAAGGCCGAGCTGTCCTATCTCAATCGTCTGGACGAAAGGCGCGAGACTAATGTGGAGAGTTTGAAGCGCCTGAAGGAAGCCCGTGACGCTCTGCTTGGTAGGGGAAGTGAAGTCGCGGAGGGCTCAATCTCACGAAGTTCCTAGAGTAGGATCAGATTAGGTCGGGCCGTGACGACGGATCATCTCGTGCCTCGGACGCAAGCGGCGTGAGTGCTGCGAGCCGGGGCCCATTCTACTTTGCATGGGGTTGTTTTCGCGATTTTATGTCTGGGCCTTGCGGTGTAGATGACAGGCTCCGCGAAGCAATCCATGCCTCGGCGTCGGGAAAGATGGGTTGCCTCGCTGCGCTCGCTTGAGATTGTCAATCGCTCGTCACATGCACGCCGGGCTTCTTTCCCGCGTTCCACTTGCCGCCGATCGCGCGCTCGATCTGCGCCGCCAGTTGCAATAGCAACCCGTCGTTCGCCTGCTTGGCGATCGCCTGGATGCCGAGCGGCAGGCCGTGCTCGTGGGTAGCGAGCGGCAGCGAGATCGCGGGGATGCCGCAGAGATTGGCGAGCGGCGTGAAGGCAAAATTGCGCCAGAGGTTGCCGAACCAGTCCAGCACGGACGGATTGTCGCTGATCGTGAGATACTCCGTGGTGCCGACCTTCGGCGTCGGCAATGCCGTGATCGGCGTCAGGATGATGTCCCAATCCTCGAAGAACGCGCCGAAGCCGCGCGAGGTCGTGTTGAACACCGCCTGCATCCGCGCCCGGTCGGCGTAGCTCGTGTTCCGGCCATGCTCCCAGATCCGGACGTTGATGGGCTCAATCAGATATTCCGGCGGTTTCTCCAGCCCGCGCGCGGCCAGCATGTTGGAGATGACGACGGCAAAATTGCTGATGTAGCAGGTGGTCTGCGCCGCAAAGGCTTCGCGATAGTCCAGCTCCGGCAAGGCGTAATCGACGTGATGGCCGAGGCCTTCAAGGAAGCGCCCGACCTTTTGCAACTCGGCCGCGATCTGCGGCGTCGCCTGGTAATCGCCCCACTTGTACGACAGCGCGATTTTCAGCCGCGCCGGATCGCGCGTGATCATCCGCGTATAAGGCTCGGGCGGACTCCAGAACGGCATGAATTCGCCCGGCGCCGGACCGCGGCAGGCGTCGACGAAAGCCGCGGTGTCGCGCACCGTGCGCGACTGGCAGCCTTGAATCGAGACCAGCCCGCTGAGGTCGGACAGAAGCGGCGCCAGCGAGAACACGCCGCGCGAGACCTTCAGCCCGATATTGCCGTTGACCCCTGCGGGAATCCGGATCGAGCCGCCGCCATCCGTGGCATGCGCGATCGGGACAGTGCCTGCGGCGACCATCGCGGCGCTGCCGGCTGACGAGCCGCAGGTGGTGTAGCCGGTATTCCAGGGATTGCGCGTGACGTAGACGGCGGGATTGTCCGCCGAGCTGCAGACCCCGAATTCCGGCGTAGTGGTGCGGCCGATCAGATTGAGCCCGGCCCCGCGCATCTTCGTCGTCATGAACGTGTCGGCGGTGGCGCGATTGCCGCGCATGTAGAGCGAGCCCATTTCCTGCAGGCGGCCCTTCATTGTCGGGCCGAGGTCCTTCATCAGGAACGGAAGTCCGGCAAACGGTCCGTCGAGATTGGTGCCGTCGGTGGCGGGGTCTGTGACCGCATCCTCGAAGATTTCGACGACGGCTGAAAGCGCGGGATCGACCTTGGCGATGCCGGCGGCCGCCTGCGCGGCCAGTTCCGCGGCCGTCAGTTCACCCTTCGCGACGCGCGCGGCGAGCGCAACGCCGTCGTGGTCAGCCCATTCGTCCCAGCTCATCGGCAAGTTCATGCAATAGGCCCCTTCGGAAATAGCCCGGGACCTTAAAACATGATCGGGGAAAAGGCGGAACTGTTTTTCACCGGTCCGCGGACCGGTTCATCGTGACATCAGCGACGGCCGCCCGCGCGGCGGGCGTCTTCAGGAACGGAAATCTATGCCGCGCACGATGATGCCCGGAGGAGAGCCTTCGAACTCCCGCTTCTCGAATTTGCGGGACGCGCACGCCTCGATCCGGTCCCGCAATCGCGAAAACTGTTCCTCGCGCCGGTTTGCCGGCGTGCGCGGCACGTGTTCCAGTTCATCCATCGCCGCAGCGCTGACGGCGCAGGGCACTTCCCTGCCGCCGTCCATCATGGAGAACAGCAGGACCATCCGGTCGTCGTCATAGCCTCGGATGTTGCCGCGCGCGAACGTCATCAGGCATTTCTCCCGGAGCGAAACGATTCTCTCATCCGGCTACCCTCTTTTTTGTTACCGGCGGCGGATTGATTTCTGCGATCCTGCGCAGGCAATCCGCTTCGGAAGAATGCGGGCCCGAGACGAAGGTTCCACTGACCTTGGTCGAATACCAGCCGGACTCCACCCCGAGACGAAGCGATTCTTCCGTCATGACATGACGTGGCGAGAGATTTTGCATCAGGTGCTTTCGGTTTATGCCGTTCGATCCTGGTCGGGACGGCTGGATGAAGTGTGCAGTTCTTTTAAGCCGAACATCGTCTTGTTCAGGTCATTTCTCCCGAGAGTCGGGTGAGATCCGCAAGCACCGCGGCTACGAGGTCGCGGTGATGGGTGTCGGCCGCCGGCAGGCTGGCGGAATACAGGTTGAGCACGTAACGCGCCTTGGCCACCGCCTCGGGCCACGATGTGGCTGGTGCACCGAGGATCTCGATTTCGACAACGCCCTGCTTGTCACGCAGCAGTTTTGCGTTGGCCTCGACTTCGGCGATCACGCGACGGATATCGGTGGCCTTCTGCGCCGCCATGCCGCGATGTTTGTCGAGCTCGATCGGGGTCTCAGTCACGCGGCGCGCTCGCATCGATGCGTTGCGCGTCGGACAGATCGATCGAACTGATCGAGATCATCTCCATCGCGGAACGTTGCGGCGGCGCGCCGGGCACCATGATCATGGTGGCGACCCGCCGGAAGCAGGGAAACGAAAGGCCCTCGATCATCTCCTCGTCGGTGACGACTTCGTAAGCCCCCGGTGCGAGCTGCCGGTCGATACCCCTGATGCGGAACGGGTGCCTGAAATGAACCGTTTCCCGTCGCGTGCGCGTGGTCATGCCGGCCGCCCGGCGAATCGGCGCACGAAGTCATGAGGTTTTGCGGACATCGTCGCAGGGTGCGCGCTTTTGCGGCAATTAGCTATCGTTTTCTCCACTGCCGGCGGCATTTGGTCGAATGAGGCAGCCGGCGCCTTGTATTCGCTGGTTTCGTAGCCACTTCGAGCAGGCAGTAGATGGAGAAGGCCTTTCGAATGAAGATTCGCGTCGGATTCGAAATGCTCTACGATTTTCCGCAACCGACGCCGATGATCATGGTGCTGGGCACACACTTCACCCGCGCGTCCGATGTCATCGTACCAGATTTCCTCACCACCGGCCCGGTCGTCGAAATCACGCCCTATCGCGACATGTTCGGCAATTGGTGCAGCCGCATGGTTGCGCCCGCCGGCCGCATGCGTCTTGCGGCCGACGGCGTCGTTCGCGACAGCGGCCTGCCCGATCCGACGTTTGCTTCCGCGGCTCAGCATGCGGTCGAAGACCTGCCCGCGGACACCCTGGTCTATCTGCTCGGCAGCCGTTATTGCGAGACTGACCGGCTTTCGGAAATCGCCTGGCAGTTGTTCGAGAAGACGCCGCCGGGCTGGGCCCGGGTTCAGGCGATTTGCGACTTCGTCCATCGTCACATCGCGTTCGGATACGAGCACGCGCGCGCCAGCAAGACGGCGTGGGAGGCTTACGAGGAAGGCAAGGGCGTCTGCCGCGACTATGCCCATCTGGCCATCGCGTTCTGCCGCTGCATGAACATTCCCGCGCGCTATTGCACGGGCTATCTTAGCGATATCGGCACGCCAAAACCCTGGGCCGCAGGCGATTTCGCCGGCTGGTTCGAAGCCTATATCGGCGGGCACTGGCGCACCTTCGATCCGCGCAACAACGTGCCGAGGATCGGCCGCATCCTGATCGCGCAGGGGCGCGACGCCTCCGATGTGCCGATCACCCAGACCTTCGGGCCCAACACATTGGCCGGCTTCAAGGTCTGGACCGACGAGGTCGCGTGACGACGGAATCTTCCCGCGTCGACCTGCTTGATTTGAAATCGCGACCCATCGGGAAGGAATTCGGATGAAAACGACTCTCGCCGTGCTGGCACTGTGCGTGTGTGCGACGGGCGCTCTTGCCGCAGCGCCAGAGTGCCGCGTGATCGAAAACGCCAATGCGCGTCTGTCGTGCTACGACGCCGTGTACCCTCCGAAAATGGAAAAGTCCGCAGTCTCCGAAAGAGACCCGTCGCGAGCCGTCAACAAAGATCCTTTCAACGATCCTTTCAGCGCAGAAGACGCCAGGACCAGCGCCAGGCTGAAGAATATCTGCCGCGGTTGCTGAGATGGAGGCGCCCGGCCGGTAGGGGCCTTGCTCCGCCCGGACGATAACGCCGCGACAGCCAGCTTTTGCTAGCTCAACAAGGTGCGCACCTTCATGGCGGCATCGTAGACCTGGACCTGAAGCATCGGATAAGCGGTCTTCAGCTTTCGGCCGGAGACTTCAGCAGCCTCGGCCGTGTCAAACTCCGACTTGAAATGGCCGTCGACGATCGTCGCGAACCCTTCGGTCGGCGGCCTGTCGGCCCGCACCGCCTTCTTCGGCTCCGGCTCTTCAATGGATAGCAGGGGTTTCTTCATCGTCATTCCTTTCGCGTTCACCGCGATGATGTCGTTGGAACTGGCTCAGCGGCTGGTCTGAATGGGCGGCGGCATAGGATGGAGAGATGTCGTTCCGATCTTGCCGGAGATTCGCCGGGCCTCGCCAGAACAGGCCCGGACGCCCATCGCTTTGCAGGCTGGATAGGCGGTGATCGGTGTAGCAGACGCTCTTTTCGTCACGATGTCGAGGGAAATCCCCACAGCGAAGGCAAGGTCGGCGTTCATGCCGCATCCGATCCAATCGCGATAGCAACGTGATATGGAACCGGGATCGATCTCCAGCGGCCCGGGCCATGCTCGGTGTGCCGTCTTCTACCGCGCGCGAAGCAAAATGGTTGCTATTGGGTAAGGCAGTATCCATATGACCAACAGCGTACCCGGTTTCGCAACAAGGCGAGTCCGCAGACGCGACGCTTAGCCACACAATCCTGCAGACGATATCGACCAACGGCATGTCGCTTCGGCATGCGCGTTACGGGTCAGGAGACGCTATGTCCATCGAACACGCGTCCGTGCAGGCCATGCGCAAGCCTTGGGGCGTCAGCGATCTCCAGCCATGGAGCAGCGTCGACGGTACCGGGGATGCCGTGGGAGAGCTTTGGTTCGAGCGCGCCGACAGCAATGCGCCTATTCCTGCCTTGCTTCTCAAGCTGCTGTTCACCAGCGCGCCGTTGTCGATTCAGGTTCATCCCGACGATACGTTTGCGCGCGCGATGGGGATGCCGAACGGCAAGAGCGAAGCATGGTACATCATCTCGGCGGAGCCGGGCACGCAGATCGGCGTCGGCCTGAATCGACGGATCACACCACAGGAATTACGCGCGGCGACAACGAATGGCTCGATCGTTGAGCTGATTCAATGGTGTCCGGTTGCGAAAGGCGATGTCATCTTCATTCCGGCCGGCACCATCCACGCTCTCGGCGCCGGCATCGTGCTCGCCGAGATTCAGCAGCGCAGCGACACGACATTTCGCCTGTTCGACTACGGCAGAGCGCGTGAATTGCACATCGACAATGGCGTAGCAGTCGCCAACGTCTTCCCGCCTGGGCCTCCACGTCAACCGACCCGCCTGACTCTTGAGCGGACGGTTCTGGTCGCGAGCCAACATTTTGTGCTCGAGCGGCTCGATCTGCCCGGAGGTTCAAGCTGGGCGCTGCTCGCCGATTCGGAAACCTGGGTTCTCGCGCTTGAAGGCCATGCGGCGATCGGATTGGCCGCGCTATCCGTCGGGCAGGCGATCTTCGTCGGCGGCGGTCGCGCCAGCATCGAAGTCGGTGCCAACGGATTGACCGCCCTGGTCGCGTATCCCGCAAGCGCTCCGATCGGCTCCCTTTTGCACAGGCTTTCCGGGCGATCGACCAGACCTGTTCAGGCCGTTGCCGCCGAGCTGGCGGAACTCACTGGCCTCGCCGAGGCGCGTACATGACGCCGCTCCGCAGGATCGCAGTGCTCGGCAATTCGTTGCCTCGCCGCTGCGGAATCGCAACATTTTCGACGGACCTGCAACGCGCGATCTCGAATTCACGGCCAAACCTGCAAACCTGCATCGTGGCGATGACCGACCACGATCAGACCTATGACTATCCTGCTTCGGTCGCATTGCAGATCAAGGACGACAGTATCGAGGAATATGTCAGCGCCGCTGCGTTTCTCAACGCCGGCCGGTTCGACATTGTCTGTCTGCAGCACGAGTTCGGAATTTTCGGCGGCGACGCCGGAGCCCATATCCTGGAACTGCTGTCGCGCCTGACCATGCCGGTCGTCACGACGCTGCACACGGTGCTGTCCGCGCCGACGGCGGCTCAGCGCGCGGTGATGGGGCGTATCGCCGAGATGTCCTCGAAGGTTGTCGTGATGGCCAGCAAGGGCCGTGAACTGCTGCGCAACGTCTATCGCGTGCCGGACGACAAGATCGAGGTCATCGCCCATGGCATTCCCGACTTTCCGTTTGTCGCGCCGGACGCGGCAAAGGCCAAACTCGGATTCAGCAACCGGTCGGTCATTCTGACGTTCGGTTTGCTGTCCCCCAGCAAGGGCATCGAGGTCATGATCGACGCCATGCCCTCGATCCTGCAAAGGCGGCCGGACGCCGTCTATGTGGTGCTCGGTGCCACGCATCCCAACCTGGTTCGCGACCAGGGCGATGCCTATCGCGGAAGCCTGATGGCGCGCGTGCGCAAACTTGGCGTCGAGGATCACGTCGTATTCCTCGACCAGTTCGTGGATCAGGCCACGCTGCTCGAATTCATTTCAATGTGCGACGTCTATGTCACGCCCTATCTCAACGAGGCGCAGATGACGTCGGGCACGCTGGCCTACAGCTTCGGCCTCGGCAAGCCGGTGGTCTCGACGCCTTACTGGCATGCGCGCGAGCTGTTGGCCGACGGCCGCGGCGTTCTCGTTTCCTTTGGCGACCCGATAGAGACCAGCAACGAAATAGCGGGCCTGCTTACCGACGACCCTCGCCGGCAGGCGATGCGGGAGCGCGCCTACGCTGCCAGCCGATCGATGACATGGGAGCGCACTGCCGAGCGTTACATCACCGCCTTCGAAAATGCACGGCACGGCCACCGGCTGAAGGTGATCGCGCGTGCCGCGCCGGACGCGATCTCGCCGCACGGCCCTGCGGTGCCCGATATGCAATTGGGTCATTTCCTGTCGATGTGCGATGATACCGGACTGTTCCAGCACGCCGTGCATTCGGTGCCGGATCGCGCGCACGGTTACTGCGTGGACGACAACGCCCGCGCGTTGCTGTTGGCTTGCGCGCTCAATGAGCCGGGCGAGCACCCGCTTTCGGAAAGCCAGACCGGCCGCTTTGCCGCCTTTGTGCAGCATGCGTGGAATCCCGATACCAGGCGCTTTCGCAACTTCATGGGTTTCAACCGGACCTGGCTCGAAGATGAAGGCTCCGAGGACAGTCACGGGCGAACCCTGTGGGCCCTGGGTGAATGCGCGCGAAAAGATGCCAGCCGGTCACGGCGGCGATGGGCGGCGGCCTTGTTTGCCGAAGCTCTGTCGACCGCCGCGGCTTTTCGCTCGCCTCGCGCAATGGCCTTCACGCTTCTCGGTCTGGACGCCTATTGCGCCGTAGCTCCGGATGATCAGCGCGCCCGTGAGATCAGGCATTCTCTTGCCGACACGCTGGTGTCTGCCCTCGCTTTGGTCGAGACGCCGGACTGGGTGTGGTTCGAGGAAGTTTTGGCATATGACAATGCGCGCTTGCCGCAGGCCCTGATTGCGACCGGCCTCGCAACGCAAACGCCGGCCTATGTCGATGCCGGCTTGAGAACCCTGCGTTGGTTGATGACGCTGCAAACGACGTCGACCGGGCATTTCCGCCCGGTGGGTACGACGAGCTTCGGCGAACTTCGAAAGCCGCCCGGGACCTTCGATCAGCAGCCGGTGGAAGCCACCGCCACGATTGCGGCGTGCCTGACCGCGTGGCGCGCCGACGGCGATGCCGAATGGAAGGCCATCGCGGCCGGAGTTTTCTTCTGGTTCTTCGGCGGCAACGACCTGTCGGTTCCGCTCGTCGATTCCGAGACCGGCAGTTGCCGCGATGGACTGCATCCCGATCGTGCCAATGAAAATCGCGGCGGCGAGTCGGTCGTGTCCTATCTGCTGGCGTTGGCCGAGATGCGCCAGCTTGCGCGCGCCAATATCAATCCGACGAATCCCGTGGCGCTTCGCGCCATCGGCGCTTGAGTTAAGCGTCCATTCACGCAAACGCGAACAGAGGACACCTTGTTACAAGCCACTTTTGTCAATCGGCGGGCGCTTTATCTGCGGCCTGATCCCGCGCGCGTGATCGTACGTCCGTTCAAGCCGGCGACCGAACCGCGCGATCTCAACCCGACCGACAAGACGCGTGCCAACCATATTGTCGAGCGCGTTCTCAATCTCGATCCGCAGGCTGCGGCCGGCCAGCTGGCCGACGTGCTGGAGAATTTCCAGGGCCGGCACCGCAACCTGCTGGAGACGTTTGAGCGCCGGGCCGACGAAATGGAGGAGGCGCTGCTGGCGCACTGTACGTTTTCCGAAGTGCAGCGCCAGCTCCTCGGCGCCTACTTCCTGCACGAATATTCCTTCGAAGCGTCGGCACTGTTCAATCCCAGCATCGTACCGCACCCCGACCAGTCGGGAATCCCGAACGGCAGTCTGCGCTTCATTCTGAGCCTGCGAGCCGTCGGCGAGGGGCACGTATCGTCCCTGACGTTTCGAGCCGGCGCCATCGCGGCGGACGGCAGCATTCGAGTCGATCCGACGGCCCGGCTCGCCACAAGTCCCCGCATCACGCATCGGACGGCCGGACCGATCGGCGACGAAGTCGAAATCGTTTTCGAGCCGGCGCCGGACATCAGCGAACGCGTGATCTTTCCGGTGACGGAATCGCAATCGAACGGCATCGAAGACGCGCGCTTCGTCCAATTCAGCGATGGTGGCCGGACGACCTATTATGCGACCTATACCGCCTACAAGGGCACCGCGATCCGATCGGAGCTGATCGAGACCACCGACTTCCTCTCGTTTCGGATGACGCCGCTGCAAGGCGCAGCCGCGCGCAACAAGGGCATGGCGCTGTTCCCGCGCAAAATCGACGGCAGATACGCCATGATCGCGCGACAGGACAACGAGAATCTCTATCTGGTCTATTCCGACGACCTCTACAGATGGGAAGGCGGTCAGCCGATCCTGAAGCCGCAATTTCCCTGGGAGTTCGTGCAGATCGGCAACTGCGGATCGCCGGTCGAACTGGAGGAGGGCTGGCTGATGCTGACGCATGGTGTCGGCCCGGTCCGAAAATATTCGATCGGCGCGGCACTGCTCGACAAACGCGATCCCTCCAGGGTGCTGGCGCGTTCGAGCGAACCGTTGTTGCGACCCGAACCATCCGAACGCGAAGGCTATGTTCCCAATGTGGTCTATACCTGCGGGGCGATGACGCACAATGATCAGCTCATTTTGCCCTATGCCGTATCGGATACGTACTCCAACTTTGCAACGATCCAGATTTCCGCGTTGATGCGATCGATGTCCTGAATCGGAAATCGCTCGGTTCGGCCTGCGTCCTCAAAGGAGCGCCCCATGGTTCGCGAAACAAGCTATTTCGTTCAGGCCTTCGACGCCGGCCGGGGAGGAAACCTGAAAGCGGGCGCCCCGATCGCCTGCAAAACGGCAACGGGCGCGCTTCGCACCGCAGAGCGGCTAGCCTTGAGCAAGCTCGGGGTTGTTGCCTTTTCATCCACCGGCGACCCTGAGATGGGCGACTATGATGACGAGCCGACGGTCATCTTCCGCAAGGGAGAGCTGCCATCGGCTTTCGATTGAGACAGGCCCGGCAACTTTCCGCGGATCGGGCCTGCTTTCGGACCGAACATCTCGATCTGCTTCGAGCTGGAAGCGACGGGATTGCGTCAGCTATCCTTCCGTAACCGCGATTGAGGTTGGGACACGTTAAGTGCGAGCATTACCGCTGGAAGGGCGCTCGTGATTGTCTCCGCGGTGTTTTAGCGCTCGCTATTCCCGCGACGCGAGCCTAGGGTCGATCATCACCGCGTTTCCCACGGCGTCGATCGGTGATTGAGGGCTGAGAATGCTCACGCCCGGGGCGAACGGAGCTTTTGTTGTCCCACGCTTGCTTGGCCGCCGACCGGACCGTCCCGCAGTTCCATCCTTTGTTGGTGTCGGCCGTGGTATCCCTGCATGGATAGGACGACCGAACTGCATTACCTGATCAGCGGCAACAATCAGTTTGGCCGGGTCAATCTTAGCCGTGCGGCGGCGGAGGCGGCCGTCAAGAAGGCAAACGAGCTTTGCAGGAAGGTTATTTGGACGTGAGGATATCCACGCCCCGGGGCCGGATCCTGTTGTCTGATGAGTTCGATCAGCTTGAAGGCTAGCGGAGCGCCCACCAGAGGTCCCGGAGGCAAGCCATGAGCGTCAGAGCCTTCAAGACTGCCGATGAGCTCCAGGATTTGATTGTCGAGCGGGCAAGGACCCTCCATGGTCCCTGGCCGTCGGGGATGACGATGTTTGTTTTCGACGATGCTTACGGATGGAGCGCGAGCATCAGTCGGCCAACGTCGGAGGCCGACAATTTCTATCGCACCCGCACGCTCGATCTGATCAGGACGTTGAAAGTCAGATATGATCTGGACGGGCCTCGCCTCTAGTCGGCGAGTTTGCGTTAGTTCCGGCGTCACCATCAACCCTAGGGAGATCGACATGGCTAAAGGCGAGCAAAGAGGCAATCGGGAAACCAAGAAACCCAAGAAGGAGAAGATCAAGGTGATTGCCGCAGCACCGAGTCAGAAGACCGGAGGCTGGCAGCCGACCTTGGGTACCGGCAAGAAGAAATAATGCTTGACGTCCCCTGGCGGGGACGGACCTCATTTTCCGGGCCGCGGTCGCATGGTCTGTCGAGGGTCCGCTGAGCAGGGCTAATCGATGATTGCTGCCAGTATCAGACTTTGATCAGCCGCAGCTTCGTGCCCCAGGGATCGGCGGTCTCGATGCCGTTCTCGATCGCTGCGGCCGGTGCGCCCACCTGCCGCAGGCGCAGCGTTTGGGCCTCAAGAATTTGCTGCGCCGCGACCTCCAGCGAAAACCACGCAAGCCCGGTGGCTGTGTCGTCGCGCGGCCCGGCGCCGGCGCTCTGCCAGACGTTGATCCCGAGGTGATGGTGATAGCGGCCTGAGGAAAGGAACGCGGCGCCGCTTCGCTTGCGGGTCGGGTCGAAGCCGATGGCGCTGCCATAAAAGCGGTCGGCCTGTTCAAGATCGCCGACGCGCAGGTGCATGTGGCCGATGCGCAGATCATCGGGGGCCTTGGCATAGTTGGTCGTGCCCGTATCCGTCAGCGCCAGGAGGCCGTCGATGTCGAGCTGGTCCGTTGCCATGGCGACCGAGCCGCCATCCCATTTCCAGGTTTCGGGCGCGCGATCGGCATAGACCTCGATACCGTTGCCTTCGGGGTCGTCTAGATAGACGGATTCGCTGACGAGGTGATCGGCGAAGCCGGAGAGCGGGACCTTGTTCTTCGCCGCGTGCACCAGCCAGCGCGCGAGATCCTTGCGCGTCGGCATCAGGAACGCAGTGTGATAGAGCCCCGCCGCGTTGCGCGCCTCGCGCGCGGCGCCCTCGCGCCGTTCGAGGTCGAGCAGCGCCACGCCGCCCGAGCCGAGACGCACGCTGGTGGCCGTGCGCTGCATGACGGCGAGGCCGATCGCGTCACGATAATAGTCGGTCACCTTGTCGAGATCGCGCACCCGCAGCGTCACCATGCCGATCCGCATCGGCGTCCGGTTGGCAAAGGTCGGCCCGCCGCCGCCTGCGGTCCCCTCGGCTTGCGCCGCCGCGATCGCCGCTGCGCCCAGCGAGGAAGCGCCGGCGAGGTGAAGCAACGTGCGGCGGGTCAGGTCAATGGTCATGAAAGCTCCTCCGGCGATCGGTATAGCGAAGCAAATCCTGCGCCGGATTCCAAGCCGAAGTAGTGCCGCTCCCGGCAAGGTGAACAGCAAACCTCGGGCGTATCACGTCGCGAGAATGCGCAGGCTGGTTCAGCCGTCATTGCGAGCGCAGCGAAGCAATCCACCTTTCCGTTTGTGGCGCTATGGATTGCTTCGCTGCGCTCGCAATGACGGGGAAAGAGCCTCGCTTCGGTGTCCATCCCCTGAGGAGGCCGCAGAGCGGTCGTCTCGAAGGGTGAGTTTTCGTAGGATGGGTGGAGCGAAGCGATACCCATCGCCACACGCACCGGCGTTGATGGGTATCGCGGAGTTTATCATCGGGCCGGCCGAAGGCCGGACCCGTTGGCTCCACCCATCCTACGGTATCGTCGTCGCCCAAATCTCACCCCTCCCACCCCAGCCTTTCAATTTTGCGATAGAAGCCATGTCCACATTCAAATTCCTTAAGGCCAGGCGGCGATCTATGGTTCGCACCAATCAACCCTGAGATCGCAGAGGAAACGGAGCCCGATGGCCGAAGCAGCAAAATCACGGAGCGAGGCGGCGCCAGCGCTGCCGACGTGGCCGGACGAGATCTATCGCGTGCTGAAGGACGCCGGTATTCGCCAGGTCGCGATGGTGCCGGACGCCGGCCACAGCCGCCTGATCCGTTCCTTCGAGGCCGATCCCGAAACCCGCGTCGTGACGCTGACGACGGAAGAAGAGGGCGTAGCGATGCTGGCCGGCGCGTGGCTCGGTGGCGAGCGGGGTGTCCTGCTGCTGCAATCGAGCGGCGTCGGCAACTGTATCAACATGCTGTCGCTGCCTGTCATCTGCCATATGCCGCTATTGATGATCGTCACCATGCGCGGCGATTGGGGCGAGTTCAATCCGTGGCAGATCCCGATGGGGCAGGGCACGCGCCCCTCGCTCGAGGCCATGGGTGTGATCGTGAACAAGGTGGACGAGCCTGATCTCGTCGCTTCCGCCGTGCAGGGCGCGGCGCACCTCGCCTTCAACAGCTGGAAGCCGGTGGCGGTCCTGATCGGACAGCGGGTGCTCGGCGCCAAGAATTTCAAGGAGCTTGCCCGCAAATGACCAATCCGAACGCACTTCTGCATCGCCGCGACGTCGTCAACGAATTGGTGCGTGATCGCGCCGATCTCCTCGTCATAGCCGGCCTCGGCGCGCCGAACTGGGACGTCTCCGCCGCCGGCGATCATCCCAATAATTTCCCGCTCTGGGGTGCGATGGGCGGCGCCTCCATGATCGGGCTCGGGCTGGCGCTGGCGCAGCCCAAGCGCAAGGTGCTCGTCATCACCGGCGACGGCGAGATGCTGATGAATGTCGGCTCGCTCGCGTCAATCGCGGTGGAAGCGCCGAAGAATCTCACGATCGCCGTCCTCGACAATGAGCGTTTTGGCGAGACCGGCATGCAGAAAACGCCCACGGCTTTCGGCGTCGACCTTGCCGCCATCGCAACCGCCTGCGGCATCCGCACCTCGCGCATCGTCCGGACGATGGCTGAAGTCACCGAGCTGCGCGACCTCACGCATGAGGGAAGGGGAACGGCCTTCGCGCAGATCAAGATCAATCCCGAAGCGCTGGCCTTCGTGATGCCGCCAGCGGATGGCGTCATCCTGACGACGCGCTTCCGGCAATCGGTGCTGGGAGACGAGGCGCTGTTTAATTGAGGAGTGCAGCTACGACTCTGTAAATCCGTCATGCCCGGGCTAAAGCGCGAAGACGCGCTTCGCGCTTCTGCCCGGCCATGACGGCGAACATAGCGGGACTACGCCGTCATGTTGATCTTCCACAGCCCTTCCTTGGAGAGCTGCTGAATCTCCGACACGATCAGCGTCGCAATCGTCGTGGTTGCGATCGACGGCGGATGGGCGATCGGCGAAGCGAGAATCAGTTCGCGCGACACCGAGGGGCTGACGGCGGTCATCTCCAGCCGTTTCGCCGCCACTTCGGTGCGGATGGCGGAGGGCGGCAGCAGCGTATAGCCGAGCCCTTCCTCCATCAGGCTGATCTGCGCGCGGTAGGAATCGACCTCGATCATCGCCTCGATCTTCAATTTCTCGCGCGCCAGCGCCTTCTCCAGCAGCGCCCGCAAGCCGTGCGAGATGCTCGGCAGGATCAGCTTCTGCTTCACCAGCCATTTCAGGTCGACCTGCTTTCGCTTGCCGAGGCCGGATCCCGGCGGCCCGACGGCGACGATATCCTCACGGCCGATCGACTGGACCTGAAGATGCAAATCCACTGCCGGGCCGTAGATGATCGCGAGATCCATCTCGCCGCGGTGCAGCCACTCGACCAGATGCCCGCCATAGCTCTCCACGATGCGCAGCGAGACGTCGGGAAACTCGGTGATGACGCGGCGGGCGAACCGTCCGGACAGCACCGCGCTTACCGTCGGCACCAGCCCGAGGATGACGCGTCCCGACGGATTGCCGTTGGCCGATTTGAGGTCATCGCTGACCTGTTCGATCTGGCGGATCAGCCCGGTGGTGCGGTCGAGCAGCATCCGGCCGGCGCTGGTCAGGAGCATGCCGCGGCCATTGCGGACGAACAGCTCGACGCGAAGCTCGTGCTCGAGCAGCTTGATGTGCCGGCTGAGCGCGGGCTGCGCGGCGCGCAGCCGGTCCGCGGCCTTGCTGAGGCTGCCGAGTTCCGCGACGGCGCGGAAGGTGCGCAATTGTTTGAGGTCCATCGGATGCCTAAGTGCTCATTCAGCGGGCATCATACGCGGTTTCGGGCAAGTCCGTGCAATTAGAACAATGCTCCCATGACAGGAGAGTTAATGGCGTTGCCGGGAGTGACGGGCAGCGCGCGATGCTGTTAGTCATCGAAGTACGATCCACACTTGGAATTCCCGATTCATGACCTTTCCGTCCGTCACCCCGTCCAAAGTCCGCACCGCGCTGCTGCTGCGCGAGGAAATCGCGCTGCTCGATATCAGGCACGAGGCCGTCTTCGCCACCGGCCACCCCCTGTTTGCCGCCAACATGGCGGCTGGCCGGATCGCGCTGGAGGCCGAAGCGCGGATGCCGCGCAAGGACGTTCCGATCGTCCTTTACGATGACGGCGAAGGCCTCGTTGCCATGGCGGCGGACCGCCTGAAAGCCTTGGGCTACACCGATGTCAGTTTACTCGAAGGCGGGCTGCAGGGCTGGAAACAGGCCGGCTTTGAGCTGTTCCGGGACGTCAATTCCTATGCCAAGGCCTTTGGCGAACTGGTAGAGACGCGGCGGCATACGCCTTCGCTGGCCGCCGAGGAAGTCGGCGCCCTGATTGCGAATGGCGCCAACATTCAAATCCTCGATGTCCGCCGGTTCGACGAATACGCCACCATGAATATCCCGGGCTCGATCAGCGTGCCGGGCGCCGAGCTGGTGCTGCGCGCAGGCCGCGCCGCGCCGGATTCCGAAACCACGATTATCGTCAATTGCGCCGGCCGTACCCGCTCGATCATCGGCACCCAGTCGCTGATCAATGCCGGCGTCATCAACAAGGTGCGGGCGCTGCGCAACGGAACGATCGGCTGGACGTTGGCCAAACAGAATCTCGAACATGGCGCGGGCAGGCGCGGCGAGATCGGCGCCATCGCGGGCGGCGAAGCCAATGCGCGCGACGTCGCCTATCGCGCCGGCGTCCGGCACATCGGCCTAGCGGAAATGGCGGCGCTGCAGGCGCAGGCTGATCGCACGCTGTACCGCTTCGACGTCCGCTCGGAGGAGGAATACAGCGCCGGCCATCTCGCGGGCTACCGTCACTATGCCGGCGGGCAACTGGTGCAGGAGATCGACATGGCGGCTCCGGTGCGTGGTGCGCGCATCGTGCTGACGGACAATAGAAGCGTCCGCGCGGACATGACCGCGTCCTGGCTCGCGCAGATGGGATGGGAAACCTACGTGCTCGAAGGCGGCTATGATCGCGTGCTGGAGATCGGGCCGCCGCAGGTAATCCCAAAGCCCGATCCGTCATACCGGTATCGCCGTCCCTATGAGGGCACCGATGTCAAGGAAAGCGCGATGCAGGCCTATCTCGACTGGGAATACGGCCTGGTCGAACAGCTCCGCCGCGACGCCACGCATGGATTCTTCGTCATCTGATTCCAGGTCGACGAAATCCAGCCGGGTGGGTTGGGCGGACTTGTCGCGCCGTAGCTCGAAGAGCGAAGGTGGATCAATCGTCGGCACCCATCATGCTCTCGAGCTTGTCCGCCGCATAATTCTCGCCAATCGACAGCGCACAGATCCGCGAGAGCTGCACGTAAGCTAGCCCCGTCTCCTCAGCCCATGCATTGAACTGTGCCTGCACCTTGGCGAGGTCGCGCTTCGAAGTCACCGTCTCCGCGATGTTGAGCCCGGCGTCGCGCAGGCACAGCACCACATCCCTCGACGTGACAAAACCGTCCCAGCCGAGGAAGCGCAGCATCATCTGCCCGGTATTGCCGCCGAGCCGGCTGCCGCGCTTGGCCAGGAGTTCGAGCAGCCCGGCCTCGTCGGACGAGGGCCAGTTGGCGAGGAACTTGCCGAAACTGCCATGCTCCCTGGCGATGTCCCTAACAAAGCTTGCATTGGCGCGCACCGACATGATCTTGGCGCCGTTGCGCACGATCCGCGTGTCCTTCATCAGATCGTCCCAGAACTCGTCCGGCTGCAGCGTCAGCGGACCCGGCTTGAAGCCGAGAAACGCCTTCTCAAAACCCGGCCATTTGCTCTCGATCACGCTCCAGGCAAACCCTGCGCAAAACACCCGCCTAGTCATTTCGGCGAGAATCCGGTCGTCGCCGAGCCTGGCGAGCGCCTTCGGGTCGGGCTTGGCCGGCAGCAACCTGGCGAGCGCCTTGGGGCTGCCCTTGCGCTTCTCGGCCCGGGCGCGAATGGTCTTGAACGCGGTCACGGTGTCCGGCCCCCTTGAACGACGGCTGATCTGAAAAACATGCGCGAAACGCCTCAAAACGGCAGTGTAGCCGATCGTTCCGGGATTCCCAGCGTCGCGGTGCATGCCGCGTGCAAGGTTAACCGGCGCAGAAGTGATCGGCTGATCTGCAAAGAATGGATGGCGTATTGGCTGGTTTTCGCCTAAAGCATCCCCACCTCAGTGAAATCGGTCAGGCCGTACGGCTGCGCTTCGTGAAATGCGCAGCTTCGAGCCATTTTCGGTTCGGGGCGGTATTCAACATTTTCGGCTGATAGAGCCAACCTAAGGTCTGACATCTCGTGACATTCTTGACCACAAGTCCGCCGCTCGCCCGAGCTTTGGCGGAGCGCAACTTCGATCAGCTAACACAGGTCCAGACCGCGGTGCTGGCCGATGACGCTGCCGGCCGCGACCTCCTGGTCTCGGCGCAGACCGGCTCCGGCAAGACCGTCGCCTATGGACTGGCGGTTGCGACGAATCTGCTCGATGGCGCCGAGCGGTTCGAGCGTGCCGCGGCTCCCTTGGCATTGATCGTCGCGCCAACCCGCGAGCTGGCACTTCAGGTGCATCGCGAACTTGCCTGGCTCTATCAATATGCCGATGCGCGCGTGGTTTCCTGCGTCGGCGGTATGGACCCGCGTCGCGAGCAGCGCGAGCTCGCCGCGGGCGCGCACATCGTGGTCGGCACGCCGGGGCGGCTCTGCGACCATTTGCGGCGAGGCCGGCTCGACGTTTCGGAACTGAAGGCGATCGTGCTTGACGAGGCCGACGAGATGCTCGATCTCGGTTTTCGCGAGGACATGGAGTTCATCCTCGAGGCCACGCCGGACGATCGCCGCACGCTGCTGTTTTCGGCGACCTTGCCGCGCGGCATCGTCGCGCTGGCGAAGGAGTATCAGCAATCGGCCTTTCGCGTCGAAGTCGCGGGCGAAGAAGGCGGCCATGCCGACATCGAATATCGCGCCATCCGGATTGCCGCCGGCGATGTCGAGCATGCCGTCGTCAACACTTTGCGATTCTACGAATCGCCAAGCGCGCTGGTGTTTTGCAATACGCGGGAAGCCGTCCGGCATTTGCAGGCGACGCTGCTGGAGCGTGGCTTCTCTGTGGTCGCGCTGTCGGGTGAATTGACTCAGAACGAGCGAACGATGGCGCTGCAGGCGTTGCGGGATGGGCGCGCCCGTGTCTGCGTCGCGACCGACGTGGCGGCGCGCGGCATCGACCTGCCGAATCTCGATCTCGTCATTCACGCCGATATTCCGAACGATCCGGAAGTCATGCAGCATCGCTCCGGCCGTACCGGGCGCGCGGGCCGCAAGGGCGTCAGCATCCTTTTGGTGCCGCCGGCGCGCAGGCGCCGCGCCGAGGTGCTGCTGAACCTGGCCGGCATCGATACGCTCTGGGGCACGGCGCCCCAGCCGGATGAAATTCGTAAACTCGATCAGGAGCGCATGCTGAAAGATGCGCTGTTTTCGGAGGAGACGACGCCTGAGGATATGGCGCTGGCGCAAGCCTTGCTCGCTGAGCGTTCGGCGGAAGACATCGCCGCGGCGCTGGCGCGACTCTATCGCGCGCGGCTGCCGTCGCCCGAGGACATTCTCGATCCCGGGCAGGGCAGTGGCCGGTCCCGCGAGGATCGCGGCCGGGAAAGGGAAGGCCGTCCGCCGCGCGGCGACGATCGCAGCGCCGGGCCGCGATCGAAGAAGGGGAAATCATCGCCGCGTCACGCCATGGGCGAAGGCAGCGTCTGGTTCCGTGCCTCCATCGGCAGCCGCAAGAATGCGGAAGCACGCTGGCTGTTGCCGATGATCTGTCGCCGCGGGGGCATCGACAAGTCTGACATCGGTGCCATCCGCATCATGGATACCACCTCCGAATTCGAGATTTCCGCCCGTGCCGCGGAATCCTTTGCCGTCAAGATCCGGCGTCCCGACAAGGAAGACAACATCCGTATCGAGGCGCTCGGCGATGCACCGCCGCGTGAGGAGGTGCGCAAGCAGGAGTGGACACCGAAGCCGCACGGCAAAAACGCAAAGAGCTCTGATAAGCCGGGGTTTGACAAGCAAGCGCGTTACGATACGAAGAAACCGCATCGGGATAAGCCGGCTCACGCCGGCAAGCCGCGGCACGAAAGCGGGGCGCCTGCGAAGGCTGCCTTCGGCAAGAAGAAAAAGAAGAAGTTTCGCGATTGACCAGACGATGGCGGTGAAGGCGCCGCTTGGCATCGTGAGATGAGGGGTCGTCATGAGCGTCTACATTATCGCCCAGTTGAAATTCACTCGCCACGAACTCTACGACCGCTATCAATCGCGCTTCATGGACGTGTTCAACAAATTCAAGGGAAAATTGCTGGTGGCGGACGGGCATCCGGTGGTGCTGGAAGGCGAGTGGCCGCGCGACAAGGTCGTGATCATGGAATTTCCGGATGAGGACGCGGCGAAGGAATTCCAGAATTCGCCCGAGTATCAGGAGATATCGGTCGATCGCAAGGCAGGCGCCGACGCCATCGTGCTGACGGTGAGAGGCCTGGGCTGAGCGCAGCGAGCTGCTTCATTCCCTCTGGAATCCCTAATCGTCGTCAACCACCCTGCATCTGGACTTCGGCGGACAAGAAATCCTTCGCCCGCAAGCAGCCTCGAAGCGCTAAATTGATCCGCACGGGATGACACAAGCGCGTCTCGCCTCAAGCGCGTGTCAAGGGTTCATCAAGCTTCCTCACATCCATTTGTCTCGCGCGAAGAAGCTGCTGTGAACTATCTCACAGCCCTTCCTCGCGTCCGCTGACATTTTGCCCGCGCGAAACACACACCACGCGGGGCATCAGCGATGCGTACTCCCTCCATTGAAGGCGAGCCCAGGCCGCGCACGAAGCGCAAGGGATTCTTTACGCGCCTGCTCGAAGCGCTTCACCGCTCGCGGCGCCGCGACGCGATACGGGTGCTGCGTCGTTACCGTCATTTGATTGCCGGGCAGGCCCAGGTTCGTCCCGCGAAGCCTGTGCCGGAATCCCGACAAACCGAAAAGAGCAGCCAAAATGCCCACGGAAATAACACGCGCGTCCGCGCCGATCGCAAGGCGCGGCGGGACACCGGGATCCAGTCGACGTGACGTGACGCCGCTCAGCCTCACTGCGCTCGCCATCATCGCCGTCCTCGTAGTGGTCGTCCATGTCGCCAGTGGCGAGATGGTCGATCGCTCGCATGTGAACTCGTCGGCCGCTCCAGCCGACGAATTCATCCGTCCGGTGGACGCCAGGCAGCCGGGACTATCGCTGCCATTCGACTAGAGCAGCGTAGTTTGCTGGTTCCATGCTCGGCATTGTTGCATTCCGGAACACCAACGAGGCCGGGTTTCGCCGGACCATTCTTGTGCTATTGCTGGTGTCAGGCGCTTCGTTCGCTTTGGCTTGATGGTGTGATCACGGCCGGAGGTTGCGAGGCCTTCAAAAACCAACAGCATTGGCCGAAAGAATCATGACTGCACATCAGCGCAATGTTTCCGCCTCGATCGATCCCGTGAAACTGGACCGCCTTGCCGAAGTCGCGGTCAAGGTCGGCTTGCGGCTGCAGCCGGGACAGGACCTGCTGCTGACCGCGCCCTCGGTCGCGCTGCCGCTGGTGCGCCGGATTGCCGAACATGCCTACAAGGCCGGCGCTGGAATCGTGACCCCGTTCCTGTCGGATGAGGAGATCACGCTGGCGCGCTATCGCTACGGTCACAACGAGAGTTTCGATCGCGCCGCCAGCTGGCTCTACGAGGGCATGGCGAAGGCGTTCACCGCCAACACCGCGCGGCTGGCCATCGTCGGCGACAATCCGATGCTGCTGTCGGGCGAGGACCCGACCAAGGTCGCGCGCGCCAGCAAGGCCAATTCGGTCGCCTATCAGCCGGCGCTGGAGAAGATCGTCAATTTCGAAACCAACTGGAACATTATCGCCTATCCGAGTCTGTCCTGGGCGAAGCAGGTTTTCCCCGATGATCCGGAGGACGTCGCGGTAGCAAAGCTGGCGGATGCGATCTTTGCAGCGTCCCGCGTCGATCAGGACGGCGCCGTCGCGGCCTGGGAAAAGCACAACGCCGTGCTGCGCGAGCGGACCGAATGGCTGAACGGCCAGCGCTTCCACGCGTTGAAATATTCCGGCCCGGGCACGGATCTTACGATCGGTCTCGCCGACGGCCACGAGTGGGAAGGCGGCGCCTCGACCGCCAGGAACGGCATCACCTGCAACGCCAACATCCCGACCGAGGAAGTCTTCACCACGCCGCATTGCCGGCGCGTCAGCGGGCACGTCGTCTCGTCCAAGCCGTTGTCCTACCAGGGCACGCTGATCGACAACATTGCCGTCAGGTTCGAGGAAGGCCGCATCGTCGAGGCAAAGGCATCGCGCGGTGAGGAGGTGCTGAAGAAGGTGCTCGACACCGACGAAGGCGCCGCCCGTCTCGGCGAAGTGGCGCTGGTGCCGCATTCCTCGCCGATCTCCAAAAGCGGGCTGTTGTTCTTCAACACGCTGTTCGACGAGAACGCCGCTTCCCATATCGCGCTCGGCCAATGCTACTCGAAATGCTTCGTCGGCGGCGACAAGCTGACCCCGGCGCAGATCGCGGCACAAGGCGGCAACAAGAGCCTCATTCACATCGACTGGATGATCGGATCAAGCGAGACCGACATCGACGGCGTTCACGCCGACGGAAGCCGCGTGCCGGTGTTCCGCAAGGGCGAGTGGGCGTGAGACGATTGCAGGCCCGCGGCGCTAGCTAAATTGCTCGCGCGAATGTGCGCGCGCCGCGGTGACGCGGCGTCCCTCTGCTCTCAAGAAAGATCACTCAAGTTTCAGCCTGTAGAACTCCGTCGCCGTCCTCGAGAACAGCGCCGTCTTCTCGGCCTCGCTATATTGCGCGGCCAGCCGCTTGAAGGCGTTGAAGATCACCTGATAGCTGCACTGGCCCTTGTCCGGCGGAAAATTGCTTTCGAACATGCATCGACCCGGCCCAAACGCCTCGATGCAGGTTTCGATATAGGGACGCCATGCGGCGGCGGCTTCTTCGGAAGACGGTGGCTTGGGCCGCAGATGAAAATCGTAGCCGAGCAGGCACATCGCGAGCCCGCCGAGCTTGACGACGACGTTTTCACATTTGGCGATTTCCTGGATCGAGGCCTTCCACACGGGGAAGATTTCCTCGCGCCGGCCGGCATAGCTGCCGATGCCGATCGGTCCGCCGCAATGATCGAGCACGATTCTGGTGTCGGGAAAGACGCGGGCGAGATCGGTGAGTTCGCCGATCTGGGGGTGAAACAGCCAGGCGTCGAAGCTCAGGCCCAGTGGGGCGAGGCAGGCAAAGCCCTTGCGAAACGTGCTGTCGAGCAACAGCCCCTTGGGCCGCGTCGCATACATGCCGGCCACGTTGGGATCGGCATCCCAGGCGGAGGAATGCCGGATGCCGCGGAAGCGGCCGTTGCCGGCAATGATCTCCGCCTCCAGCACGGCCTTGGCGCCGTCGCCGAGCAAGAGATTGACGTGGCTGACGATGCCGGCACAGATCGCGGCCTTGCCGTAGCCGCCGCTCGCCGCCATCGCAGCGACGCCATTGGCAAACTCGACCTCGCCGACGGGGCGAAACGCCTCAGGGCCGTGCGCGCGGTACATGGAGCGGCAGTCGACATAGACGGTAGCGACGATGTTGTGCCCGGAAGCGATGTCGGTCGCCATCTCCTCGATCATGTAGCGCAGGCCGCCGCGGTCCCAGAGATGGTGATGCGGGTCGACGATCGGGCGTGCGGGATCGATGATCTCCTCGGTGTGTTGTGCCAGCCAGTCTTCGCGCGGATCGGCGTAGAGCCCGCTTCTGGAGGCGGGTGCAGTGCTGGCGGCCATGAGTGTCGCTCCCCGATTATTGCTGCTTGTTGTTCGTCATTGCGAGCGTAGCGAAGCAATCCATCTCTTAGTTTGCCGCACCATGGATTGCTTCGCTTCGCTCGCAATGACGGCCGTAGGCAGTTGTGCCCAAACTACACCCCGTCCAGAATGATCACCGTCGGCGTGCCCGGCAGCGTATCCCGTGAAATCTTCAGGGTCCGCTCGCTCTGCTGGTCGATGACGAACTGCTGGCCGATCAGGCGCATGAATTCATCGAGCGGGGTGGCGAAACGGTGCATCGGCAGCACCACGGAGGCGCGCAGCCGTTTGGTGATCTCGGAGACGCCGTCGAGCGACATCGTATAGGTGCCGTCGATCGGCACCATCACGATATCGAGCCGACCGATCGCCGCGAAATGCGTCTCGTCGAGCTTGTGATGCAGATGGCCGAGATGGCCAATGCAGAGGCCGGCGACCTCGAAGATGAAGATCGAGTTGCCGTCCTTGATCATCGCCCCGGAGCCCTCGCCGTAGTAGCGGCGGATGTCGGTAGGGACGTTGCGGATATAGACGTCGCCGACCCGCGTTGAGACATGCGCCGCCTGGCCGTTCTCTCCCCAGCCGTGCAGGACATGTGGAATTTTTGGATCGGGAAACAGCGTGTAGTGCGTCGAATGCGCCCGGTTCATGGTGACGACGTCGGGCAGGCGGCCGGTGCGGTAGACGCCGTTGAAATCGGTCCCGATCCGCACGCCCTCGGGCGTGTCGATATAATAGGTGGAATGCCCGACATAGGTGATCGCGACTTCTTGCGGCTTGGCGGCGGTGCGGCGAAGGCTGACCGGGATCGCGAGCGGCGGGGCGTTCGCCATCGCCAGGCACTCGCTGCGCAAGGGCTGCTGCTGGGCGGCTGCCGGGACGATCAGCGAACCGAGCAAGGCAAGGGCTGTGGCAAGGGATACGTTAAGGGATCGCAACATGGCATGACCCATCCGTGGCAAAGGCCGCAGGCCGCACTGTATCGCCGAATTCCGGAAACGTCATGATGACATTCGCGCACGGCACCGCGCCGGATTTGCTTCATCGGGGGCGGGCCATGCCATATTGTAAGATGCATCCAAGGAGTTCGCCGTGACTGAAAAGACCGCCGCCTCGGCCCCGGGTATCCCGTCATCGAAACGGCTGGAGCCGTTGCGCCAGGTCGATGCCGGCGTCCTCAGCATCGCCTGTTACGAGGCGGGTCCCGCCGATGGACCGGCCGTGATGCTCATGCATGGCTTCCCCTACGACATTCATTCCTATGTCGACGTCGCGCCGCAACTGGCCGCGCAAGGCTGCCGCGTCATCGTTCCCTATTTGCGCGGCTACGGCCCGAACCGGTTTCGCAGCTCTGCGACGCCGCGCTCCGGCGAGCAGGCCGCCATGGGCGCCGACATGATGGCGCTGATGGATGCGCTTGGCATCCGCCGCGCGGTGTTCGCGGGCTATGACTGGGGTGGCCGGGCAGCTTGCGTCGGCGCGGCGCTATGGCCGGAGCGCTGCATCGGGCTCGTCTGCGTCAATTCCTACCTGATCCAGGATGTCGCCAACGCCATGGCGCCGCAGCGCCCCGAGCGCGAGGTGGCGCTGTGGTACCAGTATTACTTCCAGCTCGAGCGTGGCCGCGCGGGACTGGCCGCCAACCGGCGCGAGATCGCCAGGATATTGTGGACGCAATGGTCACCGAACTGGCCGTTCGACGATGCCTGTTTCGAGCGAACTGCAACGGCCCACGACAATCCCGATTACGTCGACGTGGTGATTCACAGCTATCGCCATCGCTTCGGCCTTGCCGAGGGCGATCCGCAATATGCTGAAATCCAGCGCAGGCTGGCGGCGCTGCCTCCAATCACCGTGCCAACGATTACATTGGACGGCGCAGGCGACGGCGTTGCGCCGGCAACCGATGGCATCGGCAGCGCGTCGAAATTCACCGGCCGCCGCGTTCATCGCGTGGTGCCGCGCGCCGGACATAATCTGCCGCAGGAAGCGCCCGAGGTGTTTGCCGCGGCGGTGATGGAGTTGATCCGCGCCTAGGTCCAGTTTGCCGCATGGCAAGCGGTGCCAAAAACCGTCATCCTCCCTGCGCAAGTCCTCTTCAGAAGGACAGAATTTTACGGGGCGGAATTCCATGGCAAAGCGTCACGTCTTGCTTGCGATCTGGCTGGTGTCCTTTGCCTCGATCACATCGGCCTCCACATCGGCCTTGGCCGAGGAATTCCCCAGCCGTCCGATCACCTGGGTCGTGCCATTCGCGCCGGGCGGCATCACCGACACGACATCACGCATCGTCGCCGAGGAAATGTCGAAGACGCTTGGCCAGTCGGTGGTGATCGACAACCGTGCTGGCGGCGGCGGGGCCGTCGGCACCGAGCAGGTGGCCCGCTCCAGGCCCGATGGCTACACGATGATCTACGGCACGCAGGGCACGATGGCGGCCAACGTCACGTTACGCAAAAACCTGTCCTACGATCCGCTGACGAGTTTTCTGCCGGTGCATCTGGTCGGAGAAAGCCCGAATCTGTTCGTCGCCTATCACGGCGCACCCTATAATTCGGTGCCGGAGTTCATCGCCTACGCCAAACAGAATCCGGGCAAGGTGACGTTCTCCTCCTCGGGCGTCGGCACCGCGACGCATCTGGTCGCCGAACTGTTCAAGACGGTCACCGGCATCGAGATGCAGCACGTGCCCTACCGGGGCAGCGCGCCGGCGCTGAACGACATGATCGCCGGCCGCGTCGATGTCATGTTTGACTATCCAGTCTCGGTCGGCCCGCATGTCGAGGCCGGCAAGCTGAAGGTGCTGGCCACGACCGCGCCGGATCGCCTGCGCGCATTTCCTGATGTGCCGACCATGGCCGAGCTCGGCATGAAGGAGATGACGACCCAGAGCTGGTCATCGATCATGGTGCCCGCAGGCACGCCCGCGCCGGTCGTCGACCGTCTGGCGGCGGCCGCGCATGCGGCGCTGTCGTCGGAGCGCGTGCGCACGCATTTCGAAAAGGTCGGCACCCGCCCGATGATGCTGCAGAAGGCCGAGATGATCCCGTTCATCGAGAAGGAGATCAAGCGCTGGGGTGATGTGATCGAGCGGGCAGGGCTGGAGAAGCAGTAGGACTAGCTCCGCCGCGGGCTGATCTTCCACGTCGCCGCGAGAATCGCCGCGGTCATCGCGCCGCTGATGACGGCGGCGATCGGGATCGTGACCGCCAGCGCTGCGGTGGCGGCCCAGCCGATCGAGCAGAAGGCTTCCGCGAATGTCGCGAGCCGCGACGAGGTCTGGCGGCGGCGGAACTGGCTGCGCCTGGCCTGCACGCGGAACCAGAGCTGGATCGCAGCCGCCGAGACGGTAGCGACGATGACGCCGAGCGCGGTGACGATCGCCTGCGTCACGGAGGCAAACGCCAGTGCTGCGATCAGCGGCACGAAGATGGCGCCGATCGAGAGAAGCACCACTTCGATCTTGGCGCGGATCACGCGCGACGGCGGCAGCGGTGCGGTCGCGACCAGGTCGGCGGCATCTTCTCCCGATATCGTCAGCCAGGCGAGGCCGCCGGCGAGCTGGCCGGCCGCCATCACGATCACGGGCGTGATCAAGACGATCGCGTCCGAGCTTTCGGAAAAACTTCGCCACAGCATCAGGGCCGGCGGCACCAGATACAGCAATTGCATCAGGCTTTGCGACAACAGCCACGGATCGCGCCGCAGCAGCAGAAACTCCTTCGTGCGCAGCGCCTGTTGCCGTGAGCCGCCGCGAAATGCGGTCGCGCGCGGTCCGCGACGGACGGTGGGGGCGGTTGCAGCGACACTGACGACGGTATCGGCAAATCTCGGCGAAAAGACCGCCATCACGACGCCGAGCAGCAGGAGCCCGCCGGCCATCAGCCACGACAGCACCATGCCATCGCCGATCGCCGCGCGCGCCGGCCACCACAGCGGGCTGTCGAGCGCCGGCGCATAGGCTGAAGCGGCGTCGGAGGTCAGCACCGTAAAGCGAGACAATGTTCCGTAGGAAAGGATGGCTGCGACCTGGAGCGCGATGACGAAGCCGGCACCGATGATGGCGGCCACGATCTGCGCGACGAGGCGGGTACGGCCTGGGCCGATCAACCGGAACAGCGCGACCGTGATCGCGATCGCAACGGCCGCGGCCGTAAGGCCAATGGCGATGACGACGCCGAACGCAGAAAGCCATCGGATGCCGCCGCCGATCACGAGAACGTCGACAAAGGGCGTCGACAGCAACAGCGCCATCCCGATGACGGACAGCCCGATCGCCGCGATCCGCACCGAGAACACGTTGGCGAGATTCGCCGGCGACGACATGATGAGGTCGAGATCGGCGCGGGCGTAGAACACCCGCGTCACGGATTCGATGGCCTGCGACAGCATCAGGGCCCAGGCGAGGAAGATGGTCGCCGTGATGACGATCAGTTCCGGCTTGCCGAGCGGGGCCTGCAAATCGGCGAAGCGGCCGATCACGGCGTAGGCTGGCAGGTGCATGATGGCGACGAACACGATCAGGGCGATGATCGCGCGCTTTCGCTTGCCACGTCTGCCGGCAATCACCGCCAGCCATTCACGCCACGCCAGCCGGATCTCGTGGCGGGCAAACCAGCTGAGCGCCGCGGCCGAACTCATGCGGCGGCCGCGTCGGTGTCGACGAGCGCGATGAACATGTCTTCGAGGCTGGTGTCGTTGCGGCCATTCTGCTGGCGTAGCTCAGTGAGCGTGCCCTCGGCCACCAGTTTGCCTGCGGCGATGACGCCGATACGGTCGGCCATCCGCTCGGCGACTTCGAGAATATGCGTCGTCATGATCACGGTGCAGCCGGCGCGGACGCGATCCTGCAGCAATCCCTTGACGTGGCGTGCCGACAGCGCATCGAGGCCGGTCAACGGCTCGTCCAGGATGATCAGCCGGGGATCGTGAACCAGCGCGCCGGCCAGCGCCACCTTCTGGCGCATGCCCTTGGAAAATCCCTCGCAACGTTCGTGCAGATGCGGCTCGAGTCCAAGCGACAGCAGAAGCTTGTGCGCGGAGGGCTCCGACACGACAGGGTCGATGCCCCAGAGGCCGGCGACGAATTCGAGATATTCCAGCGGCGTCAGCTTGTCGTAGATCATCGGCTCGTCGGAGACCCAGGCCATGACCTGCTTGGCGGCGACGGGATCGGCGAGCGCATCGATGCCCAAAATGGAGACCGAGCCGGCGTCGGGCTTGAGCAGGCCGGCGACCATCCGCAACGTCGTGGTCTTGCCGGCGCCGTTGGGACCGAGCAGGGCGTAGAACTCGCCGGTCCGAATGGTGAGGTCGAGCGCGTCGACCGCCGGGCGGTCAAAACGCTTCGTTAACCCTCGCACTTCGAGCGCCGATAGATCTGACTTCATGGCTTCCGGGCGATCCAGTTGTTTGTTGTGGACCATGGACCGAAGAACTTTCGGCACCGTGAATCTCGCGGCCCAAATCGTGCCGAACCCCGCAACTTCCCGGGCTGCGGCATTTCTGCGCAATTCTTAACAACGCCGCGGCCAGCGTTTTGTTGACAGCGGTCGGCGCTTTGGGCTCAATGTGAACGGGACATATGCAGCTGTTCGGCATCGCGGATGCCGGCTAGCGTGTAGACACAAGATGCGGAAAAGGCGGTCGACAGAATCGCCTGGCATCGGGGAGGGAAATGATGCTGGACTTCGTTCAGCAGCTGGTGAGTGGCATTGCGCTCGGCTGCGTTTACGGCTTGATCGCGCTCGGTTTTGTGCTCGTTTACAAGGCAACCGAGGTCGTCAATTTCGCCCAAGGCGATTTGATGATGCTGGGCGGGTTCTTCGCCTTCACCTTCATCGGCATGCTCGGTCTCAATTACTGGCTCGGATTCGCCGGCGCAGTCATCGCCATGGCGGCGTTCGGCATGCTGGCCGAACGCGTCGTGGTGCGTCCGATTCTCGGCTATCCGCAGTTTTCCATCATCATGGCGACGATCGGGCTCGGATACTTCCTGCGCTCCGTGGTCGGCATGATCTGGGGCACCGACGATTTCAAGATCGACACGCCGTTCAGCGACGGCGTGTTACGGATCGGCTCGCTGGTGCTGGCATACGACAAGCTCTCGGTGATCGCCGCGACCGTCATCCTTTGCGCGCTGCTGTATTTATTCTTCAATCGCACCACGCTCGGCACCGCGATGCGCGCCAGCTCCGAGAACATGCTGGCCGCCTACTACATGGGCATTCCGGTCAAGCGTGTGGTGTCGATTGTGTGGGCGATCAGCGCGGCGGTCGCGACTGCCGCCGGCGTGCTGCTGGCGCCGATCACCTTCATTCACTCCAATGTCGGTCTCGTGCTCGGCCTGAAAGCGTTTCCCGCCGCGGTGCTCGGCGGCTTCGGCTCCATCCCCGGCGCGGTGGTGGGCGGCGTGCTGATCGGCGTGATCGAGAGCATGGCCGGATTCTACCTGCCGCAGGGCTGGAAGGACGTCGCGCCCTACATCGTTCTTCTGGTGGTGCTGTTGCTCAAGCCCGAAGGCCTGTTCGGTATTCATACGCGGAAGAAGGTCTAATGCGGTTCCTCTTCAAGACGGATTACGAAGACGACATCAGGCTGTTTCCGCACAGCGGCTACGTCGTCTCCTATGGCATCCTGCTGGCGTTTCTTGTGATCGCGCCGTTCGTGCTGTCGAGCTATCTGGTCAGCCAGTTGGTGTTCGTCTGCATCTACGCCACGGTGGGCGTAGGCTTGATGATTCTCACTGGCTTCACCGGGCAGGCCTCGCTCGGCCACGCCGCGTTTCTGGCGATCGGCGCCTATACGGCGGCCTATCTGCAGCAATACAACGTTCCGTTCCCGGTCTACTTCCTGGCCGGTGGCCTGTTGACCGGCGTGGTCGGTGCGCTGGTCGGGTTTCCCGCGCTGCGGCTGACGGGCATCTACCTCGTCATCGCGACGATTTCCTTTGCCTTCATCGTCGAGGAAGTGCTGGCGCGCTGGGAAAGCGTGACCCACGGCAATGAGGGCATGCGCGTCAAGACCTTGAGCCTGTTCGGGCAGGCGGTGCCGCAAAACGGTCCGACCTTCTACTTCCTTTGTCTCGGCGTGTTGATCCTGACCATCGTCGGCACGCTCAACCTGTTGCGCTCGCCCACGGGGCGCGCCTTCGTCGCGATCCGCGACAGCGAAACGGCGGCGCGCAGCATGGGCGTCAACGTCTCGCTCTACAAGGTGAAGTCGTTTGCGATCAGCGCGGCGATCACTGGCCTCGCCGGCGTGCTGTTCGCGCACAAGCTCTCCTTCATCTCTCCGGAAATGTTCACGCTGCAGCTCTCGATCGAGTTCATCATCGTGATCCTGATCGGCGGCACTTTCAGCCTGCATGGCGCGGTGCTCGGCGCGATCTTCCTGGTCATGATCGATCCGTTCCTGACCTATCTGAAGGACGACTTGCCCGTCATAATCGCGGGCATCTTCGCAACGTTGGGCGCGGACAGCGTGACCGCGTCGAAGATTCACAGCAACGTCGCCGCCATTGCCTCCGCCAACGGCCTGAAGGGCGCTATCTACGGGGTGATCATCGTGCTGTTCGTGCTGTTCGAGCCGCTCGGTCTGTACGGGCGCTGGCTGAAGATAAAGCTCTTCTTCCAGCTATTCCCGCTCTACAAGCGCGCCACCTTCAAGCGTCAGAAAATCTATGTGAAATCGGAGCGGAACCGATGAGCTATTTCCGTGCAGAAAACCTGTCTTTGCACTTCGGCGGCCTGAAGGCGGTCGATTCCGTCAGCTTCGCGGTGGAGAAGGGTGAGATTCTCTCGATCATCGGCCCCAACGGTGCAGGCAAGAGTTCGATCTTCAACCTGATCTCGCGGATCTATCCGCCCACTTCAGGCAGGATCTTTTTCGAAGACCAGGACATCACCGAGCAGCCGGCCTACGAGATTGCAGGCCTCGGCATTGCCCGCACCTTCCAGAACATCGAGCTGTTCGAGAATGCGACCATGCTGAGCAACCTGCTGGTCGGCCGTCACCGGCACTCCACCACGCAGCTCTGGCAGGAATTGCTGTTCATGCCGAGCGTGCGCGCCGGCGAAAAGGTCCATCGCCGCCGCGTCGAGCAGGTGATCGAATTCCTCGATCTCGAAGCCTATCGCGACAAGCTGATCTCGGGGCTGCCCTACGGCGTCCGCAAGGTGATCGAGCTCGCGCGTGCGCTGTGCTCGGAGCCGAAACTGATCCTGCTGGACGAGCCGTCATCCGGGCTGAACGTCGAGGAGACCGACGACATGTCGTTCTGGATCCGCGACATGAAGACCGAGCTCGGCATCACCGTGCTGATGGTCGAACACGACATGACGCTGGTCAACCGCGTCTCCGACCGCGTGATTGCGCTCAACTACGGCCGCGTGCTCGCGATGGGCTCGCCGTCCGAGGTACAGCGCCATCCCGACGTCGTCGCCGCCTATCTCGGCGCATGAGGATGATGCCATGAGCGCTTCCGACATCATCCTCAAGCTCAGCAATATCGAGAGCTATTACGGACCGATTCAGGCGATACGCGGTATCAGCCTCGAAGTGCCGCGCGGCCAGATCGTCACGCTGCTCGGCGCCAACGGCGCCGGCAAGACCACCGTGCTGAAAACCATCTCCGGTATTCTCGATCCACAAAAAGGCTCGATCGAATTTTTGGGCAAGCCGATACAGCGCGTGGAAGCCGACAAGATCGTGCGGCTGGGCTTAAGCCATGTGCCGGAGGGGCGTGAGGTGTTCCCGTTCCTCTCCGTGCGCGAGAACCTGATGATGGGGGCCTATCCGCGCAAGGATCGCAGCGGCGTCGCTGAGGATCTTGATCGGGTCTACGGCTATTTCCCGCGGCTGAGGGAGCGCATCAACCAGCCTGCGGGGCAGCTTTCCGGCGGCGAGCAGCAGATGCTGGCGATCGGGCGGGCGCTGATGAACCGTCCGACCCTGCTACTTCTGGATGAGCCGTCGCTCGGCCTGTCGCCGATCCTGGTGAAGGAGATCTTTACCATCATCAAGCGCGTCAACGAGGAGCAGGGCATGTCGATCCTGCTGGTCGAGCAGAACGCCAAGGTGGCGCTGGAGACCGCCCATTACGGCTATGTGCTGGAAATCGGCCGGGTCGTCATGAATGACACCTGCGAACGGCTGATGAATTCAAAGGACATCCAGGAATTCTATCTCGGCGCCAAGGAAGAGGGCGCCCGCGGCGAACGGCGCTGGAAAAAGAAGAAGACATGGCGTTAGAAGGCCTGGCGTTAACCGTCGCAGTCAAAAGCATGGCGTTCAGAACGAGTTAGAGCTAGATTCAGGCCCTGCTTCAAGAAGCAAGACCGGCTGACAAGACCGGCGAAGCAGGCGACAGAGGGAGGAAGAGAGCATGGCCAGACCGGCAGTGCTGACGGTCGCCGACACGATCGCGAAGAGTTTTCTGAAGTCCGTGGAAACCCGCGGCGACCGGCCGGCGATCCGTGAAAAGAAATTCGGCATCTGGCAGCCGACCAGTTGGCGCGAGTGGCTGCAGATATCCAGGGATATCGCCTACGGCCTGCATGCGTCAGGCTTCCGGCCCGGCGACGTCGCCTCGATCATCGCCAACGCGGTGCCGGAATGGGTCTATGCCGACATGGGCATCCTGTGCGCCGGCGGCGTCTCTTCCGGAATCTATCCGACCGACTCATCCGTGCAGGTCGAGTATCTGATCAACGATTCCTCGACAAAAGTGATCTTCGCCGAGGACGAGGAGCAGCTCGACAAGATCCTGTCGTGCCGTTCGCGGTGCCCGACATTGCAGAAGATCGTCGTGTTCGACATGGAGGGCCTGAGCGGCTTTACCGACCCGATGGTGCTGTCGCTGGCCGAGTTCATGGCGCTCGGGCGTAACCACGCCCAAGGGAAAGAAGCGCTGTGGGACGAGATGATCGGAAGCCGCTCAGCGTCCGATCTCGCCATCCTCGTCTACACGTCAGGCACCACGGGCCCGCCAAAGGGCGCCATGCATTCCAATCGCAGCGTGACGCATCAGATGCGCCACGCCAACGATCTGTTTCCGTCGACCGACAATGAAGAGCGGCTGGTGTTCCTGCCGCTCTGCCACGTCGCCGAGCGGATCGGCGGCTATTACGTCTCGCTGGCGCTGGGATCGGTGATGAATTTCGCCGAGAGCCCGGAAACCGTGCCGGACAATCTGCGCGAGGTGCAGCCGACCGCCTTCCTCGCGGTGCCCAGGGTCTGGGAGAAGTTCTATTCCGGAATCACGATCGCGCTGAAGGATGCGACCAACTTCCAGAAGTGGATGTACCGCAACGCGCTCGCGATCGGCAATCGCGTGACGGAATACAAGCTGCAGGGCGATACCCCGCCATTGTCGCTGCGGCTCGCCAACAGCGCCGCCTACTATCTGGTGTTCCGCAACATCCGCCGCATGCTCGGTCTCGACCGTTGTCGGCTGGCCTTTACCGGCGCGGCCCCGATCGCGCCCGATCTGATCCGCTGGTATCTCGCGCTCGGCATCGACATGCGCGAGGTCTACGGCCAGACCGAAAATTGCGGGGTCGCCACCGTGATGCCGCCCGATCGCATCAAGCTCGGTTCGGTCGGCAAGGCCGCGCCCTGGGGCGAAGTCGCGATTTCACCGCAGGGCGAGATCCTGATCCGCGGCGACTTCCTGTTCATGGGTTATCTGAACCAGCCGGAAAAGACCGCGGAGACCATCGACGCCAAAGGATGGCTGCACACCGGCGACGTCGGCTCGATCGACAATGAAGGCTTCGTCAAGATCACCGACCGGATGAAGGACATCATCATCACCTCCGGCGGCAAGAACATCACGCCGTCGGAAATCGAGAACCAGCTGAAGTTCTCGCCTTACGTCTCCGACGCCGTGGTGATCGGCGACAAGCGGCCTTATCTGACGTGCCTGCTCATGATCGACCAGGAGAATGTCGAGAAGTTCGCGCAGGACCACGACATTCCCTTCACCAACTACGCAAGTCTTTGCCGTGCCCCCGAAATCCAGGACCTGATCCAGCGCGAGATCGAGGCGGTCAACGTCAACTTCGCCCGCGTCGAAACCATCAAGAAGTTCTACCTGATCGAACGTCAGCTCACGCCTGAGGACGAGGAGTTGACGCCGACCATGAAGCTGAAGCGCAGTTTCGTGAACAAGCGTTATGCCGCCGAAATCAACGCCATGTATGGCGAGCGGGCGGTGGCGTAGCCAATGGGACTTGTAACTAACGAGGCTTGAAACGGAATTTTTCGAGCGGATTTTTTTTGAAAACGGCGAAGGATTGAGAAGGCCCCACCCTTCGCTCAACACGGGCCAAACGAAGAGGAGACTGCAATGTCGAAATCGTTCAAGGCGCTGGGCCTTGCGGTGAGCGCCCTTGCGCTGACCCAACTGCCGGCCGCAGCCCAAACCAAGGTCACCAATGACGGCATCTCGGCCGCCGAGATCGTCATCGGCACGCATCAGGACCTGTCCGGCCCGATCAAGGTCTGGGGCGTTCCGGTTTCCAACGGCATGAAGATGGCGGTGGAAGAGGTCAACGCGGCCGGCGGCATCCACGGCCGCAAGATCAAGCTGATCCTGGAGGACAGCGGCTACGATCCGAAGCGCGCCGTGCTGGCGTCGCAGAAGATGGTCGAGCGCGACAAGGTCTTCGCCATGGTCGGGCCGATGGGTTCGCCGACGGTGCTCGCCTCGCAGGATATTCTGTTTGACGCAGGGGTGCTGCAGCTGTTTCCGCTGACGGCAGCCGAATTCACCTTCAAATTCGATCCGGCGAAGCCGCAGGAGCGGCTGAAATTCAGCAACCTGCTGCCCTATGTCGAGAGCACGCGCGCCGTGGTCAAGTACATGGTCGAAGCGAAGGGCTTCAAGAAGCCCTGCATCATGCATCAGGACGACGAGTACGGAAAGAACGTGCTTGACGGCTTCACCCAGCAGGTTGCCGCGATGAAGCTGACGCCCGCGTCGGTCACCAGCTACAAGCGCGGCGCCTCCGACTTCAGCGCGCAGGTCGCCAAGATGAAGGCCGACGGCTGCGATGTGGTCGTGCTCGGCACCGTGATCCGCGAAACCATCGGCGCGATGGGCGAAGCCAAGAAGCTCGGCTGGGACGTCACCTTCCTCGGCGCCACGCCGACCAACGTGCTTGAAGTGCCGGCGCTCGGCAAGGAAGCCGTGGAAGGGCTTTACGCCGCGGCCGCTTTCGAGATCCCCTACGAGGATACGGCCAAGGGCAAGGTCAAGGATTGGCTGGCCAACTACAAGAAGATGTTCGGCTCCGACGCCAACACCCAGGCCATCATCGGCTACAACTCCGTCATGACCTTCGCCCACTACGCGAACAAGGCGGGCAAGGACCTGACGGGACAGAAGATGCTCGATGCACTGGAATCGGGCGACAAGTTCATGGACATCTTCAACTCGCCGGCCACCGTCTTCTCGAAGACCAACCATCTCGCCAGCACGATTACCCAGGTCCAGCAGATCAAGAACGGCCGCTGGGTGCTGGTGAAGGACAATTTGATGTTCTGACGGAGCGCTTTGCTCCAACGGCCAACAGGCTTTAACGACAAGGGGCTGCGCGAGATGATCGCGCAGCCCTTTCTTTTTGCCGATCAAGCATGGCGCGCTACACTCGTTATTGCGACCTGCAGTTCTGCTCGCGTTGGAATACGAATTCGAGGAAAAGGCGGCCTTGGCGAACCGAGAGATCGACATCTGCGACAGGATCCGGCGCAAGCGTCGGCCAGGGAATACGAGGTGCGGTGTCGTCGCGGGCAGGATGACGGTGGCTGACGCCGCGCGTGCCTTTGGACTGGCCGATGACGACACAATCTACCGAACCATCGGAGGAATGGAGGCACAAGAAATCGCGACCCGCGTTCTCTCTGCCGATCTGGCTTACGGTTCGACGATCATGAGCATCTCGGATGCTGCCGATCTCTGGCGGCAGTTCGTGGCGTTGTTCGATGGACAGAACGTCGAGTTCTTCTCAAATGCCGCGGCGATTCCCAACGCCTGGACACCTGCTACCCCGGCGACGTTCGACATGGGCGTTCTTGTCGTGGGAGCAGACAAGGCCGGCTGTCTCTGGGTAGAGGACGAGGACTGAGCGAGCGGATTGGCGTAGCTTTGTCGCGCTTCATGTCAGAACGTAAAAGGGCTGCGCGATCGTCTCGCGCAGCCCCTCTGTTTGGATGATGGAGATTCCGGGTTCGCGCTTGCGCGTGCCCCGGAACGACTTCGTTACTTCGGCCTTATCGCGTCCGCGGTGCCCTGGATGAAGGCCGCGATTTTTGCGACATCCGCTTCGGTCAGCTTGCCCGTGAAGTCGGGCATGCCCTGGTCGCGGAACGGCCCCTTGAACACCATGTCCTTCAGGTTCTCGATCGTCTCCTTGGGGACGTAGCCGAGGTTTCGGACATTGCCGCCGTTGTGGACGCCCGGCACGCCATGGCACTGGGCGCAGGCGGTGACATAGAGCGCGGTGCCTTCCGGCACGTCCTTCGGATCGTACTTCACGCCGGCGAGCAGGCCCTCGGTCTGGTACTTGACGAAGGCCGGCGGCGGCGCCTTGCCGTCGATGGCGAAGGTGTAGACCGTGCCCGGGCTCCGAAGCTCGGTCACGCGCACCGCAATTCCGAACACGCCGCCCCAGCCGACGGCTACGGAGACGTATTGCTTGCCGTCGATCATGTAGGTCGAGGCGGCCGCCACCACGCCGGTGCCGGTCGGACTCTCCCAAAGCTTTTCGCCCGTGGTGGCATTGTAGGCGATGAAGCGCCCGTCGGCTGTCCCCTGAAATACAAGGTTGCCGGCCGTCGTCAGCGTGCCGCCATTCCACGGCGCGATATATTCAGCGCGCCAGGCTTCTTTCTGCTTCACCGGATCCCAGGCCAGCAGCCGTCCGAAGGGCTTGTTCTTCGGAGGGGTCGCATCCAGCATGAAGCCGACATTCCAGCCTGCCGCGGAGGCGAATTTGCCGGGCTCCTGGGCATTATGCTTGAACATCTTTTCCGGCGTCAGGTTCACCGGGATGCCCTGCGCCGGCAGATAGACGAGGCCGGTCTGCGGATTGAACGACATCGGATGCCAGTTGTGGGCGCCGTACGGACCGGGAATGCTGTCATAGGCTTCTGCACCGCGTGCCGCCGGCACCTCGATCGGCCGTCCGTTGGCGTCGTAGCCGGTCGCCCAGTTCACATCGACGAAGTTCTTCGCCGAGATGAATTTTCCGTTGGTGCGGTCGACCACGAAGAAGAAGCCGTTCTTCGGCGCGTGCAGAATGACTTTTCTTGGCGCGCCGTCGATCGTGATGTCGGCGAGGATCATCGGCTGGGTCGAGGTGTAGTCCCAATGATCGCCGGGCGTTTCCTGGTAGTGCCAGATGTATTTTCCGGTGTCGGCGTTCAGCGCCACCAGCGAGGCGAGATAGAGGTTGTCGCCGCCGGCAGGACTGCGCAGGTCGCGGTTCCACGGCGAGCCGTTGCCGGTGCCGATATAGACCATGTTGAGATCGGGATCGAAGGTGATGGTGTCCCACGCGGTGCCGCCGCCGCCGTTGATCCAGTATTTGCCGGCGGGATCCCAGGTCTTGGCCGCCGCCGCTATCGATTCATCCTCGAACGGCTTTGACGGATCGCCCGGCACCGTGAACCAGCGCCAGGCCTGGTTGCCGGTCTCGGCGTCATAGGCGGTGACATAGCCGCGCGCGCCATATTCGGCGCCGCCATTGCCGATCAGCACCTTGCCGTTGAAGACCCGCGGCGCGCCGGTGATGGTGTAGGAGTGCTCCTTGTCGATCAGGGTGTCCTTTTCCCAGATCACCTTGCCGTTGACGGCATCGAGCGCGATCAGCCGGCCGTCATAGGCGCCGACGAACACCTTGCCCTTCCACAGCGCGACGCCGCGATTGACCACGTCGCAGCAGCCCTTATAGCCCTTCTCGCGATCGATCTTCGGATCGTAGGTCCACAGCCGCTTGCCGGTGCGTACGTCGACGGCGTGCACCACGCTCCAGGACGCGGTCAGGTACATGATGCCGTCGACAACGACCGGCGTCGCTTCGACGCCGCGGGAGGATTCCAGCGGATAGGTCCAGACCAGTCCGAGCTTCTTGACGTTGTCGGCGTTGATCTGGTTGAGCTTGGAAAAGCGCGTCTCGGCGTAATCGAGGCCGATGGTCGGCCAGTCGTTCGACGTTGCCGTGTTGGCCTTGATCGAGGCGCCGTCGACCGCCGACGTCACGGCCTTGATGTGCTCGGGCGATCCCTTGGCGGGGCTCTGCGCGAGTGCAGCGCTGCAGGATAGCGTCAGGCCCAGCCCGATTGCGATCGCGGCCCGCGCAAGGCGCACCGATCGACGGGAAGTAACGGCAATTTCAGGAAACAAACGGCAAGCAGAATCAACGCGCGGCGGACGTGTCATCTTAATCCCCTCCCAGTGATCTCTAGCGGATCTGGTGGAATGCTATGCCGGTGGGAAGGATCGCGTCAATCGAGGCGGGGCACGAAATGAAAAAGAGAAAATTTGTCTCGCCATGTTTTCACGAAGTGAATGCAAGCTGGTATACCGGCTGCAGCGCACCATCGGCCACGAGGGCAAGGAAGATCAGGCAAGCAAAGCAGATTGTTGTCAGCCGTCGCCGCGCAATAATTGCGCGCCGTCATTCGTCAGTCGGCGCGTTCGAATGGCGGGGACGCGGAGATGGCCAGAGAACTCACGACGAGCGAAGCCACAGAATTATTGCCCGAGGCGTCGGCGAGCAGGGGGGCATCGATGTATTTCATTACGCCGTGTTGATCGATCACGAATGTCGGCCGGAAATTTCTGACGTCGGCATCCTCGACCATCGCCATGCGGCGGTTGTCGAGCGTCAGCCAGCGGCCGTCCAGCCGGGCGGCGGCCACCGCATGATCCTCGCCATGGATGGTATCGCGCAGCACCACGATCCTGACATCGTCGGGCGCGAGGCCGGCGCGGCGCAAGGCTGTGAATTTCGCAATCGCATAATCCTCGCAGTCGCCACCGCCACGCGCGAGCGTTGCGAGCGGCGGTGTCCAGACGTCGATCTGGCCGTGTTGGGCGAGGTCGCTCATCGGCCGGATGGCGAGATTAATGGCGCGGTTGATTTCGCCGAGGCGGGCGCGGCCTTCGCGTAATCGGGCGGCGTCGACGATGTCGAGGAATTTCAGCGCGGCCGGTGACACGCAGCCGTCACGGTCGCCTTCGCAGAGCGCAAGCTGCACCATTTCGTCGTCGAGCCGGCGTTGCACGCCGAGCCATTTGTCGCGCAGTCCACCGCTTGGGAGGGAAGATGCGGCAAGCCCGAACGGCTCGGCCGATCGGTGGATCAGCTCCGCCGGCGCCGATGGCTCCGCTGTCTCGGCCCGCAGGTCGGCAGGTCCGAACCAGGCCAGGCCGCACGCGACGATGCCCGCACGCCATGCGCGCGAGGTGACTGACAACCCCATCTGACGCCCCTTGTCCGGGCATCGGCGGGCTTGCTCTGCCTGCTCGTGTCCGGATCATTTCGGAAGGGGCAGGATGGGCGCGGGGGCTTTTGATCTGCTTAAGGCGAAGGGGAAGCTGGCCGCGAAGAGCGAAACAGCCTGAACCTGGTCTCGCCGGTTTGCAGACAATTTTATCGATCCGTCCGGACGTGGCGGCGATGGAATCGGCTGCGGCGTCGATCCGCTAACCCGGAAGGGCCGCGGCAGACGGTGCAATATTTACGATTTCGAAAGAATCGCGGGTCACCGAATTAACCCTGCTGGAGGGACTCTCGGGCGGACGATTACAACCTGCTCTGGATCGCGCGAACGGGATGCCGGCTGACAATACGCATCCAACGATCCGGCCAAGTGACCGGCTGCCAGGCGGCTGTCTCTCCTCTTGGGAAGTTGCGTTCGGTGCGGTGCGGCAAAGATAAGCTATTATGACTGCTTGTTTTTTATGCCTGGGCCAGGGGCCGTGCCTGTTTTTCGGTAGGTCCGGTCAGGGCTCGCCTTTTCCTCGCCACACTTTCGCCCGACACTTTCCCGGACCTTTTCGGTCCTGTTGCAGACTTACCCCATATCGAGGGTATTCGCGGCATGCCTGCTTTTGTGTTCCTTACCTGCGTGGTATCAAAACTCCGCAGGGAAATTTCATAATTCTTAACCATTTAGAATTTGGTGCCCCATTGAACTACGCCGGTAAATTCGGATCGGGCGGCCTCGGCCCTGATTCCGGCGTGGAAATTGATCTGGGGCTGCTGTCACAGCCCGGCCATCTTTCGCCTTCCGGCAATTTCCATGTCGACAAGGTTTCGACACATGCGCCGTCCGACGCCATAATTATTTCTGACGCTCATCTGCTGTTCCACGGCGACTTCAAGCGGTCGGGTGTCGACCTGGTCCTCACCAGTGGCGACCACGAGCTCGTGCTGCGTGAGTACTTCAAGGGCGAGAAACGCGCCGCACTGGCTTCGCCCGACGGTGCCCACCTCACCGGTGACATCGTCAACGCGCTGGCTGGGCACACCCAGTTCGCGCAGGCCGACGGCAGCGCCAGCGTCGCGCCTGCGCTCATCGGCCATGTCACCAAGCTGACGGGCAGCGCGACCGCGATCCGCAACGGCGTCTCGATCATCCTGAACCAGGGTGACACCGTCCACAAAGGCGACGTCGTCCAGTCCGGCTCCGATTCGACGCTCGGCATCACCTTCATCGACGGCACCGTGTTCGGCCTCGCGTCGAACGCCAAGATGGTGCTGAACGAAATGATCTACGACCCCAACGGGTCGGACAACAAATCGCTGCTCAGCCTGGTGCAGGGCACGATTTCGTTCGTCGCCGGCGCCACCGCCAAGAAAGGCGACATGAAGGTCGACACTCCGGTCGCGACCATGGGCATCCGCGGCACCGCGGTGCTGGTCGAGATCGATTTCGAGGTGCCGTCGCAGGGCGGTGCGCCGCCGGCGAAATTCCAGGTGCTGGTCGAGCCCGACGGCACCACCGGCTCCTACATCCTGTTCGACAAGACCACGCTGACACAGATCGCAACCGTCAACCGGGCCGGCACGCAGACGATCATCAATGGCCAGGGCTCGGTCAGCTTCCAGTCGTCCGTGCAACTGTCGCCCGACGCGCAGAAGATCATCAGCGACGTGTTCTCGCTGAAGTTCACCGACCTGAACAACCCGAACACCAAGCTCACGACCAACCACACCGATACGATCGTTCCGGAAACGGTGTTCCTCAGGCTAGCCAGCAACGATCTCGTCCCGGTTACGCTTCATCTCCTCAACATCCCGGACAAGCCGGCACCCGCTCCGGCGTCGGGCCCCGAACCCAAGCTCGTGCACATTCCCGGCCCGCCGCAGGCGGCCGCGTCTGGCGGCGCGTTTACCGAACGCGCCGTTCTCACCGGCAGCGCCGCCATCGACAGCACGTCCGGCACGGTCAACTATGTTGATCTCAACGCCGGCGATATTCCGAGCGTCAGTGCGCAGTTTTCTTCCTTTGCCTATCAGAACGCGCAGGGCGCCAACGTCACCGCCACGCTGACGGCGGAGCAACTGGCCGCGATCAAGGCGGTCGAAGTGCCGCTCTCCGTGGCGCAGGACCCCAACGGCAAGAACACCGGCCAGGCGACCTGGACCTACAACATTGCCGATGGCGCCTTCGACTTCCTGGCCGTCGGCGAGACTCTGACGCTGACCTATCTGGCGCGGGTCGACAACAACTACGCGCCGAACAACGAGACGACGTTCGTGCCGTTTACGATCGTCATCACCGGCACCAACGACAAGCCGACGCTTTCCGCGACCGGCGGCACGATCACGGAGCGGATCGGCACCGGCAATACGGCGGTCGATACCGTGACCGGCACCGTCACCTTCGTCGACGTCGACCTGACCGACCGTCCCGTCGTCAGCGCGGCGATCTCCGCAACCGATCCGTTCCGCTATTACGATGCAGAGGGTAACGACGTCACCGCGACGCTGACGCCGGCGCAGTTGGCGGCGATCCTGGCCGTTGAGGTGCCGCTGAGCGTGGTGCAGACGGCCGGAAACACCCACAACGGCTCGGCGACCTGGACCTACAGCATTGAGGACAGCAAGTTCGACTTCATCGCCAAGGGCGAGACGCTGACCCTCAACTACGTCGCCCAGGTCGACGACGGCCATGGCGGCGTCGTCTCCACGCCGATCACGGTCTCGATCCATGGCGCCGACGTCGTCGTCACCGGCACCAACGACGTGCCGACCATTGCCACGACGAACGATGCCTTTGCCGAGCTTTCGAACCTCAACCAGCCCAACCCGACGGGGTCCACCGCGCTCCATACGGCCTACGGCACCATCAGCTTCACCGACGTCGACCTGACCGACCGGCCGGTGGCGAGCGCCGCCTTCACTTCGTTCACCTACCTGAACGCCTACAGCGTCGACGTCACCTCACAGCTCACGGCCAAACAACTCGCGGCGATATCAGCGGTGGATGAGCCGGTGACGGTGGTGCAGTCTCCCAGTAATACCAATGACGGTTCGGCGAGCTGGAGTTACAGCACGGCCGACGGTGCGTTCGACTTCCTTGCCTACGGCGAGATCCTGACGCTGATCTACACGGCAACCGTCGATGACGGGCATGGCGGCGTGGTGACCAAGCCGATCACCGTCACCGTCACCGGCAGCAATGATACGGCTGAAATTACCAGTGACCCGCAGACCGCGACCCTCGCCGAACGCGCCGACACCCACGGCTCGGCGGCGCCGGATACCGCAAGCGGTGCGATCAAATTCGTCGATGCCGATCTGACCGATACGCATGACGTCAAGATCACAGGCGTCCACGCCTCCGGCGTGATGACGGGGCTTGCCAACGGCACGGTCCAGCTCAGTTGGCTGTCGCTGGGGGCGCTTACCGATTCCACCGATGGCGTGCAGGGTTCGAAGAGCTGGTCGTTCTCGGCGCCGGATAATTATTTCGACTACCTCGCCGATGGCGAGATGGTCACGCTGACCTACACGGTGGAGGTCGACGACCATCTTGGCGGCGTCACCTCGCAGGACATAGTCGTCACCGTCAACGGCAGCAACGATGCGCCTGACATCGCTGATATCGCGCAGCAGGGCCTCGCCGAGCAGGCCGATACCGCGCCGTTGGCGACGACGATATCAGTCAATTTCACCGATCTCGACCTGTCGGATGTCGGCCACAGCGCAACCATCAGCGGCGCGTCGGCGACCGGCACCACCACGGGCCTTCCGCTTGACGAGGCCGCGCTGATCGCGCTGGTGACGCCCGGCGCGGTGATCAAAGCCGCCGGCTCCTCGGCCGGCTCGGTCGACCTGTCATTCTCAGCGGTCTCGACCGCGTTCGACTATCTGGCGAACGGCGAGATCCTGACGCTCACCTACACGGTTTCGATCGACGATGGCGATGGCGGCGTGACGCCGAAGGCCTTCGTGATCACCGTCACCGGCACCGACGACGCGCCTGTCATCGCCAGCATCGGGCAGCAGTATCTGACCGAACAGACCGACGCCAAGCCGCTGACCGCGACCATCCCGGTGACGTTCACCGATGTCGATCTGACCGATGTCGGCCATAGCGCGACGGTCACCCATGCGGTGGCGACCGGCACCACCACAGGCATTGCGCTTGACGAAACAGCGCTGATCGCGCTCGTGACGCCCGGCGCTGTCACCAAGAATTCCGGTTCGTCGGCCGGCTCGGTCGATCTGTCGTTCTCGGCTGCTTCAACGGCGTTCGACTATCTGGCGAAGGACGAGGTCCTGACGCTGACCTATACGGTTTCGATCGACGACGGCGATGGCGGGGTAACGCCCAAGACCTTCGTCGTTACGGTCACCGGCACCGACGACGCGCCTGCTATCGCGGATATCGCGCAGCAGAACCTGACCGAGCAGACCGATACCGCACCGTTGAGCGCGACGATCCCGGTCAGCTTCACCGACGTCGACCTGACCGATGTCGGCCATGCCGCTGCGATTACCGGTGTGGTGGCGTCCGGTGAAACGACAGGCCTTGCGCTCGACGATGTGGCGCTGATTGCCTTGGTGACACCAGGCGCTGTCACCAAGAATTCCGGCTCGTCGTCCGGTTCGGTCGATCTGTCGTTCTCGGCGGCCTCGACGGCGTTCGATTATCTGGCCGAGACCGAGTCCGTTGCGCTGACCTATACGGTCGCGATCAACGATGGTGATGGCGGGATCACGTCACAGACTTTCACGATCACCATCACCGGCACCAACGACGCGCCGGTCCTGACCGCGTCGGCTCCGTCGCTGATCACGATTACCGAAGACGAGACCGCGAATGCCGGCCAGAGCGTCGCCTCGTTCCTCGGAGCCAGCATTGCCGACGTCGATCACGGCGCGCTGCAAGGCATCGCAATCACCGCGACGACCAGCGCGCATGGCCACTGGGAATATTCCACCGAGGGCAGCACGTTCGTCGCCTTCCCGGCGGTGTCGGGCGGCTCTGCCCTGCTGCTGGCGGCGGCCGACATGGTCAGGTTCGTCCCCGACGGCGAAGATGGCGGGACGGACACGTTCACGTATGTGGCGTGGGATCAGACGACGGGCATCCATGGCACCCTGGCGGACGTCTCGGCATCGGGCGGCTCCGCCGCCTTCTCTGTGACGTCGAATACCGCAACGCTGACAGTGACGGCGGTCAACGACGCGCCGACCGCGGCCGCGCCTGCGACGCATTACGCTGCGACTGAACAAACGCCGCTGGTCATCAGCGGCACCGGCTTGCATGTCGCTGATATCGATGGCAACGGCAGCACCGAAACCGTGACCCTCTCCGTCAGTGAAGGCATCCTTGATGTCGACCTGGGTGCAAATGCCGTTTCGGTCACCGGCAACGGTACGTCCGCTGTGACGATCACCGGACTGGTCGACTACATCGAAGCGCTGCTCGCCGGAGACAATTCCGGCGCGATCAGCTACACCGCGAATTCGAACAATCCGAGCGCATCGACCGACCTGACGCTGTCCGTCAACGACGATGGCAACAGCGGATCGGGTGGCGGCCAGACCGCAACCGCCACCGCGACCATTGATATCACGCCGGTTAACGAGGCGCCGGTCCTGAGCGCCGAAAGCATCAGGGTTGAGGAGAACGAAGACGCCGCAGTTACCACCACCGTTTTTGACATCAAGTTGTCCGATGACGACCAGGCTTCCGATGTGACGATCACGGCGAGCGCTTTGCACGGCACGCTTTCACCGGTGGATGTGGGCAAGGTTTCGGAAATCAATGCGCAGTTTGCCAACGGCATCATGTACACGCCGACGGACTACAACGGCGATACCAAGCTGAACGATATCGTCACGGTGACTGCAACGGACGCAAATGGCCAGAGCGACATCTTGAACTTCGTGTTCCAGCAGTCCGGATGGGGTGGCGCCACGCTCGTAGGGACGACCGAAAAGGACGTCATCTTCGCAACGGAAGGCAATGATACGCTGACCGGCGGTGCAAGCGCCGACCAGTTCGTGTTTGCGCCGGAATCCCAATATGACCCGAGCGCCGATGAGATCACCGACTTCACGCAGGGCGAGGACCATATCGATCTCCGCGCGTTCGCCCAGTTCGTGAACGCTGAAAACATCACTGCGTGGCTTGGCAATCCCGACCATGTGACGACCAGCGGCTGCGACAAGCTGATCACGCTCGATACTGGCGACACCATCACCCTCAAGGGGCTTGCCACCGCCAGTCTGCATGCGAGCGACTTCATCGTGTCGCCGCATCACTAGAGCCTTTTCCGTTCCGATGGAATCGGAACGGGGCTCTAGATTTTTGCTTTGACGCGTTTTCTTGACGCGAACCGGTTTCCACTTCGCTGGAAAACGCTCTAGTATGGCGCTTCGCCACCCGCGCTAACTCAGGGATATCGATGCCATCTTCTGGCTTGTCTGGCGCCGTCAGTTAGCAAACAATCGAAGCCATGAAGCTCCGGGCCCTACCGAGGTGGTTCAAGCGGCGCATCGGCTATGCCCGGCTGCTGTGCCTTGCGCTGCTGATCGGGTTCGCAGCCCTTCGCGTCGCCGACCCGGCCCCCGTCGAGGAAATTCGGGTCAGGACCTTTGATGCCTTCCAGCGCATCGATCCGCGCAAGAAGACCGCAAGGCCGGTCACAATCGTGGATATCGACGACAAGAGCCTGGAAAAGCTCGGGCAGTGGCCGTGGCCGCGCACCCGGATTGCGGACCTCATTACCGAGCTGACCCGGCTCGGCGCGGTCGTGATCGCGTTCGACGCGGTGTTTTCGGAACCCGACCGGCTCAACCCTGCCTATGCGGCCGACACCTTCCGCAATCTCGACGAGGAGACCCGCGCCAGGCTGCGCGCGCTGCCGAGCAACGACCAGGTCTTCGCCGACGCCATCAAGGCTTCCCGCGTCGTGCTCGGCGAATCCGGGTTGCCGGAGGAAATCACAGCCCTCGACAAGACGCTGCCGGTCACCGGGCTCGCGATGCTGGGCGAGGAGCCGCAGCGCTTCATGTTCGATTTCCCCGGCCTGTTGCGCAACGTGCCGGTGCTGGAGCATGCCGCCGCCGGGCGGGGCCTGTTCACGATCAAGCCCGAGCGCGACGGCATCGTGCGGCGGGTGCCGATGATCATGCAGGCGCAGGGCCAGACCATGCCTTCGCTGACGTTCGAGATGCTCCGCGTCGCCACCGGTTCGGGCACGATCCTGATCAAGGCCGAAAAGGCCGGCATCAAGAGCATCGGCATCAAGGGTCTTCAGATCCCGACCGACCGTAATGGCCAGATTTGGGTTCACTATGCCCGCAACGATGCCTCGATCTATGTCCCCGCGATCAACGTGCTGGAAAAGAACGTCGCGCCTGACATGATCGCCGGCAAGCTGGTGCTGATCGGCACCTCGGCGGTCGGCCTCAACGACATCAAGACGACGCCGGTTTCGCGCGCCATGCCCGGTGTGGAGATCCACGCCCAGGTGCTCGAGACCACGTTGTCAGGCGAGGTGATCTCGACGCCGATCTACGGCATCGCCGTCGAGTTCGCGACCGCGCTTCTGTTTGGACTGCTGGTGATCGCGTTCGCGCCCTTGTTCGGACCGGTCACGCTGGTCGCCCTCGGGGCCGCGTTTGCGACCGCCCTGATCGGAACGTCGGTGTATTTCTACGCGCAGCATCGGCTGCTGATCGATTTTACCTATCCGTTGATGTCGACTACGTCGATCTACCTGACGCTGATCTTTTCGAGCTTCGTGCGCGAGCAGCAACAGCGCAAGCAGATCCGCGGCGCCTTCGCGCAATACATGTCGCCGGTGCTGGTGGAGCAGCTCGCGCAGTCGCCGGAAAAGCTGGTGCTCGGCGGCGAGGAGCGCGAGATGACCATCATGTTCTCCGACATGCGCGGCTTCACCTCGATCTCGGAGACCTACAAGAACGATCCGCAGGGCCTCACCACGCTGATGAATCGCTTCCTGACCCCGCTCACCAACGCGATCCTCGCGCGCAAAGGCTATATCGACAAATATATGGGCGACGCCATCATGGCGTTCTGGAACGCGCCGCTCGACGACAAGATCCATGAGCTCAATGCTTGCGAGGCGGCGCTCGACATGCTGGAACACGTCGACGAGCTCAATCAGGCGCGCGAGCAGGAGGCAAAGGAAGAAGGGCGTCCATTCATTCCGCTCAATGTCGGCGTCGGCCTCAATACCGGCATCTGCGTGGTCGGCAACATGGGATCCGATCTCAAGTTCAACTATTCGGTGTTCGGCGACAGCGTCAATCTGGCCTCGCGCCTCGAAGGGCAGTCGAAGGAATACGGCTTCCCGATCATCATCGGCTCCAGGACCGCGCTGGCGGTCAAGGACAGGTTCGCAATCCTCGAACTCGACTTCATCATGGTGAAGGGCAAGAAGGAGCCGGAGGTGATCTACGCCATCGCCGGCCGCGAGGACACCGCGCAGTCCGGCCGCTTCCAGCGCCTGCGCAATCTGACCATCGAGATGCTCGCCTGCTATCGCAACCGCGACTGGGACGGCGCGCTCGCGGCCATCGCGCGCGGCCGCAAGACCGACGAAGCAAATTCGCTGGAGCTGCTTTACAATCTCTACGAAGCCCGCATCCGCGGCTATCTCGAAAATCCGCCGCCGGCAGACTGGAACGGCGCGTTTGCGCTGCTGACGAAGTGAGAAGAACGTAGGATGGGTGGAGCGAAACGATACCCATCAAGTCCCTGCGCGGAAGCGTGATGGGTTTCGCTGCGCTCTACCCATCCTACAGAGCGCGCTAAAGAACGTAGAATCGTAGGGTGGGCAAAGCGCAGCGTGCCCACCATTTCTTGCGTGCATGCCGATGGTGGGCACGGCGCTATGCGCCTTTGCCCACCGATTCCCTACTCCAGCCCGATCTGCGTCAGATCCTGGAACCAGTGCTGCGCCTGCACGAACTTCTTCACCCTCGGCGACAGCGCATGCGGGTTGGTGTCGTGCACGACCCAGACCAGCGTGGCGTCGTCGACGATCGCTGCATGTGCCTGCGCCAGCAGTTCATCCTGTTTGGCGACATCGAACGTCTGCTTGGCTTCGTCGATCAGCGCGTCGACCTTGGGGTTCTTGTAGCCGCCCCAGTTGACGCCAACCGGCGCGATCTGGCCGGAGTGGAAGAAGCGGACAATCGCATAGAGCGGATCTGATGTGACATAGGCGATGTTGTTGGAGGTAATGCCCGCGTTCATCTCGTCGGCCGCACCTTTGCGCCATGCCGTATATAACGTCTCCAGCTCGACCACCTTGAAATCGATCTCGATGCCGATTTCCTTGAAACTCTGCTGCAGGAATTCGTTCATCGGCAGCGACAGCATCTGCCCGGTGCCGCCTTGCGCGATGATGAAGGTCGTCTTCAGCGGCTTTTCCTTGGAGTAGCCCGCCTCCTGCACCAGCTTCTTCGCCGCCGCGACATCATACTTGAGTTCGAAGGACGGCTTGCCAAACCACGGGCTCGACGGGTCGACCTGACCCTTGGCAGGCTTTGCCAGGCCGTTCATCAGCCCGACCACGGCCTCGCGGTCGATCGCGAGGTTCAGCGCCTTGCGAAGCCTGACATCGGTCCAGGGCGAGCCGGGCAGCACGCTCAAATGATAATTCCAGACATGCGGCGTGACGTTGTCGACGATCTTCATCCCGGCGGATTTTAGCTGCGGCACCGCGTCCGGCGCCGGCGTCTCGATCAAATCGACCTGGGCCGCCAGCAGCGCATTGGTGCGCGTCAGCGCTTCCGGCATCGGGATCAACACGATCTTGTCGGCTTTGGGAATTCGCTTGCTGTCCCAATAGTCGGCGTTCCTGGTCAGCTCGGCGAGTTCGCGCGGCACCAGTTTTGTGAGTTTGAACGGTCCGGTGCCGGAGGGCTGGCTGGCGAACTTGTCCCAGTCCTTGCCGAGCTTTTCATATTGCGCGGGGCTCGAGACCAGGAACCAGAGCATCTGATACGGGAAGAACGAATCGACCGCCTTGGTCGTGATCTCGACCGTGTCATCGTCGACCTTGGCGTAGCTTGCAACCGAGGGCAGGCGGGTCTTGACCTGCGCGCTCTGGCGCTTGTCGAACTGCGGTGCCTTGTCATTGAGCACCTTGTCGAGATTCCAGATCACCGCGTCGGCATTGAACGCGCTGCCGTCATGAAACTTGACGCCCTTGCGCAAGGCAAAGCGCCATTTTTTCTTGTCAGCCTCGTCGACCTTCCATTCGGTGGCCAAGCCCGGCACCAGCTTGCCCGGCCGGTCGGCCACGTCCATCTCCCAGGCGACCAGGGGATCGTAGATCGTGTAGGCCGAGAACTGGTAGGCGCCGGCGCCGCGGTCGGGCTGGCCGGTGGTCAGCGGAATGTCCGCCATCGAAATGCCGTAGCGCACAACGGTCTCCGCCTGCGCCGAAATCGTGGGCAAGCCAAGAAGGAATCCGAGGGCTATTGCCGCGGCAGCAAGAAGCATCGAATATCGGGTGCGCATGATTTAAGCTCCATCGGGCGGGGGTTGGAGCTAAAAAATGCAAGCTTGGTGCCAGATGGAGCATGGACAGCGCGCTTGCACGCGCACTCATAGGGAGTTGTGCGGCCAATGGCCCCTGGCGAAGCGCCTGCTTTAGTACCTGCCTTGGCACAGGCGTTGCATACCGTTGCATAAGAAATAGTCACCCAAGTCGAGAAGGATTGCTGCATATGCGTAACGACAAATCGAAGACGACGGCCACCGCGTGGCTGCTGGCGACGGCGCTGGTGGTAGGGCTGCCGCAGGTCGCGAGCGCCGAAACGGTGCTGCGGATCGGCATGACCGCTGCCGATATTCCGCGCACGCTCGGCCAGCCCGATCAGGGTTTTGAGGGCAACCGCTTCACCGGCCTCACGATGTATGACGGCCTGACGCTGTGGGACCTGTCGTCGGCCGACAAGGCGAGCGTCATGATCCCCGGCCTCGCGACCGAGTGGAAGGTGGATGACGCCGACAAGAAGAAGTGGACCTTCAAGCTGCGTTCCGGCGTCAAATTCCATGACGGCAGCGACTTTAACGCGGATGCGGTGGTCTGGAACGTCGAAAAAGTGCTGAAGCAGGATGCGCCGCATTTTGACGCCAGCCAGGTCGGCGTCACCGCCTCGCGCATGCCGACGCTGGCCTCCGCCCGCAAGATCGACGACATGACGGTCGAATTGACCACCAAGGAGCCGGACAGTTTCCTGCCGATCAACCTGACCAACCTGTTCATGGCCAGCCCTTCGAAGTGGCAGGCGTTCTATGAGAAGGCCGAAGGCGCCGACGCCAAGGCGAAGTCGCAGGCCGCCTGGGCTGCGTTCGCCCGGGACGCCTCGGGCACCGGTCCCTGGAAGATGTCGAAGTTCACGCCGCGCGAGCGGCTCGAACTCGTGAAGAACGACGGCTATTGGGACAAGGCGCGCGTGCCCAAGGTCGACAGGATGGTGCTGCTGCCGATGCCGGAGGCCAATGCCCGCACCGCAGCATTGCTGTCCGGTCAGGTCGACTGGGTCGAGGCGCCGGCGCCGGACGCGGTCAAGGAGATCAAGCAGCGCGGCTTCCAGCTCAAGGCCAATGAATCGCCGCATGTCTGGCCGTGGCAGTTCTCGCGCATCGAAGGCTCGCCCTGGAACGACATCCGCGTCCGCAAGGCCGCCAATCTCTGCATCGATCGCGAAGGCCTCAAGGACGGCCTGCTCGCCGGCCTGATGGTACCGGCCACCGGCACCTTCGAGTCCGGCCACCCCTGGCGCGGCAAGCCGACCTTCGAGATCAAGTATGACTTGAAGGCCGCGCAAAAGCTGATGCAGGAGGCCGGTTTTGGTCCGAGCAAGAAGCTGACGGTGAAGACGCAGACTTCGGCCTCGGGCTCGGGCCAGATGCAGCCCTTGCCGATGAACGAGTATCTGCAGCAGGCGCTGGCCGAGTGCTACTTCGACGTTCAGCTCGACGTCATCGAGTGGAACACGCTGTTCACCAACTGGCGCCGCGGCGCCAAGGATCCGACCGCCAACGGCGCCAACGCCACCAACGTCACCTACGCGGCGATGGACCCGTTCTTCGCACTGGTGCGCTTCCTGCAGTCGTCGATGGCGCCGCCAACGTCGAATAATTGGGGCTACATCAACAATCCCAAGTTCGACGAGCTGGTGACCAAGGCTCGCCAGACCTTCGACCCCGCGGCGCGTGACGCGGCGCTCGCCGAACTGCACGCAGCCTCGGTCGATGACGCGGCGTTTCTTTACGTCGCTCACGACGTCTCGCCGCGCGCCATGAGCCCGAAGGTGAAGGGTTTCGTGCAGCCGAAGAGCTGGTTCGTCGACTTCTCGCCGGTGACGATAGCGCCGTAAGGTCAGGGCTTCGCGCTCGGTTTACCCTCTCCCCTTGTGGGGAGAGGGTGGATCGAATGAGCGAAGCTCGTTCGAGACGGGTGAGGGGTCTGTCTCCGCGGACATACATCCCTCATCTGAAAGACTTGCGTCCGCGGATAGAACCCCTCATCCGGCGCGAACCAAAATCCGCGCCACCTTCTCCCACAAGGGGAGAAGGGAAGAAGAGAGTTGCCCTGTGCTCGTCTATATTGCCCGACGTATCGTCTATGTGATCCCGATCGTGATCAGCGTCGCGCTGGTGTGCTTCCTGCTGGTGCACATCACGCCCGGCGATCCCTTGGTTGCGGTGCTGCCGGCGGATGCCTCGCAGGAGCTCGCGGCGCAACTGCGCACGGCCTATGGCTTTGACCGGCCGCTGCCGGTCCAGTTCGGGCTCTGGATGTGGCGGGCGCTCCATGGCGATCTCGGCAGCTCGATCGCCACCGGCCGCCCGGTGCTATCGGAAGTCTTGCGCGCGGTCGGCAATACCGTAACCCTCGCGATTGCCGCAGCCCTGATCGGCTTCACGCTCGGGCTGCTGTTCGGCCTGATCGCCGGCTATTTCCGCGACACCTGGGTCGACAAGGTCGCGACCTCGATTGCGATCGCCGGGGTCTCGGTGCCGCATTACTGGCTCGGCATGGTGCTGGTCATCATCTTCTCGGTGCAGCTCAACTGGCTGCCCGCGGTCGGCGCCGGTCCCGGCGGTTCGGGTTCGTGGGGCTGGGATTGGGAGCACATGAAGTATCTCATCCTGCCTGCGATCACGACCTCGGTGATCCCGATGGGCATCGTCACCCGCACGGTGCGCGCCCTGACCGGCGACATCCTTTCGCAGGATTTCGTCGAGGCGCTGCGCGCCAAGGGCCTGCGTGAGCTCGACGTGTTCAAACACGTCATCAAGAACGCGGCGCCGACCGCGCTCGCGGTGATGGGGCTGCAGCTCGGCTATATGCTCGGGGGCTCGATCCTGATCGAGACGGTGTTCTCGTGGCCCGGCTCGGGCCTGCTGCTCAATTCGGCGATCTTCCAGCGCGACCTGCCGCTGTTGCAGGGCACGATTCTGGTGCTGGCGCTGTTCTTCGTGGCCCTCAATCTGCTGGTCGATATCGCGCAGGCCGCGATCGATCCGCGCATCAAGCGGGGCTGAGCATGACCGTAATGTCGGATACCGCCCTGCAAGCCGCGCCAGCGGCCAAGGCGCGCGGCTATTGGGCCACTGTCGGTCGCCGCATTTCGCGCGACAAGGTCAGCATGGTCTGCGCGTTCGTGCTGGTGCTGATCTTCCTTTCCGCACTGTGCGCGCCATGGCTGGGGCTGGCCGATCCCTACCAGGGCTCGATGATCCGCAGGCTTCGCCACATCGGCACGCCGAACTATCCGCTCGGCACCGACGAGCTCGGCCGCGACATGCTGGCGCGGCTGATCTATGGCGGTCGGCTGTCGCTGATAATAGGCATTCTGCCCGTGATCCTTGCCTTCATGATCGGCACGTCGCTCGGGCTCGTCGCTGGCTATGTCGGTGGCAGGATCAACACCGCGATCATGCGCACCATCGACGTCTTCTACGCCTTCCCGTCGGTCTTGCTGGCGATTGCGATCTCCGGCGCGCTGGGCGCGGGCATCGTCAACTCGATCGTGTCGCTGACGATCGTGTTCGTGCCGCAGATTACGCGTGTGGCGGAGAGCGTTACTACCGGCGTGCGCAACATGGATTTCGTCGAGGCCGCGCGCGCCTCCGGCGCCGGACCTTTCACCATCATGCGCGTCCACATGCTCGGCAACGTGCTCGGCCCGATCTTCGTCTACGCGACGGGGCTGATCTCGGTGTCGATGATCCTCGCCGCCGGCCTGTCGTTCCTTGGCCTCGGTACCAAACCGCCGGAGCCGGAATGGGGCTTGATGCTCAACACGCTGCGCACCGCGATCTATGTCAATCCATGGGTGGCGGCGCTGCCGGGCGTCATGATCTTTGCGGTGTCGATCTGCTTCAACCTCTTGAGCGACGGCATGCGCAGCGCCATGGACATCAGGAACTGACACATGAGTGAGACGAGCCCGTCAGTCGAACTACTGGAGCCGGTCGAGGACATCGGTGGCGCGGCGCAGCCGTTGTTGCAGGTGTCGGGGCTGACAAAGCATTTCCCGGTGCGGGGCGATCTGTTCAGCCCCCGCAAAACCGTGCGCGCGGTCGATAATGTTTCCTTCTCCATCGCCAAGGGCGAAACGGTCGGCATCGTCGGCGAATCCGGCTGCGGCAAGTCGACCACCGCGCGATTGTTAATGCACCTGATGAAGCGCGATGCCGGAGATATTATCTATGACGGCCTGCAGGTCGGCCACGCGCTGTCGTTGCGTGAACTGCGCCGCGGCATGCAGATGGTGTTTCAGGACAGCTACGCCTCGCTCAACCCGCGCCTCACCATTGAAGACTCGATCGCGTTCGGTCCCAAGGTTCACGGCATGGCGGATGCCGCGGCGCGCACGCTGGCGCGGGAGTTGCTCGGCAAGGTCGGCTTGCGGCCCGAAACTTTTGCCAACCGCTACCCGCACGAGATTTCCGGCGGCCAGCGCCAGCGCGTCAATATCGCGCGTGCGCTGGCGCTGTCGCCGCGACTCGTGATTCTTGATGAAGCGGTGTCCGCGCTGGACAAATCGGTCGAAGCCCAGGTGCTCAACCTGCTCGCGGACCTCAAGCGCGAATTCGGCCTCACGTACTTGTTCATCAGCCACGATCTCAACGTGGTGCGCTACATCAGTGACCGCGTGCTGGTGATGTATCTCGGCGAGGTGGCCGAGCTCGGCCCGGTCGACAAGGTCTGGGATGCGCCGGCGCATCCCTATACGCGGGCACTGTTGGCCGCGATGCCGTCGTCCGATCCTGATAACCGCACCGAGACGCCGCCGATCTCGGGCGATCCGCCCAATCCGATCGATCCGCCGCCCGGTTGCCGGTTTCACACCCGTTGCCCGTTTGCGGAGCCGCTCTGCGCAAATGCGACGCCAAACCTCAGCGATCTCGATACAATGGGCCATCAGGCGGCGTGCTATATGGCCATTGCTGGCTCCGGGCACAGCCGCGCACCGGCCAAACAAAATGACGAGGGAGCAACCGCCGCATGACAAGACCCGACCCCAAGCAGGTCAAGGTAATGACCGACGTCGCCGGCGTGCCGCAGGATTCTGAGGTTTCCGCGCGCATCGCCAATTCCATCGGCCCGGCGTTCGATGGTTTTGCGCCCGTCGCCGGCACACTGCCGATGGATCTCGAGCCTGCAAGCTTCCTTCTCGTGCAGAACGCGAAGGTGTCGAAATGAGTGGCGAACCGGCCCTGATGTCGCTGGTGTCGGTTGCGAAAGCGATCGCCGGCAAGAAATTTTCCTCGCGCGAGGTCACGCAGTCCTGTCTCGACCGGATCGCGCAGTGGCAGCCGCGCGTCAACGCCTTCATGGCGATCGAGGCGGACGAAGCCCTCGCGGCTGCGGATGCCGCCGACGCCGCGCTCGCCAAGGGCAGGAATCTCGGCGTGCTGCACGGCGTGCCGATGGCGCACAAGGACATGTATTACGACGCCGGCAAGGTCGTCACCTGCGGCTCGAAGATACGCCGCGATTACGTGGCGACGACGACTTCCACCGCGTTGCAACGTCTGAAGGACGCCGGCTCCGTCAGGCTCGGTTCGCTGCAGATGGTCGAGTTCGCCTACGGCCCGACCGGCCACAACGTGCATTACGGTGCGGTGCGTAACCCCTGGAACGTCGATCACATCACCGGCGGCTCATCGTCCGGCTCCGGCTCGGCAGTCGCCGCGCGGCTGACCTTTGCCGCGCTGGGTTCCGATACCGGCGGCTCGATCCGGATGCCCGCGCATTTCTGCGGCGTCACCGGCTTCAAGACCACGGTCGGCCTGATCAGCCGTGCGGGGGCGATGCCATTGTCGCAATCGCTCGACACGGTCGGACCGCTCGCGCAAACGGTCGAAGATTGCGCGCTGCTGATCGGGCTGATGGCAGGAGCCGATCCCGAGGATCCGACTACGTCGACGCTCCTGGTGCCCAACTACATGGCCGAGACCACAGGCTCGCTCAAGGGCCTGAAGATTGGCGTGCCGTCAGCCTTCTATGTCGATGACCTCGATTCCGAAGTGGCGCGGGTGCTCGACGAGACCATCGCCACCCTCACGAAGGAGGGCGCCGAAATCGTCAAGGTCGAACTGCCGGACCAGCGCCAGCTCACCGCCGCCTGCCAGATCGTGCTCGCCACCGAAGCCGCCGCCTTCCACAAGCGCTGGATGATCGAGCGTCCCCAGGACTATGGCGCGCAGGTCCTGATGCGGCTGCAGAACGGACTCGCCATTCCGGCGGTGACCTATCTCGAAGCGATGCGCTGGCGCGGTCCTGCACTGGCGGCGTATCTCGCCGCGGTGACCGGCACCGATGCCGTAATCGCGCCGGTCGCGCCGATGCCGGCGGTGACGATTGCCGAGAGCGATGTCGGCAACAGCCTCGATGCGGAAGCCGTGATCCAGCGGATCACGCGCTTCACCCGGCCGATCAACTATCTCGGCCTGCCGTCGCTTTCGATTCCCACGGGCTTCACCAGGAGCGGCCTGCCGGTCGGCATGCAATTGATCGGCCGCCCCTTCGACGAGGCCGGGCTGTCGCGGATCGGCGCCGCGTTCCAGCGCGCCACCGACTATCACCTCCAGGTACCGAAAGCTGCATGAGCAACCTCGTCGAAATCCGCGACCTCAATATCCGCTTCACCGGCGAGCGCACGGTTCATGCCGTCAACGATATCTCGCTTTCGCTTGGCGAAGGCGAGGTGCTCGGCCTGCTCGGCGAATCCGGCTCGGGCAAGAGCGTGACCCTGCGCGCACTGATGCGGCTATTGCCGAAGAAGCGGACGCAGATTTCGGGCACCTTGAAGGTGCTGGGCCGCGACGTGCTGGCGATGAACGACGAACAGCTTTCGGCGTTCCGCGGTCAGACCGTTTCGATGATCTTCCAGGAGCCCGCGCTGGCGCTCGATCCCGTCTACACGATCGGCCACCAGATCGCGGAAAGCGTGATGCGCCATGAAGGCAAGAGCCAGAAGGAGGGGATGGCGCGCGCGCTGGAAATGCTGGAGGTGGTGCGGATTCCCTCCGCCAAGCGCCGTCTCGAGGTCTATCCGCATGAAATGTCTGGCGGCATGCGGCAGCGCGCCATGATCGCGCTGGCGCTGGCCTGCAAGCCGAAAATCCTTCTGGCCGACGAGCCCACCACGGCGCTGGACGCCACCGTGCAGATCCAGATCCTGCTGCTGCTCCGCGAATTGCAGCGCGAGTTCGGCATGTCGGTGATTTTCGTAACCCACGACATCGGCGTCGCCATTGAAATCTGCGACCGCGTCGCCGTCATGTATGCCGGCCAGATCGTGGAGCAGGGCCGCTTGCGCGACATCGTGCGCTCACCGGTTCATCCCTATGCCAAGGGGTTGTTGGCCTCGACCGTTCACGGCGCAAAACGCGGCCAGCGGCTGGAAACCATCCCGGGCACGCCGCCCTCGCTCGACAAGGCGCCTGCCAGTTGCTCGTTTGCGCCGCGCTGCAGTTTTGCGCAGCCGCGCTGCAGCGAAGGATTGCCACCCAATGTGCAGGTATCGCCGGATCGAACCGCGCGATGCGTGCTGGCGGAGGCGGCGGAAATATCTGCTGCTAGCTGATGTGATGAGGCTCGGCTCCGCGGGGGCGTTCCCCGGATGCTGCGCAGCGCGCCGCACTTTTGCGGCGTGGTGCGCTGCTGGTCCGAGGTCCAGATGTCGCGGCGCCAGGTCCCGGCTCTGCGGCGCACCGCTTCGCGCGGCGCCGCGTCCGGGACACGAGAGTGATTCACCCACCCAATCCCGGATCGGCCCAGCGTTCGATCTGCGCCGGTCCCACGACCTGCTTGGGTTGATGCGGATTGAGCGTGCCCGCGCTCGCCGTCAGTCCCTTGGCCAGGATCTGCATCGCAAATAGCTTGGCGTCGATTTCCGACTTAAAGGTGCGGGTCGAGCGGGCCATGCTCTCCGCGGTCTCATCCGTCTTGTCCGGACCAAAGGTCACATACCAAATATCGCCTTGTTTCATGCCGACATAACGCATGTGACGTAAAAAAGTTTCACTCGCAGGCGTAGTTGGATGGTGCGCGGTTTGTGGCTCGTCACATCGGACAAGAATGGGATAGGCTGTCGTCCGGCCTGCGCCGCCAACCCCGGGGGGACTTCAAATGCAGATTTCCAACGAAGGCATTCTCGTTATCCTTTTCGTCGGCCTGGTCGCTGGCTGGCTGGCCGGCAAGATCGTGCGCGGCACCGGCTTTGGCATCATCGGCGATATCCTGGTCGGCATCGCCGGCGCGCTGCTTGCGAGCCTGCTGTTTCCCAAGCTCGGCATTCGTATCGGCACCGGGCTGGTGTCCGAGATCGTCTACTCCACGATCGGCGCCATCATCCTGCTGCTGATCGTGCGGCTGGTGCGGACCGGCGGGCGGCTATAGGGACAGCCCGATGGCTTGAAGTCAGCGGCGGGGATTTGCGCAGGTCGCCTTGTGCCCTCCGGTAAGCCCGTCCGGAAGGTGCGGTAGAAGACGGCGGGCGGGTTCGGCGCCGGAAGCAGGGTGCGACTTGATCTCGAAGTCGGCCGGGTCTCGATGTCCGTGATCCTGGTCTCGTTCCCGGGCAGCCTGGGGCCCGAACCCGCCAAACGGCCGGTGCCGGCGTCAAATTTGCAGCCCAAACAGGCGGTTTCCATCTTCACCCCTCTTCATGGGGGTGAACTGGATATAGGTTAACGTGACTTAAAATAGACGGTGTCCAAAAACATCGCTAAAACCAGCACGTACCCTTATCCTTTTGAAGAGATACGCATAAATGGCAGCCGCTCCCGTCCGGCGTTCTGAGCTCGGTGAAGCGCTGCGCGCCTGTCGCAACGCCTTTATCGGCGTCGGCGTCATGAGTTGCATGATCAATTTGCTGTACCTCACCGGCTCGATTTTCATGCTGGAGGTCTACGATCGCGTGCTGCCGAGCCGCAGCGTGCCGACCCTGGTTGGCCTGGTGATTCTCGCGGCGGGTCTGTACGCCGCCCAGGGCGGCCTCGATCTGATCCGCGGTCGCGTTCTAGGCCGCATTGGCACCGCGCTCGACGAAGCCCTCAACACGCGCGTGTTCGAAACCGTGGTGCGGCTGCCGCTCTTGGTAGGCAACCGCAACGAGGGCCTGCAGCCGCTGCGCGATCTCGACAATGTCAGGTCGTTTCTCGGCAGCATGGGGCCGGGCGCGTTCTTCGATCTGCCGTGGCTGCCGTTCTATCTCGCGATCTGCTTTGCGTTTCACTGGCTGCTCGGCGTCACCGCTCTGGCCGGCGCCATCATTCTGGTGACTCTGACGCTGATCACCGAGTTCCTGTCGCGCGCGCCGGCCAAGGAGGCGATGACGCTGGCGGCGCAGCGGAGCGATCTGGCTGCCACCAGCCGGCGCAACGCCGAAGTGCTGGTCGCGATGGGCATGTCCGGACGCCTGACCAGGCGCTGGAGCGAGGCCAACGAGACCTATCTGGCGGGCAATCAGCGCGCCAGCGACATCGCGGGCGGCTTGGGGGCGGTCGCAAAAGTCTTGCGCATGATGCTGCAATCGGCGGTGCTCGCGGTCGGCGCTTACCTCGTGATCCACCAGGAAGCCACCGCCGGCATCATCATCGCGGGCTCGATCCTGAGCGCCCGTGCGCTGGCGCCGGTCGATCTCGCCATCGCCCACTGGAAGGGTTTTGTCGCCGCGCGCCAGAGCTGGCATCGCCTCTCCAGGTTGTTGGAGCAGGTACCCCCGTCGAACGCGCAGACCCTGCTGCAGGCTCCATCCAAGCGGCTGTCGGTCGAGGCCGTCAGCATCGTGCCGCCGGGCGACCAGCGCGTCATCGTGCAGGACGTTAATTTCGCCGTCGAGGCCGGCAGCGGCGTCGGCGTCATCGGTCCGAGCGGTTCCGGCAAATCGTCGCTGGTGCGTGCGCTGGTAGGCGTCTGGATGCCGGCCCGCGGCAAGGTGCGGCTTGATGGTGCGGCGCTCGACCAATGGTCGTCGGACGTGCTCGGCCGCCACATCGGCTATCTGCCGCAGGACGTCGAACTGTTCGCCGGCACCGTGGCGCAGAACATCTGCCGTTTCGATCCCGACGCGAAGTCAGAGGCGATCATCGCCGCCGCCAAGGAAGCCGGCGTGCATGAGATGATCATCAAGATGCGCGAGGGCTACGATACCCAGATCGGCGAGCAGGGCACGGCGCTCTCCGCCGGGCAGGCGCAGCGCGTAGCGCTGGCCCGCGCGCTCTACGGCGATCCGTTCCTGATCGTGCTCGACGAGCCGAACTCCAATCTCGACAGCGAGGGCGACGAGGCGCTGACCCGCGCGGTGCGCGGGGCGCGCGAACGCGGCGCCATCGTGGTCGTGGTGGCGCACCGGCCGATCGGCATCGAGGCGGTCGATCAGCTTCTGGTGCTGAAGGACGGCCGCATGCAGGCGTTCGGCCCGAAGGAAACCGTGCTCGGCCAGGTGCTGCAGCGGGTGCCGTCGCCGCCGCCGATCAAGATCGTGTCCGAAGCGGGAGCTGCGAAGAAATCATGACCGCCGAGTTGAAGGGCGCGCACCGCTCGATACGGATGCATCTCATCGTCGGCCTCTCGCTGATGCTGGTGCTCGCCGGCGGATTCGGCGGCTGGGCCTCGACGGTGCAGATATCGGGCGCGTTGATCGCGCCGGGTTCGGTGGTGGTCGATTCCAACGTCAAGAAGGTGCAGCACCCGACCGGCGGCGTGGTCGGCGAAGTCCGCGTGCGCGATGGCGATATCGTCAAAGCCGGCGACATCGTGGTGCGGCTCGACGAGACCGTGGTCAAGGCGAGCCTCGCCATCGTCGTCAAGACGCTGAACGGATTGTGGGCGCGGGCGGCGCGGCTGGAGGCCGAGCAGCGCGGCCTCGACAAGATCAAGTTCCCCTCACAGCTTGCCGATCGCGCCGACGATCCTGACGTGCGCGATATCATTGCGAGCGAAACCAAGCTGTTCGAGGTGCGCGTATTCGGACGCGCCGGGCAGAAATCGCAGTTGCGCGAGCGGGTGTCGCAGCTCAACGAGGAAATTGCCGGCCTCACCGCGCAGGAGCAGGCCAAGGACAAGGAAACCGCGCTGGTTGAGAAGGAGCTGGTCGGCGTGCGCCAGCTCTATGAACAGCGCCTGATCCAGATCTCGCGCCTGACGGTGCTGGAGCGCGATCACGCCCGGCTGTCGGGCGAGCGTGCGCAATACATCGCCGCCCGCGCGCAGGCGAGGGGCAAGATCACCGAGACCGAACTGCAGATCATCCAGATCGACAAGGACGTGGTCAGCGAGGTCTCCAAGGATCTCCGCGAGACCAACGACAAGATCGGCGAGTTCGTCGAGCGCAAGGTCACCGCGGAGGATCAATTGCGCCGCATCGACATCCGCGCGCCGCAGGACGGCGTCGTGCTGCAGTCGACGGTGCACACCGTGGGCGGTGTGATCACCGCCGGCGACGCCATCATGATGGTGGTGCCGCGGGCCGACGATCTCTCGGTCGAGGCCAAGGTCAATCCGCAGGACATCGACAAGCTGCAGATCGGCCAGAAGACGCTGCTGCGGCTATCCGCCTTCAACCAGCGCACCACGCCGGAACTCAATGGTGTGGTGGCGCGCGTCTCCGCCGACGTCACCACCGACCAGCGCACTGGCCAGAGCTACTACACCATCCGCGTCTCGCTGCCGCCGGCCGAAGTCACCCGCCTCGGCGACAACGTCAAGATCATCCCGGGCATGCCGGTCGAAGCCTTCGTCCAGACCGGCGACCGCACCATGTTCTCCTATTTGATGAAGCCATTCAGCGACCAGCTGATGCGCTCGTTCCGGGAGCGGTGAGGTCTGGGTGACTCTCTCCACTCGTCGTCCCTGCGAACGCAGGGACCCATAATCACCGGCTTTGGTTGTTGAACGAAAGCTGTCGAACAGCGTCTCTCAACACATGCGACACGGCGTATGGGTCCCTGCGCTCGCAGGGACGACAATGTGCCCCGTACCCCTACCTTCTGTCATATTCATCCGGCCCCATCGCCCACGCCCACTGCTCATGGCCGGGCGCGCAGGTGCGGTTGGTCTCGGCCGGATTTCGGTTGATCAGCGGCCGCATGAACATCGGGTGCGTGGCGCTGCGGACCTCGTGCTCGACGGTGAACAGATGCCTGCCGCCATCGAGGTCGACGATGTCGCGAAAGCGGTATTGATACTGGTTGTCTTCCTGCGAGATCAGGCCGCGCTCCCGCAGGCGGCGATAAGGACCTGAGAAATCCGTGATGTAGATCTGAACGTGGTGCCCGTCGAATTCCGGCAGCCGCCGATCGGTTTCGCGGAACTGCAGATATTGATCCTTCCCGACCTTGACCCGCGCCACGGCGCCGTCGCCGTTCAAAAACTCGGCCTGCATCCCCATGATCTCGGGATAGAAGGCGCAGATCGCTTTCGCGGTGCCTGCCGGTACGTCGAACTCGACATAGGGAATGCCGAGTGTGATGCGCCCGAAGCGCGCGGCGTCCGGCTCATAGCAGCGCACGCGGTTGCCCCAGGGACAGATCGCCTCGACATGGTCGTTATGCTCGGTGAATGCGAACGACGTTCCTTCCAGCTTTTTCGCGACCGACGCCAGCCGCTCCAGCAGCGCCTCGCGGCCGGCGATGACGATGCCGGTATGGCCGCGCAGCACCTGCGGCGTGCCATCAGGCAGATGAAACTGGCTCCTGCCGACATTGACCCACATGTTGGTGTCCGACACCATCAGATAGGGATCGCGGGTCAGCCCGAGGCCGGCGATATAGAACAGCGTCGCCAGCCGCTGATCGGGGATGGTGACGTTGACATGCTCGAAATGGATCGAGTTGCCGAGATCCTCTGCGGCGCGGTGGAACGGCTGTTGCATGACGAGATCCTCGATATCCGTAGGGTGGGCAAAGCGCAGCGTGCCCACCATTCATTCAGCGCATCAAGATGGTGGGCACGCTTCGCTTTGCCCACCCTACGAATCTACTTCGACAAATTCTCCAGCAGCAGATTCAATGCCGTCTTCGCGAACGCCTGCATATTGGCTTGCCGGTCGGCACTTCCGGTCTCCAGCGTGAACACCGATTGCGACGGCCCCGCTACCGCCATGCAGCTATGCCCGGCGGCGTCGCCATAACGGTTGCCCGTCGGTCCGGTCGCGCCGGTCTCTGATAAGCCCCAGTCGGTCCCGAAACGCTGGCAGACCTGGTTCGCCAGCAGTCTCGCGTAAGGCTCGGACGCCGAGCGGATGCCCTTCATCGCCTCATCGGGAATATCCATCAGCAGCCGCCGCGCATCGCGCGTGTAGACCACGGCGCCGCCGAGGAAATAGGCTGATGCGCCCGGCACCGACAGCAGCGCCGCCGAGATCAGGCCGCCGGTCGAGGATTCCGCAACTGCAATCGTTTGTTTCCGCTCGATCATTTTGGCGGCAATCTTTTCGGCTATTGTCACAAGCTCATTCATATTCCCTCAACTCCGGCGCAGCATTCGTTTCAGCACCGTCTTCTTGTCGGTTTTGTCCGCGAGCGAATGATACACGACGCGAATAAAGTTCTTGCTGGCAAGCTCCGTCGGCGCCCATTTCTTGTCGAGATCGGCAAAGGGCTTGGCCGCCACCACATCGTCTTCGCTCTTGCCTTGCTTCACCAGCGCCGCCATGCGATCGCGCGCGGTCACGAGCATGGTGCGATATTCGATCAGCGCCGCCCTGTCGGCGATCGGGCCGTGGCCCGGCACGATGCGGCTCTTCGCGTTGGTCAGCTTAATGTAGGCGTTGGTCGCCGCGATCATGCCCTTGATGTTGCCGCCATTGGCGAAATCGATGTTGGGATAGCGGCCGTTGGTGAAGGTGTCGCCGGTCGCCAGCACATTGGCGGTCTTGAACCAGACGTAGGTGTCGCCGTCGGTATGGGCGCCGGCGATGTGCCGGAGATCGGCGACGCGGCCGGGAAGTCTGATCTTGAGCATCTTGCCGGCATAGGTTTTCGTCGGCAGCGCGCCTGCTGCGGCCGGCGGCGTCTTGACGCCCGTCAGGCCATTGGTGGTTCCCTCCGCCAGGCGATTCTTGACGTTGATGTCGGAAACGATGATGGCGCCATCCTTGGCAAAGGCTTCATTCCCGCCGGTGTGGTCGCCGTGATAATGCGTGTTGATCAAATATTTGATCGGCAGGTTGGAGATGGTTGATATGGCGGCCTTGATCTTGTCGTGCAGCGGCGCGAACTGGCCATCGACCATGATAATGCCGGTCCTCCCCACCGCCACGGTGATGTTCCCGCCAATACTTCCAAGTATCTGGCCCTCGAGCATGTAGACGTTGTCGCCGAGGTCGGTGGTCTTGATCTCGACCTTGGAGAAATCGACCGGCGGGGGTGCTGCGGGCGAGGCAGGGGGTTGTTGCTGCGCGAATGCGCTGCCGGCCAGCAAGAGGGTTAGGGCAATCGCCGTACGTCCAGTCCGAATCATCGAAAATCTCCCCAAGCCCCCTTACCCATGTTTAAGGCCCCTTACCCATGTTTTCCTAGCACAGGGTGCCAGCGTTTGCCGAGTTGCGGGCTGCAGACCAGCCTGCTTGAATGCGGCTAAAGAACCAAGCGGCGATGTCTACAAGATGCCGTGAGACCGCGCTCGCGAACGAGGAAACACCATGACGTCGCCGCTTCCCGGCGGCGTGGATTGCGACCTGCATCCCGCCGTGCCGCATTTGACCAGCCTGTTGCCTTACATGAACGACTACTGGCGCGACCAGGTGACGACGCGCGGCATGACCGACCTGGTTTCGCAATCCTATCCGACCAATTCGCCGATCTCGTCGCGGCCGGACTGGCGGCCGGCGCAGGGCAAGCCGGGCGCCGATCTTGCCGACATGCAGAAGCAGGCGCTCGACCGGTTTGGCACAGCTTACGGCATCTGCAATCCGCTCTACGGCGTGCAGATGGTGTTCTCCGAGGACATGCAGGACGCATTCTGCCGCGCGCTGAACGACTGGCTGGCCAGGGAATGGCTCGACAAGGACGATCGGCTGCGCGGCTCGATCGTGATCCCTGCGCAAAGCGTCGAAAAATCCGTTGCCGAGATCGAGCGCTGCGCCAAGGACAAGCGCTTCGTCCAGGTGCTGATGCTGGTCATGGGCGATATGCCCCTGGGCAAACGCGTCTACTGGCCGATCTACGCCGCCGCCGAACGGCTGGGCTTGGCTGTCGGCATTCATGCCGGCAGCGCCTATCACAACCCGCCGACCTCGGTCGGCTGGGGCTCCTACCATATCGAGGATTACGTAGCCCAGGCCACCGCGTTCCAGACCCAGCTCACCAGCCTGATCGTGGAGGGCGTGTTCGCCCGCCACCCGAATCTGAAGATGGTGATGCTGGAATCAGGCTTCACCTGGCTGCCGGCCTATCTGTGGCGGCTGCACAAGTTCTGGCGCGGCATACGGATGGAAACGCCGTGGGTCGATCGTGCGCCGCTGGAGATTGTGCGCAGCAACATCCGATTCTCGCTGCAACCGGTCGATGCGCCGCCCGATCCGGCAACCCTGAACCGCTTGTTTGACCATATGCAGTCGGACGAATTGCTCCTATTCTCGACCGACTATCCGCACTGGCAATTCGACGGCGACGAGGTGCTGCCGCCGGGGTTATCGCCCGATCTTGTCCGCAAGATCATGATCGACAATCCGCTCGCGACCTACGGCCGTTTGGAATTCGCGAAGGAGACGACGCCATGAATGTGCAGTTCCGCGACCGTCCGGAGCCATCAGCGTCTGTCAGCGTCAAGACCGCGATCGCCGATTGCGACATCCATCCGGCACGCGCGACCGCAGAAGAACTCTATCCTTTCCTGAAAAAGCGCTGGCACGCGCATCTCGAGGCCTACGGCAAGCAGGCCTATCACGGCATGATGGAAGGCCCGCCCTATCCGAAGGCGCAGCCCAACGCCTCGCGCCGCGACGCCTGGCCGCCGGAAGGCGGGCCGCAGGGCTCCTCGCTGTCCTTCATGCAGAAGCAGCTTCTAGATCCCTACAATGTTGCGCTGGGCGTGCTCAATCCGCTCGCCAGCGGGCAGGGCCTGCGCAACCAGGATCTGGCCGGCGCGATCTGTACTGCGATCAACGACTGGCAGATCGAGAAATGGACCGCTAAGGATTCCCGCCTGAAGGGCTCGATCGTCGTCGCCAATGAAGACGGCCTTTCCGCCGCCGCCGAAATTCGCAAGCGCGCCGGCGACAAGAACTTCGTGCAGGTGCTGCTGCTCTCGCGCAATGTCGAGCCGCTCGGCCAGCGCCGCTACTGGCCGATTTACGAGGCGGCGCAGGAGATCGGACTGCCGGTCGGCATCCATGCCTTCGGCTTCGGCGGCAATCCGCTCACCCCGTCCGGCTGGCCGAGCTTCTATATCGAGGAGATGGTCGGCCATTCGCAGTGCCAGCAGACCGTGCTCGCGAGCCTGGTTCTCGAAGGCGTGTTCGAGCGTTATCCCAAATTGAAGATGGTCATGATCGAGGCCGGTTTCGGCTGGGCGCCGTCGCTTGGCTGGCGGCTGGACAAGAGTTTCGAGCGGCTGCACAGCGAGGTGCCGTATCTCAAGCGCAAGCCGTCGGAATATATCCGCGATCACATCTGGTGGACCACGCAGCCGATGGAAGACCCGGAGCGCCGCGACCATCTGTTCCAGGTGATCGAATGGATCGGCTGGGACAAACTGCTGTTCGCCACCGATTACCCGCATTGGGATTTCGACGAGCCGTCGCGCGTGTTGCCGGCCGGCGTCAGCGACGCCAACCGCGAAGCGTTCTATCTCGGCAACGCGAAGAAGCTGTATGGTCTGGCCTGATGGTGCGGCATGTGATTGCCCCGGTGGACGAGCTGCCGCCGGGCACGCGAAAATTCCTCGACATCGACGGGCGGCCGATCGCGATCTTCAACATCAAGGGCGAGTTCTTCGGCCTCTTGAACCGCTGTCCGCACCAGGGCGCGGCCTTGTGCGAGGGCCCGCTGATCGGGCTCGCGCAATCCTCCGATCCCGGCGAGATCGAATACACAAGACTCGGCGAGATCATCCGCTGCCCCTGGCACGGCTGGGAATTCGATATCCGCACCGGGCAGTCCTATTGCGACCCCAAACGCTTTCGCGCCCGCGCCTATCCGGTCAATGTCGAGCCGGGATCGGCGGTGGTGAAGGGGCCGTATGTGGCGGAGACGCTCGCGGTGTCGGTCGAAAGCGACTACGTGGTGGTGGATTTGTAGCGGCCGTCATTCCAGCGCGTCGAAGACCTGGCCCGTTGCTGATGCCATTTGGTTATGCGTTGGTCATTAACCGGGGTGCAGTCACCGCCTCGGCGCGTGTACCCCCGTCTCCCATCGCTTGGCGAAGCCGCTGTTGCGCTCCTCCCTGGTCCATTTCAGAGTGGGGCAGCGAGCGATGGGACGGCATTCTCCTGCGAAGCATAGCTTGCCGGCATTCCCTGAGACCGCGAGGTTGCCGGTACCTTGTGCATCGAGTCCTTGACCTGGTGCTCCGACGAATATCTGACAGGTCAGGTCCGACGCGCATCGCAAATGCAAGGTCGGCTCGGGCGGATCTGCGCTTCCGACCTCGAAGAGAACGATCAACCCATCGCCATTGATCTTGATGGGGCTCCCCACGCATCTCTCTCTGGTGATCTCGGGCGGCTCGTTCGGGGGACCAAAATTGCCGAACCACACCCCGGCAAAACTCTCGGGCAGGCTGGCCGCTGCCAGCTTGGTCCACATGATCCCCTCAGCACCGCCTACGGAGAAGATGCGCTGGCCGTCACGGCTGAATGCGACGGAATCGGCGGCAAAGAGGTGGCCCTTCAGCGCGGCGATCTCACTGCCGCCACCGGCATCCCAGACGCGCACGCTGTGATCATTGGATGCGGTGGCGATACGCGCGCCGTCGGCGCTGAAGGCCGCACCGTTCACGTCGCTTCTGTGCCCCTTCAAAACAGCGATCTCGCGCCCCAAGGCGGCGTCGAAGACACGCGCCTCATTTCCGGCGCCGTGACGATCCGCGTGCCGTCCGCGCTAAAGGCTGCCGAGAGGACCCGCGAAGCGTGCTTGAGGACAAGGAGCACGCGGCCGCTCGCGGCATCCCAGACGCGCGCGGTTTTGTCTTCGGAAGCCGTGACGATGCGCGTGCCGTCCGGGCTGAAGCGGGCTTCGCGTACCTTCTGCGCGTGCCTCCGGAGGGCCGTGATCTCGCGGCCGGCGGCCGCGTCCCATATGTGGGCCGTGCCTTCCCAGCAGGTCGTGACGAGACGTGTGCCGTCCGGGCTGAAGACGGCTGAAGTGACCGGTGACGGAGGCTGCAGCACGGCAAGCTCGCGTCCGCTTGCAACATCCCAGATGCGCACGACCCTGTCGTCAGTTGATGTGGCGAGGCGCGCGCGGTCCGGGCTGAAGGTAGCGGAAGCGACCCGCGACGGGTGCTCGAGCGCGGCGAGTTCGCGACTGCCGGCGATATCCCAGAGGCGCACCATCCGGTCCATGGATGCCGTGACGAGACGTGCGCCGTCCGGACTGAAGGCGACGAAGCGGACGTCGTCGTCGTCCCGGCCGAGCGACGTTGGTACGGCAAGCGACGCTATTTCGCGACCGGTGGCCATTTCGCAGATGCGGACAATGCGTCCGCCGGTGGCGATGGCGGCCCACACCCCGCCCTTGCTGAAGGCGGTAGATGATACTGTAACACTTCCGGCTTCCGGGGCGCCGCAGAAATTGAGCTTTTTCATGCCGTAGATTTCAGCCGCACTGGCGGCCTGGCCGCCGTCCCGGGCGCCGACACACAGCAAGATGGCGGCCACCAATATCGCCAATTGCAGAAATTTCATCTGCTTCCCCCTGGGATCACCTTGCCGCGCGAGGCGGCGCATAAGCCAGAATCCACGCAAGGCGAGCGTGATGACACCGGTCGTTCTTCTGCACTGTCGCGCCAGATGGGCGTTCGGTTCATCCCGTTGGCTGCGCGGCTCGGGACGGCGGATGAACCTTGGAGCACCCTCACGGCACTATTCGGGAGCCGGAACGTGATCATGCTGCTTGCTGCGCCTATCTTGGTCGGACTCTTAGCCCTCTCGTCGCAGGCGTTCGCCGGCGGGCCGATCTATACCTATCGCTACGAACTGCCGCCCGCGATTGCCAGATTGCATACCTGCATCGGTCCGCGCCAGCGCACCTTGCGTTATCCCGATCCATGGCGTGTCGGGAAACGCCGGATGTTCCGAGTCGGATGCCCGGAGAATGCGCCTGACATCACTCGCCTGCCGCATCGCGGTGAGAGTGCCTATGTTCGCAAGCCGGACGACGATCCGGATCACTTCCAGAGCACCGTCTACTATCTCGCCGACAACGCGCGCGGCCGCAATGCAAAGCGGCTCGTGCTGCCCTATCCGCGCGCTGACGGGACGACGCTGATGACCGACGCGTTCGACGAGGAGCTCAACATCGGCTGGTCGGCGCGCGCGCACACCAGCCTTGCCAGCGGCGTCGCCTACCTCGATCTCACCGGCACCGCGATCTATCCGCCCGGCGAGTTCATGATCGCTATGCGGATCGTGCCGGCCGATCGGCCGGAGATCAAGAACGTCTTCGCCATGTGGCGCGTCAAGGGCGACAAGGCAGAGCTGATCTACTGGGCCGAGACCAGGGAAACCCTGCCGAAAGACGCGCCGTCGCACCAATCGCCACCCTATGCGATCGTGCTCGACAAGCGGTCGGAGAGGTAAAATGGCTGTGATGCGACTGCAGTTGCGCGTCCTCTTCATTGGGCTCGTCTTGGCCTTCCTCGCCAGGACCGCGCCGACACAGGCGGAGCCTCTTCGCGCTACGCCCGACGATCGCGCTGCTGTCGAGGCCTGCCTCAAGCTGGTCGGTGAGAATGCCGTGAAGGAGGCTCAAGGTACGAGCCAGAACGAGGCCCCAGGGGCTGCCGGTCGTCTGGCGGCCGCCGCAACGGACGCCTTAACCCAGCGGGAAAGCTGCATTGGGGCCGTCACAATATCTTGCCAACAGCAGCCAGGCGGGATGTCGACCATGGGGATGGTCGATTGCAATAGCCGAGAGTGGGGCGTTTGGGACGAGCGCCTCAATCGCGCTTACCAGGACGCACTGAAGGAAGCCCCATCCAAACTCGCCAGGGGGCTCCGAGACGCGCAGCGCGCGTGGCTGCAATGGCGCGAAAAGCGATGCAAGTTGCCCAGCGACAGTGAGGGTGGTTCAATCGTCGGTCCGCTCTATACCGGCTGCATGCTGGACGCGACGGCGCGGCAGGCGCTGTGGTTGGAGCACCGCGAATAGCATAATGCCCTACGGTGGTTGCGTGCTTGCCCCCAAACCCTCGAGGACATGAAAGCTGGCGGCTGTAGGCCTGTCTATTTGCTTCCGTGGCCTTCCGCGGAGTGCTAGCGTTCAGGCCGAACCCACTCGTCTGGGGGAACATTCCATGAGCGAGTGGGTGGGCTTACATTGCTGTTTCCGACGGATCTGACCTCGTTCCTCGACCTCATACGCCAGCATGGCGATGTGGCCTACAGCCTCATGTTTGCCTATGCGGCCTCGCATAGCCTGCTGCTTGCGCTGTTCGCGGGCTACGCGGCGCATTCGGGGGCGCTGGGTCTTGGCACGCTCATCGTGGTCTGCTGGTTCGGCAGTTTCGCCGGCGACATCATTCGCTTCTGGATCGGGCGGCGCTATGGCGCCCGCCTGCTCGATCGTTTTCCGCGGTTCGAACGCACCGTGCAGACGGTCGTTCGCCTGACGGAACGTCACTATGTCTGGATGATCCTGTTTCATCGTTTCCCGCATGGCATCCGCGGGCTCGCGGGGTTTGCTTACGGGATATCGCGGCTGCCCTGGTCCACATTCCTTGCGCTCAACTTCGTAGCTGCCGGCCTTTGGTCCGGCGTCGTTGTCTCGGCCGGCTATGCCTTCGGTCAATTCTCGGAGACGTCCATCAACAATGCCTCTTCGGGCCTGGGCATCGTGATGCTGGTCGCGTTCCTTGGCCTGTCCTGGTTGCTCAGCAGGAAGCTCGATCAGATCGTGCAGCGGTACTGAAGCAAGCGCGGGCGGTTGCTTGTTGCTGGCGGGGCGTAGCAACCATTAGCCGCAGGGTGGGCAAAGGCGCTCTTGCGCCGTGCCCACCATCTTGCGCATCATTCGGGAGGTTGTGCGCGCTTCCGCCTTCGCTCGTTGAGCTACGGCGGACAAGTCGCCTTGCCCACTCTACGTTCTTGCTACTCCTCTATTGGGCCGGCAAGGGTGCGACGAAGGCGCTGCGTTTCGCGCCACGTCTCACCAACCCCGTTCCCAAAACGAGAGAGCCTGGTTGCTACGTGGATGATGATGAGTGTGATCATGGCTATTGGCCCGCCTTGACCAGCAGACGGCCAATTTGACGCTCTGCATCATCCGACAGCTTTTGCAGCCCGTGGGTAGCAATGTACTGCTCAACGACGCGTTCAGCCCGTCGCTGACGGGATTCGACGTAAGCGCGCAATAATCGTTCAAAAAATGAGGGTCTTTTGATCGGGGCAGAAAGCCAGGCCCCAGTGGTTAGTACATTCGCCATAACATGGCTCCTTTGCGGAGTTGTCCTTGGGGCGAATTTCCTTCCTGATCGAGAGATAGGTATTGGCGAGCGCCAATGCCAGACCAAATAGCGCGCACTCGTGCATTAAATAGCACCTCACCGTGCGAATGCGCGAAGCAGTCACGTTCCGGTGAATCGAATCAACGGCTGAGGATGAGGGCGTGAGCGGCTTGAGCAATGGATGTCGTAGGGTGGGCAAAGCGAAACGTGCCCACCATTCAAGGCAACGCTGTTGATGGAATGGTGGGCACGGCGCAATTGCGCCTTTACCCACCCTACGGCGCTAATCCGCCATCACGCATTGCGAGATCGGTATTGGTTATCGGCCACCGCCACCGCCGCCGCCTGCATCACGCAGCGCCTGGTTTTCGCGCGGGTCGAGATTCTTCATGTAGCCAGTGAGGTGTCGCGGCGGGTGCGAAGCGACTCCAACTAGGTGAAATGATTTCCGCAAGCCTGCCGCGATACCGCCTGATCGCAATACGGGGACGCCACGAAAGCGGGGGCGGCCACGGCTTCGCCCGCCCCGCGAACTGTCGCCGTCATTGCGAGCGAAGCGAAGCAATCCATTGTCACCTCACGCACGGAAAGGTGGATTGCTTCGCTGCGCTCGCAATGACGATGTCAGATATGCCCCATCGCCTTGCGCTCCATCGCATAGCGCACCAGCGCGACGAAACGGTAGATGCCGTGAACGAACTTGCCATAGGGCATGGTGACGAACAGCGAGAACACCACGCCGAGATGCAGCGCCAGCAGCGGGCCCATCGCCGCCGTCTCGCGCAGGATCAACAGCGCCATGCCGGTCAGGCTGGTGAGAAACAGCATCACGATGAACGCGATATCCATGCCGTAGCGGGCTTCATCGACCAGCACGGGATCGCGCTTCCATCGCTCAGTGAGCAGGCCGACCGGTCCGATCAACAGCCCGATGCCGCCGAGCGTGCCGAGCACCACGGGCAGGTCCCACCACGCATACGGCGCCTCGCGCGCCAGGAGATAGTGATAGAGCGTCGCGACGCAGGTGGAGGCGAAGCACAGCGCAAAGCCGTAGAAGGTCAAATGATGATAGAGCCTGCGGCGATCGGTCGGGCGGTCGTCCTCGTTGAAGCAGCCGACCCCGCCGCCGTCGAGGTAGCGTAATTCGCCGGCATCGCGGATCGCCTGCCACAGCGCACCCGCGTCGGTCTTCATGCCGACGGGCTCGCCGATATCGCGCCAGAATGCGCGCACGCCCATCACCAAAGCCACGATCGCATAGAGGAACGCCGCGCCGAACAGGGCCGCCATCGCGTTGTGCGGCATCAACTTGTAGAACGCGCCCGGGCCGGTGTGGGTGCCAAACAACACCTGCCGGTCGTTGAAAGCAGCAAAGCCGAAGATGAATGCGGCAACGCTGAGCGCTGCAACGAGGCTGATGACGAGGCCGTTACGGGCAAATGCGCCGGCGAAGGCGCGGGGCCACGCATAAGCCGCGTAGGATTCGGCCCGCGCCACCGCGAGCGTCTGCGGGACGTTGACGTTGAATTCATGCGGCGGCGAGAACTGGCAGTCGGTGTAGCAGGCGCCGCAGCCATGGCAGAGATTGGCGAGGTAGTTGAGGTCGCCGTCGGAAAACGCGCGGCGCATCTCCATCGCCGGAAACACCGCGCAGAGGCCCTCGCAATAGCGGCAGGAATTGCAGACCGTCATCAGGCGGTCGGCTTCCTCCAGGATTCGCGTTCCGTGCATTCGTTGCTTCCTGCCTTCGCGCTAATCCGCTTACTTCGTCAACCCCTTGCCTTCGAGCCACTTCTGGATCAGGGCTGCGACCTCGGCGTTGTTCTTGTCCATCATCACCATGTGCGAATTGCCCTTGATCCCGGCTTGCGGCAGGTCGACGACATCAACGCTGCCGCCCGCGGCCTTGATGCTTTCCGCAAAGGCGATGCCGTTGGCGCGGATTTTCGGCCAGCGCGAATCCTTCTCGATGTAGTCGCCATAGACGATCAGCGTCGGGATGTTCTTCAGCACATCGACCTTGGCGGGATCGCCGAGGCCGGCGGGCTCGATCGCGATCAGCGCCTTGACCTTGTCGGGCCGCGCCTGCGCCACCTTGAAACCAAAGCTGCCGGCCTGGCTGTGGAACAGGATGATGGAAGGGCCAACGCGGTCGATCTCGGCGATATAGGCGGCGATGATGGCGTCATCGGTCGTTGTCCAGCGCGGCACGTTCTGCTTGACGAAGTTCTCATAGCCGTCATTGGGAAACTGGCTGCCGGGCATCAACTTGCGTTTTGCGGGATCCGAATTGTAGGAGCCTGCGCCGTCGCCGATACGAAAGCGCTCGAACGGATTGGCGGTCGTGAGGAACACCGGCTCGCTCTTGAAGATGTCGGGGTATTGCGCCCACCCCGCACGGCCGCGCTCGACCGCATCGGAATTGTAGACGGCCCAGCCCTTGCGCAGGAAATAGTTCAGCCAGCCCTCGCGTCCATCCGGCGTCGTTTCATACGTTACGCCGGTCAGCCCGCCGCCGTGCCACATCAGCAGCGGATAGGCGCCCGTCTCGTTGGCGGGAAGAAAATACTGCACATACATCTGCTCGACCTGATAGGTGCCGTTGGGATCGACTTTTGCGGGAACGCCACCGGGCGTGAAGGTCACCTCCTTCACCGGCTTGCCGGAAATCTCGACCAGCCGCCCGCCGACATGGAACGAGCCCATGTCGCGCAGCGCGATCGGCTCGGCGGCGTTGGCCAGCGTCGCACCCATCAGAACCGCTACAGAAACAATCGCAAGGCGCATCATCAATCCTCCCTTTGGCTTCCTCTCCCCGCAAGCGGGGCGAGGTGCTTCGCGTTAATTCCGCGCATTTCGCGCAGCTTCCCTTCCCGCCACCCGTCCGAACACGCTGCCGATGGTCATGCCGATGCCGGCCGCATAGCCTTTGCCGAGCACGTTGCCGGCCATGATCTCGCCGGCTGCGAACATGTTGGCGGAAGGCTTGCCGTCCTTCATCACCATGCGCGACTGTTTGTTCACGCGGGTGCCGAGATAGGTGAAGGTGATGCCGGGCCGCACCGGATAGGCGAGGTAGGGCGGCGTCTCGATCCTGCGCGCCCAATGCGTCTTCGGCGGCGTGATGCCATCGGTGCGGCAATCATCAAGGATGGTATGATCGAAGGTGCCGGGCTGCACCGCGGCGTTGAAATCGGTAATTGTCTTCTCCAGCGCTGCTGGATCGAGCCCGAGCTTGCCTGCGAGCTCGCCGATGGTGGCACCCGCGATCGGTGGAAACAGCGTCGGCATGAAGCTCGTGACGACCGTCGAGTCGAAGATGATGTAGGCGATCTGGTCCGGCTGGGCTGCCACCAGCCGGCCCCAGATGGCGTAGCGCTTCGGCCAGATGTCCTCGCCCTCGTCATAGAAGCGCTGGGCGTGTTTGTTGACGACGATGCCGAACACCACCGAGTCGTGGCGGGTGATGATGCCGCCGTCGAATTTCGGCGCGCGGGCGTCGATCGCAACCGCATGGCATTGGGTGGGATCGCCGATGTCCTGCACGCCCTTGTCGAGCAGGAGCTTCAGGATCGAGCCGCGGTTATAGGGCGTGCCGCGGATCAGGAAATTGTCGGCCGCCTCGCCCCAATATTGCTTCAGCCATTCGATGTTGGCTTCGAATCCGCCGGCCGCCGCCACCAGCGCCGAGGCGCGGATTTCGCTGACACCATCGATCGGCTGCTTCAGCCTCGCGGACAGGAACATGCCGTCCTCGATCTCGAGGTCGGTCACTTCAGCGTCGTAGGCGATCTCGACGCCGAGCTTTTCGGCGGTGAGATAAAGCGCGTTCAGCATCGCCCTGCCGCCGCCGAGGAAGAACGAATTGGTGCGGCCCAGACTCAGCGTGCCGCCGAGCGAGGGCTGCCAGCGCACGCCCTGTTCTACGATCCAGTTCAGGATGTCCTTGGATTCGGCGATCATGAACTTCGCGAGTTCCTCGTCGGTCTGCCCGCCGGTCAGGCGCAACAGATCGTCCCAGAACTCCTCCTCCGTGTAAGGGCCGGTGAGGATCTCGGTCGCGGCATCATGCGCGCAACGCATGTTGCGGGTGTGGCGGGTATTGCCGCCGCGATAGAATTTTGGTGCGCCTTCCAGCACCAGCACGGAAGCGCCCGCCCGCCGGGCGCTGATGGCGGCGCACAGAGCGGCGTTGCCGCCGCCGATGACAAGCACATCGAATTTTTTGGTCAGATCGGCCATGCGCTCTTGTTGTCGTTGTTGGCCTGGAAATCAAACCGGCGCTCGGCCAGGAAAATCCATCCACCCCCGCGATTTTCTAGCCTGATGAAGAGGCCGCGTCACGCGTCTCGTGCTCGAACTTTGTCGATCAGCGCGGCCGCATGCGACGATGTCGCATGCCACTCGCTATGCGGAATATCTGCGATGTCAGGGCTTGCTCTGTACAGACGCGAGCAGCCATTGCCGGAAGGCCGCGAGTTTGGGCGGGTCGGTTCTGCCCGCGGGCGAGACCAGATAAAAGCCGGCGTCGACCGGAAATGCGATGTTGAAGGGAACGACCAGCCGGCCCTTGGCGATGTCTTCCTGGACATAGGCGGTGCGGCCCATGGCGACGCCGAGGCCGTCGATCGCGGCCTGCACCGTCATGAAGATCAGGTCGAAAGTGACGCCCGGCTGCTTCGAAAAATCGGCCGGCAGCCCGGCCGCCGTCAGCCACAGCCGCCAGTCGTCGTAGTTGGCGTTGCTGGTGTGCAGCAGTACGTGATCCCGGAGGTCTTCGGGGCATTTCAGCGGCTTGTTGCCCTTGAGCAGCGCGGGGCTGCACACCGGGAACAGCTCGTCCGCCATCAGCCAGTCGGCGCGGACGCCCGGCCACTGGCCGCGGCCGTAGCGGATTCCGGCGTCGACATTGTCGCGCTGGAAGTCGATCAGGTTGGTCGAGGTGGTGATGCGCACATCGATGCCGGGATGGGCTTCCTGAAACGCAGTCAACCGCGGCAGCAGCCATTTGGCGGCGAGCGAGGCCAGCGTCGAGACCGTCAGCACATGGTCGTCGTCCTTGCGCAGCAGGCGGTCGGTCGCAAGCCTGAGATCGTTGAACGCGGCGCGGATGCCGGGGAGATATTCCTGCGCCTGTGGCGTCAGCGTCAGCGAGCGGTTCTGGCGGATGAAGAGGCGAACCCCGAGCTCTTCCTCCAGCCGCTTGATCTGGTGGCTGATCGCGGTCTGCGTGACGTTCAGCTCGGATGCCGCCTGGGTGAAGCTCAAATGCCGGGCGGCGGCCTCGAACGCGCGCAATCCATTCAGCGATGGCAGCCTGGCGGTCATTCCGCGATCCCCAGATACATGAATTTATATCATCCGAAACGGTACAAAGTGTCGTTTGTGAACAGGCCGAATAGCACAGATATTGGGGTCAACAGGGTACTACAGGAGCCGGAAATGTCTACTTACACGCATGAATCGATGATAAATCATCATGAACCGGGCCTTTTGTCTCAGATCGGCGAGACGCTCCATGTCTGGCGGCAGCGCTATCAGTCGCGCCGGGAGCTGGCGAGCTGGTCCGAGCGCGAACTCCACGACATCGGCATCTCCTGGAGCGACATCGCCTACGAGACCGAAAAGCCGTTCTGGCGGGCTTAGATGGCAGCCAGGCCGGCGTCGCCTCATCAGGGGGACGCCGGCCGCTTTTTTAGCTCCGCGGGAGCGACCCAATGACCACGATGCGTCTCGACGATCTCAGGCAATATTCCGACGTGCTGCGTTCGCGACATGGCCAGGCCGTGACCGTCCGCTTCGTCGAGCCGCGCGATGCCGAGGCGCTGCAGAACTATTTCCGGTCGCTGACCACGCGCTCCCGCTACAGCCGTTTCCTCGGCGCAGCCAGTGAACTGCCGCCGTCCGAACTCGATCGCTTCATCCATGTCGGCGAGGCCGATCGATTCAGCGTGATCGCGACCATGCTGGTCGACGGCCGCGAGACCATCGTCGGCGAAGCGCGCTACGCCTTCGACAGCGAAACCGCCGCGATCGAATTCGGCCTGTCGATCGACGATCGCTGGCAGGGCCATGGCATCGGCGAGGCGCTGTTGAAGAATCTCGAATGCCGCGCGGCTTCATTCGGCGCCGTGCGCATCTTCGGCGACACGCTGCGCTCCAATGACGCGATGATCGCGCTCGCCCGCAAGTCTGGCTACGCCTTCACCAATACGCCCGGCGACTGGAAGCTGACGCGCTTCCAGAAGCAGATTCATGTCGAACCGCAGGAAATCCCATGCGCCAGTTGGCGGCTTGCCGCCGTCTCTCCCAGCGCAATGTCCTCGCTTGCGGTCTGACAACTGAGCCCGGTTCTGGCCTCACCAGAACCGGGCTATTTTCTCAATTGCCGGAAAACACCGGTTTGCGCTTGTCGATGAAGGCCTGCACTGCCTCCCTGTGATCGGCGGTCGTGGTCAGCCGGACGAGACGTTCGGCCTCGTGGTCGCGCGCGGTGGCGAAGTCGAATTGCAGCGCTTCGTCGAGATTGTCCTTCATGTAGCGGAGCGCGAGCGTCGGCCCTTCGGCCATCGATTTGGCGAACGCGAAGGCCTCGGCCTGGAGTTTGTCGTCCGGCACCACGCGGTTGACGAGGCCGATCGCCTCGCATCTGGCGGCATCGACCTTCTCGGCGGTGAACATCAGTTCGCGCGCCCGCGACGTGCCGACGAGCCGCGTCAACAGCCAGGCGATGCCGTAGTCGCCGGAGAGTGCCACACGGAGATAGCCGGTGGAGACGAACGCCGATTGCGCCGCGATGCGAATGTCGCACGCCAACGCGATCGCAAGGCCCGCTCCGACCGCGGGGCCGGGTAGCGCCGCAATCGTCGGCTTGCGCACCGAGGCCAGCGCGCCGGTCAGGAGACGCTGCCGCTCCTGCAGGTCGGCGACCTTCTCCTCATAGGACATTTCGAGCTTCTTCTTGTCGCGGTGCGCGCCCATGCCCTTGACGTTGCCGCCGGCGCAGAAGGCTGTGCCTGCGCCGGTGAGCAGCAACACGCCGACATCGGGATTCTCGCCACAGGTCTTGATCATCGCGCGCAGGGCCGGCGTCAGCGTGTCCGACATCGCATTGCGCGCCTCGGGGCGGTTCAGCGTGATGATGGCGACGCGGTCGCGGATCACGCAGAGCAGTTCGTCGGTGCCGGTGTCGATTTTGGTTTCGGTGGTCATGGTTCCCCCAGTTGTTGTTGTTTCGTCATTGCAGTCCGGAGGGTGGGCAAAGCGAAGCGTGCCCACCACTCGAAGTCGCGCCCGGCGATAGATGGTGGGCACGGCGCAAGTGCGCCTTTGCCCACCCTCATATGGGGCCTTTTGAGTCAAGCATCCCAACCGAGGCTTGGATGTAATTTTTTGCATTCGGTGGAGCGGCGGCGCGCGGAGCCATGCGTAGCGCAGCGTGCCGCCGCGGTCGGTGCGCTCAGGAACTGGCTTCCGGCGATTTATGCAGCAGCTCACTGCATCACCTCATATCCGGTCGGGCGGTTACAGCCCGGTACCCACATTCCGCATGCTTGCGGCGAGGAAGCCACGGGGATGAGACCCATCTACGAAGCGGCCTGTTGACTTGGCCCAAGGGTGGCACGGTCATCATCCATTCCGCGCTGACCGCGGCCGATGCCGCGACGCTGACGCGTTGTTGCTTGAAAACGTTTACGGCTTCGCGGCCTTGAGCAGGGCTCCTTCGGGGACCAGGCCGGTTGTGAGGTAGCGCCAGAGCGCCACCATCAGCTTGCGCGCCAGCGCCACGATGGCGATGCGCTTGTTGCGCTTGCTGGCATTGTTGTGGGTGCGGCTGCGGAACCATCGGGTGAGCGCACTCTCCGGCTGATGCCGCAGCCACAGCCAGGAAAGTTCGATCGCGGCGCAGCGGGCGCGCGGATTGCCTGCCTTGCTGATGCCCTGGTCGCGGTCGATTCCGCCGCTCTGCCATGGGCTGGGCGTCAGCCCGAAATAGCTCGCGACCTCACGCCGGTTGCGGAAATCCTTGTAGAACACCTCGCTGGCCAGCGTCGTCGCGAACGCCGGGCCGAGGCATTTGAGCCGGAGCAATAGTTCGCTGCGCTCTGCCATCTGAACCGCCGCAGGTGCCGGATCCGCTTGAGCCGACGCCTGTGCGAGCGCCTCGAGCTGTTCGCGTACCAGCATCAGCCGCGCGTGCTCGTACTTGATCTCCGCCAGCATCTGCCGTGGCACCGCCTGGCCCTGCCAATCCCGCTGCGCCGCCAGCCAGTTCAGCCAGTCGCGCCGGCGCGGGTTCCCGACCGCCATGCCCAACAGCCGCAGCAGCGCCTTGATCCGGCTGGTGTGAGCGGTCTGTTCCTTGATCAGCCGGCCGCGTTCGCGGCTGGCGCGGCGGGCGTCCTCTTGCTCCGGCGCTGGTACCTGAACGATCCGTACCACCCGCGGCTCACCGCGCAGATACGCCATCAGCGTCCGCAGCATCTTCTCGCCATCGATCCGGTCGGTCTTCACCCGTTGATCAACCGCAATGCTCGCAGGGTCAAACACGTAGTTCATGATCCCGGCCGCCATCAGAAGCCGGTGCAGCCAGAACCCATCGTAGCCCGCTTCGTAGCAGCTCACCACCGCCGGAATGGCTCCCAGCGCCCGAGCCGCCCGGTCGCGCTCCCGACCGACCAACGCCAACAGCTCGGCATGATCGCCCCCCTCCAGCCTATGGCGGGACATCTTGCCTTTGTCAGGGCTGTGCAGCGTCACCAGCCAGCTCTTCTGGCTCAGTTCGATCGCAACGAAAATTGTGCCACAATGGCCGGTGGTGGGCGTGGCTACGGTCGATGCTTGCATCTGACTCTCCGATGGTTCGAGTGTGGAAACCCAAACCTACCGGAAAGGCCACGCTCACCGCCCCATGGAATCTACGTTCATCAAAACTTCTCCACCCACGGCCGCAGTTCGACCTCCCAGGTCCATGCGCTGCGCGGCTGCTGCAGGACGTTCCAGTAGCTCAACGCAATCGCGTCGGGATCGAGCATCGAGTCCGGCCTGTCGGCAGGTTCGGCGCGCGCGGCGCTGCGGATGCCGCCGTCGATGACGAAATGCGCAACGTGAATACCCTGCGGCGACAATTCGCGCGCCATGCTCTGGGCGAGCCCGCGCAGCGCGAACTTGCCCATCGCGAATGGCGCCGATTGCGGATAGCCCTTGACGCTGGCGGAGGCGCCGGTGAACAGGATCGCGCCGTGCTTGTTCGGCAGCATACGGAGCGCCGCCTGCTGCGCCACCAGGAAGCCGCCGAAACCCGAAACGGCAATCGCCTGCGCGACATCTGCCGGCACCAGGTCGGTGAAAGCGCCGCGCGCCCGTCCGCTGGCGTTGTAGACGACGAGGTCAGGCGTGCCGATCTCGCGCTGGACCAGGCCAAAGAGACGCTCGACCTCTTCGGCCTCGGTGGCATTGCAGGCAAAGGCGCGGGCGCCGGTCTCGGCGCAGAGCGCGCCGAGCTTTTCGATCTTGCGCGCGGCGAGCGCAACCTTGATGCCTTCGCGCGCGAACAGCCGTGCCAGCGATGCGCTCAATCCTTCACCCGCGCCGACGATCAAGGCAATCTTGTATTTTGGAATGTCCATGAGCGCTCTCCAGAGAAGACCGGGACTTGGTATCTAGGTGCGCAATCCGGCAGGGCAACCCATGGGGGCGGAATAGGCTCGAGACCGCACCTGTTGGTCGCGTTTCGCAAAACCCATTGGAGCGGAATGCCCTTGTAGCGGAAATATCTCGACGCCGATGCTGCGATATCCGTCCACTATGGGGTGGCCCTCCAATTATGCTTGTTGACGGCGCGACCGCCTGCGTTATCGGTAGATGATCAATATAGGGCGGAACGGACAAGGGCTAAAAATGCATCCACTCATGCAGGACCGTGCATCAGCGTCAGCCAATCAGCCGGGATTGCTCGCGCCTGATACGACGGGGATGAATTTCTACCGGGCCGATCCGGCGCTGACCGATCTGCTGCGGCTGCATCTGCCCGATGCGCTGTTCCGCCATATCGAGCCGCATCTCGATCGCCTCGGCGAAATGGCCGGAGGCTATCTGGACGAATGCGCGCGGCTCGCCGATCGCCACACGCCGGTGCTGCATCAGCGCGACAAGTTCGGGCGCGATACGCAGTACATCGAATATCATCCGGCCTATCGCGAACTGGAGAAAGCCGCGTTCGGCGAGTTCGGCATTCACGCGCTGTCGATCCGCAAGGGCATCATGGGCTGGCCGGACAAATACCCTGTTGTCGCCAAGCACGCCTTTACCTTTCTGTTCAATCAGACCGAGTTCGGCATGGGCTGTCCGATCAACGTCACCGACGGCTGCGCCAAACTGCTCAACAATTTCGGCAGCGAGGCGCTGAAGGCGAAATATCTCGACGGCCTGACCCAGACCGACATGAGCAAGCTGACGCAGGGCGGCCAGTTCATGACCGAGAAGGAGGGCGGTTCCGACGTCGGCACGCTGACGACGCGAGCCGTGCAGGAAGGCGATCACTGGCGGCTCTATGGTGAAAAGTGGTTCTGCTCCAATGCCGACGCCAAGGTGGTGATGCTGCTGGCGCGCCCGGAAGGGGCGGGGCCGGGCACGCGCGGCGTCGGGCTGTTCCTGATGCCGCGGTATCTCGACGACGGCTCGCAAAATCACTACCGGATCGTCCGGCTGAAGGACAAGCTCGGCACCCGTTCGATGGCGTCGGGCGAAATCAAGTTCGAGGGTGCGATCGCTTATGCGGTCGGCAAGCTCGATCGCGGCTTCGTGCAGATGGCCGAGATGGTCAACTCGTCGCGGCTCTCCAACGGCGTCAAGTCGACCGCGCTGATGCGGCGTGCGCACCATGATGCGATGACGGTGGCACGAAACCGCGTGGTGTTCGGCAGCCGCATCATCGACCTGCCCCTGGCGCGGCGGCAACTGATGAAGATCATGCTGCCGACCGAGCAGGCGCTGTCGATGAGTTTTCTCACGGCAGACGCGCTCGATCGTGCGGAAGCCGGCAGCCAGGATGCGGCGGCGTTGCTGCGGATCCTGACGCCGACCTTGAAATTCCGCGCAACGCGCGATGCGCGCAAGGTCTGCGGCGACGCGTTGGAGATGCGTGGCGGCATTGGTTACATCGAGGAATTCGCGACTGCGCGGCTGCTGCGCGACGCCCATCTTGGCTCGATCTGGGAAGGCACCGGCAATATCGTCGCGATCGATACGCTCACGCGCGCGGTCGGCCGCCATGGCGCCGATGCGGCGCTCGCCGCCGACCTGCATGCGCGCCTCGACGACAGCGTCGATGTGCCGCAAGCCTGGCGCGATCGCTTGCGGGAACTGTCCGATCGCGCCGTCGGATTCGCGCGCGAAGTGGCCAGCCGGAGCGACAATGAGGGCGATGCGCGGCGCGCCACCAGCCTGCTCTATCATGTCGCGAGCGCGGTCGCGCTGGCCTGGGAGGGCGGGCGCATCCACGAAATGCGCGGCGACGTCCGGCGGCTGTTGCTGTCGCGGATGGTGGTCGACCATCGCGTCGCGGCGGGCGACCCGTTCCGGCTTGCGGAAAATGCGACCCAGCGCGCCATCACCGATCATTTGCTCGGCGAGCGGAACGTCGGCATGGCCGAGGTTGGCGAATTGCTCGTTGCGGCGTAGGCTGGCTACAATTCTGGTTCAAAAATAACAGAAATTGAGGGAGTAACCCGATGAAGGCCGCCGTCCTGCATGAAGTCAACAAGCCGCTGGTGATCGAGGATGTCAGCGTGCCGAATCCCGGCCCGCGCGAAGTCCTGATCCGCACCCGCGTCGCCGGCCTCTGTCATTCCGACCTGCATTTCATGGAAGGGCTCTACCCGCATCCGCTGCCCGCGGTGCTTGGCCATGAGTCGGCTGGCGTGGTCGAGAAGGTCGGCTCCGATGTCACCTATGTAAAACCCGGCGATCACGTCGTGACCTGCCTGTCCGTGTTCTGCGGCACCTGCGACAACTGCACCACCGGCCGCACGGTGCTGTGCACCGACACGACCGTGAAGATGCTGCCCGGTCAGTCCAACCGGCTTTCCTGGGCGCGTGAGGAGAAGCTCCATCAGTTCCTCAACCTCTCGTCCTTCGCCGAGCAGATGCTGGTGCACGAAAACGCCATCGTGAAAATCCGCAAGGACATGCCGCTGGAGCTGGCGGCGCTGATCGGCTGCGGCGTCATCACCGGCTACGGCGCGGTGGTGAATACGGCCAAGGTTCAGGCCGGCGAGACGGTCGCGGTGATCGGCTGCGGCGGCGTCGGCATGGCGGCGATTAACGGGGCCGCGATCGCGGGCGCCGGCCGCATCATCGCGATCGACACCAATCCGGCCAAGCTGCAGCTTGCCACCAAGCTCGGCGCTACTGATATCGTCGATCCCTCCCGCGGCGACGTGGTGCAGCAGGTGCGCGAGCTTACGGGCGGCGGCGTGCATCACTCCTTCGAGGTGTTGGGCCGCAAGGAAACTGCGGAGCAGTCCTTTGCCATGCTGGCGGCCGGCGGCACCGCGACTATCGTCGGCATGATCCCGTTCGGCCAGAAGATCGAGCTGCACGGCTTTGACTTCCTCAGGGAGCGCCGGATCCAGGGGTCGTCGATGGGCTCCAACCACTTCCGCGTCGACATGCCCCGCCTGGTCGAATTCTACATGCGCGGCAAGCTGCATCTGGAAGACTGGATCTCAGCCAAGCTGAAACTCTCAGAGATCAACGAGGGCTTTGCCAGCATGAAAGCCGGCAAGACGCTGCGCAGCGTGATCATGTTTGATAGCTAGCTGCTGTCATTCCGGGGCGATGCGAAGCATCGAACCCTGAATCTCGAGGTGGTATGCGGCACGAGATTCCGGGTTCAGCCCTGCCGGGCTGCCCCGGAATGACGGGCCGTTTCACCGCGACACATGCGCAGAGACCGCGAGCCACTTGCCATTCTGCTTCGCCCAGCAATCGGTGTAGCGCCCATGCGCCTGCTGGCCATCGGGCGTGGTATAGCTCGTAGCGGCGTGGATGATGGCGAAGTCGCCCAATACGCGAATCTTCACATCGTGTGCGGTCAGATTCTTGATGGTCACCGGCACCGCCGTTTGTTTCAGAAACGCCGCGCGATCGACCAGCGACTTGTCGGGATTGGAGCAGTAGAAATCGGGCGCAAGAATCTCGTCGAAACGCTTGACGTCGGAGTTTTGCACCGAGGCGACATAATCGCGGTTCAGCGCGGTCAGCTCTTCGATATCCCTGCTCATGGTGTTCCCTTCCATCCCTGCTTTCCCGCCTTGTGTGGCGCGGGATTGCGAAGCAATCCGCTTTATTCCTCATGAGATTATGGATCGCTTCGCGTCGCACGCAATGACGTTGCGGGTAAGTTTTCGCCTCTCAATCATCAAACATCGGCGGCGGCTTGAAGCCGCCGAATTCGCGCTCGATCAGTTCCGCCAACCTCAGGGGGGTGCGGTCTTCCAGCCAAGGGCCGACGATCTGCACGCCGACCGGCAGTCCATCCGGCGAAAAGCCGGTCGGGATCGCGGTCGAAGGCAGGCCGGGCAGGGTGGCGATGCCGGGCCAGGAGAGCTGATCGGGATAGACGTAATCCTTGCCGTCGATCCTGATGCGGCGCTTTTCCTGGTCGTCGGAATGGTCGTGCGGATAGGCCGGCGTCGGCATGATCGGGCAGATCACGGCGTCATAGGTCTTGAACAGTTCGCGCCATTGCGTGCGCAGGCGGGAGCGTCCGCCATCGGCCATCAGCCAGTCGCGGTGGCCGAGCGCGATCCCGCGCAGGCGTTCGGCGGCGAGGCTGTTGTCCTCGGCCGGCAGCGCGGCTGCGGCGGCCTGTGCGCCGGCATAAGTTTCGGGTGCAAAGGACGCGGCAAGGAACGACATCAGCATCCGCATGTAGAGCCGGCTTGATGCGGCGAAATCAGGCAGGAGCGGACTGGTGCGGTCGATCTCGACGCCAGCGTTGGCGAGATTTGCGGCAAGTGTTTCCAGCGTGCCACGCACCACACTGTCGGTCGGCATGACCGGATCGGTGTCGATCAGGAGCAGGCGAAAATTCTTCAGCTCCGTGTGGCGCGGCGGCGGCAACGCGAGGCTATAGGCCTTGCCGGCTTCGAGCGGATCAGGCCCCGCGATCACGTCCAGCAGCAGCGAAAGGTCGGCCGCGCAGCGCGCCATCGGTCCAATCACGCTGAGATCGCGCGTGGACGGCAGCGGCGGCAGGGGCGGCGGCGTGTGGCCGCGCATGGCGACGAGGTCGAAGGTCGGCTTGTGCGCGTAGATGCCGCAATGAAACGCCGGCACGCGCAAGGAGCCACCGATGTCGGAGCCGAGCGACAGCGGGCCATACCCCGCCGCGAGCGCCGCCGACGCTCCGCCGGAGGAGCCGCCCGGCGTGCGGCCGAGATCAAAGGGGTTGTTGGTGGTGCCGTAGATCTCGTTATAGCTCTGCCAGTCGGCGAGCCCGAGCGGCACGTTGTTCTTGCCGAGGATCACGCCGCCGGCGTTCTTGACGCGCGAGATCGGCAGCGCATCTTCCGTAGGCCTGAAATCCTTCTGCGCCGGAATGCCCCAGGTCGTCGGCAGTCCCGCGATATTGAAGGATTCCTTTACCGTCATCGGGAGGCCGAGCAGCGGCTTCTTCACACCGCGCGCGAGTTCGGCGTCGGCGACGCGGGCGGCGGCAAGGCCGCGCTCGAAATCGCGAACACAGATTGCATTGATCTTCGTATCGTGCCGCTCGATGCGGCCGATTGCGTCCTCGGCCAGTTCGCCCGCCGAGACCTGCTTTGCCGCCAGCGCGGCCGACAATTCGACGGCCGTCTTGAAGCTCCATTGCGATTTGGCCAAGGCGTACTCCCGCTCTGTCATTCGATGCGGCGCGGATGATGCTCAGTTTGGGCACGCGCGGCAAGAGCAATGGCTGTACAGCGGCGAGCACGCCATGTTGCTAGCCGCTTGGCGAAGGCCCGGTTGCTCGCTAATCTTCGCCCAACAAAAATGAAAACAGCGCGGGAGGCTCCGATGAGATCGGCGTGGATCGCTGGCGCAGTGATTGCCGTCGCAATTGGCGATCCAACGGCGGCGGCCGGTGCGCCCGAGATCAGGTTGGCTGAGCAGTTCTCGATGGGCTACCTGCAGTTCAACGTCATGAAGCGCGACAGGAAGGACATGTTGTTCTCCGAGATCGGCGGCCTCAACGGCAGTTGACACCAATCGTCCTAAACGTCTGCGAAGCAGATCAACAAGAGGAAACCATGCCACCGACCGCGAGCCGGAAATTTCCCGTGTTGTCCACCCGGCGGCTGACGTTGCGGGCCGCGACGCCAAAGGACGTCCCCGCGTTTCGGGCGCTATTGTCGGTTCCCGACGTAACGCGGTTTTCCAATTGGCCCGATGCGCCGTCCACGACGCAGGTCGAACGTTCCTTGCGCTGGATGTCCAAGGCCCACGGCTCCGGCAAGGGTTGCGCCTGGATCATCGAGATCAGCGGCTCAAAGGCGCTGGCCGGTGCGATCCGTTTCAACAGTTTCGAGAAGAAATGGCGGTGCGGCCAAATCGGCTACGAATTGCATCCGGATTATTGGGGCAAGGGCCTGATGACGGAAGCGGTGCGGGCCGTGGTCGCGTGCGGGCATGAGACCTTCAGGCTCAATCGCATCGATGCCTGGACGATGCCCGGTAATGCCGCGTCCGACCGCGTGCTGGAAAAGTCAGGCTTTCAGTATGAAGGCACGTTGCGGCAAAAGGCATGGTTCAAAGGTGCGTTCCATGATTTTCGGATGTTCGGCCGGATCTCGGGAGACGCCGCAACCGCGAACGGAGACGCGGCCTAAGCCCCGCCGATCAGTATCCCGACCGCGAGCACGATGCTGCCGCCGAGCACGATCTGGAACGCCGCCTGCAGGAATGGCGTGTCCATGTAGCGCGCGCGGATGAAGGCGATCGCCCATAGTTCGAAAAACACCACGATGCCGGCGATCCCTGTCGCGATCCAGAACGCGTTCGGCCAGGTATCCGGCACCAGATAGGGAATGGTGTGGCCGAGACCGCCGAGCGTCGTCATCAATCCGCAGGTGATGCCGCGCAGCCAGGGCGACCCGCGCCCGGTCAGCGAGCCATCGTCGGACAATGCTTCGGCAAAGCCCATGCTGATGCCGGCGCCGATCGAGGCGGCTAGTCCCACCAGAAACGTCTGCCAGTTCTGATGCGTGGCAAACGCCGCCGCAAACAGCGGCGCCAGCGTCGAGACCGAGCCGTCCATCAGTCCGGCTAACCCCGGCTGCACATATTGCAGCACGAACATGCGCCGGCGCGTCTTGTCTTCCTCGGCGCGCACATAGGGGCTGAGGATCTCGCCGGTCAGCTTCACCGCGAGTTTTTCGTGGCCCTTTTCTTCCTCGGCGAGATCGCCGAGCAAGCGTCGCACGCCGACGTCCTCGGCCCGCTCGGCGGCCTTGATGTAGAATTGCTCGGCCTGGAGCTCCATCGTCTCGACTTCCTTGCGGATGGTGTCGAGCGACAGGTTCTTGGTCAGCCAGATCGGGCGCCTTCGCAAAAATCCCTTGACGTCCTCGCGGCGGATCGGCGGCAGATGCGTGCCGAACCGCTGCTCGTACATTTCCAGCAGCCGGTGGCGATGGCCGCGCTCCTCCTCGGCCATCTCCTCGAACACCTTGGCCGAGTCGGGATAGCGTTCCGCGAGGTCTTCCGCGAAGGTCATGTAGATGCGGCTGTCTTCCTCCTCGGAAGAGATCGCTACAGCCAGCACCTCGCGCTCGGTCAGATCGGCGAAATTCTTCACGGGACAGCGCCTTTTCTTAATTTAGAATCATTCTAATATTAGCTGTCGCCGCGGTCAATTGTCGGGCGTGGCCTGGTTCGCCTTCGTTCTACACGCTCGCCTTCGCCCCTCGCAGGAATTGCGCCAGCAACCAGCTCACCTGGTTAGCCTGCTCCTGCTGCACCCAGTGGCCCGCGCCATCGACGAGATGGCAGCCGATCATCCGAGTGCAGGCCTTCTGCATGGCCTCGTACACGCCGGGGCGCTGATAGGTGCCCCAGTCCTGCTTGCCCGAGATGAAGGCAGAGCGCACATCGATGGTGCGGCCCGACCACGTCTGCAATTCCGGCGTGAACACGCCCGAGGTGCCGCAGCGATACCATTGCAGGCCGCCCTGGAATCCGTTGCGTTCATACTCGGCGCTGTAGAAGGCGAGATCGCTGTCCGGCAGCCATTTGTTGGCAGCGATTTCGGCGGCCGACGGCATTACTTCCGCCACGGTGGCGGCCATGTCCTTGGCGAGGTCCATCACGTAGTAAGTCGGTAGTTTTGCGATTTCTTCCGCGGTCCATGATTTGAGCGGGTGGGGCCTGTTGGCTTTCCAGTCCGCGCTCTTGTGATGGTAGTAGGCACGCAGGAAATCATGCACGCCCTGCGGCGCGTGGTGCATGTCGTCGTCCGCCTCGCGTGTCGAATAGTACCACTGGTAATGTTTTCGCGGGCGCGGCAGCGCCGCCAGGTCGCGATGAATGGGGTCTTCCGTTGCGGATTTGGCCGGACCGTCCACGGTGTTGAAGGGTAGCGCCGGCGGGCCGCTGAACGGCGCGCTCATCATGACAACCGAGCGAAACACGTCGGGCCGGATCAGCGCGCACCAGGCCGCGACCGAACTGCCAAAATCGTGTCCGATGACGGCGTCGACGCTGCGATAGCCGAACGCCGACACCAGCCCGAGCGCGTCGCGCACCAGATTGGTGAGCCGGAACGAGGCGAGATCACCGTCGTAATCCGGGTCCCATCCGGTGGTGCGGCCATAGCCGCGCTGGTCCGGCGCGATCACGTGATAGCCGGCTTCGGCGAGAACCGGCATCACCTTGCGCCAGGAGAAGGCGAGTTCGGGAAAACCGTGCAGCAGCAGCACGCAGGGCCGGCCACGCGTCTCGAAACCGGCTTCCAGCACGTGCATGCGCAGGCCGTTGATGTTGTCGATGTATCGCGAGCGGATGGAGGCGGGGAGCGGGATCTCGGGGAGGATTGTCATGATGTGTCCTCGTCATGGCCGGGCAAAAGCGCGAAGCGCGTCTTCACCGCAATACCCCGGCCATCCACGTCTTGTTCAGCGCGACTGTAAGGACGTGGATGCCCGGGACAAGCCCGGGCATGACGGAATATCATCCGCTTCATTCCGTAGAGCCTGTGAACCATTTGGGTTTTGCGGGTAATCGTAGCCGAGACAACGGATGACTAGCCTCGACGGTAATGTCGAGGCGGGATTTGCGGTGCCGCCGCTGTGGCTACGTTTTGGCGAGGCGGTGTCCCTGCAGGATGTTGTTGGTGAGCGCGTACCAGAGCACGACGGCGCGGACCTTGTCGATGCCGCGCACGGTCAATTGCCTGAGATCCCAATTGCGCCAGCGGGCATGGATGCATTCGCAGATCGAGCGAGCCCGGTACTGCGCCTTGCCGGCATCGCTGGCCATGCGGGCGCGCCAAGCCAGCACCCCAGGACCGTCGCCGCGCCGAGGTAAAGCGGGATCGACGCCGCTTTTGGATTTGGTCGGTGGACAGTAAACCTCGATGCCTTTGCCATGCGCCCATTCGATGTCCTCAGCGCTGCAAAACCCGCCATCGACGAGGTAGCGTCGGGGAAAGCGCTTCAGCAGTGCGTGCGTTTGTTCCAGCATCGGCCGCATCAGGCCACGATCTGATCCATTATTGTCGACCTCGACCGTGACCACGATCAGTTCGCCCGCCGCACTGGCCACCTGCACGTTGTAGGCCGGGCGGAAGCCGGCATCCGCCATCTTCATCACCCGCGCCTGCGGGTCCGTGGTGGAGGCCCAAGGCTCCTTCGGCTTCTTGCCATTGCCGCCCTTTTCGTCGAGCTGCTTTCGCTTGCGCTTGATCTCGGCCAGCGCCGTTTGCGCAGCTTGCACCCGCTCGCTGCGTTCGCGCGCTGCGCGCTCTCTGGCGGCTCGGATGCGCCGATTGCTGGCTTCCGGATCCGCATCGACCTCGCGCTTGAGCTCCTCCACCACGGCCTGGGCCTGCGCCATCTGCCGATCCAGCGTCGCCTCCCGCCGGAACGATCCGGCTCCCGCATTCGCCCGTATCCGCACTCCGTCCTGAGCCAACTTCTCCAGATCAATCAGCCCCGCCTTGCTCAGCGCCGCCAGATGTTCGCTCAGCAAGCGGTCGAGCAGATCGGCACAACCGACCCGGAAGTCCGACAGCGTGTGATAGTTCAGCGCCACCCCGCCACAGAGCCAGCGATAGACGTCATGGCTGTCGCAGAGCCGGTCCAACGCCCGCGCGCTTCCGACGCCGTCGCTCGTGGCGTATAGCCAAAGCGCCAGCAGAAGCCGTGGCGATGGCGCCGGATGGCCGGGCCTGTTCTCCCGCGCTTTGACCCGATCCTCAAGCTCACTCAGGTCGAGCCCTTCAACATAGGCCCAGATCACCCGTGCCGGATGATCTTGCCCGATCAGGCTCTCGATATCCACAGCCCGAAGTTCGATCTGGTCGCGCCTCGGCTCGCGCAGTCGCGGCGCTCCGCGTTCCGGTGCATCAGTTCCCGGCTCCGCCTGTTCCGGCAGTTCTCCAAATAGCCCGCTGCCAACCATCATCCCCTCCTGCGATTCGACCATCGCAGAGAATCACGGCCGCCTTGCGCCCCGCCATAAAAAGATTCACAGCCTCGTAGGGTGGGCAAAGCGCAGCGTGCCCACCATCACGTGCAAGCAAGTAGATGGTGGGCACGGCGCTTTGCGCCTTTGCCCACCCTTCGATTCACGCCTTCGCCGCCGGCTTCGGCCAGTATTTGTCCCGTAGATGCCGCTTCACCAGCTTACCGGTCGGCGTCCGCGGCAACTCCGCCTCGAAGTCGATGCTCTTCGGGCATTTGATCGGTGACAAATGCTTGCGGCAGAACACGATCAGTTCGGCCTCGAGTTCTTTCCCGGCCTTGGACATGTCGTGCGGCTGCACCACGGCCTTGACCTCCTCGCCCATTTCCTCGTTCGGCACGCCGAACACGGCGACATCGGAGACGGCGGGATGGGTGATCAGCACGTCCTCGGTTTCCTGCGGATAGATGTTCACGCCGCCCGAGATGATCATGTAGCTCTTGCGGTCGGTGAGGTAGAGGAAACCTTCCGCGTCGAGATAGCCGACGTCGCCGAGCGTCGACCAGCCTTTTTGATTGTAGGCCTTCTTCGTCTTCTCCGGATCGTTGTGGTAGGCGAAGGCAGGCGCATCGGCGAAATAGACCGTGCCGATTTCGCCCACGGGACGCTCCTCGTCGTTCTCGTCCAAAATCTTCACCTTGCCGACCACGGCGCGGCCGACGGTGCCGCGATGCGTCAGCCATTGCTGCGAGGTCGAGACGGTGACACCGTTGCCTTCGGAGCCGGCGTAATACTCGATCAGGATCGGTCCCCACCAATCGATCATTTTTGCCTTCACGTCGACCGGGCAGGGGGCGGCGGCGTGGATGGCGCCTTTCAGCGAGGAGACGTTGTAGTGCGTGCGCACATCGTCCGGCAGCTTCAGCATGCGCACGAACATGGTCGGCACCAGCTGCGACTGCGTAACCCTGTACTTCTCGACCAGCTTCAGAAATTCCTCGGCATCGAAATGCTCCATGATGATGGAGGTGCCGCCGAGCGTGATCGCCATCATGTTGAAGCGCAGGGGCGCCGCGTGATAGAGCGGCGCCGGCGACAGATAGATGCTGTCGGACGACATGCCGCACATGTCGGCGCAGAGAATTTTCAGGAGCGGGTTCGGCACATCGATCGCCTTGCCTTCGAACTCCTTCTTGATGCCCTTGGGCCGCCCGGTGGTGCCTGACGAATACAGCATGTCGTAGCCCGCCACTTCATCCGATATCGGCATGGCCGGCTGCGCGGCGGCTTCCTTGTCGAAGGAACGGAAGCCCGGCTCGGGCTCATCCATCATGTAGAGCAGCGGCCCGTCTACCTGGCCGACGAGGCGCCTGACCTGGTCGGCGCATTTCGGTGTGGTGATGAAGACTTTTGCGCCGCAGTCTTTCACGATGTAGGCGATCTCGTCCTGCGTCAGATAGCGGCTGATCGCGGTGTAATAGAGACCTGCGCGTTGCGCCGCCCAGCAGATTTCCATGAAGGCGAGGCGGTTTTCCATCAACAGCGCGATGTGGTCGCCGGCCTTCAGCCCAAGCGAACGAAACAGGTGCGCGCCCTGGTTCGAGAGCTCGTCGAGCTCGCGATAGGTGATCGCTTTGCCGGTCCCCGCCATCTGATAGGCGATCTTATTCGGGTAGGTGCGGGCGTGGACGGAAGGGTGGGTCATGGGGTTTCCTCAATATGAAAATGGCGAGCAGGAAGCGCACTCCCTGCTCGCCAGTCGCCAACCGCTTTTCTTGTCCTTAAAGCCGTTCGACGATCGTCACATTCGCCATGCCGCCGCCTTCGCACATGGTCTGCAGGCCGTAACGCCTGTTGTTCTGCTTGAGTGCATTGACCAGCGTGGTCATCAGCTTGGTGCCGGAGCCGCCGAGCGGATGGCCGAGCGCGATCGCGCCGCCATTGACGTTGAGCCTTGCCGGATCGGCGCCTGTCGTCTTCAGCCACGCCACCGGCACTGCGGCGAAGGCCTCGTTGACCTCGAACAGGTCGATGTCGTTGATCGACATGCCGGCCTTCTCCAGCGCCCGCTTGGTGGCGTGCAGCGGGGCATCCAGCATGATCACGGGATCGCCGCCCATCATGGTCATGTGATGGATGCGCGCCAAAGGCTTTACGCCGAGCGACTTGAGGCCGCGTTCGTTGACCACCATGACGCCGGAAGCGCCGTCGCAGATCTGGCTGGCGCTGGCGGCCGTATGCTTGCCGTTCTCGACGATCAGCTTGACGCCCTTGATGCCGTCGAGGCTGGCGTCGAAGCGGATGCCTTCGTCGATATGGTGGGTATCGGTCGAGTTGTCGGCGCGGGTGATCTGCAGCGAAACGATCTCGTCCTTGAACTTGCCGGCTTGCGTCGCGGCAATCGCACGCTGGTGGCTCTCATAGGAATAAGTGTCGAGCTGGTCCTTGGAGAGCCCATACTTTTCCGCCATCATCTCCGCGCCGGTGAACTGGCTGAACACGATGTTCGGATATTTCGCCTCGAGGCCCGGGCTCTTGTAGTGGCCAAAGCCGTTCTTGGCCGGGAGCTGCGAAGCAAGACCCATCGGCACCCGCGTCATCGACTCCACGCCGGCGGCGATCACGATGTCCATTGAGCCGGCCATCACCGCCTGCGCGGCGAAATGCAGCGCCTGCTGCGACGAGCCGCACTGGCGGTCGACCGAGGTCGCGGGCACGCTCTCGGGAAGTTTCGAAGCCATCACCGCGTTGCGGGCGATGTTGTTGGACTGTTCGCCGGCCTGCATCACGCAGCCCATGATGACGTCTTCGATCTGGGCGGGATCGACGCCTGAGCGATCGACCAGCGAATTCAGTACGGAAGCGGCGAGATCGGCCGGGTGCCAGCCTGCGAGACGTCCGCCCTTGCGGCCACCCGCGGTACGCGCGGTGGCGACGATATAGGCCTCGGCCATGTCTGTTTCTCCCTGATTGTTCTGATGGGGTGTTTTGAAAGATGGGCCGGATTTAAGGGGCACTGCGGGATTTAGTCAATCAATCAATTAACTCTTGAGTGCAGCCACGGCATGCGCTTATGTGCGGCCCGGATTTCCGGCAGGCAGGGAATGGGAACACCGTTGAATACCAGCGTACCGACCAGGCTTCCGGGCGGTAAAAACAGCACCGCCGAAAAGCTGCTTGTCGCGGCGAGCGAGCTGATGATCGAGCGCGCCTCGATCGAGGTGTCGCTGTCCGATATCGCGCAGAAGTCGGGCGTCAACGCAGCCCTGGTGAAATACCATTTCGGCAACAAGGACGGGCTGTTGCTGGCGCTGCTGGCGCGCGACGCCGAGACCGAGATGTCGCAGCTCGAATATCTCATCAGCCAGCCGATTTCGCCGACCGCAAAACTCAAGCTGCATATCGGCGGCATCATCCGCGCCTATTACCAGTTCCCATATATGAACCGGCTGATCCACTACCTGCTGCACGAAAGCAGCACGGAAGCGGCCGACGAGGTGTCGAAGTTTTTCGTGGCGCCACTCCTGGAATTCCAGCGGCGGCTGCTCGCGGAGGGCATCAAGGCCGGCGAGTTCCGCAACATCGATCCGGTGATGTTCTACACCAGCCTGGTTGGCGCTTGCGACCACCTGTTTTTCGGCCGCCACGCGATGTCGCGGGCGACCGGTGTCGGCCCGGTCACCGACGAGGTCTGCCGCGAATACATCAAGCATATGGAAGCGCTGATCTGCGGCGGCATGTTGAACGGGAAAGAGGCAGGGGCTGCCGGATGATGATCGCGACGCTTCAGTAGTCTAGGAATCCAGAAAAGAAACTCCCAAGGAAAGGTTGTTACCATGCAGTTGCAAGACGTAGCCGTTCTCATCACCGGCGGTGGCTCTGGCCTCGGTGCCGCTACCGCCCGCGCCATGGCCGCCAAGGGCGCGAAAATCGGCGTCATCGACCAGAACAAGGAAAACGCCGAGAAGGTCGCGGCCGAAGTGAATGGCGTCGCCCTCCACGCCGACGTGACCGATGAAGAGGCGATCAAGGCGGCGATTGCCAAGGCCGAAGCCGCGCATGGCATCGCGCGCGTCTTGATGAACTGCGCCGGCATCGGCGGATCGCAGCGCACCGTCGGCAAGGACGGCGTCTATCCGCTGGCAAAATTCGTCCGCATCATCAACGTCAATCTGATCGGCACTTTCAACGTGCTGCGCCTGTTCGCCGAGCGGCTGGCGACTGCGCCGCCGATCGGCGAGGAGCGCGGCGTTGCCATCAACACCGCGAGCGTCGCGGCCTATGAAGGCCAGATCGGCCAGATCGCCTATTCGGCATCGAAGGGCGGCGTCGTCGGCCTGACGCTGCCGGCCGCGCGCGACCTCGCCAGCCTGAAGATCCGCGTCAACACCATCGCGCCCGGCCTGTTCCTGACGCCGCTCTTGATGGGCCTGAACGAAGAGGCCCGCAAGAGCCTCGGCGCCCAGGTGCCGCATCCGGCCCGCCTCGGCGATGCCGCCGAATACGGCGCGCTCGCGGTCCACATCGTCGAGAACCCGATGCTCAACGGCGAGACCATCCGCCTCGACGGCGCGATCCGTATGGCGCCAAGGTAGGCACACTCTATCGTCGTCCCCGCGAAAGCGGGGACCCATACTCCGCGGCGGTTCCTTGTTGCAGAAGGTCTCTGCCACCATGCCTCATCGATACGACACGGCGTATGGGTCCCGGCTCGCGCTTCGCTTGGCCGGGACGACGATGGATGGGAGATCCGCGTGACGCAATCGCTGCTGATCGAACATCATGACGGCGTCGACCGGGTCACGCTCAATCGCCCGGATAGCCTCAACGCGCTCGATCCTTCGCTGATCGACGCACTCAACGCTTATTTCGAAAGCCTGCAGCGCAACCGCTCCACCCGCGTTGTCGTGTTGAAGGGCGCCGGTGCTTCCTTCTGTGCCGGCCTCGATCTCAAACATGCGATGAAGCGCCGCGCCGGGCAGCAGGAGCCGCCCGGCGTGACGGAGTCGCTGGATTCGCAGCGTCGCATTGCCGACATCGTGATGTTGATGCGGCGCTGCCCGCAGCCGATCATCGCGCTGATCCAGGGCGCGGCGGCCGGTGGCGGCTTTGCGCTGTCGCTCGCGGCTGACATCCGCATCGCCGCCAAATCGGCGCGGATGAACTGCGCCTTCATCAAGCTTGGCCTCGGCGGCTGCGACATCGGCACTTCCTATTTCCTGCCACGACTGGTTGGCGTCTCCGTCGCGTCCGAACTGATCCTCACCGGCCGCTTCATCGGCGCCGAGCGCGCGCTCGCGGTCGGCCTCGTCTCTGAAGTCGTCGAGGAAGGCGCGCTTGATGCGGCAGTCGAACCTTACGTCGATGCGATGATGACGGCTTCGCCGGTGGGCTTAAGGCTGTCCAAGGAATGCCTCAACATGAGCGTCGATGCCGGATCGATCGAGGCCGTGATCGCGATGGAAGACCGCAATCAGGTGCTGTGCAGCCGCTCGGAAGAATTCAACGAAGGCATCAGGGCCTTTCTCGAAAAGCGAAAGCCTGTCTATATCAAGCGATAGAACTTGAAGATCCGCAAAGGACCGAATTCCGGGAGACGCAATATGAGTGGGAGTGCTGCCGCAGTGTTGACCAAGCCGGCCTTTCGCAAGATCGAATGGCTGGCGCGCGACATCGCGGTCGAGCGTCGTCCCGATGGCGTCATCATTCTGAAGTCCCGCATTCCGCTGCAGCCTTACGCGAAGCATATTCCGGCCTCGCTCGCGAAATGGGCAAAGCAGGCGCTCGAGCGCATCTGGCTGGCGCAACGCGGCGGCGCCGATCGGCAGTGGCGAAAGGTTTCTTACGGCGAAGCCAAGCGCATCGTCGACGGGCTGACGCAGGGCCTGCTCAATCTCGGCCTCGGCGAAGGCCGTCCCGTTGCCATCCTGTCAGGCAATTCGATCGAGCACGCGCTGATGACGCAGGCCGCGATGCAGGCGCGCTCTCCGGCAGCGCCGGTGTCGCCAGCCTATTCGCTGATGAGCCAGGATCATCTCAAGCTCAAATATCTGTTCGACCTGATCAAGCCTGCGGTCGTGATGGTGCAGGACGGGCCGACCTTCGAGAAGGCGCTGAAGGCGCTCGATCTCACCGGCGTCACCGTCGTGCATGTCCTGCGGCCCTGCGAGGGCATCAAGAGCGTGTCCTTTGCCGATCTCTCTGCAACGCCGGTGACGAAAGCGGTCGAGGACTCGATTGCGAAAATTACGCCTGATACCGTCGGCAAGCTGCTGTTCACATCGGGCTCGACCGGGATGCCGAAGGCCGTCATCAACACGCAGGAGATGATGTGCGCCAATGCGGCGATGATGATGCAGGTGCGCCCACGCGATCCCAGCGGGCCAATTGCGACCGTGCTCGATTGGATGCCGTGGAATCACACCATGGGCGGCAATGCCGCGTTCCATCCGATCCTGGTCGATGGCGGTACGCTCTATATCGATGACGGCCGGCCGGTGCCCGGCCAGCTCGAAGAGACCATCCGTAATTTGCGCGAAGTGTCGCCGACCTATTATGCCAACGTGCCCGCCGGTTACGCGGCGCTGGCGGCCGCCATGGAGAAGGACGATGCGCTGTGCCGCAGCTTCTTCAAGAATCTAGGCATCATGGCCTATGGCGGCGCGCGGCTGCCGGATGATCTCTACGACCGCATGCAGGCGCTGGCGGTGAAGACCACCGGCGAGCGCATCGTGTTCTATACGGGCTGGGGCTCGACCGAGACCGCGCCGACCTCGACCGGCACCTATTGGGACACCGAGCGCGTCGGCCTGATCGGCCTGCCATTCCCCGGCGTCGAACTGAAGCTGGTGCCGTGCGGCTCGAAATACGAGCTGCGTCTGCGCGGCGTCAACGTCACGCCAGGCTATTTCGGCCAGCCCGATCTGACGAAGAAGATGTTCGACGAGGATGGTTTTTACTGCATCGGCGATGCCGGCGTATTCGTCGATGACAACGATCCGCTGCAGGGCATCATCTTCGCCGGCCGCGTGGTCGAGGATTTTAAACTCACGACCGGCACCTTCGTCCATGTCGCCTCGCTGCGCACCGACGCGATCGCGGCCGCCACGCCTGTGGTGCACGACGCGCTGGTGGCCGGGCAGGACCGGGAGTTCATCGGGCTATTGGCCTGGCCAAATCTGCACGCCTGCCGGCAGATAACAGGCAATCCCGATGCGACGTTTGAAGATGTGGTCAAGCATCCCGAGGTAATCGCCTGCCTGAAGCGTGGACTGGAAGCGCACAACGCATCCGCCACCGGCAGCAGCATGCGGATCGCGCGCGCGATGCTGATGGCCGAGCCGCCCTCGATCGACGGCAACGAACTTACCGACAAGGGCTACATCAACCAGCGCGCCGGCCTCGAGCGCCGCGCCGCGCTGGTGGAGAAGTTATATGCCGATAAGCCGGGAGACGACGTGATCATTTTGAACTGACCGTAGGATGGGTAGAGCGCAGCGAAACCCATCACTCACAACCAAACCATTGATGGGTATCGCTTCGCTCCACCCATCCTACAGAGCCACCATCAACCCGAGTAACACGCCATGAACTTCGATTTCTCCGACGAACAAAAGCAGATGCGCGATGAGGCGAGGAAGTTTCTCGCCGAAAAATGCCCGCCGAAGGCCGTGCGCGAGGTGCTCGACGGCAAGGCGCCGTATGACAAGGCGCTGTGGAAGGGTCTCGCCGAGATGGGTTTCCTCGGCGTCGCAATCCCCGAAGCGTTTGGCGGCGCGGGCGCCGGCCATCTCGAGCTTTGCGTGATTGCGGAGGAAATGGGCCGCGCGAATGCGCCGGTGCCGTTCTCCTCCACCGTCTATCTCGCCGCCGAAGCGCTGCTGCTGGCAGGCTCCGACGCGCAGAAGCAGAAGTGGCTGTCGAAGATCGCGAGCGGCGAGGCGATCGGCACGCTGGCGCTGTTCGAAGGCAAGGGCAATCCGTCGCCGAAGGCGATCAAGCTGCAGGCCTCCGGCGGTACGCTCACTGGCATGAAGAAGCCGGTGCCGGATGGCGCGATCGCCGATTTCGCGGTCGTTGCCGCGCGCACCGGCTCGACGGGGCGCGATTCCGATATCTCGCTGTTCCTGGTCGACCTGAAGGCCGGCGGCGTGGAAGTAAAGTCGCTGACCAATGTCGATCCCACACGCGGCCAGGCCGAACTCACCTTCAAGAACGCCAAGGCCGAGCCGCTGGGAGCAGCCGGTGACGGCTGGAGCATTTTGACCCAGGTGCTCGACCGCGCGGCCGTGCTGCTCGCGTTCGAACAGGTCGGTGGCTCCGATCGCGCGCTCGAAATGGGCCGCGACTATGCGCTCGATCGTATCGCCTTCGGTCGGCCGATCGGCTCGTTCCAGGCGGTGAAGCACATCCTCGCCGACATGTATGTCTCGGCGACGCTGGCGCGCTCGAATTGCTATTACGGTGCCTGGGCGCTCTCGACCAATGCGTCGGAATTGCCAGAAGCGGCTGCGGCTGCGCGGATCAGCGCGACGCAGGCGTTCCAGCACTGCTCCAAGAATAACATCCAGGTTCATGGCGGCATGGGCTTCACCTGGGAGTTCGACTGCCACATGTACTACCGCCGCGCCAACACGACCGCGCTGACGCTCGGCAGCCTGTCGTACTGGGAAGATCAATTGATCGACCGCATGCGCAAGAAGAACGCGGCGTAAGTTTGTGAGAACCGTAGGATGGGTAGAGCGCAGCGAAACCCATCAAACCGCAGGCTGAGGACGATGGGTTTCGCTTCGCTCTACCCATCCCTACGAAGCCGCCGAGGATTGAAAACATGAACTTCGACGATACCCCGCAGGAAGCCGCGTTCCGCGCTGAAGCCAAGGCATGGATATCAGCCAACGCGCCGAAGCAGTACGAGGAAGAGCTTCGCAAATCCTCGCTCGGCCGAACCGCGCTCAAGGGCGCCAACATTCTCGAGGTCGCAAAGGCCTGGCAGAAGAAGAAGGCCGATGCCGGCTGGGCCTGCCTGCATTGGCCAAAAGAATATGGCGGCCGCGGCTCATCGCCGATTGAGCGCGTGATCTGGCAGCAGGAAGAGGGGCCGTTCGGCAAACTTAGCGGCATGTTCATCATCGGTCACGGCATGTGCGGGCCGACCATGATGGCGTTCGCGGGCGAGGAGCAGAAGCGGAAGTACCTGCCGCCGCTGGCCTCGGGCGAAAAGGTCTGGTGTCAGTTGTTCTCCGAACCCGCTGGGGGTTCCGACGTCGCAGGCTTGCGCACCCGCGCCGAGAAGAGCGGCGACGACTGGGTCATCAACGGCCAGAAGATCTGGACCTCGGGCGCGCATTACTCCGACTACGGTATCCTGCTCACTCGTACCGATCCGAACGTCGCCAAGCACAAGGGCCTCACCATGTTCTTCCTGGACATGAAGAGCCCGGGCGTCGAGGTGCGGCCGATCAAGCAGGCCAGCGGGCAATCCGATTTCAACGAGGTCTACTTCACCGACGTCAAGATCCCGGACTCGCAGCGGCTGGGCGCCGTCAATGACGGCTGGAACGTGTCGCTGACCACGCTGATGAACGAGCGCATGTCGATCGGCGCGGGCGTGTCGACCGGCTTCCCGGAACTGTTCGACTTCTGCAATAGCCTGATGCTGGAAGATGGACCCGCGATCGAAGACCGCAGCGTTCGCTCGAAGCTAGCGACCTACGCGGTGAAGGCCAGCGGCCTCCGATACACCAGCATGCGCGCGATCTCGGCGCTGTCGAAAGGCGAGCGTCCCGGTCCGGAGAACTCCATCGGCAAGTTGGTCGCGGGATCGATGGTCCAGGAAGTCGCGATGTACGCGCTCGACCTGCAGGGCGCCGCCGGCGTGCTGAGCGGGCCTGAAGACGCCGAGGTCGCCGGCAAATTCCAGGCGATGCTGCTGCGTGCGCCGGGCACCCGCGTCGAGGGCGGCACCGACGAGATCATGCGCAACATCATTGCCGAGCGCGTACTTGGCCTGCCCGGTGACATCAGGGTCGATAAGGACGTGCCGTTCAACGAGATCCCGACCAAGGGCCGGGCGTAAAGATTCGTAGGGTGGGCAACGCGCAAGCGTTGCCCACCGCGTCACACTCAAATGGTGGGCTCGCTTCGCTTAGCCCACCCTACGAAGAACAAAAAGGAAGCCGCCATGAACTTCGACGATACCCCGCAGGAAGCCGAATTCCGCGCTACCGCTCGCAAATGGATCGACGCCAATGCGCCGAAGCAATACGAGGCGGAGCTGTCAAAATCCTCGCTCGGCCGGATCCGGCTGGAGAAGGAAGAGATCGTCGACGTCGGCAAGGCCTGGCAGAAGAAGAAGGCTGAAGGCGGTTGGGCCTGCCTGCACTGGCCGAAGGAGTATGGCGGCCGCGGCGCGACCCCGATCGAGAAGGTGATCTGGCAGCAGGAAGAGGGCGTCTACGGCAAGCTGACGCAGCCGTTCCAGATCGGCGAAGGCATGTGCGGCCCGACGGTGATGGCGTTCGGCAGCGAGGAGCACAAGCGTCACTATCTGCCGAAGCTCGCGTCCGGCGAACATATCTGGTGCCAGCTGTTCTCCGAGCCGGCCGGCGGCTCCGACGTGGCGGGGCTTCGCACGCGCGCGGAAAAGAAGGGCGACAACTGGGTCGTCAACGGCCAGAAGATCTGGACCTCGGGCGCACATTATTCCGACTACGGCCTTCTGATCACGCGCACCGATCCCAATGTGCCCAAGCACAAGGGCCTGACGATGTTCTTCCTCGACATGAAGAGCAAGGGCGTCGAGGTGCGGCCGATCAAGCAGGCCAACGGCATGCAGGAATTCAACGAGGTCTACTTCACCGACGTCGTGATTCCCGATCACCAGCGTCTCGGCGCGGTCGGCGACGGCTGGAACGTGTCGCTGACCACGCTGATGAACGAGCGCATGTCGATCGGTTCGCGGCTTGCGACTGGTTTCCCCGAAATGTTCGAGTTCTGCTCGAGCCTGATGACCGATGACGGCCTCGCGATCGACGATCCCGCGACGCGCTCGAAGCTTGCGAGCTGGGCGGTGAAGGCGAGCGGGCTGAAATACACCAGCTACCGCGCCATCTCCTCGCTGTCGAAGGGCGAGCGGCCGGGGCCCGAAAACTCCATCGGCAAGCTGGTCTCGGGCACGATGCTGCAGGATATCGCCACCTATGCGATGGATCTGCAGGGCACAGCCGGCGCGCTGACCGGCGCTGACGAGCAAGAGGCGAGCGGCCAGTTCCAGCAGATGCTGCTCTCGTCACCCTCGATGCGTATCGCCGGCGGCACCGACGAAATCCTGCGCAACATCATCGCCGAGCGCGTGCTGGGCCTGCCCGGCGATATCCGCGTCGACAAGGACGTGCCGTTCAACAAGATCCTGACCAAGGGGCGCTGACCATGGACGCGGCAGCAAAGGCGCGTTACGAGACGGAAGATCGCATCGGCGTGCTCGAGGAGCTCTTGAACGAGCGCTATTCCGTGCGCGCGTTCCTGCCGCAGGAGGTGCCGCGCACGACCATCGAGCACATTCTCGAGGTGGCGCAGCGCACGGCATCCTGGTGCAACAGCCAGCCATGGCAGGTGCTGATCGCGAGTGGTGAAGCCAAGGAGCGTTTTCGCAAGGCGATCTATGCCGAGGCGGCCTCCGGCGCCAAGGACGACCATGATTTCACGCCGCCGCGCGAATATCTCGGCGTCTATCTCGACCGCCGCCGCGAGAGCGGTTTTCAGCTCTACAACACGCTCGGCATCGCACGCGGCGACAAGATGGCGTATGCGAAGCAGGCACTGGAGAATTACAATTTCTTCGGTGCGCCGCACGTCGCGATTATCCACACCGACGAGCCACTCGGCATCTATGGCGCGGTCGATTGCGGCGCCTATGTCGGCATTTTCATGCTGGCGGCGCAGGCGCTCGGCCTCGGCACCATTCCGCAGGCCGCGCTGGCGCGGCATTCCGGGTTGATCCGGCGGCACTTCAAGCTGCCCGACGATCGCAAGGTGGTTTGCGGCATTTCGTTCGGCTACGCCGACCACGCCCAGAAGGTGAACAGCTACCGCACCTCGCGGGCGAGCGTTGCCGATACCGTGACGTTCATCGACTAAAAACAAAAAACGCTCCAGACCGTGGAGCGTCAGGCGAGTATTCAGCGGTACGGCTTCAATTCAGGCCGTCCGTTTATTGGCGTTTAGCAGCGCTGGCCGTTCGACAGCCGGCACTGGCCGCTGCCCGGTTGGCTCTTCGGATCGGACGCCTTCTGCGCTTGCGCGATGGAGCTGGCAGCAATCGAGCCGACGGCAAGAATGGCGAGGACAAAAGCAGCAATACGAAACATCCAGTTACCTCCAATATCAAAGAAGCACCAAAACGGTGCAAATCGAAACCTACGGAGATGGATGGCCGGGTCAATACGCTATTCTGATGCCGGATGGCTTGATCCTTCCCCGTGTCCCAAACGTCGCCGAACGCCTGGAACACAGAAGAATCAACGTCATGCGCCTCGTCTGCAGACATAAAACCGGCCAGCCGCGGGCTTGACCGGGGCATTCATCGGCTGCAAAGCAGGCTGCCATCTTTTCGATGGATTGCAGGGTCATCCCCGGTCAGGTCGGGGACAGGCGCCCGGCAATGACGAGATGAAAAACGGAAGGCCTCCAATGAAATTTGGACCCGCAAAGCACGTCATCGCGCTCCTGCTGGCAGCGCCATTGCTCACCGGTTGCCTGGAGCGCGGCCAGCCGACTATGGCCGACACCAGCGCCGACGACGACGCATTCTGCCGCGCCAACAATGTCGCCGCAGGTTCAAACGATTATGTCAATTGCCGCAAGAATCGCGACGTACAGCGCGGCAATGCCAATGCCCGCGCCGACCGTGCCCAACGCAATCTCGCCGAGCAGATGCTGAACAATCCGGTCAGGCCGTAATCAGGAGGCCATCATGAACGAAGACGTTTTCAACGCCAGCCTGCGCAAGTTTCTGAAGAAAGTCGGCATCACCTCGCAGCGCGAGATCGAAAAAGCCGTGCGCGATGCGATGGAGGCCGGCAAGCTCAAGGGCAATGAGAAGCTGCCGGCGAAGATGGTGCTGACCATCGGCGGTGTAGCGCTCTCGCATGAGATTGATGACGAGATCGAGCTGGGATAGCACCCGAGCGGGTGACTTGTCCGCCGTAGCTCAACGAGCGAAGGCGGATCCAGTATTCCAGAGAAATCAGTTTTGAATCGAGAGGCCGCGGCGTACTGGATGCCCCGCCTTCGCGGGGCATGACGCCCTTTCTTGCAGAGAAAGCATCACATGGACATCAAGGTCAGGGATTCCAACGGCGCACAGCTCGCGGAGGGCGACACCGTCACGCTGATCAAGGATTTGAAGCTGAAGGGCTCGTCCACCGTGCTCAAGCGCGGCGCCGTGATCAAGAACATCCACCTCACGGACGATCCCGACGAGATCGAAGGCCGCACCGACAAGGTCAAGGGGCTGGTGCTGCGCACGGAGTTTTTGAAGAAGGCGTGAGGGTGCTGCGTTGAGCACCGCCGTCATCACCCGCGAAGGCGGGTGATCCAGTATTCCAGAGAAATCAGTTTTGAATCGATAGGCTGCGGCGTACTGGATGCCCCGCCTTCGCGGGGCATGACGGTGATGGTTGTACTGCCATGCTCTCAAAACAAAAAACGCGGCAGGTTGCCCCGCCGCGTTCAACATCAGCCGTAGCCGATAACCTTATTCCTCGTCGTCGTCCTGCTTCTTGCCGCCGATCGTCTTCAGCTTGGCGAACACGGCGTCGACGTTGAGGTCGTCTTCCGTCTTCTCGCTCGGCTCGAATTCCGGCTCCTTCTTGGTGGTCTCGGAGGCCGGCAGCAGCGTCGCGCCGCCGTAAGCCGCAGGCACCGGCTTTTCCTTGGCCGCGCGCTGCACTTCGAAATCGAGCTCGATCTGCGAGCACAGGCCGAGCGTCACCGGGTCCATCGGGGTCAGCGTCGAGGCATTCCAGTGGGTGCGGTCGCGCACGCTCGCGATGGTGGTCTTGGTAGTGCCGACCAGACGCATGATCTGCGCGTCCTTCAATTCGGGGTGGTTGCGGACCAGCCACAGGATCGCGCTCGGCCGTTCGTGGCGACGCGACACCGGGGTGTAGCGCGGGCCCTTCTTCTTGGCGGCCGGCGGCAGGACAACCTTGCTCTCGCCGAGCTTGAGGCGGTAATTCGGGTCTTTTTCGCCCTTTTCGATCTCGTCGCGGCTCAATTGGCCGGTCGAAATCGGGTCCATGCCCTTGATGCCCTGGGCGGCGTCGCCATCGGCGATGGCACGGACCTCAAGGGGGTGCATTTTGGTGAAATCGGCCACCTGGTCGAAGGTCAGCGCGGTATTGTCAACCAGCCACACGGCAGTCGCTTTTGGCATCAGCGGTGCATTGCTCATGGCAAATCTCCTTTGTGCCTCGCCCACCTCTTTTGGAGGCGAAGCCTATGGTCATCGGTGATGACGGGAATTAGGGCGCTATATACGCCTTCCCGGGGTATTGGCGCAATGGTCTGCTAAAGTGCCTTGACAGAGCCCGAAAGCAGTCCCAAGTCCTTATACGAACTGGCCGTTCCCTGCCCGCCGGCAAGGGGTGATTCGGTCCCCGAGATAGCCCATGCCAGCGAAACCAGACCTCAGAATCGTGCTTTGTTCTCCCCGTGGCTTCTGCGCCGGGGTGGTGCGGGCCATCGATACCGTCGAGCGGGCGCTCGCCATCTATGGCGCTCCCGTCTATGTCCGTCACGAGATCGTGCACAACCGCTACGTGGTCGACAGCCTGAAGACCAAGGGCGCGATCTTCGTCGAGGAACTCGCCGAAATTCCCGACAATACCAACGCCCCGGTGGTGTTCTCTGCCCATGGGGTTCCCAAATCGGTTCCGGCCGACGCCCGCGCCCGCAATTTCTTTTCGCTGGACGCGACCTGCCCGCTGGTCACGAAAGTGCACCGCGAGGCCGCGATTCATTTCAAGCGCGGCCGCGAAATACTGCTGATCGGGCATTCCCACCACCCCGAGGTGGTCGGCACGCTTGGCCAGTTGCCGGCCGGCGCGGTGACGCTGATCGAGACCGCGGAAGACGCCAAGACGTTCACGCCGAAGGACCCGGACAACCTCGCTTTCGTGACCCAGACGACGCTGTCGATCGACGACACCGCCGAGATCGTGGCCCTCCTTAAGGAGCGTTTTCCGAACATCAACGGGCCGCACAAGGAAGACATCTGCTACGCCACCACCAATCGCCAGCTCGCGGTCAAGAAGGTGGCGCCGGTGGTCGATGCGCTGATCGTGGTCGGCGCGCCGAACTCGTCGAACTCGCAGCGCCTGCGCGAAGTCGCCGAGCGCGAGGGCTGCCCGGTCTCGGTGCTGGCGCAGCGCGCCAGCGATCTCGACTGGTCGCGCTTCGAGGGCATCAAGAGCCTCGGCATTACCGCAGGCGCATCCGCGCCGGAAGTGATCGTCGAGGAGATCATGGGCGCCTTCGCCGAGCGCTTCGAATTGCATGTGGAGACGGTGTCGGCCGCGGAGGAGAACGAGTTTTTCCCGCTGCCGCGTTCGCTGCGGCCCGAAGCTGCCGCCGAGTAGTCGCGATGGCGGTTTACACCGACGTCGCCGCCGAAGACCTCGCGGAGTTCCTGACAGGCTACGACATCGGCGAGTTGCTCTCCTACAAGGGCATCGCCGAGGGCGTCGAGAATTCCAACTTCCTGCTGCATACCAGCAAGGGCGCGTTCATCCTCACGCTCTATGAAAAGCGCGTGGCGGTGGATGACCTGCCGTATTTCCTGTCGCTGATGGCGCATCTGGCCGAGCGCGGCGTGCGTTGCCCGCAGCCGGCGAGGAATCGCAAGGGCGAGGTCTACAGCGAACTGGTCGGGCGTCCCGCGGCGATCATCAACTTCCTCGAAGGCGTGTGGCCGCGGCGGCCCAATGCCTCCCATTGCACCGGCGTCGGAGAAGCGCTCGCGAAGATGCATCTGGCGGGGCGGGATTTTCCGATGTTCCGCAAGAATCCGCTGTCGGTCGAGGGCTGGCGGCCGCTGTTCGATCTCGCAGCCCCGCGTGCCGATGGCGTCGCGCCCGGCTTGCAGGATTTCATCGCGCGTGAGCTCGATCATCTCGAAGCGTGCTGGCCGAAAGATCTGCCGCCCGGCGTCATCCATGCCGACCTGTTTCCCGACAACGTGTTCTTCCTCGGCGACAAATTGTCGGGGCTGATCGACTTCCCGTTCTCCTGCAATGACATGCTGGCCTACGACGTCGCGATCTGCCTGAACGCGTGGTGCTTCGAGGCGGATCATTCCTTCAACGTCACCAAGGCCCGCGCACTGCTCAATGCCTATGGCCGCGAGCGCCAATTGTCTGAGGCCGAGCAGGAGGCGCTGCCGCTATTGGCGCGCGGCGCGGCGCTGCGTTTCCTGCTGACGCGGCTGGTCGATTTCCTCAACGTGCCGCCGGGCGCGCTGGTCAAGCCAAAAGACCCGCTCGAATATGTCCGCAAGCTGCGCTTCCACCAGAATGTCGCGAGCGTGCGCGATTACGGCCTGACCCAGCCAGGATGCGTCGCTTGAGCGAACTGCCTCACGTGACGGTGTTCACCGACGGCGCCTGCTCGGGCAATCCCGGCCCCGGCGGCTGGGGCGCCATCCTGAGATTCGGCGACAAAGAGAAGGAACTGAAGGGCGGCGAGGCTCACACCACCAACAACCGCATGGAGCTGATGGCGGCGATCTCGGCGCTGGAAGCGCTGAAGAAGCCGTGCGTGGTCGACCTCACCACCGACAGCCAGTACGTGCGCCAGGGCATCACCGCCTGGATCCACGGCTGGAAGAAAAACGGCTGGCGGACATCAGACAAGAAGCCGGTCAAGAATGTTGAACTATGGCAGCGGCTCGATGCCGCGCTGAAACCGCATCAGGTGCGCTGGCACTGGATCAAGGGCCACGCCGGCCACGCCGAAAACGAGCGCGCCGATCAGCTGGCGCGTGAGGGCGTGGCGATGGCGCGGTTACAGGAGAGGGTGGGGAAGTAGGATTGCGCTCGTAGGGTGGGTAGAGCGCAGCGAAACCCACCATCCCGATCCACCGAACGAAGTTGATGGGTTTCGCTGCGCTCTACCCATCCTACGGGATGCCGCGATAGCCAACAGCCGTCATCACCCGCGAAGGCGGGTGATCAAGTGTTCCAGAGACATCAGTGATAGAAGCGAGAAGCCGCGGCGTACTGGATCGCCTGGTCAAGCCGGGCGATGACAGTGTCGCGCGTGGCTATTCAGCTTACAGCTGCCCCAGCAGCGTATCGCCGCCGGAAACCTCGACCTTGCCCGGCGCCGGCTCGAGGTTGAGCTTCTTCACCACGCCGTCGTCGACCAGCATCGAGTAGCGCTTGGAGCGGATGCCGAGGCCGTTGCCGGAGGCGTCGAGCTCCATGCCGATCGCCTTGGTGAAGTCGGCATTGCCGTCGGCGAGGAATACGGCTTCGTCGCGCTGGTCGGTGTCGCGCTTCCAGGCGTTCATGACGAAGGCGTCGTTGACGGAGACGATGGCGATGGTGCTCACGCCCTTGTCCTTGATGGCATAGGCGTTGAGGAAGATGCTCGGCAGGTGCATCTTGTGGCAGGTGCCGGTATAGGCGCCGGGCACCGCAAAAAGCGCCACCTTCTTGCCCTTGAAAATATCGTCGGTGGTTTTGACCTGCGGACCTTCCGCCGTCATCACGCGAAACTTGGCTTCCGGCAGCTTGTCGCCAACTTGGATCGTCATCGTCAATTCTCCCTCAATGAGCGGATAGTTTCTTAGACCGGGCAGGCGGCCGGTACAATATTCAGGCCAGGCGAAACGGCAACGGTTGAGGCCGTTCACGCTTCCGTCATCACGGCGAAAAGCCGCCTTCGTCCAGGAAGACCTGCTCCTCTGGCGTGGTCGCGCGGCCCAAAATGTGGTTGCGGTGAGGAAAGCGCCCGAAGCGGCGGATGATATCGGCGTGGCGTTCGGCCCATTTCAGGCTTTCGGTATGACCGGCCGCGCGTGACAGCTCGATGCAGCGCAACTGGTCGGCCAGATGCTCCGAATGCATGAAGGGCAGATAGAGGAATTCACGTAGAGCGCCATCGATCCGCGTGTCCACGCCGCGTTCGATGGCGCGATGCGCCACCTCGCGCGCCTCGGCGTCGCTGGCATAGGTCCTGATATCGCCGCGGAACATGTTGCGGGGAAACTGGTCGAGCACGATGACGAGCGCCAGCGCGCCGTCATCGCTTGCTTCCCATGACGATAAGTCGCCCGCCGCCGCCTTTTGCCACAGCCCGAGAAAGCGCTGGCGCACTTCTGCGTCGAACGCGTCGTTGCGCGTGTACCAGCGCTTGGGGCCGGCGTCACGCCAGAAGGCCAAAATACCGGCGGGCGTGACGGAAGCTTCAACCATCGACAGTAAGCCCGTACGCCCCTTACGCCGCGGCCTTCTTCTCGTCGCGCAGTTCGCGGCGCAGGATCTTGCCGACATTGGTCTTGGGCAGATCGGTCCTGAACTCGATCTGCTTGGGGACCTTGTAGGCGGTGAGCTGCGTGCCGCAGTACTTGATGACGTCGTCGGCGGTCAGGTTCGGGTCCTTCTTGACGATGAACGCCTTCACCGCCTCGCCCGATTTCGCGTCGGCGACGCCGATCACGGCACATTCCAGCACGCCGGCATGGCTTGCGATCACTTCCTCGATCTCGTTTGGATAGACGTTGAAGCCGGAAACCAGGATCATGTCCTTCTTGCGGTCGACGATCTTGGTGTAGCCCCGTTCGTCCATCACGCCGATGTCGCCGGTGCGGAAGAAGCCGTCCGCGGTCATCACGTTCGCGGTCTCATCCGGGCGGTTCCAGTAGCCGGCCATCACCTGCGGGCCCTTGGCGCAGATCTCGCCGGCTTCGCCGAGCGGCACTTCCTTGCCGTCGTCGTCGCGGATCGAGATGTAGGTCGAGGGGACCGGAAGGCCGATCGTACCGGAGAACTCCTCGATGTCGGCGCGATTGCAGGTCAGCGTCGGCGAGGTCTCGGACAGGCCGTAGCCCTCCGACAGTGCGCAGCCGGTGGTCTTCAGCCATTTCTCGGCCACGGGCTTTTGCGTCGCCATGCCGCCACCATTGGAGATCTTCAGTTTGGAGAAATCGAGCTTGTCGAACCCCGGTGTGTTCAACAGGCCGTTGTAGAGCGTGTTGACGGCCGGGAAAAAGCTGACTTGGTACTTCGACAACTCCTTGACGAAGCCGGCCATGTCGCGCGGGTTGGGAATCAGCAGATTGGTGCCGCCGGCGCGCACTCCCAGGAGGTAGCACGCGGTCAGTGCAAAGATGTGATAGAGCGGCAGCGCGCAGACGATGATCATCTGGTCGACAACCGGCGGCTTCTTCAGCGCCGGCTGCAGCCAGGCGTCGTTCTGCAGCACGTTGGCGAGGATGTTGCGGTGGAGCAGCGTGGCGCCCTTGGAGACGCCGGTGGTGCCGCCGGTGTACTGCAGGAAGGCGACGTCATCGAGCGTGAGCTTCGGCTTGTCGAGCTTCTTGCCGCGGCCGGCGGCGAGCGCATCATTGAACGAGACCGCGCCCGGAATCGACCAGGCCGGCACCATCTTCTTCACCTTGCGGACCACCAGATTGACGATCACGCCCTTGAAGCCAAGGAGGTCGCCCATGCTGCCGACGATCACGTGCTTGACCGCGGTCCTCGCGATCACCTGCTGCACGGTGGTGGCGAAATTCTCCAGAACGATGATCGCTTCCGCACCGGAATCCTTGAGCTGATGCTCGAGTTCGCGCGGGGTGTAGAGCGGGTTGACGTTCACCACCGCGTAGCCTGCGCGCAGCACGGCGGCGGTCGAGACCGGGTATTGCAGCACGTTCGGCATCATCAGCGCGACGCGGGCGCCCTTTTGCAGGCCCTTGCTCTGCAGATAGGCGCCGAGCGCGGCCGACATGTCGTCGAGGTCGCGGTAGCTGATCGACTTGTCCATGCAGATGAACGCCTTGCGGTCGGCGAACTTCGCAAAGCTTTCTTCCAGCAGCTCGACCAGCGATGAGTACTGAGTGACCTCGATATCGGCTGGCACGCCGGCCGGATATTGCTTGAGCCAGATCCGCTCCATGGTATTTCCCCTCTGGTTGTTTCCCTGTTTCCTGGCCGGGCACGCCTTGTTTTCGGCAGTATTGTGAATGCCGCCGCCGATGGCAAGCGGCTGCGCGCTATCGACGCATTCATCGACCTAAAATAGCGGCTCGAACGGCCGAGAAAACTGCCTTATTGCGCGGCTTCGCGGCCCGTTAACCAGCCGGCTTGGTTTCGCCTTTGGGCTTGGCGGCGGCCTTCGGCTTGGCCGGCTTCGGCGCGGGCTTGTCCCCGGCGGCGGCGGCGGCAGGCTTGGCGGCTGGCTTTCTGTCGGCCGTGGCAGCCGGCTTGGCAGCGGCCTCCGGCCTGGCGTTCGCATGCCTGACCGCCGCCGGCTTGGCGGCCGGCTTGGCGCTGGCTTCAGCCTTGGGGGCGGCGGCGGGCTTCTTCGCTGCAATCTTCGATGTCTTGCCGCGCCTTGCCGGCGTCTGCTTTTCGGTGTCCGCCGCAACGGCCGCGATCAAGGCGGGGCCGGTCTTGGTCGGCCCGGTATAGACCGGGATCGGCTCTGAGGGCGCGGCCGCCGCAGCCATCAAGTCCGAGGGCTTGGCCATCGGCGGCTGCAGTCCGGCGGTGAAGAACGTCACGGCGCTCTCGCCACCCGAAGCGCTGGCATTGGCAGCGACGACGTCCTCGTCCTCGTCGGTGGCCGGCCGCTTGCGCTTGCCGTTGCACATCTCTTCGCGCAGGTTCGGCGGCGTCGCATCGATCGGAACCAGACTGTCGACGGTGCCGAGCGCGGGCTTCAGCCAGCCCAGCCCGTTGCCGCCGAAGCCGCGCTCCAGCAATTGCGCCGCGCGAACCGCGCGCGCCTGCCCCGAGGATGCGCCGAGCACGACAGCGATCAGCCGCTTGCCGTTGCGTGTCGCGGAGGCGACCAGATTGTAGCCGGAAGCGCAGATGAAGCCGGTCTTGAAACCGTCGGCGCCCGGATAGCGTCCGATCAGCTTGTTGAAATTCTGCGTCACCCTGCGACCGTAACGGATCGAGGGAATTTGCATGAAATATTCGTATTCCGGCAGGTCGCGAATGACCGCGCGCGCCAGGATCGCGAGATCGCGCGCCGAGGTGATCTGTCCGTCTGCCGGCAGGCCGTTGGGATTGACGTAGCTCGTCTGCGTCATGCCGAGCTTTTGCGCGGTCTGGTTCATCATGCCGGAGAAGCCGTCGACCGATCCGCCGACGCCTTCGGCGAGCACCACGGCCATGTCGTTGGCCGACTTCACCATCATCATCTTCAGCGCGTTGTCGACGGTGACCTGAATGCCCGGACGAAAACCCATCTTGGACGGCGACTGCGAGGCTGCGACCGGCGACACCGTCAGCACGGTGTCGAGCGACAGACGCCCTTCCTTCACCGCCTTCAGTGTGACGTAGGCCGTCATGATCTTGGTCACCGAGGCGGGATACCAGGGCATGGTGGCGTTGTCGGCCTGCAGGACCTTGCCGGTATCGGCTTCGACGACCAGCAGCGCTTCGGCGTGCACGGCGCGCGGCGTCATGACGGCAAGCGCCGCCACGAGGAAAATCCAGTTCAACGACGAATGGCGTGGCAGCAGGCGAAGAAAATGCACTTTTCCGTTCCGGTCCTTTGAGACCCGCCTTCGAAAAGGAGGTCCTCGAGATCTAACGTTCGGGTTTCAAGCGTGTCCGGCACCGTCGCTTCGCGGCAAGGCGCAAACCTATACCGGCTTGGCGGGCCAGAACAGAGGCCGGGTAATTAAATCGTGGACGAAATCGTCGCAAATTCGGCAATGTCTAAACCGTGATGGCGCTCACGCAGGCCCTATTTGGCCTCGATTCCGGCGCGCGGGCTCTGCTGCACCATGAACTGGGCCTTCGCGAGTTCCGCAAAGCGTCCGCCCTTGGCCACCAGTTCATCGAAAGTTCCACTTTCGATCACGCGGCCGTTGTCGAACATCAGGATGCGGGTGGCGTTGCGGATGGTCGAAAGCCGGTGCGCGATCACAAACGTGGTGCGGCCCTTCATCACCTCGTCGAGGGCCGCATTGACCTTGGCCTCGGTGACCGCGTCGAGCGCGCTGGTTGCCTCGTCGAGGATCAGGATCGGCGGGTCTTTCAAAAGCGCGCGTGCGATCGACAGGCGTTGCCGCTCGCCGCCGGACAGCATGCGGCCGCGCTCGCCGGCATGGGTCTCGAATTTCTTGTCGCTGCGCTCGATGAATTCCAGCGCCTGCGCCCGGCTTGCGGCGAGGCGCATTTCCTCCTCGGTGGCGTCCGGCTTGCCGACCTGCAGATTCTCGGCGATCGAGCGGTTGAACAGCAGCGCCTCCTGGAACACCACGCCGATGTTCCGCCGTAGTGCCGTCAGCTTCAGGCCGCGGATATCCATGCCGTCGATCTTGATGATGCCGGATTGCGGATCGAACGCGCGGTGCAATAGCGCGATCGCCGTCGACTTGCCCGCGCCGGTTGGGCCGACCAGGGCGATGGTCTGGCCGGGCAGCGCGGTAAACGAAACGTCTTCGACCGCGGGCCGCTTGCCGTCATAGGAAAACGAGACGTCGTGGAATTCGATGAGGCCGGAGAGACGCCCGGTATCCATGGCATTGGGCCGGTCGCGCACCGCAGGCACCGCGTCCAGCACGTCGAAGAATTCCTGCAGACGCGGCGCTTCCATGAACACGCTGTTGATGAAGCTCACCACCTGTTCGAGCTTCTGGATCAGCATGGTCGCGAAGCTCACGAACATCACGATCTCGCCGACCGTCGTCTGTCCCTGTGCGTGCAGGTAGATGCCGACGGTGAAGATCGCGAGCACGGTGATGGTGGTGGAGGCGCGGGTGATGACGGTGACCAGCGCCCACCAGCCCAATACCGGCATCTGCGCGGCGAGCAGCTTGTCGGCGACGAAGCGCAAGCCCTGAACTTCGGCATCGATCCGCACGAAGCTCTGCACCAGCGCGACATTGCCAAGCGCGTCGGAGGCGCGCGTAGACAGATCGCTGTACTGCGCCTCGACCTCGCTCTGCATGCCGTAGGTCTTGCGCACCACCAGCGTGGTCAGCACGGTGAACACCACGCACAGCACAAATAACAGGATCGCCATCCGCCAGTTGAGGTAGAGCGCGAGCGGCAGCAGCACCACCAGCGACAGGATGGCGGCAAAGTGCTCGCGGAAGAAGGCGAGCCAAAGCCGCCAGAGCGAGTCGGTGCCGTTCAGCATCACCTTCATCAGCCGGCCGGAATGGGTGCCGGTGTGGAAAGTCAACGGCAACTGCATGATGTGTTCGAAATAATCCGTCAGCACCGCCTGGCGCTGGCGGTGCGCCAGCTTGTCGGCGTGGAGCGCGACAATGGCGCTGCAGCCGATGGTGAACAGGCCGAACGCCACCCAGGCCGCCAGCAGCGGCCAGGCCGAGTTCGAGGCGAGCGGGCCGGTCTGCGGTTTGCCGGAGAGCACATCGACGATCTTGCCGAACAGCACCGGCTCGGCGAATTGCGCGCCGGCCAGCAGCAGGTTGGCGACGGCGAGAATCCAGCCCAGCCGCGCCTCCTTGCCGAGCAGCTCGAGGACACGGGTGTAAAGGCGCAGCATGGACATTCGGATAAGGACTCAAAGGAAGCGATCAGCGGCCACTATACTAATCAGGGATCGCGGTGGAGAACCAGAGCGGGATGAATTTTGTTCAATCGCTTTTATCCCTAATCGCTTGCGGACAACACGCCCACCGACCTCATCCCTGCGCAACGGCTTTGCCGTTGGCGCCTCCTCGCCATGAGGAGTTACATTTTACTCAATTGATCACGCGACCGTTGAGCGGCGGCAGGAACTGGTCGTCGAAGATGTCGGAGGCCTGCGGCCGCTTCTGAAACTTGAAATCTTCCGCGACCTGGTCAATCGAGCGTTCGAATCGCGCCGGATCGATCGCGCCGATGCCGTTGCGTTTCACTTCGCTGGTCAGGATGTTGTCGCGCAGGATGCTTTGCAGGCGTTCGAGTTCGAGGTCCTTTGAACCGCCGTCCATGCGATTGGCGACTTCGGTCGCGGCGCCTGCAGGGTCCTTGACGGTAAGATTAAGGCCGCCGATCACGGCCCGCACGAATCCCTTCACCGCCTCGGGCTTGGCGGCCGCCAGCGCCGGATTGACGATGACGGCGAAACCATAGGCCTCGCAGCCATAGTCGGCGAATTTCAGCACCGCCAGATCGTCGGCCGGCACGCCGCGGTCCCTCAAATTGATCGCCGACAGATAGGAGAATCCGGTCACGGCATCGATCTGGCCTGCCGACAGCATCGGCTCGCGCACCGCGGCGCTGATGCTGCTCTGCTTCACGCTCTTGATCTTGATGCCGTTCTGGTGGGCCACCGCCGGCCACAGCCGGACCGACAGATCGCCTTCGGCGACGCCGAGATTCTTGCCCTCGATGTCAGTCAGCGCGCGGACGCCGCGGCTCTTGCGGGCGATGATGGCATAGGGCGCCTTGTTGGACAGGACGAACACCGCCTTGATCCTGGGGCCGCCCTGCTTGTCCTTGTCGCGAAAACGCATCAACGCGTTGATGTCGACCAGCGCAAAATCGCTGGTGCCTGCCGCGACGCGCGCAATCGCATCCGACGATCCACTGGCGATGTTGATCGTGACCGCAAGCGCTTCCGCGCCGAACAGGCCGCCGGCTGCGGCCATCACGAAAGGGGAGGCTGCGGCATCGATCGGACGATCGAGCGAAAACTGGATCGCAAGCGGAGGCCGGGGGTCGTCCGCGGCCAGGACATTGCTCGCCATGATGCCCGCAACTGCGCACAGCCCGGCAAGGGAAGCCAAGAGAATACTCGAGAGAACGCTCAGGCGGGAGCGGATGGCCTTGGTCCTGACAGCACGCATCGAGATTACATCAGCACGAGGTGGGACAAGTTGCCGCGTCGGCGATGACTGCTTCGTGACATCGCCAACGGCATGAATCGCCCTTGGGCGAGCCATTCTGCAGCATCTAACCTGAACGGTCGATGACTGCCACGATTTTGCCAGGGATCGTTCAGCTGCCGTTCGGATTGGGGAACCTAGTATTCGCTCTGTGGTTAGCTATCTGAGGCCTGTCGGGCCAGCTTCCACGGAGGATGTCGAGATGTTTGCGCGAAAGGGTATGTTTTCATCGATCGGCCGCGCCGGCGCGGTGGCGACGGTCCTGGCGGTGGCGCTGACGGCAGTCGAGCCGTCGATGGCCTTCGCCGGCTCCGCGACGTCAGGCAAGGACGTCACGGCGTCGACCGGGACCAGCGACGCAACCGATATCAGCGCGCGCCGCAGGTATTATCGAGGTGGCGGCGGCGGTGCCGCGGCCGCGGCGGCCTTCGCTGGCATCGTCGGCACCGGGCTCGCGATCGCGGCCACCCAGAACCGCCGCGACTACTACTATGACAATGGCTACTATGGCGGCGGCTACTATGGCGGCGGCCCGGCCTATTACGGCAGCCCGGGCTATTACTCGCCTGGCCCTTACTACGGCCGCAGGCACTACTATCACGGCTGGTAAACGCGACCGCTAAAATCGCAACCGTTAAGATGAATCCACCGGCCGTCCCGGCCGGTGGGTTTTTTTATGGTTGCAGGGGCGGCCGTTAACACGCTCGCCACGGCTTTGCGTTAGGTTCAGAGAATGAGTGATTCGCTCGAACGGCTTTATCAGGCTGTCATCGCAGCCAAGGATCTCGATCCGGCCACGTCGCGAACGGCGCGGCTGTTTCAGCGCGGCCCCTCCAAGATGGCCAAGAAGCTTGCCGAGGAAGCCATCGAAGTCGTCATCGACGCCGTCAACGGCAAGACCGAGGCGGTGGTCCGCGAGAGTGCCGATCTGCTCTATAACCTGACCGTCCTGTGGGCTTCGGCCGGCGTGAAGCCGGAGGACGTCTGGCGCGAAATGGAGCGGCGCGAGGATATGCTCGGCATCGCCGAGAAGCTGCCGAAGTCGGCGGTCAAAATGCCCAAAGCTTTGGCGAACAAGGCGCTACCTGCCAGGGCGCCACCTGCCAAGGCTTTGCCGAAGACTTTGCCCAAGGAGTTGTCCAAGGCGACGGCGTCCCCCGTGGTCCGGCGGCGAATTGTCGCGCTGGAAGGCCGCTCCTTGCGTAAACGGCACTAATTCCTCTCGAATTCCGTCCTTTTCCGGCATGGACAAATCCGCCGCATGATGGTTCATGCGGCCATGCTGAAACGGACCTACGACTGGTGCATCGACGCCGCTGACAAGCCCTACGCGCTGTGGATCATGGCGGCCGTATCCTTCGCGGAAAGCTCGTTCTTCCCGATTCCGCCCGACATCATGCTGCTGCCGATGTCGCTGGCGCGGCCGAAGAAGGCATGGTGGTTCGCGACCGTCTGCACGATCTCTTCCGTCGCCGGCGGTGTGGTCGGATACGCGATCGGCGCGCTGCTCTACGATTCGATCGGGCACTGGCTCATCACCCTTTACGGCCTTAGTGACAAGGTCGAGACCTTCCGGGCCTCCTATGCCGAGTGGGGTGCGGTGATCATCCTGCTGAAGGGCCTGACGCCGATCCCCTACAAGCTCGTCACCATCACCTCGGGCTTCGCGGGCTACAATATCTGGCTGTTTATCCTGTGCTCCGTCGTGGCGCGCGGCGGGCGCTTCTTCATTGTCGCCGTCCTGCTCAACCGCTACGGCGACCTGATCCGGAGCGAGCTGGAAAAGCGACTCGGCCTGTGGGTCGCCATCGGGGCGGTTGTACTGGTGCTCGGTTTCGTCGTTGCGTTCAAGTTGATCTAGATCGCGTTCACGCTGATCTCGATCGCGTTTACGCTGATCTAGCGCTTGGCCGGCATCCCGGCTTCAGGCTACGTTCGTGTCATGTCCGATCGAAGCGGCCGTCTGTTCACATTATTCGGGCCGCAATTTGCGACGGCGAGCCTCGTCGCATCCATGCTGGCGACCGCTCCCGAAGCCGCCTGGCCGCAGGCCGCGCCTCCGCCCTCGCTCGGCCTGCAGTCGCCGGCCCAGCAACCCCTGCCGGCTCAGCCCGAGCGGCAGCAGATCGAGCCCTCGCCGCCGCGCGACGAGAACCCGGGCCTGATCAACGAGATCGGCAAGCTGTTCGAGAAATCCAAATCGCTGCTGCCGCCGCTGAAGAGCCCGAGCGAGACCATCGACGATTTCAACGCGCGCACCAAGGACGCCGGCCAGAGCCTGTCGAACATGGCCAAGCCCTCGACCATGGTGAGCGGGCGGGCGGCGTGTCTCGTGTCGGCCAACGGCGCGCCGGACTGCAAGGCCGGCGCCGACCGGCTGTGCCAGAGCAAGGGTTACAAGGAAGGCAAGAGCCTCGACACCGATGCTGCCGAGAAATGCTCGCCGAAAGTGTACCTGCCGGGCTACAAGCGCCAGCCGGGCGACTGCAAGAACGAAAATTACGTGACGAGGGCGCTATGTCAGTAGCGCATGAACCGGACCCGGAGGGCCACGTCAGTGCAAAGTGGGCACCGGTTTTCCCTCGGGACCAACGCGAAGCGTTTGCCCGGAGATCATGCGCAAACAAAAAGCTGGCGCGGAATGACGTTTCGCAGAAAAGTCATTCCGCGCCAGCGGCAAAACGCAATACTTGACACTGGAAAGATTGCCTTGTTGGTATGACGTCTGGCATCTCTACGGCGATGCCTCATCCGCTTGAATAAACCGAAGGATCGTTTCGAATGTCCATGCCTGCCTTGTTCAAGGGCCGTCTGTCGCTACCCGTGATCGGTGCGCCGCTCTTCATCATTTCCGTGCCGGATCTGGTGATCGCACAATGCAAGGCGGGTGTGGTGGGGTCGTTCCCGGCGCTGAACGCCCGGCCGCCGGCGCTGCTCGACGAATGGCTGGCGCGGATCAAGGAAGAGCTTGCGGCCTACGACAAGGCGAACCCTGCGCGGCCGTCGGCACCGTTTGCGGTGAACCAGATCGTGCACAAGTCGAACAACCGGCTCGATCAGGATCTGGCGCTTTGTGAAAAGCACAAGGTGCCGATGATGATCACTTCGCTCGGCGCGCGCGAGGAACTCAATCAGGCGGCGCATGGCTGGGGCTGCATCGTTTTCCACGACGTGATCAACCAGAAGTTCGCGCACAAGGCGGTCGAGAAGGGCGCCGACGGATTGATCCTGGTCTCGGCCGGCGCCGGCGGCCATGCCGGCGAGATTTCGCCGCTGGCCTTCGTGGCGGAGACGCGGGCCTGGTTCGATGGTCCGATCGCGTTGTCGGGCGCGATTGCAAACGGCCGCGCCATCCGCGCCGCGCGCATACTGGGCGCCGACTTTGCCTATATCGGCTCCGCCTTCATCGCCACCAGGGAGGCCAACGCCGTCGAGGGCTACAAGCAGATGATCACGACCTCGACCGCCGAAGACATCGTCTATTCCAACCTGTTCACCGGCGTGCACGGCAATTATCTGAAACCGTCGATCGTTGCCGCCGGCATGGATCCTGACAATCTCCCGACCTCGGATCCCTCGAAAATGAGCTTCGGTACGGACGCGTCGGGCGAGCGCGCCAAGCCAAAGGCCTGGAAGGAAATCTGGGGCTCCGGCCAGGGCGTGGGCAGCGTCGCCAAGGTCTTGCCGGCTGCCGAGCTGATCGCGCGCTTCAAGAAAGAGTATGACGAGGCGGTCGACCCCGCATTGTAACGGGCGTGGCGCCCTCTCCCTTACGAGGAGAGGGCGGCCAGGTGAGGCCTTGAAAGTTGCCTCGGCAGTCGCGTGCGGCGCTCACACGTTCAGATTCATCCAGACCGCCTTCGGCTCGGTAAAATTCTCCAGCGCGGCCGTGCCGTGTTCGCGGCCGAATCCTGAATCGCGCACGCCGCCCCATGGCAACCGCACGTCGGTGTAGCCATAGGTGTTGATCCAGACCGTTCCGGCCTTCGCCTGTTTCGCGAAACGCTGCACCCGTCCGATGTCGCGGCTCCAGACGCCGGCCGCAAGGCTGTAGGCCGTGCCGTTGGCGATGCGGAGCGCTTCGGCTTCATCTTTGAACTTGATGACGCTGACCACGGGCCCGAAGATTTCTTCCTGCGAGATGCGCATCTCATGTTGGACGTTGGCGAACACCGCCGGGCTGATGAAGTAGCCGCGGTCGCCGACACGCTCCCCACCCGTCGTCAGAAAGGCGCCTTCGTTCCGGCCGATATCGACGTAATCGAGGATGCTCTTCATCTGCTTCTCGGAGATCACCGGCCCCATCGCCGTGGCGCGATCGGCGGGATCGCCGATGCGGATGGCCTTGGCACGCTGCGTCAGCCGCTCGACCACCTCGTCATAGACCTTCTCATGGGCCAGTACGCGTGAGCCGGCCGAGCAGACCTGCCCGGCGTTGAAGAAGATTCCCGAGGCCGCCGCCTTGCTGGCCGCCTCGATATCGGCGTCGTCGAAGATGACGTTGGCGGACTTGCCGCCGAGCTCGAGCGACACGCGCTTGAAGTTGCCGGCAGCGCCGCGCAGAATTCCGCGGCCGACGCCCGGCGATCCCGTGAACGTCACCTTGTCGACATCAGGATGATTGACCAGCGCGTCGCCGACCACGCGTCCGGGGCCGGTAACGATGTTGAGAACGCCGGGCGGCAATCCGGCTTCGAGCGCCAGCTCGCCGATGCGCAATGCGGAAAGCGATGTCAGCTCGGCGGGCTTCATCACGATGGTGCAGCCGCAGGCCAGCGCCGGCGCCAGTTTCCACATCCCGATCATCAGCGGGAAATTCCAGGGCACGATGGCGGCAACCACGCCAACCGGCTCCCGCATGGTGTAGGTGAGCGCTTCTTCCCGCGTCGAGACCACCTCGCCGCTGATCTTGTCGGCCCAGCCGGCATAGTAAGTCAGCGTATCGATGGCGGCGGGGAGGTCCTGCCGCAGCACGCCCGCGATCGGCTTGCCGGCATCGAGGCTTTCAAGGGCTGCGATCTCATCGGCGTGCTGCTTCATCAGCTCGGCCAGACGGAGCAAAATCTGGCCGCGTTCGGAGGCGCGCATGCTGCGCCAGGGGCCCTCGAAGGCGCGCCGCGCCGCCGCCACCGCGCGATCGACGTCGGCCTCGTTGCCTTCGGCCACCGTCGCGATGACCTGTTCGTTGGCCGGATTTAGGGTCTTGAACGTGCGGCCGGAGGCGGACGGGACGTGCTGGCCGTCGATCAGCAGCAGCCGGGGCTTGGCGGATGCGATGGCGGGGACGGACGCGCGGTCATAATCATATGCAATAGACATCATATTTCCTCCGTTGTTGTGCTTGAAATTAGGAGGAGATAGCCTTTTGTAAATATGATATGGTGTGCCTATGCCTCGCAAAGATATGCAGTCAATTTCATAAAGTGAGCGGCCATGCATCACGTCGAGATCGAGACGGTCTGGCGATTTCACAAGGAAGGCAGCCCGGAGACGGCGGTGGTGATGCTCGGCGTTCTCAATGAAATCCGGAAGACCGGGAAACTCACCAGCGCGGCGAAGCACGTCCAGCTCTCCTATCGGCATGTCTGGAATCTGGTCGAGCAGTGGTCCGATTTCTTCGGCGTGCCGCTGGTCGAGACCCACCGCGGCAAGGGCACGGCGCTCACCGCCTTCGGCGAAAAACTGGTCTGGGCCGGGGAGCGCATGCAGGCGCGGCTTGGTCCGCAGCTCGAAAATCTCGCGCAGGAACTCGTGACCGAGATCAAGCCGTTCCTGCATCAACGCCCGTCCGTCATCCGCGTTCACGCCAGCCACGGTTTTGCGGTGTCGAAATTGCGCGAATTGCTGGACCGTGAACCCGGCATCGGCGTCGATCTGCGTTATGTCAGCAATCAGAATTCGCTGGTGTCGCTGGCGCAGGGCGCGTGCGATCTTTCCGGCGTGCATCTGCCGCGCGGCGAATTGCGCGCGCAGGGCATTCGGGCCTGCAAGGAATGGCTCGATCCGCGCGAGGACCGCGTGATCAGTTTCGTGACGCGGGAAATGGGGCTGATGGTCAAGCGCGGCAATCCGCTGAAGATCGCCTCGATCAGAGATGTCGTCGAGCGCAAGGCACGCTTCGTCAACCGCGACCATGATTCCGGCACGCGGCTGCTGTTCGATCAGTTGCTGGCGCTGCACAAGGTCGACGAGGCCAGGATCAACGGTGCGCAGCAAATGGAGTTCACCCACGCCGCCGTCGCCGCCTATGTCGCCAGCGGCATGGCGGATGTGAGTTTTGGCGTCGAGGCCGCCGCCCGGCAGTTCGGGCTCGATTTCATCCGGCTGCTGACGGAAGACTATTTCTTCGTCTGCAAGCGCACATTTCTGGAGACGGAGCCGATGCGGCGCGTTCTCGACATCATGAAGGGGCGCGAGTTCCAGGATGGGGTTGCGAGCCTGCCCGGCTACGCCGCAACCAGCACCGGAACGGTCAATACCGTAAAGGAGTTTCTGGAGAGCGTGGGGTCGAACGCAACCTGATATTCTGCCCGGGCGCCGTTCACGTGGTCAGCGTTTCGACTCCGGCGCTTCCGCAGTGATATGATTGCATCCGCCTTTGACGTCAGGTGAGGTTTCGATGGCAAGCGGACAGGATCTGGGCGCGCATGTCGCGCTGGTGACGGGCGCGTCCCGCGGCATTGGTGCGGCGATCGCATGGGCTCTGGCCGAGGCCGGCGCCGCGGTCGTGGTCAATTACCGCGAGCGGGCCGATGATGCCGAGGCCGTCGTCGCCAGGATCAAGGCTGGCGGCGGCCGCGCCATCGCGGTGGCGGCCGACGTCTCGCAGGCTGCGGCCGTTGCCAGAATGGTCGACCAGGTTGCTTCCGCGCTCGGCCCGATCGATATCCTCGTCAACAATGCGGGCATGGCGATCGTGCGCGGCGTCGATGATCTGACCGAGGACGATTTCGATCGCACCATCGCGGTCAACCTGAAATCGGCGTTCCTCTGCACGCAGGCCGTGTTGCCTGATATGCGGGCGCGCAAATGGGGCCGCATCGTCAATATCTCGTCGGGTGCTGCGCGCGGCGCCGGCGCCATCGGCGTGCACTACAACGCCTCCAAGGCCGGCATGGAAGGGCTGACGCGAGGCTATGCCGCGCGGCTCGTCAAGGAAGGGATTACCGTCAACGCGGTGGCGCCGTCGCTGATCGCAACCGACATGATGGGTGGCCGGACCGATCTCGCCCGCAACATCCCGCTCGGCCGCATGGGCCAGGCCGAGGAAGTGGCGCAAGCCGTCGCGATGGTGCTCGGCAACGACTACATGACCGGACAGACCATCGTCCTCAATGGCGGCATGGCGTTCATCTGAGGCGCGCCGTCTCCTGCGCATGACGCACGGCGCTTTGCCCGCCACGGCCTCGACTCGTTCCGCCGAAGCAGGCAAGAAGCGGTTCCCTTTGATCGACAGGAACCCCCCACGCAATGGATGCAATCTTTCGTGTTGACGGCAACGACGTCGTCACCAGCCCCTTTGCCGCGGGACCATGGGACCCGAGCATGCAGCATGGCTCGCCGCCGGCGGCGCTGGTCGTGTGGGCGGCGGAACGGATTTCGACTGCCGTCCCGATGCGGATCGCCCGTGTCACCGTCGACCTGATGCGCCCCGTGCCGGTGGCGCCGCTGACGATCGAGAGCGAGGTATTGCGCGAGGGGCGCAAGATCCAGCTTTGCGCCGTGAGGCTGCTCGCCAAAGGCGTCGTCGTGGTCGGCGCGACCGTGCTGAAGATCAAGGTGCAGGCCAACGAACTGCCGCCGGAGGCTGCTATCGGGCCGGTCCAGCTACCGGGGGCGGACCAATCGCGCGTCGAGAACGTTGATTTCTCCTCGAGCCCTTTCGTCACCGGTATGTCGCTGCGCGCCGCACGCGGCCGGTTCGGCTCGCCCGGTCCCGGCGCGATCTGGTACCGCGTCGACCGGCCGATCGTGCAGGGCGCACCGGTCTCGCAGGCGATGCGGGCGATGGCGGCGGCGGATTTTTGCAACGGCACCTCGGCCGTGCTGGACTTTCGCGAATGGACGTTTCTCAACGCCGATCTCACCGTGAATTTTTCGCGCGAGCCGGCCGGCGACTGGATCCTGCTCGATGCCGAATCCTGGATCGGTCCGGACGGCGCGGGGCTCGCCATGGCGCGGCTCGCCGATGAGCGCGGCTATTTCGGCCGCGCCATCCAGAGTCTTGTCATCGAGAAGCGCTGAGCGCAGACAGACGGCGTGGTGAGGCTGCGGTCACAGCGATCGCGGCTTCCTGATCATTCGAGATCGACCGGCTGGAAGCGCCCGGTTTCATCGAGCGCCGTGCCCCAGATCTTGTGCGAAGCCTGGTGATCGGAGCGGGCAAAGGAAAGCGGCACCCCGAGGCCGAGGTCGAGATTGCGCGTGCTCTCCAGCGCATCGACCAGCTTTTCGGTATCGAGCTGCGCGCCGGCGCGCTTGAGCCCGTCGATCAGGATGTTCGCCGCCACGAAACCTTCCAGTGACGCGTAGTCGGGCGCCTCGCCGGGAAAATACTTCGCCAGCGCGTTCTTGTATTCGAGCACCGCGCTCGAATGGCCGGAGACCGCCGGTACGACCTGCGTCACGAGGACGCCTGTCGTGTAGCGCGGCCCCAACAGCTTCAGCTCGTCGGCGAGCGATGAGCCGCCGACGCCTGAGATACTGGTGAAGATCATCTCGGGATACAGGTTGCGCGTCTTCTCGATGAATTTGGCGGCAGCCCGATAGGAGGCAGACATGATGATCGCCCTGACCGGCACCTTTTGCAGTCTCAACGTGTTGACGGCCTCGTCGACCTCGATGGTGTTGCGCGGGTAGTTGAGCCGCAGGATGGCGCTGTCGTTGATACCGAGCGCGCGATACGCCTTGGCGACGCCGGCAAACCCGGCATCGCCGAGATCGTCCTGCTGGGCGAACACGGCGATCTGCCGGACCGGGATGCGGCGCATCTTCACCAGATAGCGCACCGCGGCGTCGGCTTCCTCGGCATAGCTCGGACGGTAGTTGAAGACATAGCGATCCGGAGGATCGCGGCGCACGACATTGCCGCCGGTGTAGGCCCCGAAGAACAGCATCCGCCGCTCCAGCGCGTAAGGAACCGCGACCGCTGCGGTCGCGGTGCCGATGCTGCCGACGAGGCCGAAGATCTGGTCCTTCTCGTAGAGCTGTCTCACGGCCTGGAGCGTGCGCGCCGGCTCGTTGCCGTCATCGGCGGCGATGATCCGCAGCTTCCGTCCCCCGACGCCTCCGGCGTCGTTGACCTGGTTGAAGGCGGTCTCGATGCCGAGCTTCATCTGGCGGCCACGCTCCCTTACCGGGCCGGTGAAGGCCGCCGTGATGCCGAACCGGATTTCGTTGTCGGATATGCCGCGGACCGCATTGACCGGATTTCCGAAGCTGACCGCGGGCGCCGGCGCCGCGGCGAAAGCCGGTGCGGCGGGGGCGGCAGCGGCTGCGGCCGGAGGCGGCCCGGATGGAGTGAGCGACTGTTCGAGATCCACCAGCCGGCGTTCCGCCAGCCTGCAATCCGTTCTGCCCGACGTCACCGCGTTGCGGCCGTCCGCGACGCTGCGATCGAACAGTTGGGCGAGGTCGGAGCGCTGGGCCTCGTTGGTCGCGGCATCCCGGATCACCGCCGCGAACTTTTCGATGATCGACTGGATTCGAGGTCGTGCGACATCGGGGCAGGCCAGCACCGAACCGATCACCGGCCCGACGCGGCCGGCAAGGTCGCGTACGAGCTCCATCTTGTCGCCGGGGGCCGCTTCTGCGGCTGTTATGAAAAAGGCACTAAGTAAAAACGAAGTCCAACGCAGCTTCACTAAAATACGCACGACACAACTCTTGGGCTTGAAGTTTCTTGAAATTCCGGCGAGCCGCATCGAGGGCGCAATAATTGCCCTGACGATGCGACTTCACCGGTAACGTTTTGATCATTCGAGCTCGAGCGGCTGATAGCGTCCGCTCTCATCGAGCGCCGTGCCCCACACCTTGTTCGAGGCCTGGTGCTCGGAGCGGCCGAAGCTCAGCTGGGTCCCGAGACCGAGGTCTAGATTGCGCATCGTCTCCAGCGTGTCGATCAGCTTCTCCGTATCGATCTGCGGGCCGGCCCGCTTGATGCCCGCGATCAGGACGTTGGCGGCAACATAGCCCTCGAACGAAACGTAGTCGGCCGCTTCGCCTGGGAAATATTTGGCGAGCGCGTTCTTGTATTCGAGCACGGCGGATGAATAGCCCGACACCGCCGGCACCACCTGCGTCACGATCACGCCGTTGGTGTAGCGCGGTCCCAACAGCTTCAGTTCTTCGGCAAGCGCAGTGGAGCCGACGAACGAAACGTTGGAGTAGATCATCCCGGGATAGAGGTCGCGCGTCTTCTCGATGAACCTTGCCGCGGCCCGGTAGGTCGCGACCATGACCACCGCCTTGATCGGCGGCTTCGCGAGCTTCAACTGGTTAATCGCGTCGTCCACGTCGACAGTGTTTCGCGCATAGTTGAGCCGAAGGATCGCGCCGTCGTTCACGCCCATGGAGCGGAACGCCTTCGCGACCCCTGCAAATCCGGAATCGCCGTACGAATCCTGCTGCGCAAAGACCGCGATCTGGCGCGGCTGCAGTCGGCGTATCTTGACGAGGTAACGAACGACCGCGTCGGTTTCCTGAACATAGCTGGCGCGATAATTGAAGACGTAGCGATCCGGCGGATCGTTGCGCAGGATGTTGGAGCCGGTGAAGGCCCCGAAGAACAGCATCCGGCGTTCGAGCGCATAGGGGATCGCCACCGCCGCGGTCGGCGTGCCGACATTGCCGACGATGCCGAACACCTGGTCCTTTTCATAGAGCTGCTTCATGGCTTCGCCGGTGCGCGAAGGCTCGTAGCCGTCGTCGGCGGCGAACAATTTCAGCATCCGGCCGTCCACGCCGCCGCCATCGTTGATCCGGTTGAAGGCGGTTTCGATGCCCAGTTTCATCTGGCGTCCCAGCTCGCGGGCCGAGCCGGAGAAGGGCGCGGCGATGCCGAAACGGATTTCCTTTTCGCCGATGCCGCGCGGCAGCGGTCCAGCCGGCACGTTGGCCGTCGGCGCGGTCGCTGCATTCGCAGCGGTCGCCGCGGCGGCAGGCGACGGGCCGATGACGCTGGAGAGGCTCGGTCCGGAGATCGAGCGTTCGAGATCGGCAAGCTGGCGGTCGGCCCGGATGCAATCGATCTTGCCCGAGCTCACGGCGGCGCGTCCTTCGGCCACGGTGCGATCGAACGTCTGGGTAAGGTCGGAACGCTCCGCTTCGTTCGACGAGGCCTCCCGGATCACCTGTGAAAATTTGTCGATAATGGTCTGGATGCGGGGACGCGCGATGTCGCGACAGGCCTGTGCCGAGCCGATCACGGGGCCGACGCGGCCGGCAAGGTCGCGCACGATCGTAATGTCGCCGGCGGCTTGCGCGCTGCCTGCGATGCCGAAGAGCATGGCTCCGGCCAACAAGGTGACGCGGAGCGAGGTCATGGCAGACCTTGAGAACAAGATCGCCGAAAGTCGGTTCTCGGGCATGGTCAGCCCTCCGTCTGGATTATGGGTTGGTGCGTTGTGGCGTGGCCGGATCCGGCTTCTCGCGCCACTGCATGAACTGCTTGAGCAATTGGCTGTCCTGCTCGGACGCCGCCGGAGCGCTCGGCGGCGTGGAGGCGAGAAGAGCCTGGAATTCGTTGATCGCAGGCTTTGGCGAAGCCTCGGTGGACTGGAACAGGGTGGTCTTGATCGACTGCGCGACGCTGGAGAACGTCGACGTCGACGGCTCACCGTCGCTCTGCCGCGAGCCGGGCACGGCGACGACGAAGAACAGCGCCACCAGAGCCGCGACGCCGATGGCGGCGGCGAAGCGCGCGGCGACGGTCCACAATGCTTTCTTCGACTCCAGGCCGGGTTCGTGCATCACCTCGGGATCGAGGGGATGGCGCAGCGCATCGGATACCGCGCTCTCGAGCTGGGAGTCGAAGGACACCGGAGAAAACGGCGTCTCGGGGCTTGCGCCGCGCGTCACCGACCGCTCACGTAACGAGCGTGGCGCGTAGTACAGGGGATCGCGGGGATTGAGATGATCCTGCTCACTCACACTACTCATACGCTTACTCCTCATGACACTTGGCGGATTAGCACTGGGCGAATTGGTTGGCGACGAAACGGCTGCGGACGTATTGGACAGGAGTTCCAGCTCATGGAGGAGGTGCGCGGAGGAATCCACGTCCGCTCTCCACCCAATGCTAAGTTTGGTTGGAGCTTTTGAATCAAATTGTGGGGCGTCGTCCCTGCGTCCGACGACACCTGTCTGCGAGATCATATCCCGCGACCACACCCTCCCCACGGCTTCCACTGCCTTAAGTCCCCTGCCGGCAAATGTCCGTCTGCCCGACGGAACGAGCTGCCAGACCCTGGAGTCCGCCAGCCACACATAAGTTTGTTGGAACCGCGCGAGGACTAATTTAGGTCGGAAACGTGACGAAAGTAAGTTGAGCTCCTGTTAACTACAACTCACGAGACCCCTGTTTACAAAGGCTTGACGCGCACCGCCCGCGGTCAGCAGCAAGAATCGGCCACAAATGCGCCGGATTCGCCGCCTGTTGCGCGCTTTTCTGCGCGCAGCGCGCGTTGTCGCATTAATTACTCGTTAACCAAGTTCGCCGATTGTTAACCATTCACTAAGAAAGGCGAGTCGAAACATCATGGACGTCCGAGCGGATCCCACGCGACAACTGGTCCGGCTACGCGGCCGCTCCTATGTCGCGTTCGTATTCAGCCCCGTCGTGCCGATCGTGGAATGGCTCGCCGAGATCGACGCGACGCTGGCGCGCTCGCCGGGCTATTTCGTCGGCAAGCCGATCGTGCTCGATCTCGCAGCCGTCGACCTCTCCAGTTCCGCCATCGCTCATCTCGTCGGCAGCCTCAACGAGCGGAGCATTCGCGTCCTCGGCATCGAGGGTGTGGACGAAGAACGCCTCGCGGCGAACATGCCGCCCCTGCTGACCGGCGGCCGCGCGTGCGTGATCACGCGCAGCGAACCGGCGCAGAAGTCCGAGCCCGAAGCCAAGCCGAAGCCGAACTCGCTGCTGCTCGAAAGCCCGGTGCGTTCGGGGCAGTCGATCGTCTTCATGGAGGGCGATGTCACCGTGCTCGGCTCGGTTGGCTCCGGCGCGGAGATCGTCGCCGGCGGATCGATCCATATCTACGGGACGTTGCGCGGCCGCGCGATGGCGGGCGTCAACGGCAATTCCAATGCGCGAATCTACTGCCAGAAAATCGAGGCCGAGCTGCTTGCGATCGACGGCTACTACCAGACTGCAGAAGAAATCGACGTCTCGCTTCGCAACCGCCCGGCGCAGGCCTGGCTGGAAGGCGACACCATGAAAATTACCCCGCTGAATTAACCGGCTAAGGAGATCACGTATGGCCAAGGTCCTGGTCGTTACCTCAGGCAAGGGAGGCGTTGGAAAGACCACCTCTACCGCCGCGCTCGGTGCGGCGCTTGCCCAGGGCGGGCAAAACGTCGTGGTGGTCGATTTCGACGTCGGCTTGCGCAACCTCGATCTCGTGATGGGCGCCGAACGCCGCGTGGTGTTCGACCTCATCAACGTGGTGCAGGGCGTCGCCAAGCTGCCGCAGGCCTTGATCCGCGACAAGCGCCTCGAAAATCTCTGGCTGCTCCCGGCCTCCCAGACGCGGGACAAGGATGCGCTGACCGACGAGGGCGTCGGCCGCGTCATCGCCGAGCTCAGGAGCCGGTTCGACTGGATCCTGTGCGACAGCCCGGCCGGCATCGAGCGCGGCGCGACGCTCGCCATGCGCTATGCCGACGAAGCCGTCATCGTCACCAATCCCGAGGTTTCCTCGGTGCGCGATTCCGACCGCATCATCGGCATGCTCGATTCAAAGACGGTGAGGGCGGAGCGCGGCGAGCGCGTGGAAAAACACGTGCTGATCACCCGCTACGATCCGGCGCGCGCGGCGCGCGGCGAGATGCTCAATATCGACGACATCCTGGAAATCCTCGCGACACCTTTGCTCGGCATCATCCCCGAGAGCCAGGATGTCCTGAAGGCGTCCAACGTCGGCACGCCGGTGACGCTCAACAATGCCGAGAGCGCGCCGGCCCGCGCCTATATCGACGCCTCGCGCCGCCTGATGGGCGAGCAAGTCGCCATGGTCGTGCCGGCCGAGCGCAAGGGTTTCATGGATCGGCTACTGGGTCGGAGGGCCGCATGAGCATGAGGCTGCTGCGGCTGTTCGGCGGCCGCGAAAAGACGGCCCCGGTTGCGCGGGAGCGGCTGCAGATTCTGCTGGCGCACGAGCGCGGGCTGCTCGGCCAGTCCGACCTGCTGGTCACGCTGCGGGAGGAGATTCTCGCGGTGGTGTCGAAACACATACAGCTCGATCCCGACAAGGTGATGGTCAAGCTGGAGCGGGGCAAGGCCGTCTCGACGCTGGAAGTCGACATCGAAGTGCCCAACAATTTCGACAAGGCGAAGGCGGCCATCGAGAGGCGCATGGCCGGCTAGGAGATCTTTCATGTCCCGGATGCTGCGCCTCGCGCCGCGTCCGTGACACGATCGCTCCACCGTGTGAGGCCTATCCCACCATCCGATCCCGGCCGGTCCAGAAGCCGGCCTTCAGTACTTTCTTGTCGACCTTGCCGACGCCGGTCATCGGCAACTCGGTGACGAACTTGATGTGTTTTGGCGCGTGCGCCGAGCCCTTCTTGGCCTTCACCAGGTTGATCAGCTCATCCGCATTCGGCTTCGCACCTTCGCGGGCCACGATCACGGCGGTGACGGCCTCGCCCCATTTGTCGTCGGGGACGCCGACCACGGCGACCATCGCGACGTCGGCATGCTGCGACAACACATCCTCGACCTCGCGCGGAAAGATGTTGAAGCCGCCGGAGACGATCATGTCCTTCTTGCGGTCGAGGATGAACATGTAGCCGCGCTCGTCGAACCGCGCGATGTCGCCGGTGTGCAGCCAGCCGCTCCTCAGCGTTTCCGCCGTCGCGTCCGGCCGCTTCCAGTATTCGGCCATCACGTGGCTGCCGCGAACGCAGATCTCGCCGGCCTCGCCGGTGGCGACTTCCTGGTCGTCATTGTCGAGAATCTTGACCTGACACGCGGCGATCGGAAATCCGCAGGACAGGAACAGCTCCGGCGTCCTGGGGTCATGATCCGCCTTGCGCAGCACCGACACCGGATAGCACTCGGTCTGGCCGTAAAGCTGCGAGAACACCGGCCCGATGCGCTCGATGCCCTCGACCAGCCGGCTCGGTGACATCGCGGAAGCGCCATACAGCAACAGTTCGAGCGAGGAGAGGTCGGTCTTGTCGAGGGAGGGATGATCGAGCATGACGTAGATCATCGTCGGCACGAACAGCGTAAAGTTGATCTTCTCGCGCTCGATGGTCTCGAACACGGCTTCAGGATCAAATCCCTTCAGCATGTGCACAGTGCCGCCGCGCATCAGCGTCGGCAGAATTTTGGTCCCCGCGACATGGCTGATCGGCGCCACCGTCAGATAGCTCGGGGTATCCGGAATTTCGAAATCGGCCAGGATCGCGTTGGCCCAACCGCCATACTCACGGTGATGGCGTAGCGCGCCCTTGGATTTGCCGGTGGTGCCGCCGGTGTAATTGAGCGTGGCGATATCGTCAGGCCCGGCGAAGTTGCGTGCGGTGGCGCTGCCTGCCGCTTCGATCGCCTGCAGCAGATCGGCGCCGTAGTCGGCCGGGCCGAGTGTGAAGACGGTTTTCAGGCCTGATGCCCTCGCGGCGAGCTCGCCGCCGCGATCGCGGAACGTGACGCCGTCGACGACCAGTATCTGCGCTTCGGAATCTTCCAGCTGAAACAGTTGGTCGTCCAGCGACCCCAGCGGATGCAGCCAGGTGATGGCAAACTGCGACAGTTGCGCGGCGCAGCCGGCGCACCAGGTGTCGGCACGGTTGGCGGTGAGAAACGCGATGCGGGTGCCGGGCGCAAAGCCCAGTTGCGTGAAGACGCTCTGGATGCGGCCGATCATCTCGGTCGCGCCGCGATAGGTGATCGATCCGCCCGGCCAACTGAACGCGGTCCGCTCGGGGTAGCGCGCCAGCGCCCGCAAGGTCTGTTCGCACGCCGCCGGAAACGCATAGAGCGGATTGCTCATTCTTTTCTCCCGCCTGTTTTGTAATTGGCCTTCGCTCGTGCCAATATTCAATGAACGCTAGCATAACAAGAAGTCTGCTCAAGTCGGGAAGAAGCACTTTGCCAGCAATCGATCTGCTTTCGCGCTTCCGCGACCGCCTCAGCCTGCCGCTGATCGCGGCGCCGATGTTTCTCGTTTCCGGCACAGACCTTGTGGTAGCCGCGTGCCGCAACGGCGTGATCGGTTCGTTTCCGACGGTGAACTGCCGCAGTCCCGAACAACTGGACGAGTGGCTGACGGATATCGATATCAGGTTGAAGGCGCATGCGAATGCAAGCGGCAAACCGTCAGCCCCGGTCTGCGCCAACCTGATCGTGCATCGCTCCAATGCGCGGCTGGGGCAGGATCTTGAGGTGCTGCTGCGGCACCAGCCCGAAATGGTGATCACCTCGGTCGGTTCGCCCGCGCCGGTAATAGGACCGTTGCATGACGCCGGTGCGCTGGTGTTTGCCGACGTCGCCTCGATCCGCCATGCCGAGCGTGCCGTTGCCGCGGGTGTGGACGGGCTTGTACTGCTGACGGCCGGCGCCGGCGGCCAGACCGGCTGGCTCAATCCCTTCGCGTTCGTGCGCGCGGTGCGGGCGTTCTTCGACGGTCCCTTGGTGTTGGCGGGCGGCATCGCCGACGGTCACGCGTTGCGCGCCGCGCAGGCGCTCGGCTGCGATCTCGCCTACATGGGCACAAAATTCATCGCCACGCGCGAGAGCATGGCGGATGTCAGATACAAGGAGTTGCTGGTTGCGAGCAGCGCCGACGATATCCTGCTGACGTCGGCCTTCACGGGATTGCAGACCAGCATGCTGCGGCCGTCGATCGAGGCCGCCGGACTTGATCCGGATAATCTGCCGCTGCGCGGCGCGATCGACATCGGCAAGGACATCGACATCGGCGCCCGCGAGAACCGTCCAAAACGCTGGAAGGATATCTGGAGCGCGGGACATTCCGTCTCGGGCGTAACGGAGCTGCTTTCGGTCGATGAGCTGGTGGCGCGCACGTCAGCGGAATTTCGCGAGGCCGCCGCGCGCGTCAGACTTGATTAGGGCGTTGCGCTTCTCCCCGCATTTTACGGCAATGGAAAAAGTTCCCGGCGATTAAGCGCTGCGGCATTTCTGTGATGCTGTAATGCCAGGCGAAATGCCAAAAGAAAACCGTCGCTACGGCAAACTTCCGACACAGGACGACGGCGAAAACAGGCACCCGACATGACGCACGCACGAGGGCGAGGCCGATCCCGGTTTCGCCGTCGGGCGCATTTTTCCAAAGAGGTCTTCGTGTCGCTCAAACTCCTGTCGTCGATTCTCTTCGCCAGCGCCTTGCTTATTGTTCCGGCTTTCGCTCAGCCCGGCGCTGCCCCGGCTGCCCCTGCCGCCGATAAGGCTGACGTGCTTTCGCCCGATCAGGCGAAGCGGGCGCTCGAGACCCTTTCCGACGACAAGAAGCGCGCGCAGGTCATCGAGACGCTGCGTGCGATCGCCAATGCCTCGCAGCCGCCGCAAGCCGCGGCAGCCGAGCCGAAATCCGCGATACCGCTGACGGCGGACAGCCTTGGCGCACAGCTCCTGCTTTCGGTGTCAGAGCAGGTCGGCGAGATCTCGCGCGAGGTCGCCGACATTGCGCGGACGCTGACGCATTTCCGGGCGTTCTATTACTGGTTCGTGCGGACCGCCAACGATCCGTCCGCCTATCATCAACTGCTCGATATCGCCTGGAAGCTGGCGCTGGTGTTCATCTGCGCTTTTGCGGCCGAGTGGCTGGTGTTCCGCCTGATCAAACGGCCGGTGGCGCTCCTGGAAGCGCGGCTTCCGCAAATGGCGCAGGCCCCGGTGCAGACGCTGGCGGTATCCGATCCGCCATCGTCTGCGGCAGACGTTGCCGCGGCACCCGCGCTGCAACGGCGGCGCCTCAGCCTGGCGCGCACCTGGCAGTCGCTGGTCAGGCTGCCCTTCGTGCTGGGACGTCTCGTGCTTGAATTGCTCCCGGTGCTCGTCTTCATCGGCGTCGCCACGATGTTGCTGGGCACCGGAATCGGCGATCTCTCAACCACGCGGCTTGTGATCCTTGCTGTCGTCAATGCCTATGCGCTGTCCCGCGCGCTGATCTGCGTCGTGCGGGCGCTGGCCGGACCGTTCGGCCTGTTTCGCGTTCGCGCCGAAACCGCCGCCTATATCGAGATATGGGCGCGGCGCATCGTCACCGTCGCGGTCTCGGGCATCGCCTTCGCCAACGTGGCGCTGCTGCTGGGCCTGCACCGCGCCGGCTACGCAGCGCTGCTGCGCATGGTGATGCTGGTCGTGCATCTCTTTGTCGTCGTCGTCATCCTGCAGTGCCGCCGCCAGGTCGCCGACGCCATCCGCGCGCCGGCCGGCCGCGCCGGCGCTGCGGCCAGGGTGCGCAATCGCGTCGCCGGCCTCTGGCATTATCTGGCGATTGCGCTCGACCTCGCATTGTGGACGGTGTGGGCGCTGAACATCCGCAATGGCTACGCGCTGCTGCTGCAGTATTTCGTCGGCACCGTTGCGGTCGCACTGATCGCTCGTCTCGCCACCATCCTGGTGTTGAGCCTGATCGACCGCGGCTTTCGCATCAGCCCGGATCTGTTGCGCCGCTTCCCGGGCCTGGAGACCCGCGCCAACCGCTATCTGCCGCTGTTGCGCAACATCGTCTCGACGGTGATTGGCTTCATCGGCCTCGTCGCGCTGCTGGAGGTCTGGGGCGTCGACGCCATCGTCTGGTTCTATGGCGGCCAGATCGGCAGCCGGTTGCTGTCGGCGGTGGTGACCGTCGGCATTGCCGCGCTCGCTGCGGCGGCGATCTGGGAAATCAGCAACGCGCTGCTGGATCGCAAGATCAATGCGCTTTCGCGCGAGGGCCATTACGCGCGCGCGGCGCGGCTGCGCACCTTTCAGCCGATGCTGCGAACGGCGTTGCTGTGCGTGATCGTCATCGTGGTTGGCCTCACCGCGCTAAGCGAAATCGGCGTCAATGTCGCGCCATTGCTCGCCGGCGCCGGCATCGTCGGCATCGCCATCGGCTTCGGCTCGCAGAAACTGGTGCAGGATCTCATCACCGGGCTGTTTCTCCTGCTCGAAAACACCGTCCAGGTCGGCGACAATGTCACGCTGTCAGGCCTGTCGGGCGTGGTGGAAAACGTCTCGATCCGCACCCTTCGCCTGCGCTCCGGCGACGGCTCGGTGCACATCGTGCCGTTCAGCGCGGTGACGACGATCACCAATTCGAGCCGCGGCGCCGGCAACGCGGCCGTCAGCGTCAACGTCTCCTACAAGGAAGACACTGACCGCGCCGGCCAGATACTCAAGGACATCGTCACCGAGATGCGCCGCGAGCCGGAATTCCAGCACCTGATCCGCGGCGATCTCGAACTGTGGGGCGTCGACAAGGTGGACGGCTCGATGGCCTCGATCGTCGGTCAGATTCGCTGCACCGATGCCGGCCGCTGGCCGGTGCAGCGGGAATTCAACCGCCGCATGAAGCGGCGATTCCAGGAATGCGGCGTGGAAATCGCGCCTACAGCTCAAACCATTCTCATGCAGGTTCCGGCGCCCGCGGCTGCCGAGGTGGCCGCGAATGCGACGCCGAGGCGCGCGGCCGGCTAGTTCGCCACGAGTCCGGCCATGAGTCCTAGCGGACGATCCGGCCAAGGATGCGCGCGGCCTGGTCGATCTCCTTTTCATTCCATGCCGCGAAGCCGAGAAACAGGCCGCGCTCACCCGTCCTGTGATACAGCATGTCTGACAGCGGCCGGCTGACGACGCCGGCTTCGAGCAGCCGCGCTGACAGTTTCTGGTCGTTCGCCGGCCCATTGCATCGCGCCAGCAATTGCATTCCGCCGGCCGGAGGCTCGACGCTGAGACGGTCGCCGGCTTCAGCGGCAAGCGCGTGCAGCATGCGGTCGCGCCGGCCTTTGTAGAGCCGCGTCACTCTTCTGATGTGGCCGAGATAAGCGCCTGAACTGATGAAATCGGCCAGCGCTTCCTGCATCGCAATCGACGTCAGCATGCCCATGTGCCGCTGCGCGATCTCGAACACATCGATCAGCGCTTCGGGCACGACAAGGTAGCCGATGCGGATGTCCGCATAGGTCGACTTCGAGAATGTGCCGAGATAGAAAATGTGTGGCGACGGCGCGAGCCCCTGCAACGCGGCCACCGGGCGCGCTTCGTAGTGGAATTCGCCGTCATAGTCGTCCTCGATGATGCAGGCGCTGGTAGCTTCGGCAAAACGAAGAAGTTCGAGGCGTCGGCCGATCGGCATCAGCCGCCCCGTCGGGTACTGGTGCGACGGGGTGACGAAGATCAGGCGAGGGCCGTGCTTGCGTGCGCCGACCGTCATGCCTTGCGCATCGAGCGGAATGGCCGAGACGATGGCGCCGGCGGCCCGCAGCGCGACATGGGCGCCGCCATAGCCGGGGCTTTCGATCCAGGCGTGATCGCCCCGCTCGAGCAGCGCATTGGCGACCAGCGTCAGGCCGGCCTGGGCGGTCGGCACGATCAGGATCTGGGCCGGCTTGGCCTTGATCCCGCGATGTACCGCCAGGTGCTGCAACAGCGCCTGCTGCAGCGGCGGATGGTTGATGGATCTATCCTGCCGCGACAACGCGTTGCGCGCCGCCCGCCGCAGATGGCGGCTCCAGAGGTCGTGCGGGAATTCCCGCTCATCCGCCAGCCCCGGCTGGAACGGCCGCGGACGCCCGGCATGGACAGGCGGCCAGTTCGTGATGTGCAGGTCGCGCGCCCAGGACGACAGCTTCAAACGGCCGGCGGCGCCGTTGCCCGGCAATGGCGGTTTGCCGCCGTCGAGCGACAGGCCTTTGGCCACCGCCGGACGACGGCCGGCCGAAAGGCTCAGATAGCCTTCCGCGGCCAATTGCTCGATCGCAAACGAGACGGTGTTGCGCGACACGTCGAGCGATTGCGCCAGATGCCGGCTCGACGGCAGACGTCGGCCGGGCGCGAGGCGGCCGTCCGTGATCAGCCCGCGCAACTGGTCGGTGAGCTGGCGCATCAGCGTGTCGCTGCCGTCGCGCGACAGATGGAGCATTCCGGGCAACAGCTCGTCCATAACTGGCCCTGTCATTTTGCCAAGACTGGTTCTTTTACTAGAGCCAGTTGGAAGGCTAGGCAATCCAGATCGGTTCGTGACGGGACGCGTTCGAGATGGCCAGTGGACTTTCAAGCCGCAGCGCGGCGGTGCTGCTTGCCGCGGTCGTGCTCGCATGGGGGACGAACTGGCCGGTGACGAAGATGATCGTCCAGGACGTCACCCCGCTTTGGGCGACGGCGCTGCGCTGCGTGATTGCCGCCGCGGTGCTTGCGCCGCTGCTATGGCTGCAGGGCGATTTCATCATCCCCCGGCGCGGCGACCTGCCGGTCGTGTTCTGCACCGCGGTCCTGCATCTGGTGGCGTTTTCGGCGCTGGTCGCCGCCGGGCTGCAATTCGTGCCGGCGGGCAGGGCGATCGTGCTCGGCTACACCACGCCGCTATGGGTCGCGATCGGCGCCGCCATGATCCTGTCGGAGCACATCACGCGCTGGCGCGCGATCGGCATCGTGTGTGGTTTGGCGGGCCTCGCAGTCATCTTCAATCCGCGGACGCTGAACTGGGGCGACCGCGACGCGCTGTTCGGCAGCGGCCTGATTCTGCTTGCCGCATTCTGCTGGGCCGGCAACATCGTCTACGTCCGGGCGCACAAATGGATTTCGACGCCCTTTCAGCTCGTGTTCTGGCAGGTATTGCTGGCGGCCGCGCTGCTCTCGACCATCGCCTGGATCACGGAAGGCGCGCCGCAAATCGTGTGGACCGCGCGTCTCGCCGCCCTGATGCTCTATAGCGGGATCGTCTGCACGGCGTTCGCCAACTGGGCGATGACGATGGTGAACCGGAGCCTGCCCGCCGTCACCACCTCGCTGTGCCTGCTGGCAACGCCGCTGCTCGGGATCATCAGCGCAACCGTGATGCTGAACGAGCCGCTCGAGCCGTCGCTGTTTCTGGCGATGACGCTGATCATCGGCGGCATCGCGCTCGGCACCGTCGCGGGCGGATGGCCGCAGCGCGTAGCCGAGGCAAAGCGCTAGGTCGTGGACGCGTTAACGCGCAGCCACAGCCGTATCGACGCAAGCTGGACGAACGCGAGGTAATTGGCCGCGAGTTTGTCGTAGCACGTCGCGACACGCCGGCAGTGCTTGATCTTGTTGAAGAACCGCTCGACCAGATTACCATCAAACCTACTTCTGCTTTTGGCGGAACAGCGGACATGGCCGAACTTGCCAAGGTTGGCCCCGGGCGCGAATGAACCCGTTGCGGACATGGAGGAAGACCGCTAGGTAGAACTAGCGGTATCGCTCATGTTCGGGGGCAAATTCTTGCATGACTGACCCAGTTAAGAAGCTGGCGCCAACTCTCCGCGAAGCTACCGAAAAAGATCTTCCGGCGATCCTGGCGATCTACAACGAGGTGATCGCCACCTCTACGGCGGTGTACAGTCTGGAGCCGTCGACGCTAGAGGAACGGCGGGCCTGGTATCGCTCTCGGTCCTCAATGGGCTTTCCCGTGCTTGTCGCGACAGGTTCGATTGATGGTGACGTCCTCGGGTTTTCCTCATTCGGAGAATGGAGAGGCACGTGGCCGGGATATCGGTACACGGTCGAGCATACTGTTCATGTCCGGCACGATGTTCGCGGCGGAGGAGCCGGCCGCGCTCTTGTCGAGGCTTTGTTTCCGCGTGCGCTTGCGTTGGGCAAGCATGTGATGATCGGAGGCATTGACGCCACGAACAACGCCTCCATCCGTTTCCATGAGCGCCTTGGTTTCGAGCGTGTTGCTGCTTTTCGCGAGGTCGGACACAAATTTGGCCGCTGGCTCGATCTATTATTCGTGCAGCGGTTTCTCGACGCGCCTGGCTCCACGCGATCCTGACAACGTCCACAATTGAGGAGAGTTGAAGCCATGGCCGCGGAGCATTGCGAATTGTGCCGGCCCGAGAATCTTCTGCTGGAGGGCTCTCTCGCTTACGTTCGGTTCGACAACAACAGCCTGAGCCGTGGCCATGTCCTGGTGGTTCCGCGCCGGCACGTTGCGAGCTACTTCGATATGACCGTCGCGGAAAAGACCGAAATTCAGGCACTGCTCGATCGCGCGCAGAGCAAGATTGCGGCAGATCTTTCGCCGGATGGCTACAACATCGGCGTGAACATCGGCCGAGCCGCCGGGCAGAACCGAATGCACGTCCATGTGCACCTGATACCGAGATATAGCGGTGATGTCGGTGATCCGAGTGGCGGCATCAGGTGCGTCCTCTCGAACAAATGACCGAGACTACAACAGCAGAGTTGAGCCGATGAACCTTGGGCTTGAAGGCAAGACCGCGCTCATAACCGCCGCCAGCGGCGGCATTGGTCGCGGCATCGCGGAGGCACTCGCAGACGCCGGTGTGCGCGTCGCCATCAGTGGACGCACCAGAGCTGCGCTGGAGGAGGTGGGCGGAGCGCTCGCCGCGCGTGCTGGCGGTCGCCCGGTGATCGTGGTGGGAGACGTTTGCGCGCAAGGCGGCCCAGCTCAAATCGCGGCTGACGCTGCGGCGGCACTAGGCGGTCGGATCGATATCCTCGTCAATAACGCCGGTGGCGCCCGTCCGGCCACCGGCAGGGTCGATGATGCCTTTTGGGACGAGGCAATGACGCTCAACTTCCTCGCGGCGCGTCGGCTGACCGATCTCATTGCCCCGGAGATGAAAGCCCGAAACTGGGGGCGGATCGTCAACATCTCGGGCGCGCTTGTCGCTCCTAAACTCAACGGAGCAGCGCCGGCCAAGGCGGCTCTCGTCAGCTGGTCAAGAACCCTTTCGTCAGAACTCGGTCCCTATGGCGTCACCGTGAACACGATCGCACCAGGTCGTATCAACTCGGCACAGATTCAAAAATTGCATCCCACAGAGCAATCGAGGGCGGACTTCATCAAGCAGAACATCCCCGCTGGCTACTTCGGGGAGCCTTGTGACATCGGGCATCTGGTGGCGTTTCTCGCCTCTCCGCTGGCCCGCTACATCAATGGCGCTGCGATCCCAGTCGATGGCGGCGCGGTGCGGCGAGTGTAGAGCGGCTACACTGGACCACACGATGTTGAGATGGAGTACCTCTTGCAGCAGACAGGATGTCCGCTGCCCTCTCGATCTCGACGATGGGAACATCACGGTCGCAGATCAACCTGGACGGTCGGTTATTCGCCCCGGCAACGGTCGCCGGTGCATCAGCGCAGCGTTCGGCCATCAACTGATTTGGGTCCAGAACTAATTCGCCACGAAATACCAGTCCTTGTCGTAGCGCACGAGCTGGCTCGGCGGCTTGTCCTCGAACTCGAAGAATTTCCTGGGGTCGCCGTCCGGCGGCACGCGCAGGAAGCCGGTGAAATAGTGCTTCAGGCCGCGCGAGGTCAAGAACAGCACGTAGGTGCCTTCGTCCGTCTCATCGACGACGATGTCGTTGCCGCCTGCGGAAACATTGGGCTCGCGGTCGCCGAGCGCGATCAGGTTATTGTTGTAGCTGACATTGGGGCTGAGTTCGCCAGCCTCGATCCGCGCCACGATCCGCTCGCGGTTTTCCCGATGCCAGTAGAAATTCTGCTGCAGGGCGATCTGCTGCAGCGGCGCATAGACCAGCGCGGCGAGTGTCGAGGCGCACACCAGGAAGGGGAGGGCGAACTTCAGTCCGCCTTTTCGGATGCGGAGCAGCAGCGTCGTCGACCACAGCGCGCAGCCGCAGAAGATCAGCGCCATCAGCGGCAGGACCACGAGCAGGACTAAGCCGGACGGCCAGTCCGCCATCGCCAGTTCGAAGGTCGCGACCGACAGCGTGAAGGCTGAAATCGCGATGGCCGCCACCAGTGCGGCGCAAACCGACGGCCCGGCCGCGGCCATCGTCGTCTGGGGTGTCGTTCCCGCCATGCCGGGCTGTTCCACTCCGCCGTTCGCTTAAGGTCCCGGCCCGTGCCATTGCGAGCTTTAACGCGCCGTTAACCATATCAGCCCCAACAATAGCCCCAGAGGATGGTCGCCGTCACGGCCGGCCGGACGGCAAATCGAAGGGGTAAAGGAATGGATATCGATCAGTATCTTGCTGCCAAAACCCCGGCCACCCTCCCCGAGATCACCCGGCGGGTGATGTTTGCGCTCGATCGGCATCCGCTGTGCCGCGGTATCGAATTCGAGGTCGTCAGCATGCCCCGCAGCCGCAAGAGCAACTGGACCGTCACCCTGCAGGCGATCACCCCCGACGCCCTGTGGGAGGCGTCCGATATCGTTGCCGACATCCAGGACGCCTACGAACTGGCCGCGGCGGCCTGATTCCGGGCTGTTTCGGGACGATTTCCCCAGGTTTTTGATCGCGTTACGGCTCCGATCGGCATCGTAACGCCTCAATTGTCATCCAGTTTTCGGCAAAAGGGCCAAACGTCGGCGGCAATGGAGACCTTTTTGACCAAAACGATGACCATCGTTGCGCTGATCTGTTTTCTCGTGGTCGGCGCCGCGGCCACTGCCATTCTCGGCCGCGACAGCGTGCCTTCGGCGCCGCCCCAGCTGGCTGCCGCTTCTACGGCTGCCGTCCAGGCGCCGGTGTCGAACAAGGAAAACAAGAAGGACCGGCTTGCCGTCGTGAGCTACGCGCTGGCTGCCTATGAGTCGCCGCAGACGACCGCGGCGCTGAGCGAGCCGTTGCGCCAGGCCTATGCATCGACCGCCCCTGTCGATATCGGTCTGCCGAAGGAAGTTGCGCCTGCCGCGGCACAGGCCCCTTCGCCGCCGAAGCCCAAGGCTGTCGCAAAACCCCAGCCGCAGAAAAACTACGCGCTCCTGAGCGACGTCCAGATCGCCGGAATCAAGGATCGCCTGAAACTGTCCGCCTCTCAGGAATCCTACTGGCCGCCGGTGGAAACCGCGCTGCGCGCCGTCGCCCGCAAGATTCATGCGGGCCGGCAGGCCAACCCGAACGCTTCAGGCGTGCCGATCGATCCCGAATCCGCAGAAGTCCAGCAGTTGAAATCGGCGGCGATGCCGCTGCTCTTCCAGCTGCGTGAAGACCAGAAGAGCGAAGTCCGTTCGCTCGCCCGCATCATCGGCCTGGAAAAAGTCGCCGCGATGATCTGAGCGGCGCGCGCTGCGATTGCGGTGCTGCCGGTTCCAATTCCCTCACCATGACGTGCCGGAACATCGGCCCATGCCACGCGTTGCCCGCGTGGATGATGGAGTCGGATTATGCGGATATCGACGGCGTATTTTGCAGGCGTGGGAACCGTGATCGTGGCGGTCGGCGCCGGTCTCGGCGGTGGCTATCTGGCCGCGAACATTACCAGCCCGCCTTCGCAGACGGTGTCAAAGCTGGAACGCAGGATGTCGGCGGAACCGATAACCGTTTCGACGGCGCCAGCGGAGCCGGTGCCGCATGTGGCAGCGACGGCTGCCGCGCCCGCCCAGGAGCAGACTCAGCAGCAGGCTCAGCAACAGCCGCCAACGCAGCAACCGCCGAACAAGCAGCAGCAGCCACAGCCGCAAATAGAGGGTGCAGCTCCGTCCGCCGGTCCTGCCCGCGCCGAAGAGAAGCCCGCCAACAACGTAGCGGCCGCGCAACCCGTCCAGTCACCGCCGCCACCTTCGAAGCCTGCCGAACAGGCCGAGGAAAAGACGGCCGCGCCTCGGGATACCTTCGCCAGAGCCCGCGACGCCGACATCAAACGCGCGGACGCCGAAAAGCGGCGCGCGGAACGGCGACAGCAATGGGCCGACAAGCGCGGCTTGAAACAGCCCCGTGAGCGGGAGCTCGAGGCGGTCGAAGAGAGAGTCCGGGAAGTGACCGAGCCGCGGCGAATTAGAATCCGGGAAGAAGGCGAGCCAAGGGACTTGTTCGCCGAGCCCAGGAGAAGAGATATGTTCGCCGAGCCGGCCAGAAGCGAAATGCCCCGGATCAGGCTGTTCGATCAGGATGATTGATTCTTTCCGGCGATCGCGACTGCACGTTGGAGCGTGATGACCTTGAAACGTCATCGCGCTCCTTCTGTTTGAGCATGGTCTCCGGGCAAGCCCTTCGTGTTGTCCCGAGAAAACCGGTAACGACTTTTTCCGGATGAGGCGCTAGCCGCCGCGCGATTCCACCACCTTGCGGCAGCCATCCGACAGCTTCGCCTTGTTCGCTTTCAGGCAGGCATTCATCTGCGGCGGCTTGCCGACATGTTCGGCGCAGAATTTTCCGGCATCCGAACGGCAGGCCATCTGCTCCTGGGGCGTGGGGCCGGATTGCGCCTGCGCCAGCGAGCCGGCGGCGAACGACACGATCAGCGCGGCGGCTGCGGCGGCCGGGACGTGGGTTGATTTTATCATGGATCACCTTTCGACGAGAATAGGAGGGCTGAAAGCGCGCGGAAGCTCGTCGAGGTTGCGCCCGTGGTCCATGCCATGTTCATGGCGTCGGAGATCGGCCCTGCGCACGCCCACACCATTTTCATGGGATGTTGCCGCGCCCCTCGATGGACCATGTACATCTCGCGTCGGCTGCGGTGACCGATCGGCACATCGCAAAGAGCTGCACGCCCAATTCGGGAGAGATGACAGATGTTGAAGAAGACAGGTTGGCTGAGCGCTGGTCTGACGCTTACGGCGTTCTCGGCCGTGGCTTCGCTGGGCGGTGTGGGTTCGGCCCAGGCCGCGGTGGTTTACTGCAAGACGGTCGGCGTGTCGAAGGGCTGCGTGGTGCGGCCGACGCCGGTCGCGGCAGCGGTGGTTGCTACACCGGTCGTCGGCGTCGCCCGTGTCGGCGTCGGCGCTCCCGGCGTCGGTGTTCGTGCCGGCACCCCCATGAACCGCGGTGGCCCGGTCAATCGCGTCGGCCGCCGCTGAAGCAAAACACGCTAGTCAACCGACAGCGCCTTCGCTGTCGGGAAAGCGGTGGGGCAATGTCAGTCTCACGCGCGTGCCTGGATGAGTCCCTTGGGCGCAGGAGCTCAGTTCCAGCTCCGCGCCACAGCGCGCCGCGCGGCTTCGCATGTTGCGCAAGCCGCGCGCCGCTTTTATCGCGCCTGCCGCCGCGCCATCAGGCGCGATCTCAAAACCCTTGCCGTCGTCCTCGACGGTGATGCAGCCGCGATCGAGGCCGTCGGCGCCGGCAAGCGTCTCTATCCTTACCGTGATACGCTTCGCATTGGCATGCTTGACCGCGTTGGTCACGGCTTCATCCAGCAGCCGCACGATCTGAATCACATGCCACGGCCGCAGCTCGGGATGCACCGGCAGGCCCTGCGCCGTGACCGCGCGCCAGTCCAGCGCGATATCATGCGGACGCAGCTGTGCCGTGGCGCGTTCGCGCCACGAGCCCAGCGCCAGCATCAGATCGCCGCCGATGTCGTCCATCGAATCGATGACGAGGCGCAGATCCTTCAGCGCCGCGCGCGCTGCATCGCCGATTCCCGCGCTGCCATTGCCGCGCTCGCTCAGCGCCACGATGCTGACGAGCTGGCCGCCGAGCCCGTCATGCAGGTCGCGCATCAGCCGCGTGCGCTCGCGCGCCAGCGCCGCGGCGCGGGCGCGTTCCTCCTCGCGGGCGAAACTGGCCTTCAGCTTCTCCTCGGCTTCGCGTACCTGGGTAACCAGGCGACTGGCAAATCCGTCGACCTCGTTCAGCGCGCGGGCGAACCGCCAGGTCAACCCCGCGCCGATTGCCACCAGCATCGCCGAATAGGACAGCCGCGCGGTGAAGATGCGATTGGGCATCATCTGAAATACCGAGAGCAGGTCGACAATCCAGCAGGTCAGCATGATCGTGACCGCGCAGCCGAGCAGGAGGCTGGCGACATTCCGCCGCTTCAGCATCGAGCGGGCGGTGACAACGGCCATGATGAGAAGCGAGACGCCCACCATCGGCACGGCGAGATACAGGAACAGCGCGCGCACCATCGCCTGGTTTCCGAACAGGCCGGCCAGCGCCAGCAGTGCGCCGGGAATGAAAATGATCCAGCCATAGCGCTGCCATTTCCACCCCGAGAACAGCAGCGCAAATGTCAGCACCAGCCCGCTTTCAATCGGAGCCGAAGAAATCAGGATCACGTTGAGCCGGGAAAATGGCGTCTCGCCCATCGGCGTTTGCAGGAACGCCTGCCCGACACCCACCGCCATTGCCGCGGCCAGAACGCCATAGGCCGGCTCATGGCGCCGCATCACCCACATGATTCCCAGGATGACCGCGAGGATCGCCTGCCAGGACGAGAACACCACCGGCAAGGTGACGAAGATCAGCGTTCTCAGATTATAGCTCGGACGCAACAGCTGGTCCGGGCCGACCCAAATGCGGTCCAGGAAGCCGGAGATCGGGCCCCAGATGAACAATCTGATTGAAACGTCGTTGCTGCCGTCGTGCAGCACCGATGCGGGGATCACCGCGATCTGCGCCGTGTTGCGGTCGGGACGGTTGGCGGCGGGATCGCGCCGGCTGTCGAGGATCACGACGCCGTTGACGGTGACCTCGACGCCGTTGGTGAACCGCGGCAGAAACACCGACCAGGCACGCGCGGCCTCACTGGCCGGCCGGATGAACTGTCCGGCGAAGCGCGGCGGGTCGTTCATCGCGTGGCGCAGCGGTGAAAAATACGGCAGCGTCACCGCGCGCTCGGCGCCGCTTTCCGAGAGCCTGAACGCCGTGACTTGATATTCGGCGGGAGGCCCCGGCAGCGACTGCCGCAGCGCGAAGATGCATGCGGCCACGATCAGCGCCTGCAGCAAAAGGTATTGGACGAGACGGGACGTCTGCAGCCGCCGCCGCTCGCGGGCGGGCAGTTGTTCCGCCGTCGCGTCCTCGTCGTGGTCGTTCACAGCTTTATCAAGCCCTGCTGGACCGCCTCGAACACCGCTTCGCCCCGGGTATGAACCTCGAGCTTGCGATAGATATTCTTGATATGCCCGGGCACGGTCTGGCGCGACAGGCCGAGATGGCTCGCGATCTCCGCGTAGCTGAAACCCTTGGCGATGCCCCAGAGGATGTCGATCTCGCGCGGCGTCAGCTTGGCGGTGTTGAGTGCGGGGCCAGGCGGCGGTTCGGGCGTGTTCTGGGTCCGGCGCACGATGAAGCGCGCGATCGAGGCCGATATCGGCGAATGCCCGGCGACGAGATCGCGCACGGTGGCGGCGATATCGGTCGGGAACGCGTCCTTGAGCAGATAGCCGGTGGCGCCGACGGTGATCGCCGAGATCACGCTCTCCTCGTCGCCGAGGATCGAGATCACCATGATTTCGGTGTCGGGAAAGCGCTGCCGCGTTTCGCGGATCAGGTCGACGCCATGGCCGTCGGGCAGTTGAAGGTCGGTCAGCAGCACCTTTGGTGCGCCTTGCGCGAGGCAGGCGCGGGCTTCCGTGAGCGTGCCGGCGGCCCTGACCTGATATCCGGCCTTGGTCAGCGCGTCCTGCAGCCGCCAAAGCGTCGGCGCGTCGTCCTCGACCAGTACGACCGTGATGGCCTCCACCTTCGGCTCATCGCTCAATGAATTCATCTGAAAAACTCCGGCCGCCTGTCCCTGCGGCCCCCGCAAGTTTAACCCCGCGGCTGCATTTTGCGACACCCATGTTCATGGGGCGGGAGTTTTACGAGATTCGGGGGAGGCACGGCGGGCGAAAAGGCTTATACGGTTGCCTCTCAACGAGGCCCCTTCAGATGCCGAAAGCCCCCAAAAACGCTCCGCCAGACCCGCACGCTTCCGAAGCAGGTCTTGCCGTCACGCCTGGCGACGTCACATCAGCGGCGGCTGCGATCCGCGATTCGGTCATCGTCACCGAATGCGACCAGAGCCGGACGCTGAGCGAGATCTGCGGCTGCAATCTCTGGCTCAAATTCGAGAACCTGCAGTTCACCTCAACGTTCAAGGAGCGCGGTGCGCTCAACCGGCTGCTGGCGCTGTCGCCGGACGAGCGGCGGCGTGGCGTGATCGCGATGTCGGCCGGCAACCATGCGCAGGGCGTGGCCTATCATGCCAACCGGCTCGGCATTCCCGCCGCGATCGTGATGCCGATAGGCACGCCGATGGTGAAGATCGAGAACACAAGACGTCACGGCGCGGAGACGATCATTTCCGGCAAGACGCTGGAAGAGGCCGCCGAGTTCGCGCGCGAGCATGGCAAGGCGAAAAACCTCACCATGATCCATCCCTACGATGATCCGCATGTCATCGCGGGGCAGGGCACCATCGCGCTCGAAATGCTCGCCTCCGTGCCGCAGCTCGATACGCTGGTGGTTCCGATCGGCGGCGGCGGACTGATTTCCGGCATGGCGATTGCTGCCAAATCGCTGAAACCGGAGTTGCAGATTGTCGGCGTGCAGGCCGAGCTCTATCCTTCGATGTACAACGCCATCAAGGACGAAAGCCTGCCGATGCGCGGCGACACGCTCGCCGAAGGCATCGCCGTCAAGTCACCAGGCCGGATCACCACCGAAATCATCCGTCGTCTCGTCGACGACATCGTTCTCGTCACGGAGGATCAGATCGAGCGCGCCGTGGCGATGCTGATCGCGATCGAAAAGACGGTGGTCGAAGGCGCAGGCGCCGCGGGCCTTGCCGCGGTGCTGGCAACGCCGGAGCGTTTTGCCGGGCGCCATGTCGGCCTCGTCCTTACGGGCGGCAACATCGATACGCGGCTGATCGCCTCGGTGCTGACCCGCGAACTCGCGCGCGAGGGGCGGCTGACGCAGATCGCCATCGATATCGTCGACAGGCCCGGCCAATTGGCGGCGGTCTCGGCGCTACTCGCCGAAGCCGGCGCCAACATCATCGAAGTCTCGCATCAGCGCACATTTTCGGACCTGCCTGCCAAGGGCACCCTGCTCGAAGTCGTGATCGAAACGCGCGACCGCGCGCATCTGGACGCGGTGATGAAACGTCTCGGCGAGGCCGGCTTCGTCGCGTGGCTGCCGGGGCGGCGGTAGGCGCAGCATTTCGAGCGAAGCAGATACCGGTTCGCGTAAAGAAAACCGCGTCAAGACAAAATGCCGGGCGCAGACCCGTGCATTCAAAGTGACGGATGGACGCCTGCTTGGGTGACGAGCGCGCGCTGTATCACTGATAACCCGATGGATCGAGAGCGGCGCCAACAACGAGCCGCACCTCCGTTAGTTAGTCAGGGGTCGGGGTTAAACCTCCGCGCGTTTAGAATTCGTGAATTGACTTTGCCCTTAACGAGGTCAGGTTTTGCCCGTCGATCCGTCGCGTGATCGAATGCTAGGTTAGGCATCTCGGCGTACGCTACTCGTTGCGCTCAATGACACGCACGGCTCGAGCCGAGCTGACACGGTTCCTAATGTATCCAGTCAGCCCCACCTTCATCTTTTCGCGACATGTCAGGTGCCGCTGCCTGAATCCTTTGCCGCTGGTGCGATAGCCGCGGTGAGCTACCATCGAAGTTTCGGGTCCGGTACGCCGCGGATTGCAGCTATCGGCACTGTTCACGAAGTACTTCAATTCTCAGATTTCAACGGCCTCCTATGTCTCGATTACCGGGAGAAGAGACATGTTGAAGCGGTCATTTATTTTTTCTTTGGCGGCTGCCGCGAGCTTCGTCGTCATATCGCCAGTTGTCTGGTTTGTTCTGGATGCTGATGTGCAGTTGAAAAAGGCGAATGCCACGACTTCAACCACCGCTCTGTCATCCAAGGCCGTAGCTCCCGAGCCTTTCAAAATGTCCTACGCCGCTAACCAAACGACGGCGAGGCTACTTGCACTGGATCGGAGGCAGCATTTGGCTTTCTGGACCGTCGTTCTGAAAAATAGAAAGCAGGTTTGCGATGTTGTTGTTCGGACCAGGTATCAAGGCGGTACTGAATCCGGGGTCGATAACTGGAGCATTGGCTGTCAGGACGGTCACAAATATTCGATAAATGTTAATCCAGACGCGCAGGACTCAGTCTGCACTCGAAACACATTCGCCCCAAGTGCTGAATAGCGCCTGATCTTTCAGCGCGCAGCGACATCGCCTCTAGATGCCATCGGCTATACCTTCACGCCCTCGTGTGCGCTGACATTTCACAGCGCCTGTTGTGAATTCTGGGGTAGACTGAGGGGTCTGGTGCTCTGCCGATGGGAGACACCCATGAACGTTGCGGCTTGGTTGCGCGGTCTGGGGTTGGGGCAATATGAGAAGGCGTTCAGCGAAAACGACATTGACGCCGCTGTCCTTGCCCGCCTGACCGCCGACGATCTGATCGGGATTGGCGTCACCTCGGTCGGCCACCGCCGCAAACTGCTTACCGCGATCGCGGAGTTGTGTGACGGGGCGACGCCGACGCCTCCTCCTGCCCCGAGCGCACCGGCCTCGATATCGGGCTTGGCTTCGCCGCTGCCGGAGGCCGAGCGGCGGCAGGTGACAGTGCTGTTCGCTGACATCGCCGGCTACACGAAGCTCTCCGACGAACTCGACGCCGAGGAGGTGCACGCCCTGCTCGGAAGCTTCTTCGATCTTGCCGACGCAAGCGTCGTCGATCACGGCGGGACTGTTGACAAGCACATCGGTGATTGCGTGATGGCGGTCTTCGGTGCCCCGGTGGCATATGGCAACGACCCTGAGCGATGCGTCCGGGCTGCCCTCGATATCGGGAGCCGCATGCCCCTGGTCGCGGCCGATCTCGGCCGCCCTATTGGCGTGCACATCGGCATTGCCAGTGGCGAGGTTATGGCCAGCGGCACCGGCAGCGCGCGTCACGTTGAATACACTGTCACCGGCGAGTCCGTGAACCTGGCCTCACGCCTGAAGGATAAGGCGGCCACGGGCGAGATCTTCATTTCGGATTCAGTCTACCGGGCGCTCGCCGAACGGGTCGACTGCTCCGAGGTCGGTGAGCTTGCCATCAAAGGGCTGGCAAAGCCGGTCAGGGCGTGGCGACTGCGCGCCTTTCATGAGCCGGCCCGCTCGGGCCGCCAAGCCTTTGTTGGACGGACCCGCGAACTGCGGCAGCTCGAAGCGGCGCTGGCCCAGTGCCGTGACACGAGACGCGGCCGTGCCATCTACATCCGCGGGGAGGCCGGCATCGGCAAAACCCGCCTGCTCGAGCAGTTCCAGGCGAAGGCCGAAGAGGAAAACTTCGCCTGTCACAGCGGGCTGGTGCTCGACTTCGGAATGGGCTCCGGCCAGGACGCAGTCCGCTCGCTGGTCCGCAGCCTGCTCGGTCTGACGGACGAAAGCAGCCGGGAAGAGATCGGCGCAGCGGCTGAGAAGGCCCGCGACGATGGCATGCTTGCTGACGAGCGACGGGTGTACCTGAACGACCTCTTGAACGTGCCGCAATCAACCGAGCTGCGTACGCTCTATGATGCGATGGACAACGCGGCCCGTGACCGGGGCAAGCGAGCCACCGTCGCCGAGCTCGTCACCCGCGCGAGCGGCCGTCGTCCTCGGCTGCTGGCGATTGAGGATCTGCACTGGGCTGACCAGCCCACACTCGATCATCTAGCGAGCCTTGCCGAGACAGTCCTTGGGTGTCCCGCGCTTTTGGTCCTGACCTCGCGAATTGAGCGCGACCCGCTCCATGAGCTGTGGCGCCCAACGATTGCCGGTGAGCCGATCCTGACGATCGACCTCGGCTCGCTCCAGCCGCGCGAGGCAAACCAGCTCGCCGGGGCCTATCTTGACGCACTCGGCGAACTCGCCCTGCGCTGCATCGAACGGGCCGCCGGCAATCCGCTGTTTCTGGAGCAACTGTTGCGGCATGCCGAGGAGAGCGCCGATGGCGGCGTCCCGGGATCGATTCGGAGTTTGGTACAGGCGCGCCTGGATCGGCTCCCGATGCCCGACAAGCGGGCGCTGCAAGCAGCCTCCATTCTTGGCCAGCGTTTTACTGCCGAAGCGTTGGCAGCTCTGCTCGATCAACCCGGGTGGAATTGCGCTGACTTGATGCGGCATCGCCTGGTGCGCTCGCAGGGCGATCACTTCCTCTTTGCCCACGCGCTGATCCAGGAGGGCGTCTACGACACGCTGCTCAGGAGCCGCCGCCGCGAGTTGCACCGGCGGGCGGCAGAATGGTTCAGGAGCCGTGACCTGACGTTGTGCGCACAACACCTCGACCGGGCCGACGATGAGCACGCCCCTCGGGCCTACCTGGAAGCGGCACGCGCGCAAGCAGCGGAGTACCGCACCGAACGGGCCCAGCGTCTTGTCGAACGCGGGTTGGTCTTGGCCAGGAAGCGGGCCGATGTGAGTGCACTATCGCTGCTCCGGGGTGAGATCCTGCATGACCTCGGTTCAATCTCGGAATCGATTGCGGCTTTTGAGCAAGCCCTCGCAGTCGCCGATGTTGACATCGAGCGGTGTCGAGCCTTGCTTGGGCTCGCTGCCAGCCTGCGTGTGACGGATCGTTTCAACGAGGCCTTTACGATGTTGGACAAGGCCGCGACGGCTGCGGCTACCGACGACCTTGCCGCGGAGCGTGCACGGATCCACCACCTGCGGGGCAACCTCTGCTTCCCGCTCGGAAGGCTCGTCGAGTGCCTGCAGGAGCATGAGCGGGCGCTCGATTGCGCCCAAAGAGCTCGCTCGCCAGAGATGCAGGCGCGTGCGCTTGGCGGCCTGGGTGATGCGGAATACGCACGCGGCCGTATGGCCAGCGCCCATCGGCACTTCAGCCGGTGCGCGGAGCTGTCGCGCGCGTCCGGCGCCGGACGTATCGAAGTCGCTAATCTCAGTATGGTCGCCCACACTCAGGTGTACCTCAACGATTTCTCCGGCGCGCTCGCGACCGCCCAAATGGCAGTCGAGTTGGCGGCGCGGGTTGGGCATCAGCGGGCGGAAATTATCGCCCACAACGCGGCGTGCAACGTGTTTCGCACGAACGGGAAGTTTGCACGTATGAGGATGCCTGCCGAGCGGGCGCTGATGCTTGCTCGGCAGCTCGGCGCCAAAAGATTTGAGGCGATCAGCCTCAATGATCTGGCCATGGTCGCTCGTGCAGAGGCGAGCAGCACGAAAGCGATGGACCTGCTGTACCGTGCCTTGGCGATCAGCCGGGAGACCGGGGTCAGCTTTGCGGGACCGTGGATCCTCGGCCACCTTGCGGTCACGACTGAGGATCCCATCGAACGTCAAACGGCGCTGACGGAAGGCGATGAGATTCTCCGCAAAGGCGCGGTGAGCCACAATCATTTGTGGTTCTTCCGGTACGCGATCGATGCCTCGCTGGACTCTCAGGATTGGGACGGAGCGGAGCACTACAGCGCGGCGCTTGAGGACTATACGCGGCCAGAACCGTTACCCTGGGCCAGCTTCTTCGTCCGATATGGACGCGCCGTTGGTGCACATGGTCGGTGCCCAACCGGACAGGAGACGACATGCAAGCTTGGCGACCTGCTGACAGAGGCCGAGCGCCTTGGCATCGGTCCTGCGCTAGGGGCCCTCGCGTTACTGCAACGGGCCCGTCGCCAGCAAGAAACGTGATGTGAATGCAGACGGGGAATTTTTAGCGGAGGACCGCTCGGGGTCAAATAGAGTCCATCGATACCGCCGGCCGAACTTGATTCTTGACCAACACGACCTTCGCGTGATTTTTCCAAGTGCTGTCAAATGCCATCGAGCACCGCCATGGCCTCGCGGGAATCGACGGTTTCGAAGCCCTCGGTGAACGAGCCGTAGATCTTGGCGAGTTCCTCGTAGGCTACCGCTCGTTGATCGCCTTCCGCCAGAAGTCGCGTGAGCCTTGTACTGCCTCGCAGGAGAAGCGCGCGGGCATTTTGGACTTGTGCGCTCTCCATGGCGTGCCGGAGGCAGCATTCCGCCTTCGCTTGGTCGCGGGTTGCCAGAGCGAGATCGCCCTCGAGCAGGTGCAGACTGGCGTCGGCCCAATGCTCCTCATTGCGCTCGGCGGCCGCGCGGGCCTCGGCGAGAGTGACGATCGCCTCCTCAAGCCGCTGCGCTCGGCGGTAAAGGTCAGCAAGGATTCCCAAATAGTGCGGTAAACGCAGCTCAGCCCCGGTGGCCCGGAGGTCCCGCACGCCGACGCGAACGCGTGCAATACCATCCTCGATGTCGCCTTCCTCGGCGACGGCCCAGCCGTTCATGATCGCGGCCCAGGCATCATAATAGCTGAACCCGTGTTCGGTGCAGATTGAGCGGGCCGCGTCGGCACGAGCGCGGACCTCCGTCGGCTCGAGACGGAACTGGTGCAGCATCGCCGCGTAGGCGAGCGCCACTGCCAAGCTAAACGGGTGGATGAGTCGATGGGCCAGATCGATCGCATCCTGCGCCGCCCGAAGCGCGGTGTCCGCGAACCCAAGATGCCAGTCGACATGAGCCGTATAGGCCCGGCCGAAGACGTGAATGTTGACGCCGAGCGACAAGGCATTGGCGGGATCGCCGGCATGCAGGATCTTTGCACTGCTGATCTCCAGGTGCTCGCGCGCCGATCGGTGCTCGCCCTGGTGGAACAGATTGAACGCCAGGGCATTGTGTGCGTCGGCCTGCATCACGAGATCGTCGCCTTGCTCGACCAGGTCGACGAGTTCGGAGCACAGCTCGCTCGTGCGCAGGATGTGACCGCGTACGTGATTCACATAGCACAGGCCGCGCAACGCTCTGGCGAGATGGCGACGGTGTCCGTATCGTCGCGCTAGATTCTCCGCTCTGGCGTGCGCCGTCTCGACCTCTGGAGCGGCAAAGCCTCTTGTTGCGGTCAGCGGGGGACCCAGCGCAATCTGCACCTCGAGCTCGCGGCACAACTGCTCATCGGTGGGCGGCTGGCTCCCGAGCATCTCAAGGGCCGTGGTCAGATGACTTATCGCCTCCCTGTTTGCCGATCGGCCAACCGCGAGCTGTCCGGCCCGTAACCAGAAGTCGATCGCCCGATCGGCGTTTCCGGCTGCGGTCAGATGGTGCGCAAGGAGCTCGGGCTGACGCGCGACAAGGTCGGCGAACCGCGCCTCGAGGACGGCAGCAATCCGGCCGTGGAGCTCGCTCCGTCGACTCTTAAGCAGCGAGGCGTAGGCGACGTCCTGAACCAGCGCATGCTTGAACGTATAGACCGCCTCGGGCGGTGTGCCGCGCTGAAAGACGAGCTCCGACTTCACGAGCCGGGCGAGCGCCTGGTCGAGATCAGCCGGTTCTCGTGCGGCGACTGCATCGAGGAGCTCGTAGGTGAACTCACGGCCTATGGCGGCGCCAACCTGGACCAGATCCTTGGCCGAAGCCAGGTGATCGAGCCGGGCCATGAGAGAGTCCTGCAGGCTCGCCGGAATGGCAAGCGCGCCACGCGATGCGACCAGAGCGAGACCCTCGGGCGTATTGCGCAGCATGCCCGATTCCAACACGGTCTTGGTAAGTTCTTCGATGAAGAGCGGAACGCCCTCGGTCTTCGCGACAATCTCGTCCACCACTGCCGGAGGAAGACGGCGCGCACCTGATGTTTGCTCGACAAGAGCCGCCGCTGCCCGGCGCGCAAGGCGATTAAGCGTCAAGGCCGTTACATGGGGGAATGACGGCCAGGGCGGCGTCATCTCCAGCCGGAACGTGATGATTACGAGCACCGGCAGGCGCTGCACCCGCTCTAGGATCAGCCCGAGGAGCTCGAGCGATGTTGGATCGAACCAGTGCGCGTCCTCAAGCACTGAGAGAACCGGCCGTCGCTGGGCCAGGCCTTCGAGCTGTGCGAGAAGCACCTCCAGTGTCTTACGCTTCTGGGTCTGCGGCATTAGGTCGAGCGGCGGGTATCGACCGTCCGTAGGAATGCCGAGGAGAGCCGCGATGAGCGGCACGGCTTCGGTGAGATCGTCGGTCCCTTGCGCAAGCAAAGACAAGAGCTTGGAGAGCCGCGTCGGAGGCGTGTCGTCGCGCTCGAACGCCGCTGCTCGCTCAAGCTGGTCGATGAATGGCCAGAGCACAGTATTGGCGTGGTAGGGCGAGGCACGATGGGAGATTCGAGTGTGCGGCTCGTCGGCGATCCGCTCTCGGAGCGCCTCGATGAGTCGCGACTTGCCGATTCCGGCCTCCCCGGCGAGAAGCATCGCCTGACCCTCGCCATTCTTGGCGAGATGCCAGCGCTCGAGGAGAAGTCCCAGTTCCTGCTCCCGCCCAACGAGCGGGTTCAGGCCCGCTGTGTGGAGTGCCTCAAAGCGGCTCTCCGCTGCGCCCGAGCGGACGATCCGCCAAGCGTTGATCGGTTTTCCGAAGCCCCGCAGTTCGCATGGTCCGAGGTCTTCGAGCTCGAACAGCCCGCCGATCAGGCGCCGTGTTTGCTCAGCGACGACGACTTCGCCGCTCCCGGCTACGGCCTGCAGGCGGGCGGCGAGGTTCGGGGTGTCGCCGACGACCGCTTCCTCCTGCGCCGCACCAGTGCCGAGGAGATCACCTACGACGACGAGCCCTGTCGCGATCCCAATCCGCGCGGCAAGCGGGTGGCCGTCTGGCGACCGCAAACGGCCCACGGCCTCGACAGTCGCGAGGCTGGCTGCCACCGCCCTCTCAGCCTCATCTTCGTGCGCGCGCGGCCAGCCGAAGTAAGCCAGCACGCCGTCACCCATGAACTTGGCAAGGTGTCCGTCGAAGCGTGCGATCTCGCCCGCGACTGTGTTCTGGTAGGTAGTCAGCGTCTCCCGCATATCCTCAGGATCGAGCCGGGTGGAAAGGGATGTCGAGCCGACAAGGTCGACGATCATCACAGTGAGTTGGCGGCGCTCCGCGTGCGACGGCCGCCGGATTGAGGCGGTGGACGACGGCGCGGCCTCCAGGGCAGCGATCGCCGTTAGCAGCTTTTTTCGGTGTCCGAGCGGCAGACCAAGCTTCTCGAAGTCGGCGTCTGTGAGCGACGGCAGCACGCCAGCATCGATGGCCTGCTCGCGGAACAGCGCCGCATATTTGGAAAGGCCGAGATCTTCAAGCCACTGCGCGACGTCCATTCCGCGACGCTCCGCCAGCCAGCCGCCGCAGTGAAGTCTAGCAGAGAACGAGGGACCACGCGGGGATTGCTGGCCTGCGCTTGCTGGTCGCAGCAGCCTCTTTCACCCGGCTCGCATCGACCGGACATCCCGCTGGCAACGGCCAGCCATCGACAGGCGACGCGGTGCAATTTAGCAACCGTCCCGTTCAAAACTAACCGACGCATTGATCAAGAATTGATCGGAGCGAGTGGCGAAGCAGGTTTAATGCGAGCACCATTGTGCTAAAGTAGAAAGCATAACGGTCGAGTAGGACTGCTCTTGCGGAGCGGCCTGCATCGTTAGCGAAGTCTGCCGTCCCGCGGTCAATACCGTTCAAGGGAGGATAAGATGTCGCTTGATCGTCGTCATTTCCTTGCAGCTACCGGGGGCGCTGTGGTTGGCCTCGTTGGCGGGTCATGGAGTGGACGTGGTGTCCAAGCTCGCGCACCAGTCTCAAAAAATCAGGTGCCAGGATTCTACCGGTTCAGTCTCGGACAGTTCCAACTCACAGTCGTGAGCGACGGCACAATTGCTTTTCCAGCGGAGATGCTGTGGCCAGAAGCGCCTAAAGTGGAACGCGATGCCGTCCTTGCGTCGGACTTCCAGCCAGTGGACAATTCTACGCTCCAGGTGAATGTGTTGGCCGTGAACGCGGGCGATCGGCTTGTGCTTATCGACGCAGGCTCCCGCGGAAAGATGCAGCCACCGCGGGCCGTCTACTTCAGAACCTCGCCGCCGCCGAGATCAAGCCGGAGGAGGTCGACACGGTCCTGATCACGCATGCCCATCCGGATCACCTGTGGGGGGTCGCTGACGCCAGTGACACCGAGCGGACGTTTCCAAACGCCGAGTATGTGATCGGCGAAGCGGAATTGAACTTCTGGATGCAGCCTGACCACCCGTTGGCAAGTGATGCTGTTTGGGGCGACATTTACCGCCAGAACATGAAAACACTGGCGGCGATCAAGGATCGCACCCGGACTGTGAAGCCAAACGGCGAGGTGGTCCCGGGCATCACGGCGATAGCCACGCCCGGGCACACGCCGGGGCACACCTCGGTGCAGATCGCGTCCGGTTCCAACCAGATTTTTTGCACTGCAGACGTTGTTGGGAACCGCGCTGTCGCCTTCCAGCACCCCGACTGGCGCGGTGGGTTCGACCTGGACCTCGACCAAGGCGCGAAGACACGCCGAGCCTTCCTTGATCGATGCGCGAGCGAGAAGGTGATGGTCTCGACCTACCATCTACCGTTCCCCGGGATTGGCCATGTCGTTCGCGCCGGCACAGCGTTCAGCTGGCTTTCAAGCGATTGGAGCTGGGACGGCGTAAGTCCCACTTAAGTTCACCTAGCCCAACTGGCCGACCATTGTGTGAAAGAGGAGGAGATCATGCAAGCCATGGCCACTGAAACCTTCATCGGCAACATGCGCGGCCCCGTCATCAGGCGAACGGACGCCGACTATGATGCCGTGCGCAGCCTCTACAACGGGATGATCGACAAGAGTCCCGAGATGATTGCGCGATGCACCGACGTCGCTGACGTCGTCACCGCCGTCAATTTTGCAAGGCGGAACGATCTCCGGGTCGCGATCCGCGGAGGCGGGCACAACGGACCAGGCCTTAGTAGTGTCGATGACGGGTTGATGATCGACATGTCTATGATGAAAGGCGTGCGCGTCGATCCCACTGCCCGAACCGTCCGCGTTGGCCCCGGCTGCACACAGGGCGATGTCGACCACGCCACGCATATTTATGGGCTCGCCGTGCCGGCCGGCATAGTCTCGACGACCGGTATCGCCGGCCTCACGCTGGGCGGCGGCATGGGATACCTCACCCGCAAGCATGGCCTCACTATCGACAATCTGCTCGAGGCGGATGTCGTGCTCGCCGACGGTCGCATTGTCACCGCCAATAAGTCTGAGAACGCTGACCTCTACTGGGGGCTGCGCGGCGGCGGCGGTAATTTCGGCATCGTCACGAGCTTCCTGTTCCAGGCTCATCCGGTCAACTTGGTCTATGCCGGTCCAGTCTTCTGGGATCTCGAAAATGCCCGGACCGTCATGCAGAAGTACAGGGATTTCCTGCCTGGCGCTCCCGAGGAGCTCGGGGCCTTTGTAGGGCTGAAGACTGTTCCACCGGTGGACCCGTTCCCAGCAGAGCATCAGGGCAAGCGCGCCTGCGCCATCATCGCATGCTACACTGGCCCAACAGAAGACGGCCAAGCGGTCATGGCCAAGTTGCTCGGTGAACTGCCCGCGCCGCTTTTCAACTGGATGGGCGAAATGCCCTATCCGGCTCTCCAGTCTATGTTCGATCCGTTCTTCCCGAAGGGCTTGCAATGGTACTGGCGTGGCGATTTCGTGAAAGAACTGACCGACGAAGCAATTGATGCTCATATCGCCCAGGCACAGAAACTGCCGAGCACGCTCTCGCTCATGCATCTTTATCCGATCGACGGCGCTGTCCGTCGCGTGGGCAAGAGCGACACCGCGTGGAACACGCGCGACGCGACCTGGTCGATGGTCATCGCCGGCATCGATCCCAATCCGCAGAAGGCGGGCGAAATCACGCGCTGGACCAAGGGCTATTGGGAGGCCGTGCATCCTTACTCGGCTGACGGCTGCTATGTGAATTTCATGATGGACGATGGGGACGCCAATAGGCTCAAGGCCACCTATGGCGACAACTACGACCGCCTCGTCGCATTGAAAGCCAAGTACGATCCGACAAACTTCTTCAGCATCAACCAGAACATCAGGCCACTCAACTCGTAGAGGATCACGTCTGCCGCGCGGTTCAATCGCGCCAAAGAGTCTTGTCGGAGCATTCTTTCGCTTCATGGAACGAAGGAGCGCTCAGGCTTGCCAAACCATCATTTGCGTCCGCCTCTCTTGCCGTTGACCTCCGCATCGGGCTCGACAGCGGACATATTCCACGCCATCCGGCCCGGCCCGCTTCGTGCCGTCAGCCGCGATGCAGGTGCAGACTTTGAACAAACTATCAACGACGAGGTCTATGAACCTGCCGATGCTTTTGTAAGCGGCTCCATCAGTGCCTGCACTGAGAATGGTATCGATAGAAAGCGCGATGCATCCAGAGTCCATCGCAGCCAGCAAGTATTACTGAGCGGCGCGTCTCCGTTGCTATCCGACGCGAGTGCGTTGCTCAATGTTGGCCGCCGGTCCTCCTGCGCGGACGTTGCGAGTGCCCGATGGAGGTGTTTGTGAGCCCGCCATGCTTTTCCACGGACCGATAGTTTCGACGATGATATTTATTCCGGCGACCGCGCTGTCGATTTGGCGCTGCACGCTTTCGACCTCGGACTTCAGGAATTCTTGCATTTTCTGGAGTTCGAAAGCCAACTTGTGAAGTTCGTCTATCGAATTTGTAGTCAACCGGGCGACGGACGAGTTGAATCGTTCGGCGCTGATCTCCAGCGGGCCGGAGGGATTCGATTTCTCTTTGCTGGGTTGTGTCGCCACAGTCGCCTCCGGCGGAGGCGTTTTCTCGTCGGGTGCGGCAGACGTTGGGGTATCCATCAGTTCCTCCCTTGGTGCCCGCAGCCCACTGCAATAGGCGTCGTTGAGTCGTTAGGCGATTTGGTGGCGTGGCGGTGGCGATCCGGGGCCAAGCCCCGAGGTTTCCGGTTGACCCCGGTTAAACTTCGATCATATGGCACTGAGAACGCCACGCCCCTAGTTCACCAGCCGCACCGCGCCTGTGTCGCTGACATCATAGCCGCCGAGTTCGGCGGCACGGTCGCGCAGCACGGAAGAGCGCATGAACTCGAACAGTGCCTGCGGTCCCTGCATGAAATAGTCGCGCTGCCGCAGCACGAGGTCGAAGCGTTCCCAGGCGAGCGGCAGGAAATCGAGCCCGGCCGATTTCGCCACGCTTCGCGTCGCAATGCCGCAATCGATGCGGCCGGCGCGGATGGCCTGGGCGATATCCGGTCCTGTCGGAAAGGCGGGCTTTGCCAGTTTCAATTCGTCGAGGCCGATGCCGCCGCGCGCCAATAGCGCGAGCAGCAGCAATTGCGCGCCGGCGCCGGTGGGGCGTTGCGCCATGCGCGCGCGGGAAGTTGCGATCGAGGCCATGTCGCTTAAGGCCAGCGGATTGCCCGGTGCTACGAGAATGCCTTGCTCGCGCCGTGCAAAGCTGAGCACTACCGCATCGTGCAACCCCGCCGCGTCGGCGACCGCGTCGAGATTGGCCGTTTCGTCATCGCCATCGAGCCAGTGCAGATGGATGGCCGCGACCATCACCTCGCTTTGGGTCAGCCGCCGCAGGCCTTCCTCGCTACCTTCGGGCAGGCTGGCGAGGCCGGAATTGCTTTCGCGTAGCGCCCATTCCAGCAGCGGATCATGACTGCCGCCGACGATCGGCGGCGCCGCCACCTGTGCCAGCGCGGCCGGCGCGATCAGTCCGGCGGAGACCCAGCGGTCCAGTGCCGCGCGGGGAAACAGCCAGCGCCCCGTCACCTTGCTGCAGGGCACGGCGCGCTCCGCCACCAGCTCGTAGAGCTTGCGCTCCGAGAGCCGCAGATACTCGGCCGCCTCGTCAGTGGTGAGCAGTTCCGGCATAGGCACCCTATATGCATATGAATGCAGATGTTACGAAAATTGACCATATTGGCCCCATCTGCGCAAGATGTCTGCCGAACGGAATTTCCATGCCCAGCGACGCAACAGCCCTTCAACTCGTGCTCAGTGGCGATCCCGCGCTGTTCGCCATCGTGCGGCTGTCGCTCTATGTGAGCCTGTCAGCGGTGGCGCTGGCCGCGCTGATCGGCATTCCCCTGGGTGCCTGGATTGCGCTGACGAAATTCCCCGGGCGCCAGGGCGTCATCGTCCTGCTCAACGCACTTATGGGCCTGCCGCCGGTCGTCGTCGGTCTTGCGGTGTATCTGGCGCTGTCGCGCTCCGGGCCGCTCGGCGCGTTCGGCCTGTTGTTCACGGCGGGCGCCATGATCATCGCGCAGTCCGTGCTGGTCACCCCGATCATAGCTGCACTGACGCGCCAGACCATCGAGGATCTCTGGATCGAATACCGCGACGAACTCACCGCGATGAATCTCGGCCCGCTCGGGCGGGTCACGGCGCTGATCTGGGATGCGCGCTTCAGCCTCGTTACCGCGCTGCTCGCCGGGTTCGGCCGTGCGGCGGCGGAGGTCGGCGCCATCATCATCGTCGGCGGCAATATCGAAGGCTTTACCCGCACGATGACGACGGCGATTGCGCTGGAAACTTCCAAGGGCGACCTGCCGCTCGCGGTCGGCCTCGGCCTCGTGCTGATCGCGATCGTGATCGCCGTCAACGCGCTGGCCTGGACCGCCCGCCGCGCCGGCGAACGACTGGCGGGATGACCATGCGCGCGCCTTCGAGCGAACTGCCTATTGTATTCGATGGCGTTATGGTGACGGCAGGCGGTGTTACGATCCTCGACGATATCGCGCTGACGCTGGCGCCGGGTCCGCCCACGGTGCTGATCGGCCCGAACGGTTCGGGGAAATCCACGCTGCTGCGCGTGGCGATGGGGCTGCTCGCGCCTTCGCGTGGACGCATCACCTGGGGCGGCATGGAAAATGTCCCGCCGCTGAAGCGCGCGATCGTGTTTCAGCGCCCGGCGATGCTCCGCCGCAGCGCCGCTGCCAATATCCGCTTCGCGCTGCGCGCCGCCGGCATCCCGCGCGTGGAGCATGCGCGCCGCATCAGCGAACTGCTCGAACTGGTCAGTCTTGGTCATCTTGCGGACCGCGCCGCGCGCAGATTATCCGGCGGAGAGCAGCAGCGGCTGGCGTTGGCGCGGGCGCTCGCGCGCGATCCAGCGGTGCTGTTCCTCGACGAGCCGACCGCGAGCCTCGATCCCACCGCCACCAAGGCGGTGGAAGACATCATCCGCGCGGTAAGTGCACGCAACATCAAGGTCGTGATGGCGACCCATGATCTCGGCGAAGCGCGCAGACTCGCCGGCGACATTGTCATGCTTCACCGCGGCCGCATCGTGGAAACCGCCGCCGCCGCGTCGTTCTTCGATAGGCCGCAAACCGGCGAGGCCAAAACATTCCTCGCGGGCGAACTATTGGTTTAATGGAAGGAAAACACCCCATGAACATGCTCACGCGCCGTTTGCTGATTGCGGCGACCGCCACTCTCGTATTCGCAGGCCACGCCTCCGCAGAGGAGAAATCGATCGTGGTGGCCTCGACCACCTCGACGCAGGATTCCGGCCTGTTCGGCCAGATCCTGCCGATGTTCAAGGCCAAGACCGGCATCGACGTGAAGGTGGTGGCGCAGGGCACCGGGCAGGCGCTCGATACTGCGCGCCGCGGCGATGCCGACGTGGTGTTCGTCCACGCCAAACCTGCGGAGGAAAAGTTTCTCGCCGAAGGCTTTGGCGTCAAGCGCTATCCCGTGATGTACAACGACTTCGTCCTGATCGGCCCGAAGGGCGATCCGGCCGGCATCAAGGGCTCGAAGGATATCGTCGCAGCCCTCGGCGCGATCAAGGCCAAGGGCGCCGACTTCATCTCGCGCGGCGACAAATCAGGCACGCATCAGGCTGAACTCAACCTCTGGAAGGTCGCCGGCATCGACATCGCCAAGGACAAGGGCCCCTGGTACAAGGAAATCGGGCAGGGCATGGGCGCGGCGCTCAACACCGCGTCGGCCTCCAACGCCTATGTGCTCGCCGATCGCGGCACCTGGCTGTCGTTCAAGAACCGCGGCGATCTCGCAATCGCGGTCGAAGGCGACAAGCGCTTGTTCAACCAGTATGGCGTCATGCTGGTGAACCCGGAGAAGCATCCGAGCGTCAAGAAGGATCTCGGCCAGCAGTTGATCGACTGGCTGGTGTCGTCGGAGGGCCAGAAGGCCATCGCCGACTACAAGATCAACGGCGAGCAGTTGTTCTATCCCAACGCCAGCGATTCCGGCGCGTGATACGGCCGCGGCTTTTGGTTGCCCTTGCGGCTCTCGCGATCATGACGGCGCCTGCCATGGCAGAGGAAACAGTCTTGCTTCACGCCGCCGGCAGCCTGCGCGCGGCGCTGACTGAGACGGCAAAAGCTTTCGAAGCCGCAGGCCTCGGCAAGGTGCAGGCGAAGTTCGGCGCATCCGGTCTGTTGAAAGACGAGATCGCCACTGGCGCCAAAGCAGAGGTGTTCGCCTCCGCTAATATGGAGCACCCGCAGGCGCTGGCCGCGGAGAAGCGCAGCGGCCCCGTGGTGCTGTTCGCGCGCAACCGGCTGTGCGCGCTGGCGCGGCCCGGCCTCGAGGTTACGCCGGCCGCGCTCTTGGATCGTATGCTCGACCCGCAAGTGAAACTCGGCACCTCGACGCCGAAGGCCGATCCGTCGGGCGATTACGCCTGGGAGGTTTTTCGCAAAGCCGAGAAGCTCAAGGCAGGCGCCTCGGCCACGCTCGAGAAGAAAGCGCTGCAACTCACCGGCGGGGCCACGAGCCCGCCCGCGCCGCAGGGCCGCTCGATCTATGGCGAGCTCGTCACGCAAGGCGCCGCCGATATCTTCCTGACCTCCTGACATATTGCACCAGCGCGCTCGCCGCGCAGCGCGAGAATCCGGCGCAGCAGATCGTCGCATTGCCCGATGCGCTCGCGGTCGGCGCCGATTACGGCCTGACCGTGATGAACGGCGCCTCGGCGCCGGCGTATCAATTCGCAATGTTCATTCTCTCGGCGGAAGGCCAGCGTATGCTCGCAAAGCACGGTTTTGCCGCGCCCGCTCTGCCGCAATAGGGGATTTTCGATGCTCCGCTCAGGCCTCGTCGCCATTGCGCTGCTCGCTTTGCTCGGACCGGCCGAGGCCGCCGACGACGGCTGCGAAAAATTCGCATGGCCGCTCGCGGGTGAGCGCGTGGCGTTCGCGGCAACCGGCAAGACGACGATTGCGGCCGGCGAGGCGCTATCGGCGCTGCCGGCGGGCGCGCTGGTCATTCGCCTGCAGCCGGCGGCGCAAGCCTCCTTCGAAATGCCGCCGGAGCGCAAGCCGCGAACGGAGCAGTGGCATGGCGGCATGGTGCGATTGCCCGCGCTGGCCAAGCCCGGCGTCTACCAGATCACGCTGTCCGAGGACGCCTGGATCGACGTGATCCAGAACGGCCGCTACGCCCGCTCCGTCGGCAGCACCGGTCGCAGCGATTGCCCGGGCGTGCGCAAGAGCGTTCGGCTCGATCTCGACGCAAGCCCGGTCGTGCTGCAGGTGAGTGGTGTGGCGCCGGATACGATCGCGGTTACGATCGGTCCGGTGCAATAGCGTTGCAGTCGCCGGTCTGCGCGCCCGTGTCGACCTGCTGCTCGGTCTCGATCGCAGGCTCTGCGATCTCGATCGCAGGCTCTGCGATCTCGATCGTCGGCTTCACGATCTCGATCGCAGGCTCCACGATCAATCGATAGGTCGGCACCCACGCGGTATCCCACTTCTCGAGGGTCGCACCGCAAACCGTGCATTCAAAACTATCGATCTCGCGCGAGGGCGCCATCGCTTCGATGCGATAATAGATCGCGCCACATCTGCACTGTCGCTGCTTTTCGATCATCGCAGATCTTTACGTCCGCGCGCATGATCGAACAACGCTACTCTCGTCGCAGACGCGTTGATCTACATGAACATTCGTTCAAGCAACGAGGGAGGTCTTTATGTCGCACGCCGGAACGTCGCGCGCGCCGGCCGGTTAGCCCCGACACGTTTCACTGGAGTTCGATGATGAAGAAACTAGCTATCGTGTTTGCCGTTGGTACCGCCGCTGTGATGGGAGGTTCCGCGGCCTACGCCGCCGACAACGCGGTGAAGTCGAAATCCTCGACGGATGAATCCCGGATTGCCAGGCAATCTCCGACCGACATCAGCGCGCAATACCGCCATCGCCACTGGGGCCACCGTCACTACCGGCCGTATTACGGGAGCTACAACTACTACGCCCCGCGCCGGTACGGCTATTACGGTCCGCGCTACTATGGCGGCTACGGTCCCCGCTACTACGGCGGCGGGCCCGGCGTAACCTTCAGCTTCGGCAGCGGCGGCTATCGCTGGTAGGATGAACCGATGAGACAAGGGAAGCCCGCGAGCGACGCGGGCTTCTTTCGTTTAACGACAGATGGACGATAGTTACAATTCCCGTGCCGCCCTCGATGACCTGGTCCGGCCAGCGGTCGAAGATTCCGACGCGAGACGCACGGCTTGTTTCCCCGGCTTACGCGCAGATCCCTTTGCAGCCAGCAGCACAGCGCGGGCTTTTGTCTTTCGGGATGCCGCACTGGCATGTCGAGCCGCCGAACCTGCGGCAACGCGCAGTCTCCTGGCGGCCGCGGTCTTCCTTTCCTCGGCTTCGCCAGCTTCCGCCTTGCGCAACATCGCGCTGGCGGAAGGCGTCAGGTCGACATTCACGGCGGCGGTCTGGTCTTGCCGTGACAGGCCGCCGACGCCCTCGCATGGCGCTTTCTTTGGCAGATCGGTCGGCATGTGGACGGTGCTCTCTTCGGCAGTCCAGGCTTCGGCCTTGTGACCGGTGATGATCTTGACGTAAGCGCGCGTTTCAGCAGGCAGCGAGCTGCGCCGCGAAAGCCACTTCTCGATTCTGCCGCCGCCCGCATTATACGCTGCCGCCGCAAGCCCGAGATTTCCGAACTGATTATAGAGCTTGCGAAGAAATTTTGCCGACGCAGGGATCGCCTGCAGCGGATCGAACGGGTTTCTCAGACCCATTTCGACGGCCGTTTGCGGCATGAATTGCGCAATGCCCTGCGCGCCTGCCGAACTGACTTCTTCGGAACGAAACCTGCTTTCCTGCCAGAGCAGGCGCACGAAAAATCCGATCGGAATATCGTGTTCCTCGGCGGCAGTCTTGACCGTTTCGCAGATCACATCCGCTGACTTGGACTCATTGTCTCCCGACGCTGACTTGGACTCGTTGTCGACCGAGGCGGCTGCATGAGCATCGGCGTCGGCTGCCGTTGCCTTCTCGTATGGCGCGGCAACGACGTCCAACGCTAGCGAAGACTCAACGGACGCGGTCACAGTTCCAGTGTGCGAATTCGATGTCGTGGCAGGTTCCGATTGCGCTTCGGCAACGACGAAAGATGGTTCCATCCATATCGACCTGATGTCGGAACATTCAAAATCCACCGCAATCACGAACACAGCAATCACGGCGGCGAAAAGATATCGCATCAACTTCCATCCATGTGGTGAAGGCCCGCCGGATAGAAGTCGGATGTGGACATTTCGCGGATGAACTGCGGCAGAGCTGTGTTTTCTGACCCGTAGTTCTACCGTGCGCGTGACGAGTTCCCGGACGTTCGTGCTCAAACGGTGGCGCGCCGATCGAATCCGCTTGACCCGCCACAGTGGTGGCCCCGGCGTAACCTTCAGCTTCGGCACCGGCGGCTGTCGCTGGTTGGACAGGTTGAAGGAAAGCGAGGATCGCGCGAGCGATACGGTTTCTTTGCATGCTCTGATGATGATGACGCGCCATTGATCGATGGCGCCAGTGGCTGGATCAGTGTACGCATGAGCACGCGCCGGCAGCGTGGCGCCAATCCCTCTGTTGAAAGAACCAAAATGAGCGAGCGACTTGAAACGCTGAATAAAGCCCGTGCACGCATGATCGAGGACAGGGACATGCATGCGAAGGTGCTGGCCGCTCCTTTCGACCGCGACAAGGCCGAACGGGCCCGCAACAAGTTCATCGAGATTCAGATGCTGATCGACGCCCTGGACCGCGCGATAAGTGGAGAGGGAGTGCCGCGCCAAATGGTTGAGCCCGGGGCGCAGGCCGGATTGGAGCCGAAGGCGTAATCCGCCGTTCCACGCGATCGCCAGAATCGACCTTCGCGGCTGGTGACGAACGACGAAACGGACGTGAGGTGCTTGCCCGTGCGGCGCGAAGTGCTGCTTCAATGCGAGCGGAGTCCTCACGATCAGACATGCGCGGCCGCTTCTCTCCGGCGCGGCACGCGAGTGCCTGCGAAGGCGTGACGTGTCAATTGAATGCACCGCCACCGTAATCCCCAGTGCCGGCTGACACCGCGTCACCTTGTCTCGGCTGGACTTGGCAAAAATGGACTTGCCATGACGGGATGGCCCGTATCCTGCTTTGACAGGTTCGCGCTGACCTGATCCATTTCCTTGATCGAGCGTGATCAGGCATTCACCACCAGTGAGGGAGCCGGCCCATGAAAGAGCGGGAACTTCGAGACCTGATTGCAGACGTCAAGACCGGCCGGTTGTCGCGGCGGGAATTTGTCCAGCGAATGATTGCCGTAGGCCTTTCGGCGCCGATGGCCGGGATGATGCTGAGCCGGTCCGGGGTTGCGATGGCTGCGACCGCGCTTCCCTACAAGCCGACCAAGGCCGGCGGCGGCGGCGTGCTGAAACTGATGTATTGGCAGGCCGTGACCCTGCTCAATCCGCATTTCGCCGTCGGCACCAAGGACCAGGAAGGCTCCCGGATCTTTTACGAGCCGCTGGCCGGATGGGATGGCGACGGCAACCTCGTTCCGATCCTCGCTGCCGAGATTCCGAGCAAGGAGAATGATGGATTGGCCGAGGACGGCCGCTCGGTGGTTTGGAAGCTGAAGCGCGGCGTCAAATGGCATGACGGCATGCCGTTCACATCAGACGATGTCGTCTTCAATTGGGAATATGCCAAAACGCCGGAGACCGCGGCCGTCTCGATCGCCAACTACAAGGACATCACGGTCGAGAAGATCGACGACTTCACCGTGCGCCTCACTTTTGCCAAGCCGACGCCGTTCTGGGCCGATGCCTTTGTCGGCAACTACGGCATGATCATCCCAAAACACCTGTTCAGGGATTACGTCGGCGCCAGGTCGCGCGAGGCGCCGAACAATCTTAAGCCGGTCGGCACTGGCCCTTATCTGTTCGTGGATTTCAAGCCGGGCGACATGATCCGCGCCAGGATCAATCCCAACTACCACGTCGCCAACCGGCCGCATTTCGACGAGGTGGAGGTCAAGGGCGGCGGCGACGCGGTGTCGGCGGCGCGCGCGGTGCTGCAGACCGGCGAATATGACTATGCCTGGAACATGCTGGTCGAAGAGGAGATCCTGCTGAAGCTGGAGGCCGCCGGAAAGGGCAGGGTGAACATCACGACGTCAGGCAATGTCGAATTCATGTCGCTCAACTCGACCGATCCCTCAGTCGAGGTCGATGGCGAGCGCGCCAGCATCAAGACCAAACATCCGCTGTTCAGCGATCCGGCCGTGCGCCAGGCCATCAATCTCCTGATCGATCGCGCCTCGATCGAGAAATTCATCTATGGCCGCACGGCGCTGGCCACCGCGAACTTTCTCAACAACCCGGAACGCTTCCGGTCGAAGAACACCAGGTTCGAATTCAACATCGAGAAGGCCAACCAGATCCTCGAGGCCGCCGGCTGGAAAAAAGGCGGCGACGGCATTCGCGCCAAGGACGGCAAGCCGCTGAAGTTCGTGTTCCAGACCTCGATCAACGCGCCCCGGCAGAAGACCCAGGCCATCGTCAAGCAGGCGTGCCAGAAAGCGGGCATCGACGTCGAACTGAAGTCGGTGGTGGGATCGGTGTTCTTCTCCTCCGACGCCGCCAATCCCGACACCTACCCGCATTTCTATTGCGACGCGCAGATGTACAACACCACCATGCCGCAGGCCGATCCGCAGTTCTTCATGAACCAGTATGTGTCGTGGCAGGTGGCGAACAAGGAAAACAAGTGGCAGGGGCGCAATGTCTCGCGCTGGCAAAGCAAGGAATATGACGAGATCTACAAGCAGGTCGAACGGGAGCTCGACGCGGTGAAGCGCGCGGCGTTGTTCATCAAGCTCAACGACCTCGTCGTGACAGACAATTACATCCAGCCCATCGTCTCCCGAACCCGGGTCGCGGCGCTCAGCGGCAAGCTGACGGTGCATATCTCGGGCTGGGACAACGATCTGTGGCAGCTCGCGAGCTGGTACCGGGAGGGGTGAGAGCGGGGTTTTGGATGTGCCGGGCGTAGCAGCCCGGCCGCGCGATTGGCCGGCGCTGCACAGAATTCGTGGTGCCCTGGCCGGAATCGAACCAGCGCTTCCTGCTTAATTCGAGCGGGTTTATCGGTGCAGGTCCAAACGCTCTGGATTGCGACTGGCACTCCAGAACAGCAGGATGTCGACGATGCGGGCGTCCTCATCAACGGTGTATACGATCCAGCATTGGGTTCTGCGGCCGACGCGAAAGAGGTACGCGCGATAGGGCGCGCCGGTAAGTGGGAAGTAGCCCCAGGTGAGCGGGGCTTCGCCGAGATTTAGACGCAAGATTTCCGTCAAGGCGCTCGATCTGCTCGATGGCGAAGTCTTCGCTATAGTCCGAGAGCCATGTGGCGAATTGTTCGATCTGGCCAAGCGCAACCGGATCGATCCGCACGCGGTAAGTCATATGGCGTTAACGCTTGCCGCGCCGGTAGATGGCGATCAATCGGTCCTTGAAGGCCTTTGGCTCGTAATCGACGGCCTTGCCGGCATTGATGCGCGCCTCCGCTTCCTTGAGCGAGGTCGTCATTTCGCCGCGCTCCCGCTCGGACAGCACCGGGATCTCTTCCATCGTAGTAACAGGCACCATGGTGGTGCGGCGGCCGATCGATTTCGTCTGATTTGCCATGTGCACAACGTAGCAAATGCTGAGGGATTTTGACAGGTGTTGGTGCCCCTGGCCGGAATCGAACCAGCACTCCTTGCGGAACTCGATTTTGAGTCGAGCGCGTCTACCAGTTCCGCCACAGGGGCCTTCGGTCGCTGGGCGGAGGCCCGGTGCGGCGAAGCGGGCGGAATATAGCGGGCGGCCTGCGCGGGTCAACCCGCGCGGATGTGATTGTGGCGTGGCTCGACACCCGGGCGGAGGCGGGATACGACGCTATTGCCTGTTTGAGCATGAATTGTGCTCCGGAGAACGTCCGTGACATCTGAAGCCGCCCATTCCCGGCCCGTGCGCCATGCCGCCGATCCGGCGGCCGTCGCGGCTCTGGCGATTGCGGCCACAGCCGCGGCGACGCTGGCGGGCGCCTGGTTCTTCGAGCTCGTGCTGGATATCCGCCCCTGTCCGCTCTGCCTCGAACAGCGCTACGCCTATTATCTGGCCCTGCCGCTCGCCCTCGTGGTGGCGTTTGCCGCCTCGCGCGGGGCGCCGCGGCAGGTAGTGCTGGCCGGGTTTGCGGTGCTTCTGCTCGCGGCCCTCGCCAATGCCTGGCTCGGTGGCTATCACGCCGGCGTCGAGTGGCAGTTCTGGCAGGGCCCGACCGATTGCTCCGGCCCGGTCTCCGATCTCGGCAGCGCCGGCACGCTTTTGCAGCGGCTCGACACCGTCAAAGTAATCCGCTGCGACGAGGTGCAGTGGCGCTTCCTCGGCCTCTCGCTCGCCGGCTACAACGTGCTGATCTCGCTGGCAATGGCGATGATGGCCGTGTGGGGCATCGTCTCGGCGAAGCGGACCACGTAGACCGTTGGGCCGTAGGATGGGTGGAGCGAAGCGATACCCATCATCTCAGCCATGACTGCGGTGACCGCGATGGGTTTCGCTTCGCTCCACCCATCCTACGATCCGCCCGCAATGACGAGACTACCCTAATCGTCCACGTCCTCCTGCGGCCGCCCGAACAGATGCACGATCCCCGGCGTCGTGATCGAGACGAACACGAAGCGCGACAGATGATGGGCGCCGACGAAAATCGGATCGATATGCAGCGTGAGCGCCAGCGCCAGCATGGCGTCCATCGCGCCAGGCGCGAACGCCACGACGACGTCGGCGAAGCGCACGTCGGTCGACAGCATGATCACCGTGACGAAGATGGCGGATATGGCGATGGCCACCGCAAACGAGCCCAGCCCGGCATTGATATGGCTGACGAGCGTCGACTTGCTGATCCGCGCAAACCGCGTCCCGATCACCGCACCGATTCCGACCAGCGCCACGCCGCGCATCCAGGGCGGCAGGCCGCCCTCGATCAGGGCGGTGCCGTGCAGCACGCTGGATGCGATCATCGCGCCGAACATCCAGCTTGCCGGAAATTTGGCGAGCCGCAGCAGCAGCGCGACGGCGACGGCCGCGGCGGCCAGCACGGCGAGTTCGAGCGGCGAGGCGATCAGACTGGCCACCTCCACCGGCGCCGTCGACGCAATGCCGGTCAGCGCCAGCAGCAGCGGCAGCGCGGCGGTCAGGATGATCACGCGCATCGTCTGCACCACGGCGATCGCGGCGACATCGGCGCCCTTCTCGGCGGCGAGCATGGTGATCTGCGACAGCGCGCCGGGGCTTCCGGCCAGCAGCGCCGAGGTCTGGTCCCAGCCGTGGAAGCGCTGCAGATAAAAACTCGAGCCGAAGGTCGAGCAGAAGGTCGCGAGCGCCAGGAGGCCGATGGTCAAGGGATAGGCGCTCATGTGCTGGATCAGTTGCCGCGACACCAGCGAGCCCAGCGTGATGCCGAGCAGCACCAGCACGGTCTGCGTCAGAATCGGCGGCATGGTGACCGGCCGCCCCGCCAGCGCGGCGATGCCGACGGCGACCATCGCGCCGGAGATCAGCCCGCCCGGCAGGTTAATCCACAGAAACAGCAGGCCACCGGCGGCGCCGATGACGAGCGTCTCGAGCGTGCCGAAAATTTTGGCGCGGTCGGCAATGGCGGAGGATATCGATGCGGGGATCAGGCTCACGCCGCGTTATGGCAAATCCGTCATCGAGGTACAAATGCGTCACGCGATTGCAGCAATGCGCGGCGGCGCCGGCGATGGCCCGCCGGCGTCATCAAAAATGCGGAAGGTCCCGATATGGCCCTCGCGCAGGAGGGCGGGGCGGTTACTTCGCCTTTTCGGCGGCGGCCTTCTTGCACGCGGAGCGGAATTTCTTGCGCTCCTTGCCGTGAAGCCCCTTGGCATCGGCTTCCTTCGAACATTCGAGCGAGGCGGCGGTGCGCGGCTTCTCGGCCTTCTTTTCCGCCGATGCCTTGGTTTCGGTCTTGGTCGTTTCGGTCTTGGCCGGCGCCGTGGTTTGCGCGAAGGCGGAGCCCATGAGCAGAAGGGAAACGGCGGTTGCAGTGGCGAGGGAGGATATTTTCGTCATGGGGCACCTCGGATTGAAACAAGGACGCAACCGTTGCGTTGCCATGCTGAACCACAGGTGAATGAAGTTGAACTGGCTGACACAAAATTTTTTACCGGAGGGTCGATCTGCGCGTTGTCGCAAGCTGTGGTTGCGCTAGGATGGCGCCCGCAGATGACTTCTCCAAGGAGACCAGGGATGACTATTCAAGCAAAAATACTGGGTGCGATTGCGGTGTCGGGTTTGGCTGCGTTTGCGATGACGACGTCGCCGGCGCAGGCGCTGACCGCGCAGGAATGCAGCGCCAAATACCAGGCTGCGAAAACCGCCGGCACGCTGGGCGGCCAGAAGTGGAACGACTTCCGGAAAGCCCAATGCGGCGCCGACGCTGCGCCGGCTGCCGCCGCCGCTCCGGCGGCTGCACCCGCTGCGGCTCCGGCTGCCGCGCCCAAGGAAGCCAAGAAGGAATCAAAGAAGGAAGCCAAGGAGGCTGCGGCGCCGGCCGCACCGTCAGGCCCTGCGGTCTATCCGAACGCCGTCGATCCCAAATACTCCAAGGAGACCGCCGGCAAGGCCCGCATGCACACCTGCGTGGATCAGTACAACGCCAACAAGGCCACCAACGCCAATGGCGGCATGAAGTGGATCCAGAAGGGCGGCGGCTATTACAGCGAATGCACCAAGAAGCTGAAGGGCGCAGCCTGAGCAGCAACCGACGAGGGCGCGGCCGGATGCTTCGGCCGCGCCTACAATTCGCGAAGCAATGTTTCGGCCGATTTCGCCACCAGTTGCGCGCGCTTGCGCGGGCCCCGTTCGAGAAACAACAGGCTCTGGCCGAACACGAAGCAGTAGAACAGGAACGCCTGCGCATCGGCTTCCTCCGGAGGCAAGCCGGTCGCGCGGTAGAGATGCCCGACATTCTTCAGCCGCGCCGCATCGACGCTCGCCACCGCGTTGGCCGCGAGCTCGTCGGAGCGGGCCCATTGCCGGATCGCGAGCTCAACCGCCATGCCTTCGGTATTCATCCGTTCGGAGTAGAGCGCGATCAGCGCCTTCAGCCGCTCGCGCGCCGTGGCGCCGTCGAGGCTGGTATGCTTTACGATCGCGGCGATGCGCCCCGCGCTCCAGCGTTGCAGCATGGCCTCGAGCAGGGCCGCACGGTCGCGAAAACGGCGGTAGAAGCCGCCTTTGGTCACGCCGAGGTTTTTTGCCAGCACCTCCACCCGCACTCCCCCGACGCCGGACCTGGCGATTTCCTCAAAGCCGGCTTCGATCCAGCTCTCGCTCCGCCCCTCGCCGATTCGCGTGTCTGCCTTGGCGTCGCTCTGGGGATCGCTCATGGTCCGGTCTCACCGATTCTTGATACGGTGCCGTATTGCTAGCCCGAATATGGCCTGATACGCTACCGTATCAGAACTAAAAAAGCGGGAGCAAACGATGGAGACGGACGCGACCTATCGCGGCACGGTCTATCCTTGGCAATGCGATCATGTCGGGCACATGAACATCATGTGGTATGTCGGCAAGTTCGACGAGGCGAACTGGAATCTGTTCGCAAGGCTGGGGCTGACGCCGTCATACTTGCGCGAGTCCGGCCGCGGCATGGCCGCCGTGCAGCAGAACATCACCTACAAGCGCGAGCTGCTGGCCGGCGACATCGTCGAGGTCAGGAGCCGGCTCGTGGAAATCCGCGACAAGTCGATCCGCTTCATGCACGAGATGCGCAACGCCGAAACCGACGAGATTGCCGCGACTTGCGAATTCGTCGGCGTGCACATGGACCGGCAGGCGCGGAAGTCCGCGCCGTTCGCGCCCGCGATCCGTGACGCGGCTGAAAAGCATCTCGAACCGGCGATGGCATGAACCGCGTGTCGCGCTTCGAGCCGAAGAATCCGGATTACCGCGCGATCGCAATCGCCACGTTCGAGCAGCAGCGGGCGATGAAGACGCTCGGCATTTCGATCGCGCGGCTGGAGCCGGGCGAGGTCGATCTCAAGATGGACTATCGGGTCGACCTCACCCAGCAGCATGGCTTCATCCATGCCGGGATCATCACCGCAGGGCTCGATAACGCCTGCGGCATCGCGGCCTTCACGCTGATGCCGGCGGCAACCGGGATTCTCACCGTGGAATTCAAGACCAACCTGCTCGCGCCCGCACGCGGCGAGCGCTTCGCGTTCCGCGCCACCGTCGTCAAGCCCGGCCGCACGCTGACGGTGTGCGAGGGCAGGGCCTATGCCGAGCAAGACGGCAATGAGACACTGATCGCGACCATGAGCGGCACGCTAATGGCGCTGCCGGCCCGTGAAGGTGCGGCGTCGCAGGGGAGTGCGCGGGCATCGGCCTGATGCGCTGATCTCTGTTGCAGTGCAGCTTTGTGCTGCAGCCATGGCGATCCGGAGAAATTCCTTCTATGGTCCCGCCGTGCAACTGAGTCTTTCAATTTGATCATCTCCACCGCGCAAGGCGTGCTGGGACTGGCGTCGGGGATGCTGGTCGGGTTCTCGCTCGGCCTTGTCGGCGGCGGCGGCTCGATCCTCGCGGTACCGCTGATGGTCTATGTGGTCGACGTGGCGGAGCCCCATGTCGCGATCGGCACCAGCGCGATCGCGGTGGCTGCGAACGCCGCGATCAACCTGTCCAACCATGCGCGCGGCGGCACCGTGATCTGGTCCTGCGCGCTGATCTTCGCCGCAGCCGGGATGGCCGGCGCCTTCGGCGGTTCGATCCTCGGCAAGATGGTCGACGGCCAAAAACTGCTGGCGCTGTTCGCACTGGTGATGATCGTCATCGCGCTGTTGATGCTGAAGACGCGTTCGCGCATCGGCCTGCCTGACGTCAAGGTCTCGATGTCGAACATGCCGGCCATCGTCAGTCTTGGTCTGGCGACCGGGACGATATCGGGATTCTTCGGCATCGGCGGCGGCTTCCTGATCGTGCCGGCCCTGATGCTGGCAACCGGCATGCCGATCATGAACGCGGTCTCCTCGTCGCTGGTCGCGGTCACCGCGTTCGGCATGACCACGGCCGCCAGCTATGCCTGGTCCGGGCTGGTGTCGTGGGCATTGGCCGGGCTGTTCGTGGCGGGCGGCATCGCCGGCGGATTGGCCGGCACGCGTTCGGCACGGCACCTCGCCGAGCGCCGCGGTGCGCTCAATATCGTGTTCGCCGTGGTCATTATTGCGGTGGCGCTCTATATGCTGGCGCGTAACATATCCCCATCTCCGGCGTAGACAGGGGATGCAGCCCTTCGCGAGACCCACATGATGCGATCGAACAATCCGGCCGGGACCGGCCCGGGATGCACACGGCGCACGGCGCTCGGCCTGCTTGGCGGCGGTGCCGCGCTGCTCGGCGCCGGCGCGGCACAGCGACCGGCGTTCGCGCAACGAAGCGACGACGTGCTGACCGAGGCGCTGGTGCTGCGCGACCCTGATGTGCCCTCCACCGGCAATCCCGACGGCGACATCAACATCGTCGAATGGTTCGACTACAACTGCCCGTATTGCCGCAAGATCGCGCCCGAGATCAGCCAAGTGGTGCAGGACGACGGCAAGGTTCGCCTGGTGCTGAAAGACTGGCCGATCCTGGGCGAGGTCTCGAAATTCGGGGCGCGGATGGCGCTGGCGGCGAAGTATCAGGGCAAGTACATGGCCGCGCATGAGGCGATGATCGGCGTCAGTTCGAAATTGACCGAACCGCGCATTCGCGAATTGCTGGCCGGCGCCGGCATCGACATGGACCGCCTCAACCGCGACGCCACGGCCAACGCCAAGGCGATCGATGCCATCCTCACCCGCAACCACGATCAGGCGGTGGCCTTTGGATTCAAGGGCACGCCGTCCTTCATCGTCGGCAAGTTCCGCGTGCCGGGAATCCTGACCATGGCGGAATTCGAGATGGTGATTGCCGACGCGCGCAAGGCGAAGAAGACCAACTAGAGATCAGAAAAAAACGCCGTCGCGAATGACGACGGCGTCAATCCTGTGCTCTGTCGCCGAAATTACTTCGACGAAATCTTGACCCATTCCTCATGGGTGCGCGTCTTCAGCGTCTTCCAGTCGGCCGCCGCGACGTCCCAGTTGACGATGGTGCGGTTGGCCTGCGCGACCTGGCCGCTCGCGACGCTCGACGTCTGCATGGAATCGTAGACATAAACGCTGCCAACCAGCAGCAGCGCACCCAAAATCATTCCGACAAACGTCTGCATGGCAATCCCTCCGTTGCGGCTGATAACGCCGCACCCGGAGGATGGTTCCATGTCTACGGGCCATCAAGCCATTGCAGCATTTCCGCATTCATCTCGCGCGGATAGGTATGGCTGAGATCGTCGACTTCGCGGTAGGTGACCTTGGCACCCGCGGCCGACAGCGCCTGGCTGGTCTGCCGCGCCACCTGTACCGGAAACATCCAGTCGAGCCGGCCATGCACGATATGAACGGGCAGGCCGCGCAACCTGTCGGCATCGGCCATTTCCGCCATCAGCGGATGAAACGTCGCCGCCACCGGGGCGAGGTGGGTAAAAGGCGACGCGCTATCGAACCCCGTCACGTAGCAGAAGGTGCCGCCGTCGCTCATTCCGGTCAGCAGCATACGCTCCGCATCGATGTTCCATCGCAAGCGCACGGATTCCAGGATGCGCATCAGGTTCGGCGTATCGCTGTCATCGCCCATCAGCGCCCAGGTGCTGCCGGTGGCGGTCGGTGCGATCACGATCGCGCCGCGGCTGCGGGCGTCGCGCAGCCAGCTCCAGAGGAAGCCGCGGCCATTGCCGCTGCCGCCGTGCAGCGCCATCACCAGCGGCCAGGCGCGATCGGGCGTGTAATATTCCGGCACATACAGCGAGAAGCCGCCGCGGCTGCCGGGCTCGTTCTGATTGTGGAAGACGCCGGTGTTTTCATTGGCCGGCGCCGCCAGCCGCGCCGCGAGATCGGCGTCGCCGTGCAGTGCAGGATCGACAAAGAACTGGTTCACCGGCGGCAATCTTGCCGACAGCGCATACAGCGCCTCCTGCGCGCGCGGAGCGTAACGCAGCGCGCGAAACAGGCTGACGAAATCGCCATGGCCGCTTTGCACGACGCGCAAGGCTTCGAACGCAGCGAGCGCCGCATCGCTTGCTGTTTCGAGCGGAATCTTGATGTCAGCGAAACCCTCGGGCCATTGCTCGAGCCGCGGCCGAAGCGCGCGCAGCGCGTCGTCCGGCTTGCCGGCAGCTTGCATCACGCGGTCGAAATCCGGCGGATTGAGATAGCGCGCGATGAAGCCGAGGGCTTCCAGCGATTGCAACAGCGGCGGCAGCACGGCCACGATGTCGTCCACCACGGCCTCACTCATTATGCATTCCTATCCCAAAGCGTTTTCCAGCAAAGCATGTCCTCGGACTTGATCCGGGGATGGTGATCGGTTCGCGTCAAGAAAACGCGTCAAATCAAAAATCCAGAACCCAGTTTCGATTCCATCGGAACGGGGCTCTAGTGTAACCGTGGCGCCTTCAACAGCCTGGCGCGGTCGGTCGAACTCAGCACCACGTCGAAGGTGACGCCCTCGTGGTAGACGGTGAGCGGCACGTCGACGCCGGCAGCGCCGAGCGACCAGAGTTTTCGGTAGAAGCCGGTCTGGCTGGTGATCTTGTCGCCATTGACCGCGAGGATGACGTCGCCGGTCTTGAGTTCGGCGCGCGCTGCCGGTCCCTTGCTGGCGATGCCGACCACCACGACGCGGTTGTCGATTTCGGTGGTGTACATGCCGAGCCACGGCCGCGCCGGCTTGTTGACGCGGCCGAATTTCCTGATGTCGTCGAGCACGGGCTTCAGCAGATCGATCGGCACGATCATGTTGACGTGCTCGGCCTTGCCCTCGCGCTCGCGTTCGAGCTGCAGCGAGCCGATGCCGATCAGTTCGCCGCGGCCCGAGATCAGCCCGGTGCCGCCCCAATTGGGATGCGCGGGATGGGTGAAGATCGCCTCATCCAGCAGATATTCCCAATAGCCGGCGAATTCCTGCTTGGCCGCGATCTGGCTTGCGACCGAGCGGGTGCGCCCACCGGCGCCGCCGACCACCACGCGATCGCCGATCTGGGCGGCGGCGGAATTGCCGAGCGGCAGCGGCTCGAGATCGAGGTCGCCGAGCGCCTGCACCAGGCCGAAGCCGGATTCGAAATCGAAGCCGAGCGCGTGGCCTTCCACCACGCGGCCGTCGCCGCGATGCAGCCACACCGCTTCGGCCTCAGTGATGAGATAGCCGATCGTCAGCACCAGCCCGTCATCGATCAGCACGCCATTGCCGGCGCGTTCGGTGCCGAGCGTCTCCGCGCTGAAGGCGTCGGACGGAATGATCGAATGCAGCCCGACCACCGACGACAGGGCTTTGTCGAGGTCGAACGCGTAGTCGCCCGGACGCGGCTGGTTTGCGGGCGGCACTCTCCATTCGGTCAAAGAGGGCATCGATGGTCTCCTGGCGAGCCGGCGCGCTTTAATGCGAGGAGCGCGCGGGAATTCATGACAATCTATGCTGCAAACGGCCGTCTTGAAAGTGTCCCCCAAAATGGGCCGTCATGCGACTCATAAGAGGGCAGATTCACAAATGTTCCGTGGCCGTTGAGGATCATTCCGCATTCGCCCGCGCCCGGGCCGGCATGATCCGGAAGTCGCGGTTGTCCTTCAGCCAGCCTGCGCGCTCGTCACGCAGCAGCGTACGGCGAACCTTGCCGGAATCGTCACGCAAGCCGACGGTGCCGGCCTCAAAACTTTCCGGGTGCTTGTAACGGCTGAGCCGGTCGGCCAGGAATGCGGCCATGCCGTCGGCAACCGCTTGCGCATCCGTGCTGCCGTCGAGTTCGAGGATGGCGTGCACGCGCTGTCCGAATTCCGGATCGGGCAGGCCGACGACGACGCAGGAGCGCACCTCGGGATGTTCCGTCACCGCCGCTTCGACCTCGGCCGGATAGATGTTGGCGCCGCCGCGTAAAATCATGTCGGCGAGGCGGTCGCCGAGATAGAGATAGCCTTCCGCATCCAGCATTCCGATATCGCCGAGCGATTCCCAGCCGTCGGCGCGGCGCTTCGGCTCGGCGCCGAGATAGTGATAGGTCGAGCCGGCGCCGTCATTGGGCAGGAAGTAGATCTCGCCGGTTTCGCCGGTGGCGACCTCGTTGCCGTCTTCGCCGATGATGCGCAGGCGCGCGGTCTCGCCGATCTTGCCGACCGAGCCGCGGTGTTCGAGCCATTCAATGCCCGATATGATCGTGGCGCCCTGTGCTTCGGTGCCGCCATAGAGTTCGTAGATGCGCTCGGGCCCCAGCCACTCGATCCATTTTTCCTTCAGCCATGGCGGCATGGGTGCTGCCATGTGAAACACGATCTGCAGGCTCGACAAGTCGTAGCGGTTGCGCACCTCGTCGGGCAGCGCCCAGATCCGGTGCATCATGGTGGGCACGAAATTGACCCACTGTACCCGGCTGGCCTCGATCAGGCGCAAGCATTCCTCGGCGTCGAACTTGATGAGGCCGGTGACGCGTCCGCCGTTGAACAGCGCGGTGTGCGAAACGATGAAGGGGGCGTTGTGGTAGAGCGGGCCGGGGTTGAGCAGGGAAGCGCCGGGTGGCATGCCGAGCGCCGCCGGTCCGGCGGTATCGACCACGGCGGGCTTGTGATCGAGGATCACTTTCGGCCGACCGGTCGAGCCGCCGCTGGTCATCGCCTTCCAGTAGCGCGCCACCGGATTGTTCACGGGCTCGTCTGACACGCCCTCGGGCACGAAATCGGCTGGCAGTGAATTGGGCGCGTTCCAATCCGGCTGGCCGCCGACCACCAGCGATGGCTTGAGAATATCGAGCACCGCGGCAGCCTCGCCGCGCGGCAGCCGCCAGGTCAGCGATGTCGGCGTCGCACCGCATTTCCACACCGCAAAGGTGGTCTCGAAAAACACATTGCTGTTGGGCAGCCCGATGGCGACGAAATCGCCGGGCTTGACGCCCTTGGCGGCAAAGGCGCGCGCGCGGCGGTTGGCGTTGCGCTCGAGTTGCTCCCAGGTGATGGCATCGGCCCCGTGACTGACCGCGATCGTGTCCTTCGGTTTCCGTTCGGCATACCAGCGCGGCACGTCGGCGATGGGAATGAGCATGGCGTTTCCGTTGGCGGGCGTGGATGCCGCTCTTGTGTTCTGACGAGGCGGGCGCCTCAAAAGTATCGTGACAGAATTAGGTGGCTGAGTGAAGGGAGACCGGAGCATGTGTGCTGGGTCGGAACGCATTTGCCCGGACATTGTTACCGGCTTGAATCAGCGCAGTGGCGCCATGTTTGACGCAAGGGATCGGCGCGCTGCGAGGCAGACCGCGAAATGAAAAGGCCCCGCCTCGGCGGGGCCTTCCTACGCGGGCGTCGGGCGTCTACGCGATCAACTCACCAGTCAGAAACGACAATGTTGCCGTAGGGCGCGTAGTCGATAGGCGCCGGCGCGCCAAACGCCGGGGCCGGCACATAGGTCCGGCGGCTCACCACGACGGTGCGTGGCCGCACAATCGGCGGTGCTCCGATAACCGGCCCTGGTGCGACGTAAACGCTGCCCGGAGCCACTGCCACGGGATACGGGTCGGCTACGGGATAGGCGTCGGCATATGAATCGACATAGATTGCCTGTGCCGATGCACCGGTGACGCCGAAGGCCAACAAACCGGCGATTGCCAGGCCGGCCGTCGAGCAAATGCGCGATCTCGTTGTCATGTTCCGCAATCTCCTTCACTGCTTGTTACGGCTTGCAACCGAACAACCGAACCCACACCGCGCGCGGTCGTTCCCGGCGCTCACGAGGTTTTTGACCGCAAGTTCCACCGTGATAGCCTCGCAGCTTACGGACCGGCCAGGATATCGGTATCCAGCGGGCGATCGCGAGAAGCAAACCATTCGGCGCGAAGCGCTGCATGGCGGCGAGCGCGATCGTTGATCGGCAGCTTCAACCCCTCGAGCAGGCCCTCAACCTCGCAGAGCGCGGGGAGGCGAGAGACCTCCCCATCGATGCCGGGCATTGTTTCGCAGAGCGCGTCCAGCGCGGTGAGTCCCCGGGGAAAAAGGTCGCGATAAATCGGGCGGTCGTGAAAGCCGGGTACAACCCGGAAGCCTGCATTGAGGGCCAGCTCCTGCAAGCAGCCGCAAAGAACTTGGGCGGTCGATGATCGTTGCGGCGAAATCCGGTTGCGCACGACCACCCAATCGATGTGGGCGCCATCGACCGGCCGGCGATGGCGACGCGTCTCGCGCACCAACTCGCCGTAATGGCTGATCCCCGTGACCGTCAACGTGACCGGATCGAGCGTCGCCAGCACATCGAGGTCGACAAAACTGTCGCTGAGCGGCGTCACCAAGGTGTCGGTGATCGAATGGGCGAGCCGCATCAGATAGCTGTCATGCGGAGGCGTATCGATCACGACGAAGTCATGGTGATCCTGTGCAGCGGCAATCGCTCGCTGAAAATCGGAGCATTCGGCGGCCTCGTTTTCCGCCACCATGGCACCTTCGACGCGCGCGATGCAGAAATGCGTCGGCAACTCCAGATCGACTTGGTTCCGCCGGGCCCAGCCGCGCCGGCTCTCGACATAATGGGTGAGGGTCCGCTGCCGGCTGTCGAGGTCGACGGTTGCGACGCGCTGGCCGGCCTTCAGCAGCGCAACAGCGAGGTGCATCGCCACCGTGGTTTTTCCCGACCCGCCCTTCTCGTTTCCGACCACGACGACATGCGGCGGCACGCGCAATTGGTGTACGGGCGCGGTAAGCACGGTGCGCCTCGAACTGTCGGTTGCTTTCAAGCCTGCTCAGGAGGCACGCAGCCCCTGCAGGCCAAGGGGTTAAATAACTGCGCAAGCAGCCGGTTTGTTCCTAGACGCCTCCTAGTCGCCCGATGCTACCGGTCATTTTTCGCAAGCCCCAAGGTGACTGGCGGGCCTGCAATGGCGCGCCAATCACCGGAGATTCAATTTCACAATGGCGCGTGTGCCTTCGGGGACGGAACGCATTTGTGTTGATGTCGTTGCCGGCTCGAACCGAAGGCCAACCGATGGATGGCGCGATAAATCCGCGCGACCAAATCCTACGGATCGAGCTCGGTATCCCAATAAAGATAATCCAGCCAGCTATCGTGCAGATAGTTCGGCGGAAACAATCGCCCGTTCCGATGCAGCTGATGCACCGTCGGCGCGAACGGGTGTTGCCTTGGAAACATCCGCGCCTGCTGCGGCGTCAGATTGCCCTTGCGCAGATTGCATGGCGAACAGGCCGCGACGACATTTTCCCAGGTGGTCTGGCCGCCCTTGCTGCGCGGGATGATGTGATCGAAGGTGAGGTCGTCATGCGCGTGGCAGTACTGGCAGACGAAGCGGTCGCGCAGGAAGACGTTGAACCGGGTGAAGGCGGGATGCGTGGTCGGCTTGACGAACGACTTGAGCGACACCACGCTCGGAAGCTGGATCTCGAAGCTCGGGCTGCGCACCGCGCGGTCGTAATGCTCGACGATATTTACGCGATCGAGAAACACCGCCTTGATCGCGTCCTGCCACGACCAGAGAGACAGCGGGTAATAACTCAGCGGCCGGAAATCCGCGTTCAGCACCAGTACCGGCCAACCGCCCTGCGAGACATGTGCGTTCAAGTAACGCTCCTGACCCCCATGTTAGCTGCGAAGCAGCATGCGCCCTGCATACTACAGGCAGCGTGACGGGATTGTGAAGAGCGTTCCGGGGCTTATCCAGCGAGGGGAACGCGGGGTTTGTCGACCGGAGCCCGGAAAAAGCCTCGGTTCCTCACCCGCCCATGCCGGGCGTTTGCAGTCAATCCATCGTGATAGGGGCCGGGGCAGGCGATCTGCGCTCTGACGAGACGCAGGCACACGCCTCCGATGGCTTCAAGCAGGACACCGGCTACGGTTTGGCGGCGCTGGTGACGAGCTTCAGGCCCAGACCGAACATGACAGCACCGGCCGCCCGATCAACCCACGACTTGTACGACAGATAAGCCCGCTGCGGGCCTGACGACGAGAAGAGAAGGGCGACCAGTGCATACCAGGCGGACTCGACGAGAAACACGGCTGCAAGCAGCGCGGCAGCGAACCCCAGCGAGAAGGACGCGGGGAGAAAGGCGGCGAACACGCTGGCATAGACGATGGCTGTCTTCGGGTTGCTCACCTGCGTTGTGAAGCCCAGCCAGAACGCACCAAGGGGCCGGCTGCTGCCCTTGCCGCTGTCGGCGACGGCCACGAGAGGCCGCTGCGCCGATCTGAATATGAGAAAGCCGAGGTAGCAGAGATACAGGCCTCCCAGAACCCTGAGCCCTGCATAAAGCGCCGGCACCGCCAGCAGGACGCTCTGCAGCCCGAGCAGCGCCGCCGCGCCGAAGATGGCGCCCCCTGCGCCCATGCCCAGCGCGGTGGCAAGCGCCCGGATTCTGCTCGATGCGACAGCCACGCGGGCCACCATCACGAAGCTCGGCCCGGGGCTGATCACCCCGACGCTGAGCGCGGCGACGATGCTGGCGAGCGTTGCAAGTTCTTGCATTGTGATCCTCCGGGGTGGCTTGCACGGGCTTGAGCATAACAGGCACGACTATTCAGTGTGCGGCGGAGCTTTGACCGCCCATTCCGGATCGGCACCGAACGGGTGATCCATGAAGAACACCCAGCTGCCATCAGGCAACCGGCGGTGAACCTCCATGCCGTGGTGATGCACCTCGGTCGGCTTGCCGTCTTCGCCGATGCCCTTGATCAGCCATTGCGACCGCGTCATCGCAAAATCGCCGGAGACCGTGGTGTGATGGGTCACGACATCCATATGCGGCTTCAATCCGACATAGGCGGCCATCGTCTGGCGAATGCCGTCCGCGCCGCGCGCAATGCTGCTGCCGCCATGGACTTCGTCGACCTGAACGATCGAGGCGTCGGGGTGGTACATCGCGGCCGCGGCATCGACGTCCTGCGCATTGAACGCGCGTGCCAGCCAGAGATTGCAAAGTTCGGGGGACGGAGCACCCATGGCTCAACTCCCATGTTCAGGGTTGATCGATCAGCGAATTGACGGAGCCGCCTCATGCGCCGGCGTAAAGCTGCACTGGCATCGTGCTGTGTTCCCTCATCTCGCTTTCGCGTTGCTCCGACAGGTAACGTCTGGCGGAGCGGAAAGCACGTTGGAAATACGCCAGCGCGACTTGCGAAACTGCAAGGGACCCCTAGCTGTGCAGCCATGGAGGACTGGAACGAGCCCCAACTCGTGTTGGCGGTGCATCGGGCAAGCAGCCTCACCGGCGCCGCCAAAGCGCTTGATATCGACCATTCGACCGCGTTCCGGCGCCTGAATGCGCTGGAAGCGCGGCTCGGCGTTCGCCTGTTCGAACGGCTTCCCGGCGGCGCATACCAGGCGACGCCGGCGGGCGAGCGCATGGCGACCGCGGCCGAGCGCATGGAAGACGAGGTGCTCGCCATCGACCGTGACATTGCGGGCCGGGACCACCGTCTCTCCGGCCGCTTGCGCGTCACTGCCTCGGAGACGCTCGCGTATCGAAAGCTGACCGGTCATTTGGCAAGGTTCCGGCAAACCCATCCCGGCATCGTCGTCGAACTCGTGGTCGACAATCGCGTGCTCAACCTCTCGCGCCGCGAGGCTGATATCGCGCTTCGCCCGATGCGGCCGAAGGAGGGCGATCTCTGGGGCCGCAAGCTCGCCGACGTCGCATGGACGATCTATGGCGCTGCTGGCTATCTCGAAGAGAGCGGCGGGGCCGTTTCATCCCCGGAAGATCTCGGCCGCCACGCGCTGATCGGATGGGAGGATACCGCTGGCGGCATCATGGCGGCGGACTGGCTGAATCGGATGGTGCCGGGTGACGCCTTCGTTTATCGGACCAACAGCCTCGTCAATCAGTTCATCGCCGCCAAGGCCGGCATCGGTCTTGCGCTGCTTCCCTGCTATCTCGGCGACGAAGATTCCGATCTCGCCCGCGCGCTGCCTGGTCTTGTGCCGGACCTGGCTGGTGAACTCTGGATCGTGACTCACGCTGACCTGAAACGAACCGCGCGGGTCCGCGCCTTCTTCGATATCGTTGGAGAGGGCCTTGCGCGTGAGCACAAGTTGTTTGACGGGCGAGGCCGGTCCCTTCCTGCAGCCTAGATCTTCTCCAGCTTCTGCAGGCAGCGGCTCACCCGAACCTCCGGTGGCATCGGCGTATCCGGAAAACTGGTCTTCCAGTCGGTGACGCCGACTTCGCCGACATAGATGTCGCCCCTCGAATCCATCGCGATGCCGTGGGGCGCGAGGAATTTGCCGGCCTCCAGCCCCGGGCCGTTCTCACCGCCGAGGCGGGCGATGCGCTTGCCTTTTGAATCCACGATCGAAAGCCTTGGGCCGAGATTGGGCACCTTGCGATTGACGGCCATGCCGGGCCCGAGTTCGCCGACAATGAAGGTCGGCTGCTTGCCGCTACCGCAGCGGCACAGCGCGCAGGGCCGGTGCAGAAAGTTCCACTGCGTCTCGTATTTGCCGTCGCCGTCGAACACCTGCACGCGGTGGTTCTCGCGGTCGGCGACATAAACCCAGCCGTCGGCATCGGTTGCGATGTTGTGGACGATGTTGAACTGGCCGGGATCGGTGCCGGGCGCGCCCCAGGTTTTCAGCAGCTTTCCATCAGGCGAATATTTGTGGACGCAGGCATTGCCGTAGCCGTCCGAGACATAGATCTCGCCCTTCGGCGACAGCGCCGTATGGGTACAGCGGTGAAACGGCTCGCCGCTCATGAACAGTGCCGGCTTGTTCGGGATGCCGATCGTCAGCAGCACCTTGCCGTCGGTCGTGCACTTGCGCACGGTGTGGTCGCCGTCATCGGTGCAATAGAGATTGTCGTCGGCGTCGATGTGCAGGCCGTGGGCGCGGTTGAACAGGCCTTCGCCCCAGCTCGTGATGAAATTTCCCTCGCGGTCCAGCACCACCATCGGATGGTCGCCGCGGTTGAAGACGTAGATGCGGTCCTTGCTGTCGACCGCGACCGAAGCGGCGTCGGTCAGGCTCCAGCCGTCAGGCAGCTTGGCAAAATTCTCCACCACGCGGTAGCGGTGCTCGCCCGAGCCGAGAATGGTCGACATGCGTTTCTCCCCATTTGATATTTTGTTGGCGGGAGTGTTGCAGAGACCTGTCCGAAGCACGAGTGGGATTTGCGCATGGCACGTTTCTTCCAGACTAGCTCCCCATATCCTCCGCCGCGATGATCCGCTGGCGAAGCGCCAGGCGTACCAGTTCGATGTCGGAGGCGACGCCGAGCTTGGAGCGGATATGATAGCGCGTGTTGGCTGCGGTCTTGACGCTGATATGCAGCGTGTTTGCGATCTCGTCCACGGATTTCTCCGCCAGCAGCATGCGCAGGATCTCGAATTCCCGTGCGCTCAGCGCATCGATCGCCGAAGGCTCGCCGGCGAGGCTGTTGAGGGCGAGTTCGTGGTCGATGTCGGGGCTGAGCGCGATGCGCCCGGCCATGACCTCGGTGATCGCGCGCAGCAGCGCCTCGGGCGGGTTGCTCTTGGTGACATAGCCGCGTGCGCCGGCCTTGATCGCCTGCACCGCATAGGCGGCGCTCTGGTGCATCGTGAATACGAGGATGCGCGCGGACTTGTCCCATTGCCGGATCCGCCTGATCGCCTCGACTCCGCCAATGCCCGGCATCGACAGGTCCATGATGACGAGGTCGGGCCTGGCTTCCTTGTAGACGCGATAGGCGTCGGCCCCGTTGTCGGCTTCAGCAACGACCTGGAGGCGATCCTGCTTCTGTAACAGCGAGCGATAGCCCTCGCGCACGATGGCATGGTCGTCCGCCAGCATCACGCGCGTGCGGCCTGCGGTGTCCGCCAAGTCTAAGGCTGCCATGGCTAAGGCTCCGCCCGCATGGTGGGAATGCGCGCAACAAGCCGGGCGCCGCCCGCCTCGCGCCGCTCGAATTGCAAGGTCCCTCCGAGCGAAACCACGCGCTCCTGCATGCCGAGCAGTCCCATGCCGGCTTTTGGCGTGAGGCTGGCGCCGGCGACTTCGCCGTCGTCCTCGACGGTCAGGACGATGTCGGCGTCCCCGGCCTCGAGACGCAGCTGCACGTGCCGGGCCTGCGCGTGCTTTGCCGCGTTGGTGATGGCCTCCTGCGCGATCCGATAAAGACTGGCGCTGACGCCGGGCGGCAAATCGTCGGCCTCGCCAATGACGGCAATCTCAAACCGGGTGCGGCCCTTCTCAAAACCGTTCCAGCTCGCCACCAGGCTTTCGAGGCTGAGGGTGAGGCCGAGTTCGTCGACATCGGGCGGACGCAGGCGCACCAGCGCGCCGCGCAGGGTTTCCATCATATGCGCCGTCGTGCGCGAGATGCCCCGGCATTCCTCGTAGAGTGGCGGGCATTCGCGCTCCGCGGTATGGGCGGCGGCGGCAGCCTGCGCCGCGATGGCGGAAAGCGACTGGCCGAATTCGTCGTGCAACTCGCGTGCAAGATGGCGCCGCTCCTCGTCCTGCACTTCGATCAGCTTTCGCGTCAGGGCGTTGCGTTCGGCGAGGGTGGTCTGCAGCCGCTCGGCAAGGGTGTTGAAGACGCCGGAGATGACAGACAGTTCCGCGAGATCGAAACGGGGCAGGCGCGCGGAAAGGTCGTTGGCCGCAAGCTGGTTCAGCCCAGCGCTAATCGCCTGGGTCGGCCGCAGCGCGCGCGCCAGCGCGGCATAGACCGCAACACATAGCCCTGCCAGCGCAAACGCCATGATGGAGAGCAGCCGGCTCGCCTCGCGCCAGCTCTGGCCGATCTGGGTGGCGGGGTCGAAGGTCGCGATTGCCATGCCCCGGGCACTGCCCGCCACGACGACCGGCATCGAGACCGGTTCACCCGGACGAAAGATGGCGCGGTAGAGCGACGCGAAGATTTCGGGCGCGGCGATTTCGTCGGCGAGCGCCCCGCTGCAGACTCCTTGCCGAAACGCGCCGGCGTTGTCGCGGTAGGCGATGCAGAGCCCCGGCTCCATCAGCGCCGCGATCCCCTGCAAATCCGGCGTTGTGTTGATGGACACCGAGACCCATTGCGCCCGCGATTGCTGCAACGAGATATCCCGGGCCACGATCTCGGCGATACGGCTTGCTTTGGCCTTCGCGGCACGGTCGCTGTCAAACAAGGCGTAGGCCGCGACGGCAATGAAGCAAAGGCCAGCGAGCGCCGCGACGCGTAACGCCAGCCGCAGCTTCAGATCGATGGCGGGCGGGCGGCTCGCCACGGAGTTGGATGCCTGTCGCAAGCTTCCCCCTAAGCTTCCTTCCATCAGCTTCGAATAGTGAGGCAAATTTCGCCGGGAAGGAAGCGGGGCAAGAGCGACAGGACAAGATCGGGTATTTCACCCGGCCCTTTCAGGGAAGGCTGCCGTTTCGGCAGGGCAGCAGATAGGGCGATGTCGCAACGATTAAGGTAGTTCTGAGTTGGCAGTTCCGAGGTGATCCATGCGCTCCATCGCCCTTATCCTCGCACCGGCAATGGTGCTTGCAGCGCTCGCGGCGGCTGGGGCCGCCGAGACGGCCGCGCCGTCGCCGATCAAGATTGCGGTGTTTCCGTTCGAGCTGGAGGATTTCAGCGCCGGGGCCGCCTACGTTCCCCCTGATGACATCGACCGCGAGCAATTGCGGCTGTCGACGGAGGAAGCCCGTCGGCTGATCGCGGCATCCGGGCGCTACCAACTGGTCGACGTCGGCGCTGCGAACGACCAGGCGGCGAAAGCAGGCAAGTTGCGCGATTGCGACGGCTGCGACGCCCGGATCGCCGCCGGCCTCGGCGCAGATCAGTCGATGATCGGGATCGTCACGCGCATCACCCGAATGGAATACGCGGTCACTTACAAGCTCCGCGATGCCAGATCCGGCGCGATCGTCGCGGTCGCGCAGACCGACCTGCGGATGGGCGCCAACGTGGCCTGGAGCCGCGGGGCGCGGTGGCTGATCGAGAACCGTCTGCTGGTGCAAGTGAAATAGTTGCCAGAACGAGACGCAAGTTGCAAAGGAACCATTTGCGATGGAAAATCTGATGAAACTACGGATGTTGAGCCTCGCTTTGACCGCCGCCACTGTTGTCTGCGCCTGTTCTGTCCGGCAAGGTCGGGCGCAGGCGCCGACGCTCGTGCTCGCCGTCGCCGAAATCCACTATGTCGACACCTCGGGTGAGGTGATCGATCAAAGCGCCGACCATCGCCGGCGGCTGCGTGAATTCGAAGCCGCGTTGCGCAGCGATCTGGTAGCGAGCGGAAAGATAGCGAATGCAGCGCTTGAATGTCCGCCAAACGCCTGCTCGGTGGGCGACATCCATGACGGTCAACTGCTTGGCAAGGCGAAGGAGGCCGGCGCCACCCATCTATTGATTGGCCGCTTTCACAAGATGAGCACGCTGATACAGCAGGCGAAATTCGACGTCATCGACGTGAAAGCGCGGAAAGTCGTGTTTGATCGCTATATCAGCTTCCGCGGCGACAATGACGAGGCCTGGCGCCGGGCGGAATCCTTCCTTGCCCGGCAAATTCTCGATCACGGCGAATGGTGAGCGGCAGCGCTGGCGTCAGCGCTGCAGCAGCCCCTCCTCGATCGCCTTGATCTGCAGCGCCAGGTGCTTTGAGCCGATGCGGCATTGCGCGAGGCCGCCGGCGATCAGCCAGAGGCCCGGCTGGCCGGTGCGGGTGTAAATGTTGCGCAACTCCTGGGCCTCGCCAAATCCCCAGATCGTGCCGACGCGCTTTTCGACCAACGCGCCGAACAGCTTTCGCACCAGCTCTTCCTGGCGCTTGTAGCCGGTCGCCAGCACGACGAGGTCGGCGGCGACAGTCTCGCCGCTTTTCATCCTCGCGCCGCCGGCCGTGAACGTGTCGATATCGGCGAATTGCCTGAGCGCGATATCGCCTTTGACGATGAGATCGGAGCAGCCGACGTTGAAATAATAGCCGCCGCCGCGCGTGAGATATTTGAACTGCCAGCCGGTATTGTCTTCGCCGAAATCGAGCTTGAAACCGACGCGCTCCAGGCCATCGAGCAATTCCTTGTCGAGCGCCTTGGATTTTTCCGCCGTCAGCGCGTGGCTCTTGCGCGCCAGCTTGAGCGGCATCGAGGTTGCGATCAGGTCGTTATCCTCCAGCGTGCCCTCGTTATAGGGCGCGTAGACCAGCTGCGCCGATGGCTCGATGCTGACGATCAGCGTGGAAGAGCGCTGGAACAGCGTGACGTCAGCGCCGCTGGAATGCAGGTCCTGCGCGATGTCGTGGCCGCTGTTGCCGGTGCCGATCACGATCGCGCGCTTGCCCTTCCAGTTCTCGCCGTCGTCATACTGGCTGGAATGCATCACCTTGCCGGCGAAACCTTTAAGGCCGGGGATGTCAGGCACGCTCGGAATGCCGCTGACGCCGGTCGCCAGCACGACATGGCGCGGATGCATGGTACGCTTAGCTCCGTCGGCGCGGCGCAGCGTCACCGTCCAGCGGCCTTCCTTCTCATCATAGGTGCCGCCCTCGAACTCGGTCTCGGTCCAGAAGTTCAGCTCCATGGCCTCGACATAGGCTTCGAACCAGTTTGCGAGCTTGTCCTTCGGGATGTAGGTCGGCCAGTTCGGCGGGAAATGCAAATAGGGCAGGTGGTTGACCTGCACTTGATTATGCAGCGTCAGCGCGTGGTAGCGCTTGCGCCAGTTGTCGCCGATGCGCTTCTCACGATCGACGATCAGCGTATCGACGTTCAACTGCTTCAGCCGCGCGGCAATGGAAAGACCGGATTGTCCGCCGCCGATGACGAGGACGGTCGGGTCGCGGCCGGCATATTCGGCGGAGGCCTTGCGCAGGTCGAGCCAGTTGGGGCCACGAAAATCGCGCGAATAGGCATTGCCACGCGGGCGCGCGACGCCGAGTTGTTCCTCAAAACCCTTGAGTTCGCCAAGCTCGGTCAGCAGCGTCCAGGCCTTGAGGCGGTTGCCGTCGTCCGCATCCGGAATCAGCCGGATGATGCCGCTGCCGCGCCCGACTTTGGTTTCGAATTTGAAGATCGCCTCGATCGCATTGGTGCCGGCGCGCATCACCTTGCGCGGCGCGGCGCGATCGGGCGCAATGGCAAAGGCGCTCGGCTCAGCGCTGCGGGCCAGTGGCGGCAGCGCCTTCAGGATGGCCTCTCTGCCGTTCAGCGTTTGAATGTTCCAGCTCAGCGCCAGCACGTCGCGCCAGTAGCTGTCGGGATGGAACAGCGTCTTCAGCAAGGCTTCATCGGGTTTCGCCAGCGCCTCCTCGAACTGCGCGAGCCAATTGTCCGCGGCTACCGAACTGTCGTCCGTTCTGTCGAGCATGAGCGTTTCCCGTCACCAGCCGTCTGCGCGGCGTTCCCTGTCCTTCGAGCCTATACCCAACCGGGACGGCGCAGAAAGGGCGCGGGGAGATGCCGCCTATTCCGATAGAGAGAGGATAAGCCCCTGATCCGGCGGCACGCGGCCGTTGAGGGTATCAAGATAGGCGCGTTGAACGGCCGCAGGCCCGTGGCTCTCGCTCACTTTCACCCACTGATCCAGCCTCGGGACGAAGCCTGACCATGCGGCGCCAAACCGCATGTCGACGCCGCCCGGTCCCCATTCCTTGGCCCGCTTGCGGATCTGGTCCGGCGCGAAGAACCAACTCGGCTTCGCGCCCGGCAATTCCGGCTCGTCGGCCGCCGTGCTGCGATGGGTTAGCCCGACCCGGCCGGAGTATTTCATCTGCTCGCCGAAATGCCGGTGCAGTTGTTCGCGCAAGGAACTGTTGCCCGCCATGTCGACATACGCCACGGGCAGGTCCGCCGCCATCGAGTTCACACGGTCATAGGTCACAACGTCGTCGTAGCAGCCGAGCGATTTGACGAACTCGCTATTGCCGGCCGAAGTCAGGCCGATCACCTTGATGCCTCTCGCGTGCACAAGATGCGCAAGGCCATAGGCGGTCTTGCTGGAGGCCGAGGAGAGCATCACGCGCTTTGCGCCATAGAATTCATTCTCGGCGAGAAAGTCATCGACCAGGAACGACAGCATGAACAGCGGTCGCAGCAGCGCCTGATAGTCGCCCTGCTTGCCGGTAAACGCCGGATCGCCGCTAACGCGCGCATAGGCGTTGTAGACCGGCGCCACGCCTTGCCGGTGCGCGGCGCCATCGCGTAGGCCGCGCTTGCTGACGTCCGCGGCTTCGATCACAAGATGCGTCGCCATCGGAAAATAGCCGAACAGCGTTTCGCCTGCGGCAATGGCAGGATGCTTCGAGGCAATCACCTCGCCAAATCCCCATACCGGGACGTTGCCGAAACCTTCGGGCGCCGGAAACAGCTGCCAATACTTCAGACGATCGCCGAGCACGGCATAAGTGATGTTATTGGCGGTGAAGGCGAAGCGGGTGACCTTCACCAGCAGCGCTTCATCGGGCAGTGCAGTTGCGTCAGGCAGTTGCGTCTCGATTACCTTGCATTGCTGAAGATCATTGCGGGCAACGATGAAGTCGGTGGCTTGCATTGTTTCGATCCCTGCTTCTTACATGCAGCGATCTTTGCGCCGTCCGATGACCGTTTTGCAACAGCAATGATGTTTAAAACGCTGTTCGGATTTCATGCAGGAATGCCCGCAATCGCCGGTTCCGTCATTGCCTGCGACAAACGCGAAGCGTTTGCGCAAGGGAGCGCAGCGACGAAGCAATCCATGCCTCCGCGTGTGGCGCTATGGATTGCTTCGCTTCGCTCGCAATGACGCGGAGAGTGCGGAACGTATCCCTCACCCAATCGCACGCAGCCTACCTTCGGCATGGAGATCGCGCAGCTTGCGCTTGAAAATCTTGCCAGTGGCTTCGCGGGGCATCGCGTCCATGAACTGGATGTCCTTTGGCACCTTGAAGTTGGCGAGACGTCCGCGCAAGAACTCCTGCACGGCGCCCGGCGACAGTGCGGCATCCGCCTCCGGCTCGATGCAGGCAAACAGCCGCTCGCCGAACTCGTCGTCGGGGACGCCGAACACCGCGCAGTCGCGCACGCCGTCCATGCCGATCAGCGCGTTCTCGATCTCGGCGGGATAGATGTTGACGCCGCCGGAGATCACCATGTCGCGCTTGCGGTCGCACAGGAACAGATAGCCGTCTTCATCGAGGTAACCGACGTCGCCGACGCTGACGAGGCCGTCGCGGCCTGCTTCAGCGCGAGCCTCGGCCTTGCCGTGATAGTCGAAATCCGGCACCGACATCTGCCGCATGAAGATTTCGCCGGGTTCGTTGACGTCGCACAGCGAACCGTCCGGGCGGAAGATCCTGACGATGCCACCTTCGATGGCGCGACCGACGGTGCCGGGTTTCGCCAGCGCCTCCTCGGCCGAATGCCATACCGGGATTCCGGTTTCGGTCGAGCCGAAATATTCGTTGATGACCGGTCCCCACCACTCGATCATGGCGCGCTTGACCTGCGGCGGGCAGGGGGCCGCCCCGTGCACGATGAAGCGCAGCGACGACAAATCGTAGCGCCGCTTCACCTCATCCGGCAGTCGCAGCAGGCGGACGAACATCGTCGGCACCATGTGCTGGTGTGTGACGCGATGCCGCTCGATCAGTTGCAGCATGTCCTCGGGATCGAAGCGCGGTTCGAGCACGATTGTGCAGCCGCTGCGGAACGCCAGCATGCCATAGGAATTCGGCGCCGAGTGATACATCGGGCCGTTCATGAGAATGATCTGATCCTCGTTCGGCTTGACGCCATAGGCGATGCCGCCGACGCGCGCCGAGGCCGTGGCCTGTTCCGGCGTCATCGGCTTCCGGCGCACCCCCTTGGGCAGGCCGGTCGTGCCCGACGTGTAGAACATCGGTCCGCTGCCGACCGGAGCGTCCTGCAACGGCGCATGCGTGTCGCTCCAGCGGTCCCAGTCGGTCATGCCGTCGGGGACCTGCGTCAGCGAAGGCGCAACGTTGAACGCCGCGGCGATTTCCGGCGGCGTCGTCACCACCAGGAGCCGCACGTCTGCGGGCAGGCCGTCCTTGATCTGCGGCAGAAAATCAGCGTGGCAGACCAGGATTTTCGCGCCGCTGTCGGCCAGGATATAGGCGACCTCCTCGGCCTTCAGATGCCAGTTGATCGGCACCACCGGGCTGCCCAGCGCCGCCGCGCCGCCCGAGACTTCGAAGAACGCAAAATCGTTGCGCAGCATCATGCCGACGGGCGTTCCGCCACTGACGCCGAACGCCCTGAAGCCCGTCGCCGCCCGCGCGATGCGGGCGTGGATCTCGGGATAGCCGATTTGGCGTTCGCCACTGATGATCATGACAGGCACTCCAGTCCTTACGGTTCTTGATCTTCGATCAACTCGCCAAAGCCAATCCAGCTCTTGCCGTCGAATCGCTGCATGCGGAGCTGCTGGAACAGCAGATAGTCGTCGGGACCGGTGGTCACGGTGACGCCCGGCAGCAGCAGCGGCAGCGAGACCTTGTTCAGCGAGGTGGCCTTCTTCAGCACGTTAGCACGGCTCAGATCGTCGCCGCACGCGCGCAGCACGTGCGCCAGCAACACGGTGCCGGTATAGCCGCCGGCGTAGGTGGTGTCGTGCGGATCGGCTGATGGCATGTACTGCTTCATGAAGGCGAAATATTCCTTCACGTCGGCATCATCGGCCCATTGCGGATCGTTGATGTTCTTCTGATAGGCCGAGGACACCAGCCCGGTCGCGTTGTCGAGCCCTGCGGGCGTCAGGATCGTCGCGATCGAGGTCACCGAAGTGGGCACTAGGAACAGGTCCGGCTTGAAGCCCATCTCGGCGCTGCGGCGGATCATTTGCGAGCCGAACTTGCCGATGGCGACGCCGTAGAACACGTTGGCGCCTGAAGCCTTCAGCGTGGCGAGCTGTGAATCGATCGTCGGCTGGGTGGTCTCGTAGACCGCCTCGGCCACGATCATGCTGGCCGCCTTGTCGCCGAGGCCGCGCTTGAACGCGGAGACGTAGTCACGGCCGAAATCGTCGTTCTGCGACAGGATCGCGATCTTGGCATCGGGCTTGGTGCGCAGCACGTGCTTGGCATAGATGACGCCCTCGGACTGGTATGAGGCCATTCCGGCCATCGTCCACGGAAAATTCTTCGGGTCCGCCCATTTGCTGGCGCCGGTGGTGATGAAGAGATGCGGCACCTTCTTGCCGTTCAGGTAGCGGTGGATCGCGCTGTTGGTCGGCGTGCCCAGCGTCCCGAAAATCAACAGGACTTCGTCCTGCTCGACCAGCCGGCGCGTCTGCTCGACGGTCTTGGGTGGCGAATAGGCATCGTCGAGGCTGAGCAGCTTGAGCTTGCGGCCGTTGATGCCACCTTCCGCATTCACCTTCTCGAAATAGGCCTGCGCGATCTTGCCGAGCCCGGAATAGCCCGACAGCGGACCGCTATAGGGCATGGTCTGCCCGATCAGGATTTCGTCGGCGGTAACGCCGTTTTCCGCGCGGGCCGTGCCCCCCGCAAGCGCCAGCAATCCGGCGCAGCATATCGTAACGGCTCTCATCATTTCACTCCCCTTTGGTTTATTTGATCGGCTGTTGAAACCGGCGCGTCTTAGGCGCGCGCTCGGTTGAGAAAGTCACTGCTGGCCTCGGTGAACTCGTACTTGAGGCGTTCCACCAGTTCGGCGACCGGCGGCGCGTCCGCGATCTGGCCGATGCCCTGGCCGGAGCCCCAGATGTCGCGCCATGCCTTGGCCTTGGTGTTGCCGCCGGAGCCGAAATTCATCTTCGACTTGTCGCTGAGCGGCAGATTGTCAGGATCGAGGCCTGCGGCCACGATCGAGGGCCCGAGATAATTGCCGTGCACGCCGGTGAACAGGTTCGAGTAGACGATGTCGTGCGCCGCGTGCTCGACCAGCGCGGCCTTGTAGGCCGGATCGGCGTTGGCTTCCGCCGTCGCGATAAAGCGGGTGCCCATGTAGGCCGCATCAGCGCCAAGCGCGAGCGCCGACGCGATGCCCCAGCCGTCGGAGATCGCGCCCGACAAGAGGACGGTGCCCTTGAACCATTGCTTGACCTCGCGCAGCAGTGCGAACGGCGACAGCGTGCCGGCATGGCCGCCGGCGCCGGCGCAGACCAGAATGAGACCGTCGACGCCATGGTCGGCGGCTTTCCGCGCATGCTTGACGTTGATCACGTCATGGAAAACCACGCCGCCATAGGAATGTGCGGCCTCGACGATTTCGATCGGCGGCCGCAGGGAAGTGATGATGATGGGCACCTGGTGCTTCACGCAGGTCTCCATGTCCTTCATCAGCCGGTCGTTGGAGGCGTGGCAGATCTGGTTGACCGCGTAGGGCGCGACCTTCTTCTCCGGATGCAGCGCCTTGTACTCGCCAAGCTCGTTCTCGATTCGGCTCAGCCACTCGTCGAGCTTCTCCACGGGGCGGGCGTTCAGCGCGGGGAACGAGCCGACGATGCCAGCCTTGCACTGGGCGATCACGAGTTCCGGTCCGGACACGATGAACAGCGGCGAGCCGACCACCGGCAGTTCGAGCGAATTGGCAAGCGAAGCGGGCAGCGGCATTCGGTTCCTCCTTGATGGCGCAGGGCCGGTTACGTCCGGAGCGCATCCATTGATGTTGATTTGAGAGCTTCAGGCCGGGCGGAGCCGCTGGCCTGCGCTTGTTACCGTCCATTATAGGGCTGGACGGCACGCTCCAGCCGTTCAATATTGAACAGATAACCAATCAGGAATGAACAGTGCGGCTATGGCGTCGCGGGGGGAGCCGATGGACTGGGACCTGTGCAAGACCTTCGTCGCGGTGGCCGAGACCCGCAGCTTCGCCGCCGCCGCGCGGCGATTGCGCTCCAGCCATCCGACGGTCGGCCGCAAGATCGCCGAGCTGGAAGGCCAGCTCGGCATTCCCCTGTTCGCGCGCTCCAATGAAGGTCTTTCGCTGACCGCGCAGGGCCGCAAGTTTCGCGAGCATGTCGAGGCCATGGCGGCGGCGGCGCTGCGTGCGGAAGCCGCGGTGTCGGCGACGGGGGCGCAGGCGCGCGGCGTCGTCAAGCTGTCGATCGGTTCGACGCTCGCCTCGCACTGGCTGATGCCGAAGCTCGGTCCGTTCCTGCGCGCGCATGACCATATCCAGCTCGAGATCATCACCCATCCGTATCCGGCCAGCGTGCGCCGACGCGAGGCCGATGTCGTGTTGCGGCCGGTGGACAGCGGCGAAGAGAACTTGATCGGGCGCAAGATCGGCCGCCTCGGCACCGGCTTCTACGCCTCGCGGGATTACGCCGCGCGGCAGCGGCTCCCCGAACGGCGCGACGAATGGAAGGGCCACAGCGTCATCGGCTTCGCCGACCGATTGTCGAACGAACGGCTGGCGCGCTGGAGCGACGCGATCACGCGGCAGGGGTCGATGGTGATGCGATGCTCGTCGCAGGGCGACATGCTCGGTGCGGCGCGCGCGGGCCTGGGGATTTCCACGCTGTCCTGTTTTGTCGCGGCCGCCTATCCGGATCTCGTCCGCGTCGCGCCACAGAAGCTCGCCAGCGTGGCGGACCTCTGGCTGCTGGCGCATCCCGATCTCGTCGAACTTCCGGCGGTGCGTGCCGTGATCGATTTCGTCACGGCTTCCGCGCGGGAAGACCGGGTGAGGTTGCGGGGGTGAGTTTGTCGGCCAGCACGCCCTCGCGCTTTTTCAGCACCCGATAATAACTCCACCACAGATGCGCCGCCGCGCCACGCAAGGGACGCCACGGCTCGGCAAGCGGCGCCATCTGCTTGGCGTTAGGTCGCGCCTGCAGGCCAAGCCCGATCTTGATCGCCTCCTGTATGGCGATATCGCCCGCCGGCCAGGCATCGCCATGGCCGAGACAGAACAGCAGGTAGACGTCGGCGGTCCACGGGCCGATGCCGTGCAGCGCGGTCAGGGTGTGGTGGGCGGCATCCGCATCCTCTTCCGCCAGCACGTCGAGATTGAGCCGCTCGGCGGCGAGTTCGCGCGCGATATTCTTCAGCGTCTTGATCTTGGCGGCCGAAAGCCCGAGCCGGCCGAGGCGGTCGGTGCGGGCCTTGCCGATGGTGTGATGATCGAACGGATCGAACGCGGCCGCCAGCCGCGCCCAGATCGCGCCGGCGCTCGCGGTGGACAATTGCTGTCCGCACACGATCGCGGCCAGCCCAGCAAAACCCGGCTCGCGCTGCCGCAGCGCCGGCATCCCCGTCAGCTCGAGGATGGGTTTCAGCCGCACGTCCTGCTTGACCAGCGCGAGGACGGCGTCTTCGAGGTCGGACTGGCTGCTGAGGTGGATGGTCATCAAGGAATCTTCTTCGTCATGGCCGGGCATGGTAATCTGCCTTGTGCAGACTGCGAATAGCCGTCTGCGGTCTCCGGCTGTCGATATCTTTCTGCCTCGGCGGACAGGTCACAGCCCGCCCCTGAGCTGGAAAGATGAGTTTGAGAAGCATCCCACCCGAGATGGATGGCGAGAAGGTCGCGCTTATCGATGCGCTGCTCGATCGCATAGCCTGCGAGCATAAGGTATTCTTGCCGCTGGCCATTGAGAGCGGAAGCCGTGCATGGGGCTTTTCCTCGCCTGACAGCGACTACGATTGTCGCTTCGTCTACGTGCGGCGTATTGCGGAGCATATCACCCCTTGGCCAGCGCGAGACGTCATCGAGTTCCCGCCCAAAGATGACCTGGACGCGAACGGATGGGATCTTGGCAAGGCGCTCCGGCTGCTGCTGAAGGGCAATGCGGTGATTGTCGAGTGGTTGTTGTCGCCCGTGATCTATCGCGGGCAGGCCTGGTTCCGGGACGGTTTCCTGGAGTTCGCCCGGCATGCCGCGACCCGCGAGGCCATTGGTCGCCATTACCTTCATCTTGGAGAGCGCCAGAGACGGGTTTATTTTGGCGATGGGACAAGCGTGGCGCAGAAGAAAATCTTCTATGCGCTCCGTCCCGCCGCAACCTTGCGCTGGCTGCGGGTGCACCCGATGGAAGCTATCGCGCCAATGCACTTTCCGACACTGATGGCGGAATGCGATCCCCCGGCCGCGTTGAGCAGGGAGGTTGCCGATCTCATGCGCCGCAAGCTTGCGACGCGCGAGCTTGGCGCCGCTCCGCTGCCGCCGATCGTCGCGAGCTTCATCGATTCGGAATTCGAATTGGCGCGGGCGTCGTTTGAGAGCGGTCGCGCGCGGGCGCCCGAAGAAGTCGTCGCGCAGGCCGAACGATTCTACCGGGCGGTCGTCGAGCGCCTGGAGTGGGATGGCCATGGCAGCCCCGATATGCCGGGAACTGCGTGATGCCGCCACCCGTTTTCCGATTCGCGCCGAGCCCGAACGGCTACCTCCATCTTGGCCACGCCTATTCGGCGCTGCTGAATTTCGACCTCGCGCGTCGCGCCGGCGGCCGGTTCCTGCTGCGGATCGAGGATATCGACGCCACAAGATGCCGGGGCGAATTCGAGGCGGCGATCTATGAAGACCTCGCCTGGCTGGGGATATCCTGGGAAACGCCGGTGCGGCGGCAATCGGAACATTTTGCGCGCTATCGGGAGGCGGTCGAAAGATTGGCAGGCTTGGGCCTGATCTATCCGAGCTTCGAGAGCCGCGCGGAAATCGCCCGTCTGGTCGCGCAACGCGAAGCCGATGCACCGTGGCCGTGCGATCCCGACGGGGCGCCGCTCTATCCGGGGCCTGCGAAATCGCTGCCGCCGGACCAACGCCGGCAGTTGATCGCGGAAGGCACGCCTTACGCGCTGCGGCTCGACATGCAGGCCGCGCTCGCGCGCACGAAAGAACTGGCCTGGCACGAGGATGGTGAAGGCCCCGGCGGCGAGACCGGCGTCGTGAGCGCGGAACCCGAAGCCTGGGGCGATGTCATCCTGGCGCGCAAGGAGACGCCAACAAGTTATCATTTGTCCGTCGTGATCGATGACGCGCTGCAGGGCGTGACCGACGTGGTGCGGGGCAGGGACCTGTTCTGGTCGACGAGCGTGCACTTGCTGTTGCAGCAACTGCTCGGTATCCCGCAACCGGTCTATCGGCATCACCGGCTGATCGAAGATTCGTCGGGACACAAGCTCTCGAAATCGACGCGAAGCACCGCCTTGCGCGAACTGCGTGGGCAAGGTGCCACCCCTGCGGATATTCGCAGCCTCGTCGGCTTGTCCGACGACTTCCGTAATACTACTGGGGGTTGTTGAAAACGTCTCCGTGACATCGGCCGCCATCGCGTGTCATGCTGGTTGCGGCAGAGGAAGGGGGACCATGGCGGCGAAGCGGCGCTCACGGCGCATCACACGGCCAGTAAAGAAGCGGCCAGCGAAAAAGCGCGTATCCAGCGCCGCGGCAAAAGTGCGCGGTGCCCGCAAATCCGCCGTCGCCGTCTCCGGTATGGTCGAGACCGCGCTGGCGGCATTTGCGCACGAGGTCCGCACGCCGCTCACGGGCATTCTGGCGATCAGCAATCTGCTCGCGACCTCCGATCTCGACGAGCGCGAACGGCGCTGGGTCGACACCATCAAGGCGGGCGCGGAACATCTGGCGAGTCTGGCGACCCTGTTCGTCGATGCGGCGCGCAACGGCGGTCCCGGGCTCGAGGTGCGGCAGGACTTCTTCGACCTGCGCACGCTCGCGCGCAATGCCGGCGATTCGTTGACCGGGCGTGCGGCGGCGAAGGGCCTGCAGTCGTCGGTCGTTATTTCTGAAAAACTCCCGGGGTTTGCGATCGGCGATCCCGTTCGCCTGCGCGCCGCGGTGGAGAACCTGATCGACAATGCCGTGAAATTCACCGAGCAGGGCAGTGTCGCCCTTCAGGTCACGCCCCTGCGCAGCCCGAAAGGCAAGGTCGCCGTTGCATTCGAGGTCTCCGACAGCGGGATCGGCCTCACGCTGAGCGAGGTCAAACGCCTGTTCCGGCCGTTTTCGCAGGCCAATGTCTCCATTGCATCGCGCTTCGGCGGCGCAGGGCTCGGATTGTCGTCGGTCAAGCAACTGGCGCGCGCCATGGGCGGCGATGTCACCGTGACGCAACGCCGTGGCGGCGGCGCCACCTTTACCTTCAAGGTCGTGATGTCACCGGCAAAGGACGCGGTGACGGCGGCGTCCGGCGCCGATGGCGAGGTATCGATCGGTTCGCCGCGGCCGTTGCGCCTGCTCAGCGTCGAGGACAATCCGTTCGGCCGCGTCGTCCTCAACGCGATCCTGACCGAGCTCGGTCACCAGGCCGAATTCATCGGCCAGGGCGAGGCGGCGCCCGAGCGGCTCACGCAGGGCGCATTCGATGCGGTGCTGATGGACATGGTCCTGCCGGGGATCAACGGAATCGAAGCGATCACGCGCATTCGCGCGCTTCAGCCGCCGCTCGGGCGCATTCCGATCATCGGCATATCCGGTCGCGGCGAGGACGAGGCGGCATCGCGCGCCGCCGGCGCCGATATCTTTCTGGTCAAGCCTGTGTCTCCGCGCGCGCTCGCGACTGCGCTGCATGAAGCGACATCCCCTTCGGCAATCGCGACTTCATGATGGCCGCATTCAGTTCGCCGCCGTAAACGAAAATCGCGGCAATGAAATACAGAAACACCAGCGCGATGATGACCGAGGCAAGCCCCGCATACATCGTCACGTAGTTGCTGGCGAAGCGCGCCAGATATTGGCCGAAAACGATGCCCGAGATCAGCGACGCCACCATCGTAAAGATGATGCCCGGCAGGATCTGCAGAAAACTTCGGCGGCCGCAGGGTAGCCAGGCATGCAGGACGAACAGCGCCACGATCATCGCCGTGATGGTAATGCCGTAGCGGGCGAGATTGAGAAGGCTTTCATTGGACTCGACGAAAAACGGAATGTGGCGGCGTGCCGTTTCCAGGATCAGCGGACCGAGCACGATCAGGAACGCCATCGCGAGCGAGGTGAAGGCCGCGACCAGCGTATAGCCGATCGATTCCAGCCGCAGCCAGTACCACGCCCGCGGCTCGACCACCGAATAGGCGCGGTTGAGCGCGACCCGCACCGCCTCGACGCCGTTGGAAGCGAAATAGACCGCCAGCACCGCGCCGACGGTCAGGATATCGCCGCGCGTCGTGGTCAGCACGTCGTGGATTTCGCCCGACAGCGCGTCCGCGACCTGTTGCGGCCAGGTCTGCAGCAGCAGCCCCACCGCGCCGTCGGCGAGCTCCTTGGAGCCGAAAAAGCCGGCCAGCGACGTCAGCACGATCAGGAACGGGAACAGCGCCATCAACGTCGACAGTGCGATATGGCTCGCGATCGCCCAGCCGTCATCGGCAAGGAACGTATAGAACGCCTCCATGACAACGAGGTAGACGTAGCGAATGAGCCTCACATCTCACCTCGATCAGGGTACGGCGATCCGGTCCCGAAACTTGGGCTAGCATCTGATATTATTGGCTTAAAAGCCAGATCGTCGAGCGGTGCGCGAGGGTTGTGCGAGGGATTGTGAACGTGTGGAAGTCGGCGCTTGCCGGTGTTATGTAGCGCCGATGGCATCCTTTCTGAGTTCGATCGTCCTCCCGGTCGCGGTTGCGGCGGTAGCCATCGTGCTGCTGCTCGGCCTCGTCAACATGATGCGCGGCGGCTCGCCGAGCCGCTCGCAGAACCTGATGCGGCTTCGGGTGTTGCTGCAGTTCGTCGCCATCGTCCTCATCATGGTCACGGTCTGGGCGATGGGCAAATAAGGGCAAGATAAAGGGACGCGCCAATGGTCGTACTCAACCGCATCTATACCAGGACCGGCGATGACGGCACCACGGCGCTCGGCAGCGGCGAACGCCGTCCGAAATACGATCTGCGCATCTCGGCCTATGGCACCGCGGACGAGACCAATGCCGCCATCGGCGTGGTCCGGCTGCACCTTGGCGAGGCCCGCGAACTCGATGCGATGCTGGGACGGATCCAGAACGACCTGTTCGATCTCGGCGCCGATCTCGCGGTGCCCCAGCGCGACGGCAAGGCCGAACGGTTGCGGATGCTCTCAAGCCAGGTCGAACGGCTCGAGCGCGACATCGACAGCCTGAACGAGCATCTCGCGCCCCTGACCTCGTTCGTCCTGCCCGGCGGCACCCCCGCTGCGGCATACCTGCATCTCGCCCGCACCATATGCCGCCGGGCGGAACGGATTATGGTGGAACTCGCCGCCAACCCCGAGGAGCCGGTCAGCGAGGCGGCCATTCAGTATATGAACCGCCTGTCGGATTTCCTGTTCGTCGCCAGCCGCGCCATGAACGATAATGGGGCCGGAGACGTGTTGTGGGTGCCCGGTCAGAACCGTTAAGGTAGGCCTTGTCAGAGGGCCGATTTTTGGCTTTCGCGCGTTGACCGCCGATAGCGGGACCTTTAGGTTCCGCGCCCAAGCCGATAGCTAGCTAATAAAGCCAATTAAACCCAGAATTCAAGCGAAAGAGGATCGATGAAGGTTCTTGTGCCGGTAAAGCGGGTGGTCGATTACAACGTCAAGGTCCGCGTCAAGAGCGACGGAACGGGCGTCGAACTCGCCAACGTCAAGATGTCGATGAATCCGTTCGACGAAATCGCCGTCGAGGAAGCGCTGCGCCTGAAGGAAGCCGGCAAGGCGACCGAGGTGGTGGTGGTGTCGATCGGCCCGGCGCAGGCCTCGGAGACGATCCGGACCGGTCTTGCGATGGGCGCCGACCGCGGCATCCTGGTCAAGGCCGAAGGCAACGTCGAACCGCTGGCGGTCGCCAAGATTCTTAAAGCCATCGCCGAGCAGGAGAAGCCCGGGCTGATCATTCTGGGCAAACAGGCGATCGACGACGATTCGAACCAGACCGGCCAGATGCTGGCGGCGCTGCTCGGATGGTCGCAGGCGACCTTCGCCTCCAAGCTCGAAGTCGAAGGAAGCGATTTCAAGGTCACGCGCGAGGTCGACGGCGGCCTGCAGACCGTGAAGCTGAAGGGGCCTGCCATCGTCACCACCGATTTGCGGCTGAACGAGCCGCGCTACGCGTCGCTGCCCAACATCATGAAGGCGAAGAAGAAGCCGATCGACGACAAGAGCGCGTCCGACTACGGCGTCGATCTCACGCCGCATCTCGAAATCCTCAAGACCACAGAACCGCCCGGCCGCAAGGGAGGCGTCAAGGTCAAGGACGTCGCTGAGCTGATCTCGAAACTCAAGACCGAAGCCGGGGTTCTCTGATGACGACGCTATTGATTGCCGAACACGACAACGCGTCGATCAAGGACGCGACCAACAAGACGCTGACGGCAGCAGCCGCGCTCGGCGCCGACGTACACGTGCTGGTCGCCGGTGAAAACGCCAAGGCGGCGGCCGATGCCGCGGCCAAGCTTGCCGGCGTCACCAAGGTGCTGCTCGCCGATAACGCCGCCTACGCTCACGACCTCGCCGAGCCGCTGGCCGCGCTGATCGTGTCGCTGGCGCCTTCCTACGACGCCTTCGTCGCGCCCGCGACCTCGCGCTTCAAGAACGTGATGCCGCGCGTCGCAGCGCTGCTCGACGTGATGCAGGTGTCGGAAATCATCAAGGTGGTCTCGCCGGATACTTTCGAGCGGCCGATCTATGCCGGTAACGCGATCCAGACGGTGAAATCAAAGGACGCCAAGAAGGTCATCACGGTGCGGACCTCGACTTTCGCCGCGGCAGGTGACGGCGGCAGTGCGCCGGTGGAGAACGCCACTGCTGCGGCCGATCCGGGCCTATCCAGCTTCGTCGGTGAGGAAGTGGCAAAAAGCGACCGTCCGGAACTGACGTCCGCAAAGATCATCGTCTCCGGTGGCCGCGCGATGCAGAGCCGCGAGAACTTTGCCAAATATATCGAGCCGCTCGCCGACAAGCTCGGCGCCGGCGTCGGCGCCTCGCGCGCCGCGGTCGATGCCGGCTATGCGCCCAACGACTGGCAGGTCGGCCAGACCGGCAAGGTGGTCGCCCCGGAACTATATGTCGCGATCGGTATCTCCGGCGCGATCCAGCATCTCGCCGGCATGAAGGATTCCAAGGTGATCGTTGCGATCAACAAGGATGAAGACGCGCCGATCTTCCAGGTTGCCGATTACGGCCTGGTGGCGGACCTCTATCAGGCGGTTCCTGAGCTGACCGAAGCGCTCGGCAAGCTAGGAAAGTAACCACGGCGATAAACGACGGCCGGATGCGCAACATCCGGCCGATGTTTTATGCTAGAGCGATTTCAAGCGAAGTGGATTTGGCCTTCGCGTGAAGAAAACGTGCCAAAGACCAGGACCAGGGGATGAACAGGCGCGAAGTGCGCGCCGTTCCGGTGGATGACAAGATGGCGGTGACAATCAAGAAGGTCGGCGTGATCGGCTCGGGCCAGATGGGCAACGGGATTGCGCATGTGGCGGCGCTCGCCGGCTTCGACGTGGTGCTCAACGATCTGTCCGATGAACGGCTGAAGTCGGCGATGGCGACCATCAACGGCCATTTGTCGCGCCAGGTTGCCAAGCAGACCATCACCGAGGACGCGCGTAAAAAGGCGCTCTCCCGGATTACCTCCAGCGAGACGCTGGACGGTTTGGCGGACTGCGACCTCGTGATCGAGACCGCGGTCGAAAAGGAAGAGGTCAAGCGCAAGATCTTTCACGAACTTTGCGCGGTGCTGAAGCCGGAAGCGATCGTCGCGACCAATTCCTCGTCGATCTCGATCACGCGGCTCGCTGCCTCGACCGACCGCCCCGAGCGCTTCATCGGCATTCATTTCATGAATCCGGTGCCGGCGATGGAACTGGTCGAGCTGATCCGCGGCATCGCCACCGACGATTCCACCTTCGAAACGGCAAAGGAATTTGTCGGCAAGGTCGGCAAGCAGATCGCGGTATCAGAGGATTTTCCGGCCTTCATCGTTAACCGCATCCTGCTGCCGATGATCAACGAGGCGATCTACACGCTCTATGAGGGCGTCGGGAACGTCGAGGCGATCGATGCGGCGATGAAGCTCGGCGCACATCATCCGATGGGGCCGCTGGAACTCGCCGATTTCATCGGCCTCGATACGTGTCTTTCGATCATGCAGGTGCTGCACGAGGGGCTGGCGGATTCGAAATACCGGCCGTGCCCGTTGCTGGTGAAATACGTCGAAGCCGGCTGGCTCGGCCGCAAGACGCAGCGCGGCTTCTACGACTATCGCGGCGACAAGCCGGTCCCGACGCGGTAGGGCTCCACCCTCGACGCCGTAAGGTGGGCAAAGCGCAGCGTGCCCACCATGCCTCCGCAAATTCAAACGTCGACGGGCGCCATCGCCGGTTGTGAAAAAAAGATCGGTGGGCACGCTTCGCTTTGCCCACCCTACTTTTTTTCATTTCACGCCGCTCGGACAGGTTCCACCGCGTCCACCGCACAATCTCCAGAGTTCATTAACCGGTGCCGGGGTAGGGTGCCCTCAGGTTTGAGGAGTGCTGTGTATGGACATGATGGCTATGGTTTCGAGCATGATGGCGATGAAGGCGGCGGGCACGCAGCAGCAGATCCAGACCTCGATCATCAAACAGAACGCCGATGCCGAGAAGGCTGCGGTCCAGACGCTGCTCGGCACCGCCAATCTCGCCCCCGGCGTCGGCGGCAACGTCAATATTGCGGCCTGAGAAATATCCCCCAAGCAGCTCGGTAGGGTGGGCAAAGGCGCGCTTGCGCCGCGCCCACCATTTAATGCAGCGCCGGTGATGGTGGGCACGCTTCGCTTTGCCCACCGATTCTGTCGCCTTACCTTTACGAACCCGCCTTTACCGGCTCCATCGCGGCCTTGATCAGCTTGATCGCGTCCTCGCTGGCCCATTCGGCGGGACCGGCAAGGTTGCCGATTTCGCAGCCCTGGCCGTCGACCAGTATCGAGGTCGGCATGCCGAGCGCCTTGCCTACGCCCTTAAGATCCTGAAAAACCTTGGCTTTTGAGTCGGCGAAATAGCCGAGCCGGGTCAGATTGGCCTCTTTGAGGAAGTTTTTCGGCTTCTCGGGGTCGCGGGTGTCGATATTGACGGCGACCACCTCAAAGTCCTTGCCCCCGAGCTTGGCCTGCAGGCTGTCCAGCGCCGGCATCTCTTTACGACAAGGCACGCACCAGGTGGCCCACAGGTTCACCAGCACGGTCTTGCCGCGCCATTCCGACAGCTTCCTCGGCTTGCCTTCGGCATCCTCAAAAGCGAGATCGGGGAGCCGCAGCGGGGCCGTCGCCATGGTCAGCGCGGCCACCTCGCCATGCGCCAGCGGCGCGATTTTGCGGGCCAGTTCGACCGCTCCGGTACAGGAGGGATCGCCGCCCGTGCCGCGCTTGAAGTCGCCGAGCCCGTAAAACGCGCCCAATCCGATCACGCCCACAGCCGCCACTGCACTGATGGCGAGCGGGATCCGGCGCTTCGTGGCCGGGCGGGGCGGGGACATTTCGGGCATATCGTTTGTCATCCTGTATCAGATACGGCTATGCAGGGCCGAAGATTACGGTCGAGTTACGGCCGAAACCGGCACGGCGTTTCGCAGCCGGTTCGACGATTTTGGCAAGGCTTAAGAAGTAAGGCCAGGGAAGTCATGAGCAACAAGATGTGGGGCGGCCGGTTCACCGAGCGTCCCGATGCGATCATGGAGGAAATCAACGTCTCGATCGACGTCGATCGTCACATGTATGCCCAGGACATTGCCGCGTCCAAGGCCCACGCCGCGATGCTGGGCGCGCGGGGCATTATCACCGCTGTTGATGCGAAAAATATCGGCAAGGGTCTAGACACGATTTTGTCAGAAATCGGCAAGGGCACCTTCGACTTCAAGCGCGCGCTCGAAGACATTCATATGAACGTCGAGAGCCGGCTTTCCGAACTGATCGGGCCGGCCGCGGGACGGCTGCACACCGCGCGGTCGCGCAATGATCAGGTGGCGACCGATTTCCGGCTCTATGTCCGCGACACGATCGACGAGACGGATGCGGCGCTGGCCGCGTTCCAGCATGCGCTGGCCAGCCGCGCGCTGGAACATGCCGCGACCGTGATGCCGGGCTTCACCCATCTGCAGACCGCCCAGCCGGTGACGTTCGGCCATCATCTGCTCGCCTATGTCGAGATGGCCGCGCGCGACCGCGGCCGCTTTGCCGATGCGCGCAAGCGGCTGAACGAATCGCCGCTTGGTGCCGCAGCGCTGGCCGGAACCTCGTTTCCGATCGACCGCCATGCCACCGCGAAGGCGCTCGGCTTCGACCGGCCGATGGCCAATTCGCTGGATGCGGTCTCGGATCGCGACTTCGTGCTCGAAACGCTCTCCGCGGCCTCGATCGCGGCCGTGCACATGTCGCGTTTTGCCGAAGAAATCGTGATCTGGACCTCGCCGCTGGTGGGCCTGGTGCGGCTCTCCGACAAGTTCACCACCGGCTCCTCGATCATGCCGCAGAAGCGTAACCCGGACGCGGCCGAACTGGTGCGCGCCAAGACCGGCCGGGTGATCGGCGCGCTCAACGGTCTCCTGATCGTGATGAAGGGCCTGCCGCTCGCCTATCAAAAGGATATGCAGGAGGACAAGCAGGGTGCGATGGAGGCGTTTTCCGCGCTCTCGCTCGCGATTCGGGCCATGACCGGCATGGTCCTCGATCTCGTCCCCGACGAGAACAGGATGAAGGCCGCCGCCGGCGAGGGCTACGCCACCGCCACCGACCTGGCCGACTGGCTGGTGCGGACGCTGAAAATGCCGTTCCGCGATGCTCATCATGTCACCGGGCGAATCGTCGGCCTGGCCTCGAAGCAGGGCGTGGCGCTGCACGAACTGCCGCTCAAGGCGATGCAGGAGGTCGAGCCGAAGATTTCGGCGGACGCCCTGCGCGTGCTGTCGGTGGAAGCCTCCGTCAAGAGCCGGACCAGCTATGGCGGCACCGCGCCGAAGAACGTGCTTTCCCAGGCCAAAGCCTGGCTGAAGCGGCTGGAAAAAGAGCAAAAATTGGGCTGAGGAAAAAAATCGCTGCAATTTCTTGGGTTTTTCTTGGGTTTCCGTGGCCCATCGGCACTCGCCAGACTACGGCAATCTTTGTATGGTGCCGCGCGCATTGGGGATTTCGTCGTGATCAGTAACTACCGCCCGTCATCGTCGGGATGGGCCATCATCCTGTTGAGCGTGACCGCGCTCGCGCTCGGAGGCTGCGGACGCAAAAGTGGCCTCGACCTGCCGCCGAACGCGGCAGCGCCACAGGCCCAGGCCACGTCGGATACCGAGGCCGAGCGCGCGGCGCAGCCCGGCGTCTTCAATTCGACCTATGGATCCGACGCAGGCCCCAGCGCCCCCAAGGGCGGCAAGAAGAAATTCGTTCTCGATCCGCTGCTGGACTGAGACTGAGCGCACCATGAATCACTTCGACTATCGCAACGGCGTGCTGCACGCCGAGGCGGTCAACCTGTCCGAACTCGCGGATGCCGTCGGCACGCCGTTCTATTGCTATTCGACGGCGACACTGGAGCGCCACTACCGCGTCTTCACCGAGGCCTTTGCTGGCGAGAAGACGCTGGTCTGCTACGCCATGAAGGCGAATTCCAACCAGTCGGTGCTGCGCACGCTGGCGAAGCTTGGCGCCGGCGCCGACGTGGTGTCCGGCGGCGAACTCAAGCGCGCGCTGGCCGCGGGGATTCCGCCGAGCAAGATTCTTTTCTCAGGCGTCGGCAAGACCGAGCCCGAGCTGCGCGCCGCGCTGGCGGCGGACATTCTCTGTATCAACGTCGAATCCGAACCCGAACTGGAGCTACTGTCGAAGCTCGCCGTCGAGACCGGCAAGACCGCGCGGATTTCGTTGCGCGTCAATCCGGACGTCGATGCCGGCACCCACGCCAAGATCGCCACCGGCAAGTCCGAAAACAAGTTCGGCATTCCGATAGGGCGGGCGCGCGAGGTCTATGCCCTCGCGGCAAAGCTGCCGGGCATCGAGGTGACCGGCACCGACATGCATATCGGCAGCCAGATCACTGATCTCAGCAAGATGGAAACCGCGTTCCGGATCCTTTCCGATTTCGTGCAGACGCTGCGCGCCGACGGCCACAAGATCGAGCATATCGATTTCGGCGGCGGCTTAGGCATCCCCTATCACGCCGATCGCGAAGCGCCGCCATTGCCGTCGGCCTATGCCGCGATGGTCAAGCGGGTGACGCATAATCTCGGCTGCACGCTGATGTTCGAGCCCGGGCGGATGATCGTCGGCAATGCCGGTATTCTCGTGTCCCGCGTCATCTATGTGAAGCCGGGCGAGGCCAAGAACTTCGTCATCATCGACGCCGCGATGAACGATCTGATCCGCCCCACGCTGTACGAAGCCCATCACGATATCTTGCCGGTGCGCGAGCCGGCGAAGGGCGCGCGAACGATCACGGCGGACGTCGTCGGTCCGGTCTGCGAGACCGGCGACTATCTCGCCCTCGATCGCAACCTGCCCGAGCCCAAGGCCGGCGATCTCATCGCGATCATGACCGCCGGCGCCTACGGCGCGGTGCAGTCCGGTTTCTACAATACGCGCGCGCTGGTGCCGGAAGTTTTAGTCAAGGACGACCAGTACGCCGTGGTGCGCCCGCGCATCGAGGTCGAGGAACTGATCGCGATGGATAAGCCGGCACCCTGGCTGTGAGCGTTGTCGGTTCGATGCTCTCCTGAAGCGTCCGTCAGACGGTTTCGGCTGTTTTGGCCGTTATCACCGCACTCGTTCTTTGCGCTGCGTCATAGACCTTGACCTGAAGCATCGGGAATTTGGTTTTAAGTTCCCGCGCTTTCTTTTCGGCGGCTTCCTTTGTGTCGAACACCGCCTTCATCTGACCGTCGACCTCTATGCCGAAACCTTCCGTGATCGTGACATCAGCGCGCATGATGTTCCTGGGTATTGGCTCCTCGGTCGTCGTCGTTATGGATTTTCTCATCTCGGACCTCCCTTGTTATGTTCTGTCCACTGCCGCGTCATGGGCACTGGCTGCAAAACGAGGGTGGATGTTTTCGCCAAAGATTCTCATTCAGTCAGCGACTTGAAATCGCTGTCTATGCTCATATCTAAAACGCAGTCGATATGGATTCGTTCGGCTGCCAATCGGGCGCCAGGAACGCATACCGCACCGTCGAAGTTTGAGCGCCGCCCTCAGTGGCCCATCGACTGAATTGCAGCAGGACAATTCCTCCAGCGAACGTCGCACGGCTCTGCCGGAGCGGCATATGGACCAACATGAAATACATTTCGGAACTTAAGCCGGTAACGGCACAACCACGCCCAAATGCGGAAGTTGTGACCGGTGCGGTGCACCGACGATCGCGGCCCGCCCGAAGAAATGAATCTTCCGGGGTCCCTCGCCCTCAGGCGAAGAATGCTCAGAGCGCAGAGAAAAACTATGAACGCTACCTAGCCTTGGCCCGCGCTGAAGCTCTGAGGGGAGACTGGATTGCAGCGGAGAATTATTTCCAGCATGCCGAGCACTATTTCCGGTCGATGGCGAAGAATGCGAATTAGCGTGCCGTAGGATGGGTGGAGCGAAGCGATACCCATCACAGCAGAGCCGATGGGTATCGCTGCGCGCCACCCATCCTACGCAATACTGCTCCCCGAGATCGAACGTCGGGCGAAGTCGGCCGAGGGTGAGGTGAGGCATCCCTGCTTCAAGGGTCCTCGGGAGGACCTCTGATGCAGCCGTACACCCGATGCAAGACGGCGATTGCCGGACTTTCCCTTCCCTGCATTGAGTCCCATCGAGCCTGGAACCGTCTCACACCGTCGGGTTCCATACAGACATCGGCTCGAATCAGATTTTTATTTCGGTCCGCCGGACACCATGCGGATGGGCATGCCCGGCAGAGGACAAGGACGGCCCCAACGGTTGATGCTTAGCTGAAGCTGGGGGGCGTCCTTTTAATGTGCCGCACGGCGGTGCCGGGCACGCGGATTAAACGCGCTCAACTGCGGCGCGTTCGTATGGCAAAAATCCCAACTGAAGGGAGTTGATTCGATGATGCTTGAAACAATTCTGGCATTGTTGGGCCTCGCGACTTGCGCGCTGGTCCTCGTTTCATTCTGGGGCTCCGACCTCTTCGGAAGCCGCACGCGGAAGCGGAGTTAACAACTAGCGCGCCCGGTAAGCGTCCAGGGCGTGGGCTGCTAAGATTGCCAGGTTGAATAGTGCGAGAATCGCTGCAGAGGCGGCGATCACGGCTGCGCTTCCTGCTGGCCTGTTTCGGCGAGGTAATTCCCGCGCGACTGCATCCAAATCAGATCGAAGATGAATTGCATTTTTGGCCATCCCACATGGCTCTCCAGTTGAAAAAGGGATTTCCGAAAGGCGAGCGCCCGAAAAGGCTGTGCGTCAGCGCTACTTCGCCGCGTGGCCACCTTTCGCGCCGCCGACCACGATGCCCGCCGCCTTTTCGATCGGCTTGATCGCGGCGGTGAAATCCGACTCCGCGCCCTCGTCGCGAATGATGACTTCCCACAAGCGGCCGACGGCTTCGGCGACTTCCATCGACAGTCCCAGTGATTTCATCTCCTCCAGCGCGAGCCGCACGTCCTTCACCATCAAGCCGGTGGCGAAGCCGAAATCGAAGCTGCGCGGCAGCACCGCGCGCGGAAACTTGTCGCGGCTCGCGGTATTGAGGCCGGAGCCCGCGTTGATGACGTCGATCATCACAGCCGGATCCAGTCCCGCCTTGACGCCCATCACCACGGCTTCCGACGTCGCCACCATCGCGGTTGCGGAGAGGAAGTTGTTGGCAAGTTTCATCGTCTGCGCCGAGCCGGGTTTCTCGCCGATGAAGAACACCTTTCCGATCACGTCGAGCGCCGGCTTTACCGCCTCATAGTCGGCGCGCGGGCCGGAGGCCATCACCGCCAGCGTTCCCTTCTCGGCGCCGCCGACGCCGCCGCTGACGGGGCTGTCGATCTGCACGATGTTCTTCGCAGCCAGCAGGCCGTGAATTTTCGCCGCCATCTGCGATCCGACGGTGGAGAGATCGACGAAGCGCCTGATGCGCTTGCCCTCGATCACGCCGCCCGCGCCGGTCGCGACATCGAGTGAAGCCTGCAGCGACGGCAGGCTTGCCAGCACGGTCTCGCAGCGGTCGGCGATGTCCCTGGGCGAGGAGGCGACTTGCGCGCCGAGTGCGACCAGCTTGTCGACGGCTTCTTTCCGCGTATCGAACACGGTCAATTGATGCCCGGCTTCGACCAGCCGCCGTGCCATCGGAAAACCCATTTTTCCGAGGCCGATGAATCCGATTTCCATGGTGGTGTTTCCTCTTGCTCCGTCATTGCGAGCGCAGCGAAGCAATCCATGGCGCCGCATAGAAAAAGTGTGGATTGCTTCGCTGCGCTCGCAATGACGGCTGAAATTGCGGTGGCGTTACGGCTGCGTCTCAGCCCTTGTCCAGTTCCGCGAACACTTCGCGCGCGATCCGAAAACTGTCGACGCCGGCGGGGATGCCGGCATAGATCGACACCTGCATGAAGATCTCGCGGATCTCGTCGCGGCTGACGCCGTTGGTCAGCGCGCCCTTGATGTGCGCCTTCAATTCGTGCGGCCGGTTGAGGATCGAGATCATGGCGAGGTTGAGCATGCTGCGCGTCTTGTGCGGCAATTCCTCGCGGCCCCACACTGCGCCCCAGCAATATTCGGTGACCAGTTCCTGGAACGGCTTGTTGAAGCTATCGGCGTTCTTCAGGGCGTTGTTGACATAGGCCTCGCCGAGCACGGCTTTGCGAATTTCCAGTCCCTTGTCGTGTGTCTTCTGGTCCATGACGTTTCCTTAGGTATTTTTACGGTTCGAGGCGACGTTACGGGGCTAAAGCCCGGCAGTCACGCCTTCGTGTTATGCGTAATTCCGGGTGTGGGAACCTCTGGACGCGGGGTGCCTCAATGCCGCCGCCGTGCTAGGGTGATTTGTCGGCAACCCGGAGAATTTTGTTGAACGGAGCCTCCCCCGACCCCTCACAGCCCGCGCGCGAGCCGGATGCTGTCGCGCGGCTTCAACTGACGCAGGCCCTGCAACGGGCTCAGTATGCGATTGCGTGGGAGCGCGCCTGGCCGGGCTTCGCCCGGATTTTGAGCGTCGTCGGGCTGTTTCTGGTGGCGTCCTGGGCCGGATTGTGGCTGGCGCTCCCATTCGTTGCACGCGCGATCGGCATCGGCCTGTTCGTCCTGCTGGCGCTGGCAGCGTTGTCCCCGTTCGCGCGGTTTCGCTGGCCGACCCGCGAAGAGGCGTTGAGCCGGCTCGACCGCGGCACCGGCATTCGCCACCGCCCGGCGACCGCGCTGACCGACACGCTCTCGACCAGGGACCCGATCGCGCAGGCGCTGTGGCAGGAGCAGCGCGAGCGCACGCTGGCCTCGATCAAGCGGATCCGCGCCGGGCTGCCTTCGCCGCGGCTTCCGATCCACGATCCCTGGGCGCTGCGCGCGCTGGTCATGGTGATGCTGGCGGCCGCCTATGTCGCCGCCGGCGACGAACGCACGCTGCGCATCGCCGCGGCGTTCGACTGGAACGGCGTGCTGGCGCCGGCCAACGTCCGGGTCGATGCCTGGGTGACCCCGCCGGTCTATACCGGCAAGCCGCCGGTCATTCTGTCCGCCGCCAGGGATGCGGCTTCGCCCGATAGCGGAGCACCGTTGCCGGTACCGTCAGGCAGCACGCTGCTGGTGCGTTCCAGCGGCGGCACCATCGATGTCGTGGTCGGTGGCGGCGTGACCGAGGTCGCGCCGGGCGAGCAGGCGCCGAAGGGCACCAACGAACGGCATTTCAAGATCACCGCCGACGGCAGCGCGCATGTCCGCGCGCCGTCCGGCCAGCCGCTGTGGCGCTTCGCGGCCACGCCCGACCGCGCGCCGACCATTTCACTTGCCAAGGATCCGGAACGCCAGGCCCGCGGCTCGCTGCAGATGTCCTACAAGCTCGAGGACGATTACGGCGTCACCGAAGCGCGCGCGCAATTCGTCGCCCGCAACCCCGATGCGGCCAAAACTTCCGATGCCAAGACTCCCGATGCCAAGACTCCCGAGGCGAAGGACGGCAAGAACAAGGAGGCCGACAAGGCCGAGCCGCGGCCGCTGTTCGAGTCGCCGCAGTTTGCGCTGGTGCTGCCGAATGCGCGAACCCGCAACGGCGTCGGCCAGACGGTGAAGGATCTCAGCGAGGATCCCTATGCCGGCGCCGACGTCACGCTGACGCTCACGGCCAAGGACGAGGCCGGCAATGAAGGCAAGAGCGAGCCGTTCAACATGCGGCTGCCGGAGCGGCTGTTCACCAAGCCTTTGGCGCGCGCCCTGATCGAGCAGCGCCGCATCCTCGCCCTCGACGCCAACCAGAATGCACAGGTCTATACCGCGCTCGATGCGCTGATGATCGCGCCGGAACTGTTCACGCCGGAGACCGGTCACTATCTCGGTCTCTTTAGCGTGTCCCGCCAGTTGGAGGCCGCGCGCACCGACGCCGCGCTACGCGAGGTCGTCGCCAGCCTGTGGGCGCTGGCCGTCACCATCGAGGATGGCAACATCAGCGATGTCGACAAGGCGTTGCGCGCGGCGCAGGAGGCGCTCAAGCAGGCGCTGGAACGCGGCGCCACCGACGAGGAGATCAAGAAGCTCACGGATAATCTGCGCGCCGCGCTGGACAATTTCCTGCGCCAACTCGCCGAGCAGCTAAAAAACAACCCGCAGCAATTGGCGCGTCCGCTCGATCCCAACACCAAGATGCTGAGCCAGCAGGATCTCAAGAGCATGCTCGACCGGCTGGAGCGGCTGTCGCGGTCCGGCGACAAGGATGCTGCCAAGCAGCTGTTGGAACAGCTGCAGCAGATGCTGGAAAACCTGCAGATGGTGCAGCCCGGCCAGGGCGGCGACGACATGGAGCAGGCGCTGAACGAACTCGGGGACATGATCCGCAAGCAGCAGCAATTGCGCGACAAGACCTACAAGCAGGGCCAGGATTCCAGGCGCGACCGCATGCGCGGCAAGCAGGGAGACAAGCAGGGCGACCAGAGCATGGGCGACCTGCAGCAGGACCAGCAGGGCCTGCGCGATCGGCTCAAGAAATTGCAGGAAGAACTCGCCAAGCGCGGCATGGGGCCGGGCCAGCGCGGCCAACAGGGCCAGCAAGGCCAGCAGGGCCAGCGCGGCGAACGGGGACAGGGTCAGCAGGGCCAGGGCCAGCAGGGCCAGGGCCAGCAGGGTCAAGGCGGCGACCAGGGCGACGGCGAGGACGGGCTCGATCAGGCCGATTCGGCGATGGGCGACGCCACCGGCCGGCTCGGCGAGGGCAATGCCGATGGGGCGGTGGACTCACAAGGTCGCGCGCTGGACGCGCTGCGCAAGGGTGCCCAGAGCCTGGCCGAGGCCATGCAGCAAGGTGACGGCGATCAGCCGGGCGACGGCCCCGGCAATCCCAGAGGCCGCCAGCAGGGCGCGGCCAACTCGACCGATCCGCTGGGACGGCCGATGCGCAACAACGAATTCACCGACGATTATACCGTGAAGATCCCCGGCGAGATCGATGTGCAGCGGGTGCGCCGGATCCTCGAAGAGCTGCGGCGTCGTCTCGCCGATCCGTCCCGCCCGCAGATCGAACTCGATTACATCGAGCGGTTGTTGAAGGATTATTGAAGTTTCCGCGCAGCGCTGAACTGTCATCACCCGCGAAGGGGGTGATCCAGTATTCCAGAGACGCCGGTGATTGAATCGAGAAGCCGCGGCGTACTGGGTCCTCAGCTTTCGCGGGCGATGACAACCGTTGATGTGGCTCATCCGCTCTTCTCGCCGATTCGTCCCGCCCGAAGATCGAGCTCGATTACATCGAGCGGCTCTCGAAGGGATTATCGAACGGCGCCACTATCGGCGCGAATCAGGACGGTTTGCTGCTGCGACGTTTTTTGGCCTTCAGCCATCCAACGATTGCGACCGGAACGCAAAGGCCCGCCCCTATGATCACGGTACCCCAGTCTTTCGTCAGGTAACCCAGTGAGACCAGAATGTGGGCCAAAGCTGCCGATGCGAAGAACCCCACAGCTCCGGCGGTCCACTGCGCAGGGGTCCACCAGTATGGGCCCTTGTTGATTTCCATTTCTGAGGCCTTTTGACACTAGGAATTAGAACATTCCAAAGTGGTGGGCATCATTGCAACGAAAAATTGAAATTCGGTTGCTTCTCTATCCTGCCTTTCGCGCCGCCAGCGCGTCCGCGACTGCGGTGCGGATATCGTGCACCGAGAACGGCTTCGTCACCACGTCGTGCACGATGGCGTTGAGGCCGGAGGCGCGTTCGCGCTGATCGGCGAAACCCGTCATCAACAGGATCTTCAGGCTGGGAAAATCGCGCGCCGCCGTCAGCGCCAATGCGATGCCGTCCATCACGGGCATCTGGATGTCGGTCAGCAGCAGGTCGAACGTGCCTTTTTCGCGGGTCAGGATATCGAGCGCTTCGGCGCCGTCCTCGGCGGTGACGGTCTCGTGGCCGTCCATGGCGATGGCGCGCGCCACCAGCGAACGCATGGAATCTTCGTCATCGGCAATCAGCACGCGTGGCATGAAGTCGTCTCTCTCGCCTCAGCGGAACAGGCGGCCTGGTTCAGGCCTGGCCGGCCAGATCCCGCTTGTTGAAAAAGCGTACGTCAATATTGCGGCCTTCGGGCGGCGGCGAAGCCAGCCGCGACTTGAAGTAGGCGCGCTCGCCGGGCTTGAGCACCGGCTGCTCGAGCACCGCGTTCCAGGCGTAGACCTCCGTGCCCTCCGCGTCGCGGACGGAAAAGCGCAGCCGCGGCAATTCGACCGGTTTCCTGGTCTCGCCGACGATCGTGCCTTCGATGACCAGGACCGGCTTGCCGTCCACGGTCTCGTTGGTGATCTTGATGTCCTTGAACGCCAGCCCGCGCAGGTTCACTTCCAGACCGACCATCTTGTAGAACGTCGCGGTTTGCGGCAGCAGCCGCACGACATCGGCGCGCCAGATCATCAGCGCCAGGATCAGCGCGCCCATCGCGGCGCAGGCGGTCGGCAGGCTGGCGGACGGCATGCGCGGCAGGGAGGGCAGCCGGAAAAGGCGGGCCAACCGCTGACGGTGCGTGGTGATCGGGATTTCCTCATGGTTCTCCGCATCCTGCCGGGCGGCCGACGGCCAGTCGTTGTCGCCGCCTGGTTGCGAACCTTCGCCGTCGGCCGGCCAGCCGGCCGAAATCGAGGGGCTGTCGACCATCGGGGCGTCCTGTCCCTCTTCCTCGCGCGCCAGCGCCTCCCACTCGGCCGCGGCATCGTTCTCGGCCGGCGGGGCCGATTGCGCCGAAGCTGGCATGGCGGCCGGTATGGCTGCCGCCATTTCGATCGCGTCTTCGGGCCGCGCCAGCCAGGTTTCCTTGCAGCGCGAACAGCGGACGGTACGTCCGGCGGGCCCCAGGGTGGCAGGATTGATGGCGTAAGATGTTGTACAATGAGGGCAAACGATATGCATGGAGCCCATCTCTACCGTGTCTTTGCCCGGATGCTACATAGCGACTGTTAACGAATCGGAAACCATAACGGTCGCAAAACCGTTTTGTCCGGTTGGTTCCCAAGCCAGCGGGCCACGAGCCCAAAGTTCAGGTTCGGGTCCAGGTTCAGGTTCAAGTCCGGGGTTTCCAGCCGCGGCCCACGCCGAGCGGAGCTCGGCAACTGTCCATGCCGAGCGGAGCTCGGCAACTGTCCATGCCGAGCGGAGCTCGGCAACTGTCCATGCCGAGCGGAGCTCGGCCACGGTTCATGTCGAGCGGAGCTGAGCTTGGTTCGGTTCGAAAATGTCGGTTTGCGGTACGGGCTCGGCCCGGAGATTCTGCGCGACCTTACTTTCCTGATTCCGGCGCATTCCTTCCAGTTTCTCACCGGCCCCTCGGGCGCGGGCAAGACCTCGCTGTTGCGGCTGTTGTTTCTGTCGCTGCGGCCGACGCGCGGCCTCGTCAACCTGTTCGGCCAGGACGTTTCGCTGCTCGGCAAGGATCAGGTTGCGAACCTGCGCCAGCGCATCGGCATCGTGCTGCAGGATTTTCGCCTGCTCGACCACATGACGACCTATGAGAACGTGGCGCTGCCGTTCCGCGTGATGGGCCGGGAAGAATCCAGCTATCGCCGGGAGGTGATCGATCTCCTGAAGTGGGTCGGCCTCGGCGAGCGCATGGACGCGCTGCCGCCGATCCTGTCGGGCGGCGAGAAGCAGCGCGCCGCGATTGCGCGCGCGGTGATCTCGCGGCCGCAATTGCTGCTGGCGGACGAGCCGACCGGTAGCGTCGACCCGACGCTCGGCCGGCGCCTGCTGCGGCTGTTCATCGAATTGAACAGGCTGGGCACCGCTGTCATCATCGCGACCCACGACATCACGCTGATGGACCAGTACGAGGCGCGGCGGATGGTGCTGCACCAGGGACGGTTGCACATCTATGAGTAGGATGGGTGACGAGCATGGGCCGCTGGTAGACCTCGGCACCGAACGCCCGCAGGTGCCGGCGCAGGCGCGCAACATGTCGCCGATCGTGCCGCGGGCGTCGATCTCCGGCCGCGCGCTGGTCGCCGTCGTCGCCATCATGACGTTCCTCGCATCCATCACCACCGGCACCGTGCTGCTCGTCAGGGCATCGGCCGCGGAATGGCAGTCGGAAGTCGCCAGCGAAATCACCATGCAGGTGCGCCCGCAGGCAGGGCGCGATCTCGATCGCGATGTAACGGCGGCGGTGGAGGCAATGCGGACGCAACCCGGCATCGTCCAGGTCAAGCCGTTCAGCAAGGACGAATCGGCCAGGTTGCTGGAGCCGTGGCTTGGCAGCGGGCTGTCGATCGAACAGTTACCGGTGCCGCGCGTCGTCGTCGCGCGCGTCCAGCCCGGCACCACGCTCGACCTCGCGGCATTGCGCAGGGCGGTGACCCAGGTGGCGCCGTCGGCGAGCGTCGACGATCACCGCGCCTGGATCGAGCGCATGCGCTCGATGACGGGGGCCACCGTGTTTGCCGGCATCGGCATTCTCGTGCTGGTGATCGCGGCGACGATCATTTCGGTTTCGTTCGCGACCCGCGGCGCGATGGCGGCGAACCGCCCGATCGTCGAGGTGCTGCACTTCGTCGGCGCCGGCGACCGCTATATCGCCAACCATTTCCTGCGGCATTTTCTCAGGCTCGGGCTGGAGGGCGGGGTGATCGGCGGCGGCGCCGCCATGCTGGGTTTCGGCTTCTCCGAATCGATCGCCGCCTGGTTCTCGGGCACCCCCGTCGGCGATCAATTCGCTGCACTGCTGGGGACGTTTTCGCTGCCGCCCTCAGGCTATCTGGCGCTCGCGGTACAGGCCGTGGCGATCGCCGCCATTACCGCCTGGGCCTCGCGGCGAACGCTGTTCGCCACGCTGGACGATATCGATTGACGACTCCACTTCGCTCGAAAACGTTATAGAATTCCGTGGGGAGAGGATCGCCGGACCACATGGATTTGCAGCACGACGATAGCATGCCGAGGGCGCCGGCTGCGCGGCCGCGCGGATGGTTGCGCGCGGTCATCGTCGGCGCCATGGCGATCCTGTTCGTCGGCGCGGCGGTGGGCTTCATCGCCTTTCTCTCGCAGTTGCGCGGCGTCGAAATCAAGCCGGCGCGCACCGCCGACGGGATCGTGGTGCTGACCGGCGGCTCGTCGCGGGTGTCCGATGCGATGGAATTGCTGGCCGGCGGGTATGGCAAGCGGCTGTTGATCTCGGGCGTGCATCCGACCAATGCCCTGAGCGACATTTCGCGCTCGCTGCCCGACAATCAGTCGCTGCTGTTGCGCTGTTGCGTCGATCTCGACCGTTCGGCCGTCAATACCAGGAGCAACGCCGCCGAGACACGGCGCTGGGTCCGCGAGCGCGGCTTCAAGTCGCTGATCGTGGTGACGTCGAACTACCACATGCCGCGGGCGATCGTAGAGCTGTCGCATGCGATCCCGGAGGTCACGCTGATTCCGTTCGCGGTGGTCGGCGACCGGTGGCGCGACGAGCCGTGGTGGACCAGTGGTACGACGCTGCGTCTCTTGCTGTCGGAATATGCAAAATATGTCGCCGCCGAGGTGCGCGTGCGACTGGCCGGCGCCGGCATCGATCTGGCGCCCGAACTTTACGATCAGCCCGCGCCGTCGCCGCGCCGGCCGGCGACGGCGCAAGCCAACTGACCGGGCGGAACTATCGGTTTGTGGCTACGGGTGGATGGAACGGATGCTGGTCGTGCAGCATCGCCGCGAGCCGGTGCAGTTGGGAATCGCGAAACCCTTCCGCCTCGATCGCTTTCACGGTGGCCACAACATAGTCGCGGTTGACGCCGGACTGGCCATGCCCTTGCAGCACGTGGCGCAACTGTTCCGCCAGCGACAGCCGCCCGGCATATTGCACGTGGCCGCGGTCGACCACGTAGACGAGTGCGCTGACGCGCTGGCGCGCCTCGTTCTCCAGCCACACCGATCGTTTCACCTCGCGATACACCGAGGTGACCTGCTCACGCTCGCGCAAATAGGCGATGGTCGCAGCGCTGTTCTTCTCCGCGACCCGGAACGCGACGCCGCGGCAGGCACCGCCGCGGTCGAGCCCGAGCACGAGGCCCGGCTTCTCCGGCGTGCCGCGATGGACGAAGGAATAGACGCAGAGCGCGCGGTGTTCGCCGATCAGCCGCGCCGGAACCCGTTCGATGAATTCGAAGCCCGGGCGCCACATCAGGGAGCCGTAACCGAACACCCAGAGGTCGCCTGTCGAGAATTCCGTATCGTTGAAGACAATCGCGGACATGCCCTCGCACCGCTACCAGAACGGAACGACAAAGCGAAGTGAAATCAATGCCTTTTGTTGCGGGGAGCGGATGCTTACATTTGACAAAATCGCTAGCCAAAGGACGCCGCATGCCTGACATGACCCCCGCGCCGCGCCGGCGCCCGCTGTGGCGCCTCTTCATCATGCCCGCACTGCTCGTCGTCGCCGCCGCGGCATGGAGCGCGTTCTGGTTCTATGCCGCTTCCGAAGCCGGCGTGCGCGCCGACGCGTGGGCGGCGCAGGAGGCGAAATCCGGCCGGGTCTATGCGTGCGGCAAGCGCTCGGTGGCCGGCTTCCCGTTCCGCTTCGAGGTTCGCTGCGACGACGCCAGCGTGTCGCTGGTTTCGCAGACGGCAGGCGCGCAGGCGCCGTTCACCGCGCGGCTCGGCGAAATCATGGTGATCGCGCAGATCTACCAGCCGAAATTGCTGATCGCCGAATTCAAGGCGCCGGCCACGCTGGCCGATCGCGGCCAGCCGCCGTCGCTGAAGGTGAACTGGACCGTTGGGCGCAGCAGCGTCAGCGGACTGCCCGACATTCCGCAGCGCGCCGACATCGTGTTCGAAAATCCCTCGATCGATCGCGTCAACGGTCCCGTGCAGACGCCGCTTGCGCGCGCCGGCCGTGCTGAACTGCACGGCCGGTTCGCCGACGGCTCGACGAAGGATCAGCCCGTGATCGAAGCGGTGTTGCAGATAGCGGGCGGCAGCGTGCAGGAAGTGCACCCGCTGCTGGCTGCGCCATTCGACGTCGACGTTCAAACCAGGCTGAGCGGGTTGAAGGATTTCAAGCCAAAGCCGTGGCCGGAACGCTTCAGGGAAATCCAGGCCGCGGGCGGCCATGTCGAGATTGTGCGGTCGCGGATTCGGCAGGGCGATCTGATCTCGGTTGCCGCGGGCACGTTGAGCCTCAACGCCCAGGGTCGGATCGACGGCGAATTGCAGATGACGGTGGTGGGCATCGAGAAAGTGATCCCGGCGCTGGGAATCGAAAAGATGCTGGAGGAGGGCGTGCCGCAGGCAACGCTCGATCGCGTAGCCCCGGGCGTGAAATCGCAGGACCTCAACAATCTGTTCGGCGCGCTCGACCGGGCGATCCCGGGGCTCGGCAAGGTTGTCAAGCAGAACGCCAATACCGGCGTTGCCGCGGGCATCAACGCGCTCGGCAAGGAGGCGGAACTGGAAGGCAAGAAAGCCCGCGCCTTCCCGCTGCGCTTCGTCGACGGCGCGGTGTTTCTCGGGCCGCTGAAGGTCGGGCAGGTGCCGCCGCTGTTTTGATTTGCACCACGCTTCGTAGCCCGGATGAGCGTAGCGAAATCCGGGACTCCTCTAACACCGCCCCGGATATCGCTTCGCTCATCCGGCTACAAGGCTGACGATTTCTCTTCGTCATTGCGAGCGAAGCGAAGCAATCCATCCATCCGTTATGCCGCGAAATGGATTGCTTCGCTTCGCTCGCAATGACGGTCGAGAGAGCGGGGGCCTACTCCGCCTTCTTCTCCAGCGGCGGATGCGGCCGGCCGAAATCGGGCGCCGCCGAATCCTGGCCGATCTCGACGATGCCGCGGCGGATGGCGCGGGTGCGGGTGAAGTGTTCGAACAGCGCTTCGCCGTCGTTGCGGCGGATGGCGCGGGTGAGTTTTGAAAGATCCTCGTTGAAGGTGCCGAGCATTTCCAGCACGGCTTCCTTGTTGTTCAAAAACACATCGCGCCACATCGTCGGATCCGACGCCGCGATGCGGGTGAAATCGCGAAAGCCGCCGGCGGAGAACTTTATCACTTCCGACGACGTTACCTGCGCCAGTTCATCCGCCGTGCCGACGATGGTGTAGGCGATCAGATGCGGCAGGTGGCTCGTGATCGCCAGCACCAGGTCATGATGATCGGGCGTCATGATCTCGACCCTGGCGCCCATGCCGGCCCAGAACGCGCGTAGCGTTTCGACCGCCATCGGATCGGCGCCATCGGGCGGCGTGAGGATGCACCAGCGGTTGATGAAGAGTTCGGCGAAGCCGGAATCAGGCCCGGAATGCTCGGTGCCCGCCACCGGATGGGCCGGAACGAAATGAACATTGCCCGGCAGATGCGGCGCCATCTCGCGGACGATGGCGCCCTTGACCGAGCCGACGTCGGAGACGATCGCACCCGGTTTGAGGAACGGCGCAATCTCCTGCGCGACCGGACCGCAGGCGCCGACCGGGATGCAGAGGATCACGAGGTCGGCGTCCCTGACGGCTTCCGCGTTGGTCTCCAGCACGCGGTCGACGATGGAAAGTTCCACCACCCGTGCGCGGGTTTTCTCCGAGCGTGCGGTGGTGACGATTTCGCTGGCGAGCCCCTGGGCCCGCGCGGCGCGCGCAATCGATCCGCCGATCAGGCCGAAGCCGATCAGCGCGACGCGTCGGAAGATCGGCGCCGTATTCACTTGGCCGCCATGAAGTCGCGCAGGCCATCGACGACGAGGCGGTTGGCCTCCTCGGTGCCGATGGTCATGCGCAGGGCGTGGGGGAGGCCGTAGTTATTGAGCGCGCGCAGCACCAGCCCGCGCTTCGTCAGGAACGCATCCGCATCAGTCGAGGTCTTGCCCTTGTCGAGCGGGAAGTGGATCAGCACAAAATTCGCCACGCTCGGCGTGACCTTTAATCCCAGTTTTCCGATCTCTTCGGTCAGCCAGTTGCGCCACTCTTCGGTGAACGCCTTCGACATCTGGACATGTGCGGTGTCCTCGATCGCGGCGACCGCCGCCAGCATCGCCGGCGTCGAGACGTTGAACGGCCCGCGAATCCGGTTGACGGCGTCGATGATGTTGGCAGGGCCGAACATCCAGCCGATCCGCAGGGCCGCCAGCCCGTGGATCTTGGAGAAGGTGTGCGTCATCACGGTGTTTTCGGTGGTCGCCACCAGCTCAAGGCCGAGCTCGTAATCGTTGCGCGACACGTAGTCGGCATAGGCGGCGTCGAGTACCAGTAGCACATGCGGCGGCAGACCTGCGCGCAGCCGCTTGACCTCGTCGAACGGCACGTAGGTCCCGGTCGGGTTGTTCGGGTTGGCCAGCCACACCAGTTTTGTGCGCGGCGTCACGCGCGCGAGAATGGCGTCGACGTCGGCGGTGAAGTTGGTCTCGGGCGCAACGATGTTCTTCGCGCCGTTCGCCATGGTGGCGATCGGGTACACCAGAAAGCCGTGGGCGGTGGAGATCGCTTCATCGCCCTGGCTGAGATAGGTGTGCGCCAGCAAATTGAGGATTTCGTCCGAGCCGGCGCCGCAGATGATGCGGTTGGGATCGAGCCCGTAGGCGCGGCCGATCGCCTCGCGCAGCACCCGTGACGTGCCTTCCGGATAGTCCTCCAGATGCGCCGCCGCCTGCTTGTAGACTTCGATCGCCTTCGGCGACGGCCCGAACGGGGTCTCGTTGGCGGACAGCTTGAACACCTTGCGGCCCGGCTCCGGCACCGGCGTCTTGCCGGGCGTGTAGGGCGCAATATCGAGAATGCCGGGATTCGGCATGGGGCGGTTCATCTTCTGTCTCCGGATATTCAGGACGGCTTAGAACTTCGGCTTAGGATTTGGCTGCCCCGTTCGAGGGCACCGTATAGCGCGTTGCATGGGTGCCGACGAGGGCCGACGATCGCACCGAGGCGCCGGCCTGGATCAGGGCAGCCTTGATCTTCTCGAAGCCGGTGCCGGCATCCGACACCAGGAGCGCCGCGCCGTCGAAGGCGGTATCGGGCACGGCGACGATTTCGGCGAGCGGCGCCACGGCGCGCGCGATATCGGCGTTCCAGCCGGAGACGCGGACGCTCCACATCTGAACTTCCGTCACCATGGCGTCGTCGGCGACCCGCGAGATCAGGAACACCGGGAGTGCTGCCGGATGATCAGCGCGTTCGAGGAACGGCAGCCGGGCGATGATCTTCGGTGCGCCGCTGGCTTCCAGCGCGAGCCACCACGGCGTGCGGCTCGAGATGGCCGAGACCAGCGCCAGATCGCCCTTCGATTTCGCCACCGCCTCGACGGCGGCCTGCGCGCTGAAATGGCCCACATAAGGCACGACGAAGCCGAAGTGAAAGCGCGCCGAATCCCGCATCGCGGGCTCGCCGACCGAGACGTCCGCATGCACCGCGAACGGCGCCTGGACATAAGTGAACGTCGAGATGATGACGCGCCAGATGCTCTCGATGGTGTCGAGCGGCAGGATGCCGCGATGGCGCTGCACCAGTTGCCGCATCATGCTGGCCTCGCGCGCCGGGCGGAACGCGGAGCCGACTTCCTGGGTTTGCTTCACCTGGATCAGCCGGTCGATGATGTCGCCGCGCGCCATCAAGAGGCGATGGACCTGCTCGTCGATCGCGTCGATTTCCTTGCGCAGCTCCTGCAGCGAGGGCGGGGCGGGGGGTGCCTTGGACATCTGAGAAAACCTTGGTGCCGGAACAGCCCGATGCGCCCGGCAGACAGTCGCATTGATTAGGAAAGACGGGCGCTGAAAGCAAAGAGAAACGTCACGGGGGAGCCCTGCACGATCAGGTTAACCATGGCGCCTGGCCCCCGCCTGCCTTGACGAAATGCTTAGGCGGGACTAGCTTTGTTCCATTCCGTGGTCATTTGAGCCGGCCGGCTTGCAGCCACGTTAAACAACTCGCTAAACAGGCCGGGGACAGAGTTGATCCCGGCCGAACCTTTCGTTCAGGCCGGGTTTTTTATGGCCTGATTCTGTCTGTAGAGCCTCCGCGAGGAGGTCGGTGCCGATATGACCGACGTACCATCGATACCCAGTCCGGCGATCCATAGCGAGGATCGCGCGCAAGAGGCCGATCGTCCTGCTTCGCAGGTAGCGGAATTCGGCATGGACCAGCCCTTGCGGCTCGATTGCGGCGTCGACCTGGCGCCGTTTCAGATTGCCTATCAGACCTATGGCCAACTCAACGCCGATCGTTCCAATGCCATCCTGATCTGTCATGCGTTGACGCTCGACCAGCACGTCGCCAATGCGCATCCGCTGACCGGCAAGGCCGGCTGGTGGGAAATCATGGTCGGTCCCGGCCGTCCGCTCGATACCGACAAGTATTTCATCATCTGTTCGAACGTAATCGGCGGCTGCATGGGATCGACCGGTCCGGCCTCGACCAACCCAGCTACCGGCAAGGTGTGGGGACTGGATTTTCCGGTCGTTACGATCCCCGACATGGTCCGCGCACAGACCATGCTGCTCGACCGCCTCGGCATCGAGACGCTGTTCTGCGTCATCGGCGGATCGATGGGCGGCATGCAGGTGCTGCAATGGACTGCCGCCTATCCCGAGCGCGTGTTCTCGGCATTGCCGGTCGCGTGCTCGACGCGCCACTCGGCGCAGAACATCGCGTTCCACGAACTCGGCCGTCAGGCCGTGATGGCCGATCCCGATTGGCGCGGCGGACGTTATTTCGACCAGGGCACCCATCCGCATCGCGGCCTCGGCGTGGCGCGGATGGCGGGTCACATCACCTATCTCTCCGACGCCGCGCTGCATCGCAAGTTCGGGCGGCGGATGCAGGACCGCGACCTGCCGACATTCTCGTTCGATGCCGATTTCCAGGTCGAAAGCTATCTGCGTTATCAAGGCTCGTCCTTTGTCGAGCGCTTCGACGCCAACAGCTATCTCTATCTGACGCGGGCAATGGACTATTTCGACATCGCCGCCGACCGCAACGGCGTGCTGGCGCACGCGTTTCGCGGCATCAAGACGCGCTTCTGCGTAATCTCGTTTACTTCCGATTGGCTGTTCCCGACCTCGGAATCGCGCGCGCTGGTGCATGCGCTGAACGCGTCGAGCGCGCGGGTGTCGTTCGCCGAAATCGAAACCGATCGCGGCCACGACGCCTTCCTGCTCGACGTGCCGGAGTTCTTCGAAATTTCCCGCGCCTTCCTGCAATCCGCCGGCAAGGCGCGCGGCCTCGGCAATAATACGGGTGGTTGAGATGGCGCTTCAGGAACAGGCCTTGCCGCTCGGCGGCATAGCGCCCGATCGCACGGGCAAGTATCGCACCGATCACCTCCTGGTCGCCGACATGATCGGACGGGGCTCTAAGGTGCTCGACGTCGGCTGCGGCGACGGCGAGTTACTGCAACTCCTGGAGAGCCGCGGCATCGACGGCCGCGGCATCGAGCTGTCGCGCGAGGGCGTCAACCGCTGCGTCGCCGGGGGGCTCGCCGTGGTGCAGGGCGATGCCGACACCGACCTCGTCAATTATCCTGATGACGCCTTCGACTACGTGATCCTGTCGCAGACGCTGCAGGCGACGCGGCAGCCGAAGGTCGTGCTGGAGAACCTGCTGCGGATCGGCCGGCGCGCCATTGTCTCGTTTCCGAACTTCGGCTTCTGGAAGATGCGGCTACAGCTCCTTGTCGGCGGCCACATGCCGCGCACGGAGAATTTGCCGGCGACCTGGTACGACACGGCCAATATCCACTTCTGCACCATCAAGGATTTCGTCGAACTGTGCGACGCGATCAACGTCAAGATGGAGCGCGCGGTGGCGCTCGATCTCTACGGCCGCCCGGTGCCGCTGAACCTGCCCTGGTGGGTCTGGAACATGTTCGGCGAGCAGGGCGTGTTTTTGCTGAGCCGGGGCGGGGCGGGGAAGTAGCGCCACCGCCGTCATTCCGGGGCGATGCGAAGCATCGAGCCCGGAATCCATCGGGCCGCAGGTTACGTGGATGAATGGATTCCGGGCTCGCGACTTCGTCGCGCCCGGAATGACGGCTAGAGCATCGACCGCGCATCCCGCACCAGCCATCGCTCGGCCTCGACCAGCGCAATGAACCGCTCCACCATCTCATTGAACAGCGCCGGCTCCTCCAGATTGAGCACGTGGCCCGACTTCGGAAAGAACGAAAGCCCCGCCGCCGGCAGATGCTGCTTCAGGAACAGGCTCGGCCCGATGCAGTTGTCGTCCTCGTCGCCGCACAGGATCAGCGCCGGTGTCGGCACGCGCCGGATCGCATCGGTCATGGTGTAGATCGAGGGCCGCTGGCCCTGGAAGCTGCGCATCGTGTTGGCTGAACCCTTGGCATCGTGCCGCGCCAGCGCCGCGTAGAAATCAGCGTGCCCGCGCGGGTCCTTCAGCAGGAACGGAATCCGGCTCGGCGCCTCGCGCGTCACCTTGGCGACATCGACCGATCCGATCGCCTCATACTGCTCGGCATTGGCCCGGCATTGCGCGCGGAAGGCGTCGAGGTTTTCGAGCTCCGAGCCGGAGCCCACCGCGGCGAGCGTCATCGACAGCGCGCGCTCCGGCACATTGAGGCCGACCTGCAGCGACGAATAGGAGCCCATCGACAGGCCGACGAAATGCGCCTTCGCGATGCCGAGGTGATCGAGCACGGCGAGCGCGTCGGTGTAGAAATGCTCATAGGTGTAGACGGTGGCGTCAGGCGGCACGTCCGATGGCGTATAGCCGCGCGCCGAATAGGCGATGCAGCGATGGCCGCGCGAGAAGTAGCGCATCTGCGGCTCCCAGTTGGTGTGGTCGGCCGCGAACTCGTGCAGGAAGATGATCGGCGTCCCGCTTCCCGCCTCTTCATAGTGAAGGCGAACGCTATCTTTGGCGACGGCATGGGGCATTTCGGATTCCTCTCCATTTTCTTGTTTTTACGCAACATCATTACGTGGCGGGCCAGCAAAATTGCAGTTAATTCCTGCGGCTGCAATGCAGCAGCTTGGTTTCATTTTCGCCATCGAATCATCGCGGAATCACCCCGGAATTGTTTCCGCAGCGCCACATGAAATCTTCCTCTCGTCACATCGCAACGCAAAACGCCGCCCGCGGTCGTTCGTAGACGAACGCAAAGGGGAAGCGGGGGTGCTAGAGGATTTAGTATGCGTCAGTTGTTTGCGTTTCGCCGGTCGCTTCGCTTCATCGCGCTGGCACTGTGTTCGGTTTCTATCGTTGCATTCGTCACTCCAGCTTCGGCACTGCCTCACCACGGCGCAGGGCGACACGCTCGCGCTTATCACGCCGGCCATCATGTGAAGCATCATTACGCCCATCGTCACTATCGCCATGCCGCCCGGATGTCGCACCGGGATCGCAGCGCGCCGCAAATGCAGGCCGGCGGCTTTGCCGACACCAACCCGAGCTACATGGGAAGCAGCGCCCCGATGGTTGCGCCCAGCGGCTTCGGCTCGCCCAACGTCGTGACTGAAGCGCGCACCGGCCGTCGTGCCCGGCTCAAGCACGCCGCGCACGCGTCGCGCTGGGAGCGTGGCGTCGCCCAGATGCAGGCGCGCGGTCTTGCCGACGCCAATGCAAGCGTCGCAACGAATGCGAGCGTGGGAGCGAACTCAACCATGACGCCGGCCGGCGGTGCGATGTCGTCCAGCTTCACCTCATCGAACGTCGTCGCCGAAGCGCGCCGCTATCTCGGCGGCAACCCCACGGGACGCGGCAGCCTGTGGTGCGCGCGGTTCATGAACATGGTGCTGCAGCATTCCGGCTACCGCGGCACCGGCTCCGACATGGCGAGCTCGTTCTCGAAATACGGCCAGCGCGTTTCCGGTCCGCAGGTCGGCGCGATCGCAGTGATGACGCGCGGCCGCCGCGGCGGCCATGTCGGCGTCATCACCGGCATCGATGCCAAGGGCAATCCGATCATGATCTCCGGCAATAATGGCAACCGCGTCCGCGAAGCCCCGGTCTCGCGCGGCCGGATCTACGCCTACGTCATGCCGACGAGCTGAGGCGATTGGCGTTGCGTCCTCTCCCCGTTGTTGACGGGAGAGGACAACAGCGTCTATCCGTTCGGATGATTCAAGTCGGCCTTGGATTGGCCGCCCGGCATCGCTTCGTCTCCGACGACGTGCAGCACGAACGATTTAGGCGCGCGTTTGCCCCGGCCATCGGCTGGGACCAATGTCTTTCGGCTTGCCCGCTTTGGTCGTGGTGCCACAAGGTTCTCGGAGGAGCGAAACAGCGCGTAGTCGCGGCCGAATAGCCAGCACGAAATCTGAAAGACGCCGTGGGTGATGAACAGTGCGGCAAGCACATCGATCGAATAGTGATAGTGGCCGAGCAGCACGACCGAGCCGAAGAAGCCGGTCAGCGCGAGATAGAACATTCGCCATTGCGGAATGTGCCAGAAGGCAAGCGCGGCGAGAAATGGCAGGCCCGTGTGGCCGGAGAAAAATAGATCGCTGCCGTAGAAAATCGAATTGAAGAACGGCGCCGCCTTCTGCGGATCGATCGGCGATGGCGCCATGTGGGTGAGCGCCACGAACACGGCGCGGACCAGCAGGAACAGCGCGGTGACCTTGAGCGCGAATGGCAACCTGTTCGGCCGCCAGGCCAGCATGCTCACCGTAATGGCGAACGCCGCAAAGGTGCCGTAAATGAACAGGAAGCGCACGTTGAAGGGGCCGACGCGGCTCAGCACAAAATCGGTGACGTAGTTGCTGGCGTGGACCGTGGCGTAGGTGACCGAGGCGAAGATCGCGATGGCACTGGCGGCGAGGAAGGCGGCGCCCTCGCACAGCGAGCGCAGATACGCGCGATTGCCCAACAGCGTTCGGTAGAGCTGTATAGCGTCCTCCATGGCTAATCCTCCGTTCGCAGATTTCTGCTGGGGCCAAGCCAATTGTCCTATCGGGAGCGCGCTACTGTAATCTTGGGCGTGATGTCCGCATGTGAAGCACGCCACATCTCGGAAATTCGTCTCGCTGAGCGGAATGATGGGGCCTGTCCCGATGCCCGCCGGGCTCTCACTGCCGTGAAGATACTTCGTGCGGCGTCCGGCACGTAACAGTAGAGTCGCCCAATGAAGTCATTTTCTGGGTGCGACGAAGGCATCCTGAAACGAATTGATGGTTCAATGATCTTTGCCTGATTGAGGCATAGGTGTCGTCATGCGCGAAGATATTACTTCTTCCAGTTTCCTTGCGGTTATCATTGTCGGCTTGATTGTGCTTTGTACCGGCTTTCTCGCGCTTGGAATCTGAAACCATCCGCTCACGGCAGCGGTTCGACCTTCGCGGCCATGTCGGGCGCGCGCGTGACGCGGTATGTCGCGTTGCTGCATTTGAGAATCCAGACGGCGCGGTCCGGCTGGGAGCGCTTCCTGTCCCTCGTGGCGCCGAGCGCCTTGTCACAGGCAAACCCCTGCGTACGAATCTGAGCCGCCAGCATGGTCTGCGGCGTTTCCGCCGCAACCTGTTGCGCCCGCACCTGCGGGCTGAGAAGAACAGCAGCGATAGTCAGGGGTAATGATCGGAGCAATGATTCAGGTGCTTTGTACATGACCTCAATCCTCAGGGCAGGCGTCCCGCTCATCTGAATGCCGGACTATACAGCAAAAACACCCGCGTTGTCCGCTTGGGCTCAGATGCAGACGAACACATCGCAGCAAAAAACTGATAAGTTTGGAATTGCAGTGACGACATCGGACTTCCATGCACCCACAATAGCTTCAAGCCCAGCGCACTCGATCTGAGTTGGCCATTGCTGTTGTAAGCGAAAATGGACGTGAAGCAGCTCCCCGCCGTGGCGGCCATGGTTCGCAAGCAACTCCATCTCCGTCGCGATCGTGGCGCTTCCAATAGCCGGGCTCCCCCCGTTTCGCGGGTGCCAAGCCAACCAAGCGGGCAAAATCACAGTTGGGGGCTGACGCAATATGTTTGAGCGTTGTCGTGACCGGCCAAGGGCTCGAACCCAGGCCCCAAGCGACCGCAAAGGCAGTCGCAAAGGCAACGACCACGGCCGCTGCCCTTATAACCCGGCGCAACTTAACAGCACGATCATGGCGCGCCGATACCGCACGGAAACGACGCTGTAAGTTGCGCAGTCGCTGTTGAGGACCTGGGCCGGGACGAACGGGATTGGGGTTTGGAAGGTGCGGCATGGGCTGGTCTGGGCAAGCAATGCGGCCACGGCGGAAAAATGATTTAGAACAACATCTCTAGAACCTTGTATCACGAATTAAGCGACGAGGCGCGCCCGCCTTGGGGAGACGCCCCCTGTTTTTCTCGGATCCAAAATGTCCGATATGGGTTAGGACCGGAACTTCGTTGCCGGATGGCCTTATCAATGAAGCTCGCCGAGCAGCGCCTTGGCCGCTCGAAGGTCGCTTGTGTCAAAACCTTCGGTGAACCAATCGTAGACGGGGGCGAGAAGGTCACGTGCCGTTTGCCGTTTTCCCTGATCGCTCAAGAGCCGCGCCAGGCTCATGGCCGCGCGCAATTCCCACGACTTTGCCTGCTGTGCTCGCGCAACGGTCAGGGAATGCTCGAAATGCGCTTTCGCTTTCGCCACGTCCCGCTGCGGCGACTTGAGCGCGATTTCACCGGCAACGCGATGAACCTCAGCCTCGCACCACCTTTCCTTGGTTGCGTGCATCGCCGTCATTGCTTTGTCGATGCAGCGCCAGGCATCGTCGAATTGGCCCGAATTGGCATGGGCGATCGCCAACATGAACTCGTGCTCTGGCGTAAATATTGTCGATCCGGCCGACCGCCATAAATCAATGCCCGCCGTGACGATCTCGGCTGCTTTCGCGGCCCCCGTGAGTGTCAGGATGTAGCCCCGCCGTAACACGCCTTCCGCTTTTCGGAACGGGGCACCTTTCTCCTCGGCCAACACGACAAGCTCTTTGAGACGCTCGTTTGCCGCGTGGTAATTCCCGCAGTAGGTATTGATAAGAATCGGGAAATTCAGCGTAAACATCAAAGTGGCAGCGTGCTCGATCTGGCGCGCTTCCGTTAGCGCGCAGTCTGCATCGTTGAGCGCAGCCTCGGGATAACCGAGCAGCCACGAAGCCATCGAACGAAAGGCCAGGCACGTTACCCGGAGGTCCTGGCCAAATCGCGTCATCAATCGCCGGTGCTCGGCGGGGCGGTAAAGGGCGAGGGCTTCATTGTAGTGCGCTCTGGCCCCAACGAGATCGCCCATAAGCGCGAGCGTGCTCGCCATGGTGCGGTGTCCAATCATGCGCGGTGCCGCCGCTTCCTCCTTCTCGCCAAGCACCAGAAACCGCGCTGCGAGCTCTCGCGCAACGTCACCATTGAAGTTTATGAAATTGACGATCCACTGGCCAAACAGGGCCGAGAGCAGCAATGAAGGGTCATCGGGAGGTTCTCCGAGCCGTTCCGCTTGCTCGATCAACGCTCTCACCTGAGCGACCGCAGCCTTCGTTTCGGGCGCGCCATATCCTTTGACATGCATGAGCGTGTTCAAGAGCGCGACTTGTAAAACGATCTGCTCGCGCCGCAGGTCGGGCGTGCTGGGCAAGGTTGCGATTTGTTCCAGAGCGTGGCTGAGTTGTTCAGCGGCTTCGACCAGCGCCGAACGCTCCTGTGAGCGCTGTCCCGCCTTGCCCCACAGGCGCGCTGACTTCTCGATCAGGTCGGCCTTTGCGTAGTGACGCGCCAGCAGCTCGGGCTGGCTCTCGGCGATTTCTGCGAACTGACTTTCGAGGATTTCGGCGATGCGCGCATGCAGCACGCGCCTTTGCTCCCGCAGCAGCGTACTGTAGGCTGCGTCCTGCACCAGCGCATGCTTGAACAGGTAGCTCGCATACGGCGGGGTGCCGTGCCGAAACAACAAACCCGCCGCAATGAGCCGGTCGAGGTCGGCGTCCAGTTCTTCCTTTGGCTTTCGCACGAGCGCGGCCAGCAACATGTGGGGAAATGCCCGGCCGATCGCTGCGCCGACCTGCGCCACGTTCTTCGCCGGCCCGAGCCGATCGAGCCGCGACATCAGCGAAGCCTGCAGGCTTGCCGGAACCGCCACAACAGGCGTTGGGCCCCCTGCGAAGGCCCGCTGCGCATCACTCTCACCCTCCGCGTCCAGCACCGCCTTGGTCATCTCCTCGGCGAACAGCGGAATGCCGTCGGTACGCTCGATGATGTCCTGGCGGATGCCCGCCGGCAACGATCGGTTGCCGACGACTCTCTCGATCAGGAAATCGATGTCGCACGGCGCCAGCCGATTGAGGGTCAGTTCAGTCACGTGTGGCCGTCCGATCCCGGGCGGGCTGAATTCCGGCCTGAAAGTGACAAGTAACAGGAGCCGGTGACTCACGGCCCAGTCCACCGCCTGGGCGAACAATTCGAGGCTGGTTGGATCGGTCCAATGCGCATCTTCGAAAATCATCAGCACGGGATTGATCCGCACCAGCACCTCGATTTGCGAACCAAGCGCTTTCAGCGTTTTCTGACGACGGAGCTGCGGCTCAACTTCAACCGGAGGGTAGCGTCCATCGTTGGGCAGCGACAGCATTTCGGCAAACAGCGCCGCATCCTCTGAAGGCGTCGAGCTTTGCGCCAGCAGCGCGTCAAGCTTGTCCATTTTCGCTTGCTGGCTGTCATCGTGAGCAAAGCCAGCGGCGCGCAACATCTCGCCGATCACCGGATAGAGCGGGCTGTCGGTATGCTGCGGCGAGCAGAAGAACCGCAGGCGTATGTGTGGCTCGCGAGCAAGCTGTTCCAGCAGCGCGATGGTGAGCCGTGATTTGCCGATCCCCGCTTCACCGGAAAGCAGCACCACCTGACCTTCGCCACTCTTGGCCCGCTCCCATCGGCGCAGAAGCAGCTCCATTTCTTCATCACGACCGATCAGCGGCAGCAAATCGCTACTTTGGAGAGCATGCGATCGGCTGGTCACTGCTGTCTTGCCCGCGACTTGCCAGGCCGCGACTGGCTTTACGAATCCCTTGAACTCGACTTTACCGAGATCGAGATACTCGAATTGCGGTCCAGCGATCGTCTTTGTGCGACCCGAGATAATGACGGCGCCGGGTTGCGCGAGCGATTGCAGTCGGGCGGCAAGATTCGGGGTGTCGCCGAGGATGCCATGCTCCTCGGAAATCGCGCTTTCCGACATATCGCCGACCAGCGCGACGCCCGTGGCGACACCGACGCGCGCGCTCAATTTTTCTTTCGCGGGCAGGGCGGCGACCGCCTGCACCAATGCAAGGCTGGCGTGAACGGCGCGCTCCGCGTCGTCTTCGTGTGCGTGAGGATAGCCAAAATATGCCACCGCACCGTCGCCATGATGTCGCGCGACAAAGCCGTCGAAGCCGGCAACGGTTTCAGTAATGCAGCGCCGGTAGCCGGCGATGATTGCGCCGAAGTCTTCGGGATCGAGCCGCGCGGAGAGCGCAGTCGATCCGACCAGGTCACAAAACAGTACCGTAAGCTGCCGGCGTTCGATCGGGCGCGCGTCCCGCGCCATCGGTACCACCGCGGGAGAATCCACGCGCAACTTGGCCCCGCAGTCGCCGCAAAACTTGTTCAGGGCCGGGTTTGCCGCGCCGCAGGCCAGGCAGCGCCGCACCACCGCCGCTCCGCACTGTCCACAAAATTTCCTTTGCTCCGGGACTTCGGCTGCGCAATTCGTGCAGTGCATCCGGACCTCAACGGATATCAATAACGCCATTACAATGCGCCAGAAGTCGAGCGATCCATGTGATCGTAGTCACAACTTCGGTTGATCCGTATCGAGGTTCCGTTCGGGCTCAAAGGTGGCAGTCGGCTCGCTGAGACGGACCGCCCGTTTCTGTCCCGAAAGAAGACGTCGTCGGGCTGCCCGCTCAGGTCTGCAGAGGCCAATTCCAGACGCGTGCTCCCGGAGAGCACCGTAGTCCGGACCTGGCCGGGACTTGGCAATGGCTCCTGAACGGATCATTGCTTCCGTTCATTGAGCACGGGCGTTGCCGTGCGCAGCGCCTGTTCGTACCGCTTCAGTTGGTCTTGCGGAAACTTCTGCATGGCCAGAAGTTCGTCAACCGTCTTGTTCTTCAAATGAATGATGCCGGATGATGTCAAGATATCATCATCCATCGGTGCCGCGCTGCGTCGAAGTGCAAGCATTCGCTCGATACGCTGCAGGACGAGACGATTGCGTTGCTCTCCGCTCCTCGCGTGGTCAACGTAGTGCGACAGCCGCTCGGTGGACATGGCCCGGGCGCTCTCCTCGTCGCCTTCGATTAGCCGGAGCAGTTGCTCGTCGATGATGTCGTTGCACAAATCGACGCATTCGTCGCAGATAAACACTGCCGGGCCGGCAACCAGCTTCTTCACTTCATGCTGGGTCTTGCCACAGAAGGAACAATAGAGGAGCGCTTGTGGCGCTGGACTCTGGGGTCCGGCAGTCGAGCCGGACCGCGGTTGCACCGTATCGATCCTGGCGGACAGGATGTTCCAGTTGTCGTAGCCGAACGTCTTCGCGATCAGCTCCAGGGATTCGCTATGGGTGATCTCCATAGCCCTGGCCTTCAAGGCATCGCGCAGGGAATGCGCCATGACTTTCGCATCGCGGAAATCGCGCATGAGAGCACCTCTCTATCGACGAACGGAGGAGATCGGTGCCTGCCTTGCCGACCCGTTCGCCAATGGCGAGGGCGCGGAGATAGATTGATACGTTCACCATCCCCGTAGGGCGCAGGCGGCGGGTGTATCGACCCGGTCATGATGATGGCGCGGCAACGCGCGTTGTCAACTCAAAATGATCGGGGTGGCGACGCCGAGGACCTACGAGCTTTTAATCCCAATAATGACTCGCCCGTCGGGTAAGTCGGCTGCATTCCGCTTTGCTCCTGCATGCGATCGCCCAAAAACCCGCTGCGCGCAAAATCTAGTTTGCTGAACAGTTTCAATCTGATTTGGGTCGTCCAGTTTCCTTGGCAAAAATAATTCGCTTCCCCGTCGCCCCAAATCAGTGGCTATTTCTGCCCGTCTCGTCCCGGCAAGAGGGGCGTATCGCGATCGTCACGAACGCGGGATGGGATGCGGTGGACGCGGCAGCGCCGGCGCGCAGATGGAGTCGCAGGGCAGGTTTATCCTGTGAGCGAAATCCGGCGTGCAGGACGAAAGGCGCTGAAGCGTACGGCAAAACCGTGTGGTCCCGACACCCGTGGCTGGTGCCAAGCTGCCGGTGGCGAATTCGATCCGACCGGATCGATTTAGCCATCAAGCCGGCAGTGATGGAGGCAAGACGAATTCGTCTCCAGGGAGAGCGCGGCATAAGCCGTCAAACCATTGCGCAGGGAATGCCGGAGTGCTTCGGCTGTACCTGTATGCTCGTGTGCGCCTCTATCTCCATCTTGCACACGAGACCGCGGGTGCAGCAAGCACCCGGCATTCCCTGCTCCCTCTCAGGAGGGACAAGGTTCATGCAAGCCTCGGACGCAAGTCGCGTCGCGAGAACGCGCGGTCGTACTCAGCCGTCATTCCGGGCGCGCGAAGCGCGAGCTATGATGTGCGATTGCACATCAGAGAATCCATCGAGCCGCGGAACAGGTAGAGAAATGGATTCCGGGCCTGCGCCAAGTGGCGCATCCCGGAATGACGAGAAGAGAGAGCCAGCCATGGTGTACGCCGTCATTGCGAGGAGCGAATGCGACGAAGCAATCCATGTCTCAGCAAGCGGTGAAATGGATTGCTTCGCTTCGCTCGCAATGACGTGGATAGGTCCGGGAGTCGAACTACAACAACTCCGGCTGCTCCGCCGCGATCGTATCGTCGGCACTGATCGTGCCGCCCGTGATCACCTCGGCATAGATCCCGCAGTCGGCGTGGCCGAGCCTGCGCTGCAGCGCTTGCGGGATGGCGAGGTCGCGCTGGGCCGTATCGGGATCGACATTGATGGCGGCGCAGCGGACGATGCGTTTCACCACCTTCAGGCGCACATCGCCAATGGCGAGCGTTTGGTCGAGCAAATCGAATTCGTGCCAGGCCGGCCAGCCCTCGACATAGAGGTTGGCGCGGAAGCGAAGCGGATGGACCGGCGCGCCCACCATGTTCTCGATGGCGCGGACGCTGGCGAGATTGATGATGGAAACGACCTTGCGGGCGACATCCGAAAAACTGTGGCCGGGACTTTCGAGCACTTTGGGCGGGCCCTTGATCTGGCCGGCATAGGCGGTGGCGAAGAAGTTCTCGATTGTCCGCCGGCCCTCGGGGGTGCTCAGGTCGCCCTGGGCCACGATCCGGCCGTTGTGGTTAATCGAGAGGACGTTGCTCGCATCGTCGAACTGGGTGCGCAGGCCGGCCAGCCATTCGTCCCGCATCAACATCAGGAAGTGCGGTTTCGGCAGCCATTTCGGCTCAGTCGGATCGAAGCCGGAGGGACCGTTTTCGATGGCATAGCGGCGGTCGGCCAAAAGGGTCTGGCCGGGACTCAGCTCGGTGCGGCTGAGCTGCTCCGGAGTCAGGCCTTTGACGGGGTAGCGGTAGATCCCGGTGATCCGGGCGGGAAGGTCGGTGACAGGCATGGCGCTTCTTAAGGGATTCCTCCCGTCCACGCCACCGCTCCCGAATTTGTGACCGGGCCTCTTCCGTTTTGCGCCGCGATGCCCACATTTGCGTCAAGCTTGAAAACAGGGCGACGACCCGCGGGCTGGTTGAGAAATGTCAATGCGGTTCGCGGATACCCAATGAAGATGCCGTAATCATGCCTCAGGGGTGGGGACGGCAGGCCGAGGGAAGTAGACGATATGAATATTGAAAAATACACCGAGCGTGCGCGCGGCTTCATCCAGTCTGCGCAATCGCTCGCCATGCGCGACGGACACCAGCAGTTCTCGTCGCTGCATATGCTCAAGGTACTGCTTGATGACAGCGAGGGGCTGGCCGGCGGTCTGATCGACCGCGCCGGCGGTAACTCCCGCGCCATCCTCAAGGCCACCGAGGACGCGCTGAAGAAGCTGCCGAAAGTCTCGGGAAGTGGCGCCGGACAGATCTATCTTGCGCCCGATATGGCGCGTGCCTTCGGTGCGGCGGAAAAGGCCGCCGAGAAGGCCGGCGACGGCTTTGTCACGGTCGAGCGGCTGCTGCTGGGCCTCGCGCTCGAGAAGGGCAGCGAGGCCGGCAGCATCCTCAGCAAGGGCGGTGTCACGCCGCAGAACCTCAATTCGGCGATCGAATCGCTGCGCAAGGGCCGGACCGCCGACAGCGCGACGGCCGAAAATGCCTACGACGCGCTGAAGAAATATGCCCGCGACCTGACGCAGGCCGCGCGCGACGGCAAGCTCGACCCGGTGATCGGCCGCGACGAGGAAATCCGCCGCACCATCCAGGTGCTCTCCCGCCGCACCAAGAACAATCCCGTGCTGATCGGCGAACCCGGTGTCGGCAAGACCGCCATCGTCGAGGGCCTGGCGCTGCGTATCCTCAACGGTGACGTGCCGGAAAGCCTGAAGGACAAGAAGCTGCTGTCGCTCGACATGGGCTCGCTGATCGCGGGCGCCAAATACCGCGGCGAGTTCGAGGAGCGGCTGAAGGCCGTGCTGCAGGAAGTCACCACCGCCGAGGGCTCGATCATCCTGTTCATCGACGAGATGCACACCCTGGTCGGCGCCGGCAAGGCCGACGGCGCGATGGACGCGTCCAACCTGTTGAAGCCCGCATTGGCGCGCGGCGAGCTGCATTGCATCGGCGCCACCACGCTCGACGAATACCGCAAGCATGTCGAGAAGGATGCCGCGCTGGCACGCCGCTTTCAGCCGGTGTTCGTCTCAGAGCCGACAGTCGAGGATACGATCTCGATCCTGCGCGGGTTAAAGGACAAGTATGAGCAGCACCACGGCGTTCGCATCACGGATTCCGCGCTGGTCGCCGCGACCACGCTGTCGAACCGCTACATCACCGACCGTTTCCTGCCCGACAAGGCGATCGACCTGATGGATGAGGCCGCGGCGCGGCTGAAGATGCAGGTCGATTCCAAGCCGGAAGAGCTCGATTTGATGGACCGGGAAATCATCCGGCTGAAGATCGAGCAGGAAGCGCTGAAGAAGGAAACCGACATCGGCTCCAAGAGCCGCCTGCAGGCCCTGGAAAAGGAGCTGGCCGATCTCGAGGACAAGTCGGCGGCGCTGACGGCGCGCTGGAGCGCGGAGAAAAACAAGCTCTCCGATGCACAGAAGCTGAAAAGCGAGCTCGACGCCTTGCGCATCGAGCTGGCGAACGCGCAACGCCGCGGAGAATTCCAGCGCGCGGGCGAGCTCGCCTATGGCCGGATTCCGGAATTGGAAAAGAAGCTGGCGGACATCGAAGCCAAAGAAGATGCCGGCGAGATGATGGAGGAGGCGGTGACCGCCAACCACATCGCGCAGGTGGTGTCGCGCTGGACCGGCGTTCCCGTCGACAAGATGCTGGAGGGCGAAAAGGACAAGCTCCTGAAGATGGAGGGCCAGCTCGGCAAGCGCGTGGTCGGCCAGGCCGAAGCCGTGCGTGCGGTGGCAACCGCGGTGCGTCGTTCGCGCGCGGGGCTGCAGGACCCGAACCGGCCGATGGGCTCGTTCATGTTCTTAGGGCCAACCGGCGTCGGCAAGACCGAGCTGACGAAGGCGCTGGCGGAATATCTGTTCAACGACGAGACCGCGATGGTCCGCCTCGACATGTCCGAATACATGGAGAAGCATTCGGTGTCGCGGCTGATCGGCGCGCCTCCCGGCTATGTCGGCTATGACGAGGGCGGGGCGCTCACCGAAGCGGTGCGGCGCAGGCCCTACCAGGTCGTCTTGTTCGACGAGATCGAGAAGGCGCATCCCGATGTCTTCAACGTGCTGCTGCAGGTGCTCGACGACGGCCGCCTGACCGACGGCCAGGGCCGCACCGTCGACTTCCGCAACACGCTGATCATCATGACCTCGAACCTCGGTTCGGAATTTTTGGTCAACCAGCCGGAGGGCGAGGATACGTCAGCGGTGCGCGAGCAGGTGATGGGCATGGTGCGGGCGCATTTCCGGCCCGAATTCCTCAACCGCGTCGACGAGATCATCCTGTTCCACCGGTTGCAGAAGAGCGAGATGGGCCGGATCGTCGAGATCCAGTTCGCTCGCCTGCAGAAGCTGTTGGAGGATCGCAAGATCACGCTGACGCTGGATGCCGCGGCGCGCGACTGGCTGGCCGCCAAGGGTTGGGATCCCGCCTACGGCGCCAGGCCCCTGAAGCGTGTGATCCAGCGCAACCTGCAGGACCCGCTCGCCGAGATGATCCTCGCCGGCGAAATCGCTGACGGCGATCGCGTCGTGATCTCCTCGGAAGGCAACGTGCTGACCTTCAACGGCCAGGCGGCGCAGACCGCTGAGATCTCCCAGTTCGAAGCGCCGGTGCCGAAGCGTAAGCTGAACTGACCTAACAGGATGTGCTCCGGCGCGCGGCCCGCGCGTGCCGGGGCATCTCATTCCTGACTGATGGGAGCAGGCGCTCCCCGGCCATCCTCGTCATCGTCGGGCTCGAGTTCGGCGAGAATATCGACGAGCTCGCGAACCCGCCCCGTCGCCAGCGGCCTGCCTGAATTCATCATTGGCTCGTCATTGGCCATCCAGGCCTGGGCCTCAGCCAGTTCGTCGACGGTCGCACCGGTCGCGATCATCTGGGCGATGGTCACGTCGTCGGCGGCACCGATCGCCTTGATAACGTCGTCCCGGGTAATGCGCAGGGATCCCGACAGGCTTGCCATGACACTCCTCCATCGAGGGCTTGCCGATCAAACCAAACAGTCCGCTCCCATTCCGTTCCCCGGCAACGAATGAAAATTGGAGGCGGTGGGACGAGAAAAAGCGAAGACGCCCACGCCCGCACGAAGCACCTCCTGATACCGCAACTTCACCGTGCGCACGGCTCGTGCACGGAAAGAGGGTGTTGTCGAAAAGAGACACGTATCGCGTCATCTCGCATGAGCTGTGAGATTCTCCTTGAACAACTTAGTTCCCGGTCCCCACAATCCCTAACAGGGAGTTAAGGGGAGCGTGCGATGCGTGGCGTGGCGTGGGTATCGTAGAGCTGGCGTTGGTTTGGACTGTTGAGGAATCCTTGACTTCGCGCGCTTTTTTGAGAATCGACAATTTTAAGTTGAGACAGCAATTTTGAACTGGAATGGCTGAAAGCCAGAACGACATTTTTAGGTGTGCTCTTTTCGCGCGGGGAGGGGACGGCCGTGTTGAGCGTTAGTTTGTTCGGTGCCAGTCGAGTTACCAGTAGTAACGAACAGATTTGGTCGGATCTCGGCCCAGCCGGGCGGCGATTGGCTGGATTCCTCTTCACGTTTCCGGATCGTCCGCATCGCCGCGAGCGGCTTATCGACTTGTTTTGGCCGGAGCTGGATACCGAGAGGGGGCGCCGAGCCATGAACTCTGCGGTTTGGCGGCTGCGGAAGCTGCTTGCGTCGTCTCCCGAATACCAGGACGGCCACGGTTTGAGGACCGTTGGCCCCGAGACCATTCTTGAGAAGACGCCGTGGCTGGACGTTGACACTTGGGCGTTGCTTCACGCCGCACGGAGCACGCTCAGTGGGCCCGAGGCCCAGCCGGAACCAGCGAGAATGAAGGAGGTTCTCGCGGTTCTGTATCGGTACGAGGGGCCGTTTCTGGACGGCGAAGATGCCGAATGGATCCTGGAAGAACGCGAGCGGCTTCACTCCCTTTTCATCCAGTCGGCCATGATCATGGTTCGTCATCTCGGGCTTTGTGGTTACTACCACGACGCGATCCAGCTCGCCCGTCATTCGCTGCGCTTCGATCCCTATCGTGAAGAGCTGGTTCGGCATCTCCTGACCCTGCTCGCGCTCGATGAAAGACGAATCGATGCCATCAGGTACTACGATCATTGGATCGGCCTGATCCGGAAGGAGCTCGGCATTTCGCCGCTTCCGGCGACACGTGCGATCATCGAAGAGATCAAGAACCTGCATAATGCCGAAAACGCTCAGCGCCTGCGCGCGCGCCTGATCGGTCGGGACGAGAAGCAGATTTTTGCAATTTAAGCGCTAGCCGCCCGGCCTCGGACGGCAGCTTTACCCGGCAAACTCCGCACTCACACCGTCGACCAAGTCCGGACAGGGCGAAACCCGCGGCTTTCCCGGGGCGCGCCGTGATCTTGCCGTGATCCATAGCCGATCCGCCGGGTAGCGGATCGTGGACCGGCCGTGAGCGGACGACGACAATTCCCGAACGATCGCAGGATTGTCCCGAGTTCAGGCCATGCGACCGTCGGCGCATGGATTCACAACGACCACTGCTCGATCAGGTTTTCATTCTTCGCTTCTGGCGTGAAAGCGCCGATGCCAGCGAACACGCGCGTTGGCGGGTCCTGGTCCGCAACATCAACACCCGCCGGCGCGACGTGGTCGACGATGTGCAGCGCGCCTTTGCGATTGTCACCTCCAACTTGAATGCAGCCGCCGGCGAGCATGACGGGCAGGAGCGTTTGGACATTGAACCATCAAAACCTGAGCATTGAGAGATATCGCGTGTGCGGAGCCGATCACCCAACCAGTAAGAGCCAACCGCCGCGAGCGAAAGCCCCGCGGGGCCGCGACTTCGCTCGTGCTTGTCACGATGGGCCGATTGCCATCGTGCGCCACGCGGCAGTTTTTTTTGCTTTTGCCGCGGCACTCTCGCTTAGGAATTACAAGGGATTTGTGCGGGAGATGTGGGAGCGTGCGATGCGTGCGGGTATCGTTGCGAGCGGTGTTGCGTTGGCGCTGTTGGTGAGCAGCTGTAGCGTCCTCGAAGAGAAGCTGATTCAGGAAGGAATCGGCACGGAGCTACCGGTTGCGGACATGGCGGAAGCGACCCGCCGGCTTGATGCCTATCTCACCTATCTATGCGCGCAGGCTGGAGGAACCAGGCTTGTCGCCGAGACATCTGATGCCATGGTTTCCTGTGACATGAGCCGGTACGGAGCCGCCCAATGGTCGGCTTTGGTGAGCGCCGGTTTCAACGATATCGATCGTCGCTGCGACGGTTATCTCGCTTGGCTCGCCAGTCGGCGTCGCGACCGAAACGCCATCTTAAGCCAGATTAGCGACACGAGGACTTTTACCGAAGCGCTGATGTTCACGACCGGCGTTGGCGCCGCGCCGATAGCGATCGCAGGCTTGGCCTTCGGCCTGGCGAGCAATTCCTTCACAAACTACTACTCGCGTTTGCTGTTCGAAATTGAGAAATCAACTGTCTCGGTTCTGGTCCGTGAGAAACGCCTGCAATATCGCGAGACGCTGAATGTGCGGATCGCATTTCAACCGGACGCCGTGCACGTGTTGCGTGAATATTTGTTGATCTGTACGCCATTCTATATCGAAGATTTGGTCAATCAGCGGACTCGCGACAGCGTCGCCGGCAACACGCCGGCCGACAAGGGCAATGCCGAGCAAATCCGCAGGTCGATCCTGGCGAACACCTTGATCAGGTCCATTCCGCCGGAGGGCCCGCGGGGGAAACTGCCGGGCGTTGCGGGTCAATCCGGTGGCCCTCCGCCTGCGGTGAAAATGGCAGGTGGCTCTACGGAAGTTGAAAAACAATTGCCCAAGTCCAGTGGACAGATGCTGCAGGCAAATTTGTGTACCGATGCGACCGGAGAATTCGACGGGTCCACCAGGGAAGCCATTCGGCAAGCCAAAGTGGCTGCAAATATGAGTAGAGTCGCAAAGAGGACAGAGCCTCTGTTCAGGCCCGTCAACAACGAGATCAGAACCGCGACTGAACTGCAAATATTCCTGGATGCAAGGGTTTGCAGCAGGGATTCTTCAGGCGCAGACCGTGGTTATGTCACGGCATTTGAAAAATTCCGATTTCCAGACGATGTCGCAATTAAGAGTTTCCAGACCGCACTTGCCAGCTGCGATCCGAACGTAAGGCCTACGGGCATCTTTGATGCGTCGACGCGAGCCGGCATCATGGCCGCAACAGGCAAGACCGGTTCAACTGTTCCAAAGGCCGACCGCTTAAACCAAAAGTCATATGACTGGGTCAGCGGCGTCTGTGTTCCTTCTTGATGTGAGTCGCCCTTAATTCCCGGAGCAGATCATGGCTGTGGTCGTAAAAAAGGTCTTGCTTTCGCAGTTTTTGCGCAAAGAACCGAAGTTCTTGCCGCTCACTTTCATCGACCCGGGCGATGGCAACGGGAATCTACAGGTCCTCGAAGGTGAGAAGGTGAATACCGGCGCAAAACCGGAGGTCAATGAAGCCACTGATGGCAAATCGTTCAAGTGGGTATTCGTCGAGGCGATAGGTGGAATCGATCCCGCAAGCCGAAAGGGATTTATTTCGGATAAATTGCTCGTCGACGAAGGTACCGAAGTTGCGGAATCGCCGGGCTTCGAACCGTTTCCCATCAAGGTCACGCGGGAGGCATTTGCGGATGCGTGCTATGTGCAGGCGGAGTTGAACAAGACCAATCCGGCTTACCTGTATGCACTGGCTTTTGCCCAAAGTGGGGGGCAGTGGACCGCCACCGACGTTACAACCAATGACCCTGCCGGGGCGTTGGCATTTGGCGTATATCAATTCACGAAGGAAACCTGGGCGGAACTGCTGAAACTGGCCGATAACGAAGGCCTCACCGCCGATCAGATCAAGTTTCCTACCGCTCAGTGCGTCGTTGCCGCAGTGCTAGCGGCAAAATCGGCGAGCTTGCTCAAGGGCCTCATCACGGATCGCGGCGTGAGCGCGGTGGATCTGTATCTTGCGCACATGTTCTCCGACGACAAAAGCTTCGGATCGAATGCCACGGCAAAGTTCCTCGAGGCAGAGAAGACTAATGCCGGCCAGGCGTCGGTGGAGGTGGTCAAGCAGATTTACCCCGACGACGCTGTTCGGGACGCTTTCCTCCAACGTAACCAGGCCATTTTCAACGCAAACGGCTCCGCCACGATAGCAACGGCGTTGGAAAACTGCACGAAGAAGCTCGCCGACGGATTTAAAGAAGTCGAGAAGCTGGCGAACGAAATCAAGAAAAGTATTCCTGCGGATGTGGATGATCCGATCTTCGGCGTCCAGTTCAGCGGAAACGTCATCACGATTACGGATCAGGATGTCGATGCGCTGGCGCGTGTCAGCGAAAGCGAGGTGGGAAACTTCGGAGAACAGTTCGGCGTCAATGTGCTGACCGATGCACTCGCCGCTGTCGTCGACACGATCTTCAATCGCAGCATTTATCCCTCCAAGGAATTTCCAAAGACAATTCAAGGCGTCATCGATCAGAGCCAGCAATTTTCGGCAATCAATGCCATTGGCACCTGGAAACATCTGCCCGAAGCGCCGGCTGCGCACTTCCAGATTGTGCTGAACCACATTCAAGGCAGGGCAAAAGGGGCCGCCAGCAAGATTGGAGGAGCTACCCACTTCTTTAACCCCACCACGTCGCATCCTAGTTGGGGGCCGCCGATCGCAGCCAACCCGATAGCCCGGTACGGCACGGCTCCAAATTCGCACGTTCATGGCTTCCCGGACGACTATCATCCCCCGGAAGGCCACGCGATTCAGCTAGGCAAGGACGCTTGGGTGTTCTCGGGTGACGGCAAGCCGCAGGGCCCGCTTATCACGCCGGACAAATCGACTTTGTCGATTGTTGCCGCCGCCATCAAGGAATGGGATTTCTGGGGTAATTCAGTGCCCGGAAAAATCCATCATACGGACAACGAGCCCGCATTCGCGACCTATGTCCTGGAGACTTATTGCAAGCCGTTGGGCGCTACCCCCTCGCTCTCGGCGATAGCAAATGACACATATTTTTGGTCGGCTGTCGCCATCTCCTGCATGGTCAGGCAGTCGGGCGCATCCGCGTCGGAGTTCACGTTCTCGCAGTCACACTCAACCTATATTCGTGAGGCCATCAAGGCTCGCAGGGACAAAGACAAGAGCAAGGCCTACTGGGGCTTCCGTATCGACGAAGCCGAAGCAGTTTTGGCGCCCGGCGACATCGTCGGTGCCGGGCGCACGAGAGGGATGACTTTCGAACAAGCCCAAGCGCTCTTCGACAAAAGGACGGACTATGAGAGTCACAGCGACATAGTGGTTGCAGTCAGAGCTGGTGAAGCCGACTTGATTGGCGGCAACGTTAGTGATTCTGTCACGAAAAAGACGCTCAAGCTGGATGCTAAGGGCCGGCTTCGCGACAAGAAGAATCTCTCGTTTGTGGTGATGAAGAAGAACTAGCGTCAGCGCTGGCAGCGTCTTTGCTACTTCCTCACCACCTTGTAAATCGCGTTCTCGATATCCGACGAGAAGTAGATCACCCCCGTGGCCCCAACTCCGACACCCGTCGGAATGTTGCTCGGCAGTCCGCCGGGGGCGGCCGGCAATCCGATCGGCAGGTTGGCGGCGATCTCGGTGACGGCTCCGCTGGCTGGATCGATAGATACGATCAGCTTGCCGTCGGGTGCCAGCGCGATGCCTTCGGGTCCCTTCAGATCCTTGGCGACCACGGTCTTCTCGCCGCTGGCTTCGACCTTCGAGACCTGGCCGGCAAAGGCTTCGGTCAGATAGACCGTGCCGCCCGATCCGGCGGCGAGGCCGACCGGCCCCTCGAGGTTGCCAAGCACCACGGTGCGGTCCTTGCCGTGCTCGCCGCTGACGCGGACCAGCGATTTGCTGCCGAGTTCGTTGACGAGCATGCTGCCGTCGCCAAGCTTGACCGCGTCGTGCGGAGCCTTGAAACCGTGCAGCATCTCCTCCGTCTTGCCGCTCAGTTGCACCGTACCGATGAAACCAGTTCAAGCGCGGGCCGTCATCGCCTTTACAGTCGGACCGGGATCGGTAGCAACAAGTGCAATATTGAAAATTCCGGAGCGGTGACGCACAAACCACTATCGCCGCACCGTTCGAGTTCATTCACCAACCCGGCGCCGGGCAGACTTGTCCAACGCCGGGGCCGGCTTATCAAAAAGTTTGGCCTCAGCGGCTCGTCGTCAGCCGAGGCGGGTTCTGGGACATCATCCAGAGTTCGATCGCCGCCAGGATCGCCACGGCCCCGCCGATCACCACATGTACGGTCATCGCGGTGGTTCCCTGGAAGCCCAGGACCCAGGGCGAAACCAGCGCCCAAAGTCCGACGACGAGGTTCAACCACTCTTCCCAGACCGCGTATGCCGCCAGTGCCGCGACCGCAAGAACCGCGATAACGAGACCGGTAATATTAGCATTCGCAGAGACCATTCCGGCGTCGAACCCAAATATCCAGGGCGATAACAGAAGAACCGCACCAAGGACCAAGTTCGCGACGTCACAGAATTTTGCGTTCGTCCAGTTCTCCATGACAGCCTCCATTGGAGGTTTTCCTATGCAAATCAACCGGATAACCGTGTGCCGGTTCCGCGGTCGGGCGGAAAATTTGATGAAACCGGGGTGGCCACGGTCGGTTGTTGCCTGAGCAGGAGGGCGTGCTCCGGTAGAAATCTTCCCGATCCCGAGGCAGGAGGCGCTTTTATGACCAGGGAACTCGTTGCCCGCGACGCACCCGTGTTCGATCAGTTTCACCCGGGCATTTACGGCGCCGCGGTCGGTCTTGTCGTTTGGTTCGCCGCCGCGGCCTGGATCTTGTTCGACCGCCAAAGTGACATCGGGCTTCCGCTCGCGATGGTGAGTGTCCTGCTGCTGGTCGCGGTGATGCTGCCTTGGTCGCTGTCCTTGGTCTGGAGCAGGCACCGGATGCCCAACGAGCGGCATCCGAACAGCATTTCACTGCGCGATTGGAGAAGGGGCGACTTCGTGGTCTGGGGCGGCCGGCTTCGTGGCACGCAGGCCGCCATCGACATGCTGCTGCCGCTTGCGGCCGTGGCATTCGGTCTTACGGCGCTGGGAATCGTCTTTCTAATCTGCGCCAACGGCGCTCGCTAGACGGCTGCGGCCCGTCGTCCGCTCGCTATCGCCAAAAGGCGCGGAGCCGGCGTTGTTAGCGCGGCTACTTCCTCACTACCTTGTAAATCGCGTTCTCGATATCCGACGAGAAGTAGATCACGCCCGTAGCTCCAACACCGACGCCGGTCGGAATGTTGCTCGGCAGTCCGCCGGGTGCGGCCGGTAATCCGATCGGCAGGTTGGCGGCGATCTCGGTGACGGCTCCGCTGGCCGGGTCGATCGATACGATGCGTTTGGCGCCGACCTCGGCCACGATCAGCTTGCCGTCGGGTGCCAGCGCGATGCCTTCGGGTCCCTTCAGATCCTTGGCGACCACGGTCTTCTCGCCGTTGGCTTCGACCTTCGAGACCTGGCCGGCAAAGGCTTCGGTCAGATAGACCGTGCCGCCCGATCCGGCGGCGAGGCCGACCGGGCCCTCGAGGCCGCCAATCACCACGGTGCGGTCCTTGCCGTGCTCGCCGCTGGCGCGGACCAGCGATTTGCTGCCGAGTTCGTTGACGAGAATGCTGCCGTCGCCAAGCTTGACCGCGTCGTGCGGCGCCTTGAAGTCGTGCAGCATCTCCTTCGTCTTGCCGGTCTTGCGGTCGATCAGTTGCACCGTGCCGGTGAACCAGCTCGACAGCAGCACATCGTCGCCGTTGGCGGTGGCGCTCATCGGATATTCCAGCGTCACGCCATCGGCATGCATGCGGGCCGGTTCGGAGACCTCGCCGGTCGCGCCGTCCACGGTGCGGTAAGCGAACACGTCGGCGATGTAGATCGTGTCCTTGCCTCCGTCGGAGACGACGCCGATGCCGCCGGGCAGCGCCAGCTTGCCTGATATCACCTGCCTGGCAGCGCCGGTTTCCGGATCGACCTCCTGAATGCCGTTGTCGGCCATGTTGGAGACGAAGATGCGGTCCTTGTCGTCGATGGCGAGATTGTCGAGCGAGGGCTTGAGCTGCGCGACCATCTTCTTCGCGCCGGTCTTCGGATCGACCCGCACCAACTGGCCGAGCGCGGTATCGACCACAAAGAGATTGCCCTTGGAATCGAAATTGACCGCGGCCGGAATCTTGAAGCCGTCGGCGACCACGGAGAGTTCGGCCTTGTCGACGTCGACCCTGGCGACCTGGCCCTTGAACCACAGCGGGCCGTATAGCATGTCGTCGGGTCCGAACTCGAAGCCGTTGAGGCCGCCCATCTTTTCCATGATCTTGCGCGGCGGTTTCACGCCCTCGACGTCGATCTCATAGAGCGCGTCGCCGAGGAACACTTGGGTCGCGTACAGCCGTCCGTCCTTGCGGAACGCGAGCGAGTTGATGCCGGGCAGGCCGGAGGCGAGTTTCTTCACTGGGCCGTCACCCTTGCGCGAATAGAGATCGCCGGTGAGGAAGGCCGTCCAGGCCATGGTGCCGTCGGGCGCAAAAGCGATGTCGTCGGACATGCCTTCGGGGGAGGGGACCGCAATCTTCGCCGTGCCGTTATTGCGATCGACCTCGTAGAGCGCGGCGCCCGCGACGCTGCCGGCGAACAGGCGACCGGACTTGTCGATCCCGAGCCCGTGCACGCCATGAACCGCTGAGCCCGGAACGAGCTTGGTAACCTCATAGGTCTGCGCCGATGCGCCGGCCGTGGTGCCTGCAACGATCACAGTCGCCCAAAGTGCAAGCTTGCTCGTCATGACGCGTCCTCCCAGTGTTTTTATGGGCGGCAGTATTTGTCGCGGCTGGCCGTTTGGCAAACGAAACTGTCGCAAAAAGCGCTGTGCCGCCGCCATAAATCCGACACGGGGCGTGAGAAGCCCCATTCGATTTTCAAGATATTATCGAAGGCTTAGCGGCTCACTTGACGCGTCTGCGGCGCGGCGCCGGCGGCTTCGGAGACGCGGGCCGCACTGCCGCGGTTGTTCATCTGGACATCGAGGCGGTCGCGCTCTTTTTCGAAGCTCGCCATCATCGTGCCTTCGAGCGAGCGGCCGCGCGGCAGCTTGACACGCATCGGGTCGACGAAGCGGCCGTTGACCAGGATTTCGTAATGGACATGGGCGCCGGTCGACATGCCGGTCGATCCGACGAAGCCGATCACCTGGCCCTGGCGCACGCGCTTGCCGGGCTCCATGCCCTTGGCAAAGGCCGACATGTGGCCGTAGGCGGTCTCGTAGCCGTTGTTGTGTTTCAGGCGGACATATTTGCCGTAACCGCCTTCCCAGCCGACTTTCTCGACCACGCCGTTGCCGGAGGCGAAAATCGGCGTGCCGTAGGGGGTCGCCCAGTCCACGCCGGTGTGCATCTTGGTATAGCCCAGGATCGGATGGCGGCGGCCGCCGAAGCCCGAACGCATGATCGCGTTGTTGACGGGCTTGCGCACCAGGAACTTCTTCGCGCTCTTGCCGGTCTCGTCGTAAAAGTCGACGACGGAATCGTCGGAGGTCACGAAACGATAATATTTCTTGGTCTCGCCGCCGACGGTGAGCGAGGCGAACAGCACTTCCGTCTTTTCGGTGCTGCTGGTGCCTTCGTCCTCGCCGGCGAAGAACACGTCGAAGGAGTCGCCCGGCTGCACCTTGCGCTGGAAATCGACGTCGTAGGAATAGATCCGGACCATGTCCTCGATCACGGCGGCCGGCACCTTGTTGCGCAGGGCGGTCTCGTAGATGCTCTGGTAAAGCCGGACGCCGCTGCCGTCATCCTCATCGTCGTCATCGTCATCCTTGCCGGTGGCGGCCTCGGCGACGGTATTCATGCTCTGCACGTCGACGGCGACGTATTTGCCGACGTCCGACAGGGCAGCCACGGCTTCGACGGTGGTGTCGTTGGCGACAATCACGCGATAGGGCTGCAGCCGGGCGGCGGGACCGAGCCCCGAGGGCGCCATCAGGATGCGGACCTTCTGGCCTTCCTTCAGGCCGCCGTCGCGGCCGCGGGGGCCAAGGGTCAACGCAACTGCCCTGGCTTCATCGGGTGTCGCGCCCAGATCGCGCAGGATCGAAGCGATCGTGTCGCCCTTCTTCACAACGTGAACGCGTTCGCCGGACGGATTGCCGCCAGTGATCTGGTCCTTGGTCTTCGGAAGCAACGTGACGTTTTCCGGCACCACGCGGGTTTCAAAGCCGGCATAGGGATCGGAGACGTTGCCTTCGGTGGCGTAGGCGAGCTTGAGATCGGACTGCACGCCGCTGGCGTCGGCTGCGGCATTGGCAAGTGACGTGTAGCGGACGCCGCCCGAGCCGCGCCAGTTCGCGGCATCGCGCACCCGCATCAGGACTTCGTCGAGCGCGACCACGGCGGCGAGTTTCGCCTTCGGCAGCACCGTCGCGAGATCCTTGGTTACGAAGGAAACCTCCGCGTCGGGTTCGACGGCCTCGGGATTGTTCGGATCCTCGGAAGCGGCCTGCGTCGTGGTGCCGACATCGATCAGCATGCGCTGGGCGTTGAACGGAGGGATTTTTGAGCTGAGATCGCTCGTCGTCATCGACAGATTGCCGGAGATGCGGACGAACGGCCTAACCCGCATCACGTCGCGGTTGCCGACCCGGGTAACGGTGGATACCCGCTGTACGTTGCGCGAGGCGGTGGATTCGCCTGGAGGCGGCAGGCGGTCGCTTTTGTGCAGGCTGGCGGTGCGGTCGTTGGCGCTGAACGCCCCGCGCAATGCGCCTTCGACGCGCTCCGGCACCTTGGCAAAGGTCATTTCGCCGTCGAGCGACGCAAAAACGGCGCCGCCGATGAGGGCCGCGCCGCACAGACCGGTCAGGATAGTTCCGCTAAACCATTGTACGGAGACACGGCGGCGATCGATCATCGCGGCCTCGGAGCCATCGACGGAAAGTGGCGGCTCGTGACCGAGATCGATGATCCCGATCTCGCGTCCATAGCCGCTCCCGCGTGGCGCCTTCTGGCTCAACCCTGTGTCCCCCCAAATTCCATCGACATCCGACAAGACCCTCGCCCGATCCAGACCCACGTTTCCGCCCTTTTGAGGGAGCGATTCCGGAGCATGGCGTTGCCGCACGCATGGAAATTCGGGAATCAGAGGCCGGAAGAAGAACCGGCCGGAGACTCGAACGTCAATGGTGAGCAGATCTCTCGAAGTTTCCTGGCCGCGTGGGAAAGGCGACGGGTTCCTCGAGACCGCCTGTCCCAGGTAGATGAAAGCCGACAGCCCCCACTGGTACCGGCGATTCAATGCATACCTTATAGTCAGAACGTCGCAGGAATGTGGCTCAAGTGCGGCCAAAGGCCCGAAACATAGGGACTTCTTGGCGTCCCAAAAAACTTGCGAGCGATGCGACAATTTGTTGACGATGGGCGTTGACAACCCCAATCGGGCGGGCCTATAACCCGGCCACTGAGCGCGGCGATGCATTGGCCCCCGAGGCCAACGCATCTTTTCGCGCCCCGTAAGCTCCTCATTACGATGAGTGACTCAACAGCCGATAACAGTCGGTTGTTATTTGTCGTCGGATGAGGTGCGCGGGAACCTTCCAGAAGTGGAAGGGTGGGGTCCCAGCGATCCCGGGCTGTTTGACAAGTGAAGATGAAGAAAGAGAAACGTGGACGGCGGAGTCCTTGCGTAGTCTCGAATATTTGAAAACTTCGGTTTTCATCTTTCGAGGCTGGACGAAAGACTTCGGCGGTACACGTTTACATAGGTTACACCATCGTCGTCCGCGATGTGAATCGCAGGCGATAAATATGGTGGGACCTCGTCAAACGTTGTGATCAGCCGGTTTAAAGTTTCAAGTCCAACTTGAGAGTTTGATCCTGGCTCAGAGCGAACGCTGGCGGCAGGCTTAACACATGCAAGTCGAGCGGGCGTAGCAATACGTCAGCGGCAGACGGGTGAGTAACGCGTGGGAACGTACCTTTTGGTTCGGAACAACACAGGGAAACTTGTGCTAATACCGGATAAGCCCTTACGGGGAAAGATTTATCGCCGAAAGATCGGCCCGCGTCTGATTAGCTAGTTGGTGAGGTAATGGCTCACCAAGGCGACGATCAGTAGCTGGTCTGAGAGGATGATCAGCCACATTGGGACTGAGACACGGCCCAAACTCCTACGGGAGGCAGCAGTGGGGAATATTGGACAATGGGCGCAAGCCTGATCCAGCCATGCCGCGTGAGTGATGAAGGCCCTAGGGTTGTAAAGCTCTTTTGTGCGGGAAGATAATGACGGTACCGCAAGAATAAGCCCCGGCTAACTTCGTGCCAGCAGCCGCGGTAATACGAAGGGGGCTAGCGTTGCTCGGAATCACTGGGCGTAAAGGGTGCGTAGGCGGGTCTTTAAGTCAGGGGTGAAATCCTGGAGCTCAACTCCAGAACTGCCTTTGATACTGAAGATCTTGAGTTCGGGAGAGGTGAGTGGAACTGCGAGTGTAGAGGTGAAATTCGTAGATATTCGCAAGAACACCAGTGGCGAAGGCGGCTCACTGGCCCGATACTGACGCTGAGGCACGAAAGCGTGGGGAGCAAACAGGATTAGATACCCTGGTAGTCCACGCCGTAAACGATGAATGCCAGCCGTTAGTGGGTTTACTCACTAGTGGCGCAGCTAACGCTTTAAGCATTCCGCCTGGGGAGTACGGTCGCAAGATTAAAACTCAAAGGAATTGACGGGGGCCCGCACAAGCGGTGGAGCATGTGGTTTAATTCGACGCAACGCGCAGAACCTTACCAGCCCTTGACATCCCGGTCGCGGACTCCAGAGATGGAGTTCTTCAGTTCGGCTGGACCGGAGACAGGTGCTGCATGGCTGTCGTCAGCTCGTGTCGTGAGATGTTGGGTTAAGTCCCGCAACGAGCGCAACCCCCGTCCTTAGTTGCTACCATTTAGTTGAGCACTCTAAGGAGACTGCCGGTGATAAGCCGCGAGGAAGGTGGGGATGACGTCAAGTCCTCATGGCCCTTACGGGCTGGGCTACACACGTGCTACAATGGCGGTGACAATGGGATGCTAAGGGGCGACCCTTCGCAAATCTCAAAAAGCCGTCTCAGTTCGGATTGGGCTCTGCAACTCGAGCCCATGAAGTTGGAATCGCTAGTAATCGTGGATCAGCACGCCACGGTGAATACGTTCCCGGGCCTTGTACACACCGCCCGTCACACCATGGGAGTTGGTTTTACCTGAAGACGGTGCGCTAACCCGCAAGGGAGGCAGCCGGCCACGGTAGGGTCAGCGACTGGGGTGAAGTCGTAACAAGGTAGCCGTAGGGGAACCTGCGGCTGGATCACCTCCTTTCTAAGGATGGTTCTTCAGAAGCTTGCTTCTATCGAACCGTTTTAGAAACATCAGTGGCCAACGATCGTCAGGATTGTTGAGCTGCATTGGCGGGATTTCGCCGTCTACGTTTCTCTTTCTTCGCGGACGAACACGCGCCAGGGGCTTAGCGCTTGTGCGATGCAGCTGGCGT